>NZ_CP044222.1:2064616-2752821 GCF_008727795.1 Nitrincola iocasae | reverse complement strand
CCAGCAGAACCAGTATCCCGCAAAAGCCAATAAAGAAGCCGACCAGCTTGTGTCGGCTCATAGGTTCGTCTGGGACGAAAAAATGCGCCAGTATGGCCGTAACCAGGGGCATTACTGCCATTAATATGCCGGCCAATCCACTATCGATTCGCTGTTGTCCCCAACTGATCAGGGTAAAGGGTAAGGCATTGCCGATCAGTGCCATCGCCAGCATAAATAGCCAGAGTCGTTTGCCTCGAGCCAGTGGGCGGCGTAATAGCAGGGCGAGCGGGAAAAGCAACAGACAGGCCAGCAGATTACGCAGAAACACTGTCGACGCTGGACTTAGTTCCCGGACGACCAGACTGGTCAGCGCAAATGAACTGCCCCAGATAATCGCCAGTGCGACCAACAGTACCCATTGAAATATTGGGCGTTGAGCCATGCGTTACTCCACGTCGTGTATGCAAAACAGTATCTTAGCTGAATAGAAACAATAAACCAGTGCATACAAGTAAATAAGGCGGGTAGGTTTTGACGGCAGAATACAACCAGCAGACAAACTGAGGTATTGTCAGCAGCCGTCATTTGCATCTAAGCTGATGCTAGAGACTCAGTTACATACCAGTTATAACCACAGGATGCCTGTCATGAAGCTGTACGGATCAACCACATCACCCTATGTCCGCCGCCTTAGAATCTGGTTGGAAGATGTTCCTCATGAGTTTGTGAATATTGATATTTACAGCCCGGAAGGTCGTGTCACGCTGAAGCAGATTAATCCGGCCTTAAAAGTGCCGATGTTAGTGGATGACTGGCAGGCGGTGTTTGATTCTCGGGTGATTTATAACTATCTGAACCATAAGCTGGGCAAAGAAGTTACGACTATAGACGATGAAAATGCTATCACCTTGATCAATGCTGCCAATGATTCTTATATTGAGTTATTGCAGCTGTCACGCTCCGGTATCGATATTGAACAAGACGCACTGTTTTTCAACCTGCAACGCGAACGTATCGCTTCGACACTCAGTGTGCTGAATGAGCAGGCCAAGCTGGGTACGTTTGAATACTGGCACTTCCCCACTATCTGCCTGTATTGCCTGGTCGACTGGGTGATATTCCGAGGCATGAATGATTTTTCGGCTTACCCTGACTTACAGGCGTTCCATCAGCGTCATGCATCACGTGAAATTTTGCAGGATACAGATCCGCGTCATTGAGGGTTTACCCATAAAATGGATTTGAGAGAGTGAAGCTATGACACAAGACCAGAGCATGATTCTGGTGATATTGCTGGCTACCATGGCGATGTTTCTGTGGGGGCGTTGGCGCCATGACATGGTTGCTGGTGCTACCTTGCTGGCTTGCGTTTTGGCTGGCTTGGTTGATGCAGCCGATGCTTTTTCAGGTTTTTCGCACCCTGCCGTGGTCACAGTTGCCTGTGTGCTGGTGTTAAGCCGTGCACTGCAAACTTCGGGTGCCGTGGATATTTTAGCGCGGCATGCCTTACCCAAAAGTGCTGGGGTGACACTGAGCATTGCTGCTCTGACAGGTTTGGGTGCGTTGCTTTCCGGTTTTATGAATAATGTCGGTGCTATGGCACTGTTGATGCCGGTTGCCATGCAAATGTCAGGGCGTCTTGGTTTGTCATCCGGCCAAGTCCTGATGCCCTTGGCCTTCGGTACAATTCTGGGCGGTATGACAACGCTGATCGGTACCCCACCTAACCTGATAGTGTCAGGTTTTAGATCTGAGCTGGAGACCGCCAGTGCCTTTTCCATGTTTGATTTTACCCTGGTGGGTTTGCCGGTAGCCGTGGTGTGTGTGCTATTTGTGGCTCTGCTGGGTTGGCGGCTGGTACCGGTCAGAAAAAATGGGGTCAGTGAAAGCTTTGATACCGGGGCTTATGTTACCGAAGTCCGAGTCCCGGAAAAAAGTAAAGCGGCTAACTTGCTGCTGCGTGATATTGAAAAAGTACTTGATGAAGCTGATGCTCAGGTTATTGCTTTGGTGCGTAACGAAGTAAAAATCAACGCGCCAAGCTATGGCCGCAAAGTTCTGGCAAATGATATTCTGATTATTGAAGCTGAAGTGGAGTCTTTAGCCGACGTCTTATCCAGTCTGGGACTTAAACTGGAGGAGGCCGAAGAGGATGAGGATAGTTCGGAAGATAATCAGGAGGATGACGACAAAGAGTCAGCCAGTTCTGTAGACATTGTGTTAGTTGAGCTGGTTGTCAGAGAGGAGTCTCAACTGGTTGGACGCTCTGCAAAGAGCATGCTGTTACGAACTCGCTACGGCATTAATCTGCTGGCCTTGTCCCGGGAGGATCGAAAATCGCATGCCCGTTTAAGGACGATGAAGATCAAGGCGGGCGATCTTCTGCTCATGCAAGGACCGCAAGACGCTGTGATGGAATTTGCTTCTGACTACAGTTGCATACCGCTGGCTGAGCGTGATCTCAATATACCGGATAAAAACAAGGCGATTACCGCCAGTGTAATATTAATCGCTGCGATTGCTCTGGCGGCCTTGGGTATTTTGCCGACAGCGATTGCGTTTGCGTTAGGGGTGTTAGCCTCAATGGCGACTAAAACGCTGCCGTTACGCTCCATTTACACAGCGATCGACTGGCCGGTTATTGTACTGCTCGGAGCGTTGATTCCTGTGGCCAATGCGATGGAAAGCACAGGTACCGCCCATCTGATTGCAGACTTCCTACTGGGTACGCTGGCGCAGGGGAACTCCGTTATAGCCTTAGGGCTGATTTTAGTAGTGACGATGTTTCTGTCTGATGTGATGAACAATGCGGCGACTGCCGCCGTTATGTGTCCAATCGCGCTTGGTACCGCATCGACACTTGGGTTAAACCCGGATGCGTTTTTAATGGCTGTCGCCATCGGTGCCTCCTGTGCATTTTTAACCCCGATTGGCCATCAGAATAATACCCTGATTCTGGGGCCGGGAGGGTTTCGTTTTGGTGATTACTGGCGCTTGGGGTTACCGGTTGAGCTACTGGTTTGTGCGGTGAGCGTGCCGTTACTGCTAGTCTTCTGGCCGCTTTAAATCGCTGCAGCGTGCCTGAACAGAGTGGGGCGGCTGTGCTATGTTGTTGGCCAACGGTCTAAAGTGTAAAGAGGAATAGAGCTTGAGAAAACCTGTCATTGCAATTACCGGTCCTGAACGAGGCGCTTTTGGGCCACGAAGCCTGGTTGCGCTGATGGTTCGTCTCTACGGCGGGCAAGCGTTACAACTCAGACCCAGTCAGCATGTGCAATTATCCGAGTTTGCGTTTGATGGAGTGGTTGTCACCGGAGGTCATGATATTGATCCGGTACTCTATGCAGAAGAGCCTGAGGTGGAACCCAAATACGATTCAGCCAGGGATCAACTGGAGCAGGCTGTCATTGATCAGGCATTGAACCGAGGTGTTCCGTTGCTAGGCATCTGTCGTGGAGCCCAATTGCTGAATGTTTGTCGCGGGGGCTCTCTGCATCAGGACCTCAAATCCAAACGCCAGAAAACATCCAACCGGCGGACCCTGTTGCCATTGAAAACCCTGTTGCTGGAAACTGACGGCCTGCTGAAACAATTGCTGGGATCAGGTCCCTGTCGTATCAATAGCCTGCATAATCAGGCTATTGATCGTATTGGTGATGGCTTGAGGGTTGCCGCGCATGACCTGGACGGGATCGTTCAGGCGATTGAAGATCCGCTGCAACCTTACCTTCTGGGGGTGCAATGGCATCCAGAATTTCTGATTTTTATACCTCGTCAGCGGCGTTTATTTAAGCAGCTTATTAAGGTATCTGTAGAACAGCGTCTGCAAGCAGCTCAATAAAGCGCAGTACTGGCGGCTCGCGCAACCGATGCCCTCAGCGTTTCCATCACTGGACTTTCCATCTGCCAGAAATGCCAGTAGAGCGGAACATCCAGACTGTAACCGGGCATCACGTCCACCAGGTGTCCCGCCTGCAGCTCATCAGCTACCTGTAATTCCGGCATCATGCCATAACCCAGACCCGCCTTGGCCGCTTTGATAAAACCTTCAGATGAGGGGAGGTGATGGGTGTAGAGGGGCTCGGTTCCGGCGACATCGGCGAGAAACTGATGCTGCAAACGGTCTTCTCGGCTGTATATCAAACAAGGTGCTTGATGGAAGATAGCGGGTTCAGGGGGGGTCAGATGATAGCGTTGAATAAAAGCCGGACTGGCCAGCGCACGATAGCGCATCACCCCTAAGGGAATCACATCGCCACCATTTAGGGGTTCGGGGGTGGCACACAGACAGGCCATCACCTCACCTTGTTTCATCCGCCGCAGGCCTACGGCCTGGTCTTCAACAGATACCTCAAAGCGGAGTAACGGATAGTCTTCCAGCACCAGTGCCGCCGGTAGCCAGGTGTCCAAAGAGTCGGCATTCACGGTGATGCGGATGATCAGATCTTCCGGATTAGCCGACAGTTCCAGGCCCGCTTCAAGCTGCCTGACCCTTTGTAAATGGTTATGCAGGCGTTGACCCAATGAGGTCGCCTTCGGTGGCTGACTGCGTATGAGCACCGGCTGACCAAGCAAGTGTTCGAGTTGCTTAATGCGCTGACTGACAGCGGACTGGGTCAAGTGCAGGTAGTTGGCAGCTTTTTCAAAGCCGCCCTGTTCCAGTACGGCGGCCATGGCCTGTAGCAGGCGGTAGTCAATCATAAGCTTAGCTAATATTCTGTTAGTTTAATTCGTTGGATTAATGATAGCTGACTTCGTTAGGCTTGCCCAGTGTATTGATGGGTTTTTATCAGGGGGTCTGGCATGTCAGTGTTTTTTACCGGTTATATTGTTGCGTTGGGATTAATTGTCGCTATAGGTGCGCAGAATGCCTGGGTGTTAAGTCAGTCAATGCGTGGCAATCACCGTATGGTCATAGCACTGGTCTGTATTCTGTGTGATGCAATCCTGATTACGCTGGGTGTATATGGGGTCAATCAGCTTAAGGTATTAATACCACCATTGATTCCGCTGCTCAGTTGGATGGGGGTCGCATTGCTACTGTGGCTGGCATTCAATGCGGCACAGCGTGCGGTAAAAGGTACTGGGGGCTTGCAGGCCGCCAAGCCGGTAAGGGTGCAAAACGCTTGGCAAGTCGGTGTGACTGCCCTGGCGATAACACTGCTTAACCCGCATGTGTACCTGGATACGGTCATATTGATTGGTAGTGTAGGAGCTGCCCAGGGAGATAAGCTGGCGTTTGTACTAGGGGCCAGTTTTGCTTCATTGACCTGGTTCACCATGCTCACGGGCTTTGCGCCCAAACTGGCAACTTATTTGCGCTCACCAACGCATTGGCGTGTCTTTGATGGCGGTATGGCGGCACTTTTGTGCCTGGTTGCTATGACGCTTGTGTCCTGGAACTAACCAATAGAAATCCCCTCAGAGTGAGTAGCTTGATCAATCTGCATAAGGTCTTTTTTAGATGTTTAAACGTTACAAAGCACTCCCTGGATGGTTACGTTGGGGGCTGGAGATCCTGCTGGTAATGTTTATCATTTTTGTTATTCGTAGCTATCAATCACCGACCCTTGAATCCAGCACGGCCCCGGATTTTAGCGGTGTCACCCTGGCTGGTGATCAGGTCTCGTTAGCCGGGTATGCGGGTGAACCTCTACTGCTAGTAGTCTGGGCCGAGTGGTGCCATATCTGTAGTATAGAGTTACCTATGTTGACTGGCTTACTGGATGATCATCAGGTTTTGACGCTGGCCATTCAGTCAGGCAGTGATGACCAGGTGCGTCAGTTTCTGTATGAGCAGCAACTCAGTCATCTGCCGGTTCTGAATGATAGCAACGGAGAATTGGCATCAGCCCTCGGAGTCAGGGGGGTTCCGGTAATGTACATTATTGATTCATCAGGACAGATACGTTTTACCGAGGTGGGTTTGACCAGTAGTTGGGGGTTGCGCGCACGGCTTTGGTGGGTGGGTTAGCTGCTTTTAGCTAGATCATTCTGCTGCAGGTCAATCGTGCCATGTTATCATACGGGTTTTGTAATCAGAGCCTGCGAAGAGTCCGATGCGTTATTTCGATTGTGTGATTATAGGCGCTGGAGCAGCCGGTTTGATGTGTGCGGCTACGGCAGGTCAGCGTGGCCGACGAGTGTTGGTGGTGGATCATGCCAACAAAGTCGGCAAGAAAATACTCATGTCAGGGGGAGGGCGCTGCAACTTTACCAATCAATGGGTCGAACCCTCGAACTTTTTGTCAGCTAACCCGCATTTTTGTATTTCTGCACTGAAACGCTTTAGCCAATATGATTTTTTGTCTCTGGTGGATAAGCATCAACTTGCCTACCATGAAAAAACTCTGGGTCAGCTGTTTTGTGATAATCGTGCCAAGGATATTCTCAATATACTCTTGGCTGAATGTGACGCTGGCGAGGTGACCATCGAAACTCGCTGCGAGGTTCAGCGTATTACCCAATTGCCCCCCACTGATACGACAACACATCCAGATGAAGCTGAGATAGATACAGCCAGGTTTGAGCTGCAAACTGCTCTGGGTCCTGTGCGCTGCCAGTCATTGGTGGTTGCGACCGGCGGCCCTTCTATTCCCACCTTGGGTGCCAGTGGTTTTGGCTATGATCTGGCCAGACAGTTTGGCCTGCGAGTGACCGAACTACAGGCTTCACTGGTACCTTTCACCCTGAAAGGTGAGCGGCTGGCGTTGGCGCAGTCCCTTGCAGGCGTGGCGCTACCGGTAAGTATCAGCTGTAACAATCAGACCTTCAAAGAAGCCTTGCTGTTTACCCATAAAGGGCTGAGCGGCCCCGCGGTGCTGCAAGTCAGTAATTATTGGCATCCAGGTGAGGCGGTGCAGATCAACTTTTTACCCGATCATGACCTGCGAGCCTGTTTACGTGAGTGGCAGCAGGCGGGTGAAAAATCTGAATTGAAAACCCTGTTGTCTCGCTTACTACCCAAGCGCTTTGTGCTTGCCTGGCTGGTATTTCCCGCGTTACAGGCACTGGCTGTTAAACCGGTTGCGCAACTTAGCCACACCGATATTGACGCGCTAGTCAGCATGTTTCAGTGCTGGGCTTGCGTTCCAGCAGGTACCGAAGGCTACAAAACCGCCGAAGTTACTCGTGGTGGTGTGTGTACCGATCAGATCTCTTCAAAAACTTTTGAAACCAAATCCGTCACTGGGCTGTACTTTATTGGTGAGGTGCTGGATGTGACCGGCTGGTTAGGCGGGTTTAACTTTCAATGGGCCTGGAGTAGTGGCTGGTGTGCAGGACAGTACGTTTGAAATTGATCTTTTGCACGGTCTATTAATGCTTTAAGTAAACTAAGGTCTAACGTATTATATTTAAGGTTAATGACAGTTTTCCGGAGTATTAATGGGATCTATTATAGAGGTTCGTCAGGTCAATAAAGCGTTTGGAGCCTTGCAGGTTATTAATGACTGCTCTATTCAGGTTGAAGAAGGATCCATTACTGGGCTGATTGGGCCGAATGGTGCAGGCAAGTCCACACTGTTTAACCTGATTGCCGGTACCTTTGCCCCGGATTCCGGCCGTATTCATTTCGCTGGTGAGGATATCACCGCCGTTCCATCTGACCAGCTGTTTCATCGTGGTTTACTGCGTACCTTTCAGATTGCGCAGGAGTTTTCGCATATGACCGCTCTGGAAAACCTGATGATGGTGCCACCTCAGGCGGGAGAAAACATCTTTAACACCTGGCTGCGTCCCGCTCTGGTCCATGAGCAGGAGTTGCACGTGCGTCAAAAAGCCATGGATGTCATTGAGTTTATTGGCTTAAAACATGTGCGTAACGAATTGGCTGGCAATCTGTCTGGTGGACAGAAAAAACTGCTGGAATTGGGACGTACCATGATGGTAAATGCCCGTGTGGTGTTGCTTGATGAGATTGCGGCTGGGGTGAACCGGACCCTGCTTCAGGATCTGATTCGTAATATTCAGCGTTTGAATCAGGAAATGGGCTATACCTTTTTGGTGATTGAGCATGATATGGATATGATTGCTCAGTTGTGCAATCCAGTGATTGTACTGGCGCAGGGTAGCGTAATGGTTGAGGGAAGCATTGAAGCGATTCAAAATAATCAGGAAGTGATCGAAGCCTACTTTGGCAACGATGCACACTGATCTGACAGAGATAGATAATGGCACTATTTGAAGCGACCAATGTGCACGGCGGTTACGGTGGTATGAATATCCTCAATGGTGTCAATATGACTGTTGAGGCGGATGAGATCGGCGTCATCGTCGGTCCCAACGGTGCAGGAAAATCCACCATGCTTAAAGCAATCTTCGGGCTGCTGAAAGTCAGCGAGGGTTGTATCAAACTGCGTGGTGAAGAGATCACCAATGCTGATCCTGTCGAACTGGTCAAACGTAAAATGGCGTTTGTGCCCCAGGAGAAAAATATCTTTCCGTCCATGTCGGTACAGGAAAACCTGGAAATGGGGGCTTTTAGCTGCAAGGATAGCTTTGCGCATATGCTCGATCAGGTTTACGGTTTTTTTCCGCCTTTAGCCGATAAACGCCAGCAGCCTGCGGGTGAGTTGTCCGGAGGCCAGCGTCAGATGGTGGCGATGGGGCGGGCCTTAATGACCGAGCCCAGTCTGATCTTGCTGGATGAACCTACTGCGGGTTTGTCACCTATGTATATGGCCGAGATCTTTGAACGCATTATTACCATCAATAAAGCCGGTGTCGGTATTTTAATGGTAGAACAGCATGCCAAACAGGCGCTGAAAATTGCACATAAAGGCTTTGTGCTGGTCGCCGGTCAGAACCGTTTTACAGATACCGGTGAAAACCTGATCAATGATCCCGAAGTAGCCAAGGCCTTTCTGGGTGGCTAAGGGCTTGAGGATAGACTTTTGAACGAATTGGTTTTTTTTGTTAATAACGTGGTGATCTCCGGGCTCACCATTGGATCGATTTATGCGCTAGGGGCGGTCGGCATTACTCTGATCTTTAGTATCCTGCGTTTTGCCCATTTTGCCCATGCTGATCTGATGACACTCGGTGCGTTCTTTGCCTTTTTTCTGACCACTCTCTTTCCGGCCGCTGGCCCCGCAATAGGCTTACCTACCGCCTTTGTTATGCTCCCCTTTGCAATGGCATTGACGGCTCTGTCAGCTGTTTATATTGATAAAGCCTTTTACCGTCCGTTACGTAGTCATGGCGTTAAACCCATAGTGATCGTCATGGCTTCCCTGGGTGTAACCCTCATGCTGCAGGGCTTGATCCGCATGTTCATGGGAACCGGAGCCCGCAACATGTATATCGATGATCGTAAGGGTATTCATCGTATCGATCTGCCCTTTGATCTGGCAAACCGCCCACTGGTATTAACCGACCCTCAGATTCTGCTGTTGCTGTTTCTGGTTGTGGCGGTTATTGCGTTACATCTGTTTTTAACCCGTAGCCGCCTGGGTAAAGCGATGCGTGCCATGTCAGACAACCCTGATCTGGCGCGCGTATCCGGTATTAATACCGATACGGTGGTTAAAGTGACCTGGGTTATTGCCGGTTGCCTGGCTGCTGCTGCCGGAACACTTTTATCACTGGATGTCTCCTTAAAACCGGATCTGAGTTTCCATCTGCTGCTGCCAATTTTTGCTGCCGCCATTGTCGGAGGTGTTGGACACCCCTATGGCGCATTGGCGGGTGGTTTTGTGATAGGTTTTGCCGAGACCTTGTCGGTGTTTAACTGGTCAGTTTTACTTCGTCCACTACGTGATTATCTCTGGTTTGATTTGCCAGCCAATCTGTCATTCGTATCCAGTGAATACAAGATAACGGTTCCTTTCTTTATCTTGCTGGCTATTCTGGTGTGGCGCCCGACAGGGCTGTTTAAGGGTAAGGTGCTGTGATGCTGATGAAATTACCGATGAAAGAAACCCTGTTAATGGTTGCCCTGGCCGTCACTCTGTTATTACTGATACAAGTGATGGGTACTGCCTACGGGGTTCGTGTGCTGGTGGAAGCCAGTTGTTATGCCATCATTGCGCTGGGATTGACCATTCAGTGGGGATATGCCGGATTATTTAACGCGGGCATCATGGGGTTTGTCGCACTGGGCGGCTTTTCGGCAATGCTGCTGACGTTTCCGGTCAATCAGGGTTTCTGGGAGTCAGACCTCTCCGGTGAGCTGGGTATGGCGTTTATGAAGCTGTTGGCCGCAGTGCTGCTGGTGGCTGCGGTGATGCAGTTACATCGTATTTCTGTACCACGACGTATACGTTTGCCGATCATCTTAATTGTGCTGGCCAGTGTGTATCTCTGGGTCGTGAATGCATTTGCGCCCGTGTCCCAGTCGATAGTGAGTGAACACGGCTTTATTGGTGGTTTGGGCTTGCCGGTCTGGGCCGGTTGGCTGGTTGGCGGTATTCTGGCCGGTACACTGGCGTACTTTATCGGGCATATCTGCCTGGGCTTGCGCAGTGATTACCTGGCGATTGCCACTTTGGGTGTGGCGGAAATTATCAAGGCCTTCCTGAAGAACTCTGACTGGTTAACCCGTGGTACTCTGACTGTGTCTCCCTTACCCTGGCCTGTTCCAGGCGCCGGTGATGTAGGCTTTATCATGGGACGGGCGTTGTACTTGTCAGTCACTGCGGTACTGATTGCTATCATCTTCTATTTGCTACATCAGGCTTACAAAGGCCCCTGGGGGCGGATGATGCGAGCCATACGTGATAATGAGCTGTCATCGGCGGCTATGGGTAAAAATGTCAATCAGCGTCGCCTGGAAGTCTTTGTGCTGGGTTGTGTGCTGATGGGTATAGGGGGGGCTGCACTGGCGACGTTTAACGGCATTTTTGATCCAACCGGTTATCTGCCTCTGAATCATACTTTTCTGATCTGGGTAATGGTGATTCTCGGTGGCCCGGGTAATAATATGGGCACTATTTTTGGTGCTGTATTTGTGTATGTTATTTGGGTAATGTCAGAGCCGATTGCACTGTTTATTCTGAATGGCATCAGCTATCTGGGTGATATGTGGTTTGCCTGGGAAGCCCCTTCTGACTTTACCAGTCGAGCCCTGCAGGCAAGGGTTTTTACTATCGGGCTGATTATCACCCTGGTGCTTCGCTATGCTCCGAAAGGGTTGTTCCCGGAGAAAATTCAGCAGCATCACTAAGTGGTGAGTTGAGGAAGGGCAGTCCCGATCTTAAGCGCCACTTTGCGTGGCGTATACAGATCGGGACTGCAACGAGTGTTGTACTTAGCTGTACTTAAAAGTCTGAATTATTCGATCAGACCTACAGTGCGGAAAGCACCCTCTGTAATCACCATTTCTTCAATGACACCGGGCACATTACCCAGCTCATCAAAGTCTTGTGTACCAGCGGCACCTTCATAGTTAATCTCTTTACCCTCAGCCAGCAAGGCAACAGCTTTCTCCCACTCACCTGGCAGAATGACTTCACCGGGTGGTAGCGCTACTGAACGCAGGGCTTCAGAGAGACCGGCACGCTCAGCGGAACCTTTTTTCTCGATAGCCAACGCTAGCAGGAAAGCGGCATCATAAGACTGGCTGGCAAATACAGCGTTGGGATCCATGCCATCGGCTCGTGCAGCCTCAGAGTAACGTTCAGTGCCTGGAATATCCGGTTTACCCGGGCGGGTCGCAATCATACCTTCCAGCACATCGGCTCCAACGGCATCTACCAGTGCGTCGCCAACCATGCCGTCGGCGCCTATATACTGGGTGAAGTTTCCACTCTCATAGGCCTGGCGCAGGATGGTCTGGCCGGAGGTATCTGCATAGGCGAATACCAGCAGGTTCTCGGCTCCGCTGGATGCCAGGCTACCGAGTTCAGATCGATAGTCAGCTTTACCATCTTCATGAGCCGCGCTAGCGGCAATAAAGCCACCTTCAGCCTCATAAGTGGCTGCAAATGCATTTGACAGGCCCTGGCCATAATCATTATTGACATAGGTGACAGCGACCTCATTGATACCTTTGGATAGCAGCAGCTGGGCCAGCACTATCCCCTGATAAGCATCTGATGGGGTGGTGCGGAACACCAGGTCATTATCATCAATCTCGGCTATGGCGGGTGAGGTGGATGCCGGTGATACCATTACCACGCCAGCAGGCACCGCTACGTTATTCGCTGCGGCAATTGTCGCTCCAGAACAGAGGGCCCCGACAATAGCAGTAACATTTTCTGTATTGATCATGCGGTCTGCTGCATTTATGGAAGCAGATGCATCGGTACAGGTGGTATCAGCCGAGGAAATGCTAAGTGTTTGTCCACCGAGAATACCACCCTGGGCATTAATCTGACTAATAGCCAGCTCTGCACCTTGATAGATAGGTGGTGTCAGACTTTCGATTGGACCGGTGAACCCACCGAGAAAACCCAGTTTGACCTCGGCCTGCGCAATACCGGTCATAGCTGTTGCGGCGACAATTGCGCTGCATAGAAGCGTTTTTTTAATCATTGTGACTCCCTTTGTTTTTTCTAAGTTCAGATGGCTCGGCAATGTAAGGCTAAACAACTCTCTTTATGACACTTTATATCCGCAAAATCAATGTGTCGAGACGGTTACCAGCGCGGCCTGCAACAGGCGTATGGGAGACAATTAATGACTGGGCGAGGGCCAGGCTTTTGAGTAGGATTGAGGTTTTTGTGCGGATATTCCATGAACCGAGTTGACCGGCTGCATTCACCCCTTGAGCAACATCAGCGTGCCTTGGCCTGGCTTGCTGTCGTTGGTTTGTTATTAGCGGCAACGAATCTGCGTGGTGGCTTGGTGGTCTTCGCGCCCTTGGTCATGGAGGTGCGCGACGCACTCAGCCTTAGCGCCAGCGCATTTGGCATGCTGACTACCTTGCCGCTGATATGTTTTGCCGTGGTTTCCATCCTGGTGCCCTTAATGACACGGTTTTTTTCATCAATAACGCTGGTCGTTTTGGGGTTGCTGGTCATTGCGTTGGGAGTTCTGTTGCGCCTGGTCGCCAGTTATCCCGTGGTTATTCTGGGTACCTTGTTGCTGGGCTCTGCTATCGCTTTGCTGAATGTATTGATTCCGGTACTGGTGAAGGTGTTTTTTCCAGGGCGTGTTGGCTTGATGACCGGACTTTATTCAATCATGCTCAGCCTGGGAGCAGGAATGGGGCTGTATTTGGCCGTACCGATGATGAACTATTTTAATCACTGGCATTACCCGGTTCTGGTCTGGGCGCTGCTACCCCTGGTAACCTGCCTGATCTGGGTACCTTTGTTAAGGTTGCGTGGGGCGGTTAAGCCCGTAACCGGTGCGCGGGTTACCTTGTGGAAAAGCACTACAGCCTGGGCTGTAACCCTGTATATGGGGCTTCAGTCATTTTATTTTTACGCCATTGTCACCTGGTTGCCAAAAATTCTTATGGAAAGTGGTCTGGATCCACTTGAGGCCGGAACCGCAACGGCAATGATCAATCTGGTCAGTATTCCCTTTAATCTGTTTATTCCCATTCTGGCTGCCAGAATGCGACAACAGCGGCCCTTGGTTGTGCTGGTATTTTTATTGTCATTTTCGGGTCTGGCCGGGCTCTGGTGGGCACCTCAGCAAGCGCCTGTATTATGGGCCTCATTGATCGGTATGGGGGCTGGCGGGTCATTGAGCCTGGCACTCTCCTTTTTTATACTGCGCACCCGTGATGGAGTGCAGGCGACAGCGTTGTCGGCTATGGCACAAAGTCTGGGGTATCTTTTGGCATCGACGGGGCCGGTAACTCTGGCGCTGGTTCGTGACCTGAGTGGCCACTGGCTGGCCGCTTTGCTGTTGCTGATGATGTTACAGGTTTTTCAATTGGCATTCGGATGGAAAGCGGCGGCTGCCGTGCAGGTCAGACCGGATGCAGACTCTCTATCTGAACAGGTAACTTAATGGAACTCACTACCTTTCTGAATGCATTTACAGGTTTTTTTGTCATCGTTGATCCTATAGGTACAGCCTTGATCTTCCATGCTCTGTTACCGGAAGGCGATCGCCGTCACCGGATAGTGATGGCGGTTAAAGCTACCCTGATTAGTGCGGTGTTGTTATTGGTATTTGGCAATTTTGGTGAGGCGTTTTTAAATAGCCTGGGGATCAATATCAATGCACTGCGTATTTCAGGTGGTTTGCTACTGTTTTTTACCGCATTCAACCTGATAACCAGCGAAGTGAAAATAACTCAGTCGGAAGATAAAAAAGATATATCTGTTTACCCGTTGTCTATCCCACTGCTGGCCGGACCGGGTGCTCTGACTTTATCGATTCTGTTGTTTTCCGGCGCGGAATCCGCTTCGCAGGAAATCTCTGTATTGGTTGCTGTGATCTGTACCTATGGCTTGACCCTGGTATTGATGCTGTTGTCCGGTTATGTGAAAAAAATGATTGGAAAAACCGGTGATGAGATTTTGCGGCGGTTTTTGGGGGTTATCCTGGCGGCACTGGCGATTCAGTTCATCTATGATGGTTTCAATAATATGTTGGTACTCTGATATCGACTGTAAACCCAACCTATCGACAGGCTACTGGTGAATGACAGCGGTAAATTCGAAAGGTTTGCTCGGAGTGAAGCCACTACTACAAACCATTTAATTGAATGGATTAAAGTCCAGCCGGATTCAGATTTATTGATGTTTGCAGCAAATGTTCAACAAATTCTGGTCGTTTGTCATAACCAAGCGACTGGTGCCGCCAGACTATCTGGATAGATTTTTTTAGCGCACTATCTTCCAAAGGGATTGCACACAAACTGCCATGTTGTACTTCATCAACAACAGCGGAAGCAAACACTAGCGATATTCCTAAACCAGCTCGAACCGCCTGTTTAACGGCCTCCGTGCTACCCAATTGCATGGTTATAGTGGGCATCTGCTGAAAATCCTGTAGATAGGTTTTCAGTAAGCGTCCAGTGCCACTTCCAGATTCACCACCGATCAAATTTAGCCCAGACAGCATTGTTCTGCTTATAGAGGGGAGCTGTGTCAGTGCATGATCGGGTGGTGTAATCAATACTAGTGGTTCAGTTTTCCAAGTTTGAGAGTCAAATCCAGTCTTAGGTGGCCACCATTCCATTAATGCAATATCAATTTCAGCGTTCTCGAGTTTTTCAGCAATCGTTGGGTTGGTATCAATCACCAAGTCAAGCGGGTCTTGTTGCCGTGTTTGTGTGCTCAGGTAGCTTTGCAAGTAAGGCTGTAATAAATAAATACCGATATTTGAACTAGCACCGACTCTCATAGAAGGTTGTTGAACGGCCTGTAAAGCTCTATCTTGCAGCCGCAACATACTCGTGGCATAGGGCAATAGACGCAGGGCATACTCTGTCGGCTGACATCCGCTACGCCCTCGCTTTATCAACGGTACACAGAGCATTTCTTCCAGTTTTTGAATATGCTGGGTAACTGTCGGTTGTGCCAATCCTAATTGATTAGCAGCGGCCTGAAAACTGTGCTGCTCAATCAGTGTTGTCAGGCTTTTTAACCAGATTAGATTGAGCATGCGGCATCCTTTCGTGAGATTAACTGATTTGCTGGATCCAATGGCGGCTCACCACGTAAAACACTGAGAATGTTTTCAGCGGCGCGTTTCTCTATTGCCAATCTGACCTTTCTGACCGCTGAACCGATATGTGCTGTAAATAATGTGTTGGGATGCATTAATAGTTTTTGATCGATAACGTCCGGGCGGTCATCACGTGCCCAGTCCTCCATTTCAAAAACATCGCTGGCATACCCCTCTATATGCCCACTGTTAAGCATACGCAAAACAGCCGTTTCATCAACGACTGATCCACGACATGGATTTACCAAAAAAGAACCGGCTGGCATCTGTTGTAGTCGATGTTCATCCATCAGATGCTGAGTTTGAGAATTCAGTGGTAGCGCCATAATCACGATATTGGCCTGTGCCAGCGTATCATCTAACGAAAAAAACTCTAAGGTTAAAGCGGCTTGCTGTTCAGAGGCTATAGGTTGTTGATCCGTATAAATTAGCTTTGCGCCCCAACCGGTCAGACGTTGGGCAATGGCTTTTCCAATCGCCCCCATACCAATAATCGCAATTGTCGAGCCTTCAACACCAAGACCATAAAACTGCGGACGCCAGCCTTTAAAATTACCACTACGTACATGTTGATCCGCCTCCCGAATATGCCGAATCAGTCCGATCATCAACCCGATGGTTAGCTCAGCGGTAGGAACGGTCAATAAGTCAGGCACAAAGGACAGCCAGACATCATTTGCTGTGCAAGCCGCCGCATCAAAATTATCATAGCCTTTTACGGCGGCACCAATCACTTTCAATTTAGGGCAGGCCTGAAGAAACTCTGCGTCTACTCGATCTGGCATGAATACCATCAATGCTTCAGCGTTCTGGGCCAATTGAATAGTAGCGTTTCGCGATAAGCTGCAATGGGTTTGATTGGTTATCAAATCACAATGTGGGGTCAGCATTTGCAATACTTCATCATGTATTTTATGGGTAATCACAAGTTTGGGTTTCATTGGCATTCCTTTCCTTATTTGAATTTTTTGCGCAACACACCGCTTAAAGCATCAACTAGCGTAACCATTAGCAAAATCACCAGCAAAATCGCAAACACTTCCTGATATTGCATAATACGTAATGACCCCATCAGCTCAAAGCCAATGCCACCCGCGCCTACCATACCCATCACAGTGGAAGCTCGGAAGTTGTATTCCCAACGATAAATTGCTACATCCGCAAACTGTGGTATGACTTGTGGTAAAATGGCGTGGTATAACACCTGCATTGGCGAAGCACCGGCTGCACGTGCTGCTTCTACCGGTGCATCATCGACATGCTCAATCGCTTCAGCAAAGAATTTACCCACCATCCCAATAGAATGTAATGCTAATGCCAAAACACCCGGTAATGCGCCAAAACCAACCGCTGCCACAAAAATTATACCCATAATCAGTTCAGGAACTGATCGTAGCGCGTTTAAAAAGATCCTAGATAGCTGGAAGATTACTCCATGAGGTGTCGTATTTCGTGCAGCAAGAAATGCCATGGGTACCGATAACAGTACCGCAATTGCTGTCCCGGCAATGCTCATTGCAAGCGTATCCAGTAAGGGCGATAACCAGTGACGGATATTGGTAAAGTCTGGCGGAAAAGACTCACCGGCTAAGGTGCCAATAGCAGGCAAGCCGTTAGCCAGTATTTTGAAATTCAATACATCTACATACCAAGCCGCCAGCAAAATGACAGTCAGTAAGACCATCATCTGCAGGGTTTGCCTTTTCCAATGTTGGCTGTAACTTTTCAGCACATCTTGATGAGTAATGACTTGGGTATTCATAAAGTTTCCTTACATCTTGTCAAAATCAAGATTCAATATTTTTCCCATATCTCGAATAACGTCATAATCAGCATCAGTAATTGGCGCAAATCCCTCGGCTTTAAAATTATTCAGTACTTCTTCATCATCTAGACTGATAAATGCATCTTTGATTCTAGCTTTCAAGTCGTCATTCAAATTGGATCGCATCGCCCAAGGGTATTGTGGATAAGGTTTGCTATGTCCCAGTACTTTCACTTTTGTGGGATCGATTAGTTGGCGCTCTACAACAAAATTGAAGATGACTTCTGAAAGTCCGCCCGCATCGGCGTTACCATTGGCCACATTCATTGCAACTGCATCATGCGAGCCGACAAAGTGTTGTTCATAATCTGTTTGCGCTTCAATACCACCCTCTTCCAAAAGTACTGTTTTTGGGATGAGATGGCTCGAAGTTGAAGCTCGGTCACCGTAGACCATTTTTTTGCCTTTAATATCAGCATAGGAATCAATCCCTGAGTCCACATTGGCAATCAAAATAGAACGATAGGTCGGCACACCATCAATAACCATCGCTGCAAACGGCTCTATATCACTTTTGGATTTGGCCATCACATAGGAAAGAGGGCCAAAATACGCTAGATCAATACGCCCAAAACGCATGGCTTCAATCATTGAGGAGTAGTCGGTCGTTACAATTAACTCCACTTTTTTATTCAGCGCGATTTCCAGATAGTCTTTCAACGGCTTATTGCGTTTGATCAGTTCAGAAGCATTTTCATCAGGCAATAACGCGACTTTGAGCGTATCTGGATCGGCATCCGCTGCGAATAACGGCGTAATGGCCATCATTATTAATGACGTTGCTAACAGTAATTGTTTAAACAGTTTCATCAGGCAATCTCCAGTTGTGTTGCAGTTTTATGAGGTAAATTTTTTTGGGTAGATAGGCGTTCTATATCGGTGGATGTTTCATCTTTTGTAAGGCTGGCTGGTTGTTCGTAAATCAGGGCCAACTGCTTGTTATCCAGTTGTTGTGGAGCTGCATCAAACACTATTTGAGCGTCAGAAAGACCAATTATTCGATCAGCAAACCGTTTGGCGTATTCAAGTTGATGCAATGACACTACGGCAGTGATTCCGTCCTCGGCACAGATTTTTTTCAGTAGAGTCAGAATTTTTTCGGAGGTAGAAGGATCAAGGCTGGCGACTGGCTCATCTGCCAGAATAATGGTGGGTTGTTGGGCCAGTGCACGGGCAATGCCAACACGTTGTTGCTGACCACCGGATAATTGATCTACTCTTGTCAAGGCTTTATCAGCAAGGCCAACACGATCTAAACAATTCAGGGCTATTTTTAAACTGTCTTGGGGCATAGGTAATAAGCTGCGCCAGAATGAGTAATATCCCAGCCGTCCCATGAGTACATTCTTAAGAGCGCTATGGCGTAGAATGAGTTGATGGTGTTGAAATACCATGGCGGTTTTACGACGGTGCTGCCGTAAGATTCGTTGATTATTCAATGCTCCGAATTCGGCTGAAATAACGTTACCAGAAGTAGGCTTTACTAAGTGATTTAGCGCTCTTAATAGCGAAGACTTTCCCGCACCAGATAGACCGAGAAGTACATTAAATTCACCAGGTTGAAATTGAATTGAGGTTGAGCGAATTGCTTCAATACCACCAGGATATGTTATGCCTAGATTCTCTATGCTCAGAATCGGATGAGGTGTTTTAGTACATGTCATATCATCACCTATCGCAATATAAACATCCGCATTATTGCGGTTCATTATTTGATGCTAAGGCTTATATATGACTACTCAATGAAAGTTACATGACCTTTTAATGATAATAGGGAGTTATTCCCCTCTTTTGGTCAATTGTTTTAGCTTTCATCTCTCAGATGGGGTGCTTAACAGGCACTAAGGACATGGTTGTTATTTGCAAATCTGCAACAAAACTGTCGTTCAGTATCAGCTATTTGAAATGACTTTGAACAGCTAACTAGGTATGTTTTTGAACAGGTATCCATCTATAATATCTAATGTGACACCGAAGTTTACATAATTTCAGTGAGTTATAGCTGATAACACTGGATGGTTAGAGGCAAAAATGAAACGTATCTCCTTTAAATTATTGATTGCAGTAACGGTTACGCTAAGCATGGCTTTGCTCGCCAGCGTGCTAATTTTTCAGGGCTATCGTGGTATGCAATCAGGTATTCTGGAAGTAGCTGACCAGGCGAGCCGGCAACTGACGGTTACCATCAATGACCGCATCCAGAAGCTGATGGAGCCAAATCAAATGCTGATCAGGATGCTTCGACACGATCCACTGATCAGTACCGACGACCCGCTGCAACGCCTCAGCCGACTGCCTGCGATTGCCGAAATACTGAAGGCAAATACGTTGCTGAGTGCTGTCTATATCGGCTATGACAATGCCGACTTCCTGCTGCTTAGACAGCTGCACACTGCTCAAGCCAGGGCATTTTTTGGGGCTCCTGAGGGCAGTTATTATCTATTGCAAAGCGTTGTTACAGATGTTGATGAAGGCCGTCGGGGCGAGTGGCTTTTTTATGATGCGTCTCTGAACGACCTTATTGAAGTGCGTAGCGTGCCCCATTACACCTTTGATCCACACAGTCGTCCCTGGTATCAGCAATCTCTTGATTCTGAAAGTGTAAAGCTCACAGCGCCCTATCTGTTCTACACCACCCAGGAGGTGGGGGTGAGTATGTCACTGCATGCCGGTGACGGTGTAGTACTTGGCATTGATGCTACGGTAATGGATCTGAGCGAGCAAATGGATTCATTGCGCCTGACACCGGGTACTGAAATTGCCATTATCAATCAGGATGAGCTGTTGCTTGCCTACCCGGATATAGATCGTTTTATTCTGAGTGATGCACGTGAAACCCGACTGGCAACACTGGGTGAAATAAATGTTCCAGTACTTCAGTCTCTGGTTAGACAATCAGTGGGAACCCGTAACCTGACGTACTTTAACCATGCCGGACAAAACTGGTACGGTTTCGTGTCACCACTTGCTGTACTGGGTGATGATGACTTGAGGATATTGATTGCCATACCAGGTCAGGAGTTGTTGGGTAATGTTGAAAAAAGTTTTCTGAGCCAGGTGCAGTGGGCCTTTTCAATTATGTTGGTGCTGCTCTTGTCAGGGTGGGCTGTAGGCCAGCGCATCGGCAATCCTATTGCTGAGCTGGAAAAGCAAGTACGTTCACTGGCAAACCTGAATTTTGACAACAAAATTACTACGCAGACATCCATCCGCGAAGTGCATGCACTGGCAAGGGTACTGGATGATATGTCTTCTACTATCCGGCACTTTAAATCCCTGTCTATGACACTCAACCGTGAGCGAGATCCGGATCAGTTGTTGCAGTCAGTCCTCGAAGAGTTGGTTATGGCCGTAGGGCATGTATCGGGATGTATCTATCTGTTTGATAGCCCAACACAAACACTGAAACTGAATAACCGTATGACTAGTCAGACATTGCCTGAAAGCATCGAATTGTCGGAAGCGCATGAAATGGACGGGCAGGTACGTGAGCTAGTCAGAAAAGCAGGTTATGACTTTTATGTATGTACCATGCTACGTGATCGCTATGAAAATCTGCTGGGGGTGTTGATTATCGATGCTATTGATAGCCGATCAGCTGATATTAAAGGACTGCGTGCATTTATTGATGATATTTCCGGAGCGGCGGCTGTAGCGATAGAAACCCGTCAGATGATTCGGGAACAAAAAGCTTTAATTGACGGTATTATCCGTCTGATTGCCGATGCCATTGACGCCAAGTCTCCCTATACCAGTGGCCACTGTGAGCGGGTTCCGGAGCTGGCGATAATGCTTTCTGATGCGGCGCTGCGCAGTGAGTTACCGGCATTTCAGAATTACCAGATGAATGAAGCTGAAACGGAGGCCTTTCGTATTGCAGCCTGGTTGCATGACTGTGGCAAGATTACCAGTCCAGAGTATGTGGTTGATAAGGCGACCAAGCTGGAAACGATATATAACCGCATTCATGAAATTCGTACCCGCTTTGAAGTCTTGTATCGGGATGCAGAGATAGACTGCTTGCAGGGTATTCTGGATGGAATGAATCCGGAAACTCTTAAGAGCCGGTGCAATGCCGTCCAGCAGCAGCTTATCGATGAATTCAGCTTTATTGCCAGCGCTAATATGGGTGGAGAGTTTATGTCGGATGCTGATGTGGATCGTATTTATGAAATAGGGTCCCGACGCTGGACACGGCATTTTAGCAATCGAATAGGGCTGTCTCAGGATGAAAAACAGCGCTTAGAGGGTCTTCCTGAAGAGGTGTTGCCAACCGGGGAGCCATTACTGAGTGACCGCCCGGAGCAGGTGTTTCCCTGGCATGGGCGTAAACCACCGGTTGCAAAAGACGATCCGGATAATCACTGGGGCTTTGATATGCTGGTACCTGAAGTCGCTTATAATCAGGGGGAGATGTATAACCTGACTATAAGTAAAGGCACTCTCACAGAGGAAGAGCGCTTTAAAATCAACGAGCATATTGTACAGACTATTATTATGCTGGATGCTTTGCCATTGCCTGATTATCTGGCAAAGGTGCCGGCTATTGCCGGTAATCATCATGAAAAAATGGATGCCAGTGGGTACCCTAGACGCCTGCCTGCTGGTGAGATGAGTTTACAGGAACGCATTATGGCAGTGGCGGATGTGTTTGAAGCCCTGACGGCAGTCGATCGTCCTTACAAACAGGGTAAAACCCTGACGCAATCACTGGCAATTATGGCCAGGATGGTTGCCGAAGAACACCTGGATGCTGATGTCTTCGAGTTGTTTCTGCGCTCAGGTATCTA
Organism: Nitrincola iocasae; assembly: GCF_008727795.1. Lineage (NCBI taxonomy): Bacteria > Pseudomonadati > Pseudomonadota > Gammaproteobacteria > Oceanospirillales > Oceanospirillaceae > Nitrincola > Nitrincola iocasae. Next base: position 2,730,651 of record NZ_CP044222.1, on the reverse strand, counting down.
TCAGCAGTATGCACAGAAGTTTATGCAGCCAGAGCAGATAGACAGGGTTGATATCAATCAGTTTTTAGTAAACGTAACCGAGGCTCCATGATCAGGTGCGTTGGCTAAGATACTTGGGTGTACTTGGCAGGTTGTCCTTCAGCAGCCTGATCAGTTGAGTGTCGGCCCAGCTACGGCGATAGGCCAGGCCAAAGCGATAATGAAATGCCGGGCGAAAGGGCTTGATAACAATATCACGTCGAACGGCGACTGTATCATAGGCGGTAATCGGATTGATCAGACTGATGCCCACTCCATTGGCCACCAGACTACAAATGGCCGCAATATTGGCTTCGGTTTTTCCGGCAATTTTCACCTTGTGTTGTGAAATAAGGCTGAGCAGCTGGTCTGCAGCCAGATTAGGCTGGTTGGGAATGACCAGGTGCTGATTTTTCAGGTCAGCCACTTCAATATAATCAGCCTCAGCCAACGCGTGGCCTGCAGGTATCAGGCACACAGCTTCTACCGCAAACAGTTCATCAACACTCAGTCGTTCACTACTGATCGGCAACGTCACGAAGCCCGCATCAAAATGCCCTGATTCCACTGCACGGACAACATCGGGACTGGGCATAATATCGAAATAGATGCTGTATTTCGGGTTAATCTTCAAAATAGCTGCAATGACCTCCGGAATATAAGCAAAACCAAGGGCCGGAGCTGAGGCTAAACGCATTCGGGACACACCAAATTCACGCAGCGCGACTATGGTATGTTTCATTTCATCCAGATTACCCATCAGTTGCATAATTTCCTGATACAACTCATCGGCTTCAGGCAGTTTGATAAGTCGGTTTTTGTGGCGCATGAACAGGGGCATACCAATATTGTCTTCCAGTTGTGCCAGGGATCGGCTGACACCTGACTGAGTAAGCCCAAGTGCTTTGGCTGCACGGGTGGCGGTATCAGATTCATAGAGTGTCTTGAAAACCATCAGTGATTTGAGTGAGTTTAAGTTTACTTCTTTCATTAGATTGTCCCGTGAATATCGATCCGTATTGGACAGATTATCACGTGTTCATCGTGAAAATACCATGAGTAAAAATCATCATTTAATGAAAAAACATTATAAGTTGAAATTAATTGAATTTGACTTACACTCAAAACAAGTCAGTTTTTTGATACAGGCTTAAACTCTATTGATTGATTCGGTTGTGAAGAGCTGAAGTATGACTGATCAATCCGGCAAACTGTGTTGTTTATACCTCCAGGTATAAACAAGATCTTTTCACTAAGTAGGATAACAACATGAATATGATTAAACAGCATTTAACTAAATCCCTGGTAGCCGCTGCGTTTGTTTTTAGTACTGCATCCATGGTTTCCATGACGGCTGATGCACGCGATTTACCTCAAATTAAAGAAGATGTGTTTAAAGTTGCAAACTCGGGTGCTTACCCCCCTTTCAGTTTTGTTGATACTGATGGAAATGTGGTCGGGTTTGATGTCGATATTGCCAAAGCTGTGGCAGAAAAAATGGGCGTGGATGTCGATATTCAAACCTCTCCCTGGAGTGGCATAGTCGCGGCACTGGCCGGCGGACGTTTTGATGCCTGTATCTGTAGTATGAGTGTCACTGAAGAACGTCAGCGTGCAGTGGATTTTACTGACTCCTATTACAGTTCAGGCTTATCAGTGTGGGTACAAGGCGATAACACCGATATTAACAGCCTGGAAGACCTTGAAGGCAAACGTGTAGGTTCTACGATCGGTGAAACCGGTAACCAGTGGGCTGTTGAAAATGGTGATGGCAAATGGCGTAACCAGACCTTCCAGGGCCTGCCAGATATGCTTACAGGCCTGACAACAGGGCGTGTGGATGCCATTATCGCGGATGATGTCCCTGTCTATGTCGCTCTGAGAGAAAACAATCCGGATATTAAATTAGTTGAGGTGGGTGAACTGCCAAGATGGCCTGCAGCTATATCCATTCAGAAAAATAAACCTGAACTACTCGAAGCTTTGAACACTGCTCTGGCTGAAATTAAAGCAGATGGCACCTATCAGAGCATCGTCGATAAGTGGATCGGTGAAGGTGCGACTATCGAGTAACTCCACCTGTAATCTGATATGACAGATCAGATGTTTCTGTGGGTACAAGGCACAAGTCATTTTTTGTCTTAGTGATTGTTGGCTTGTGGCTTATACCCCTATAACAACTCTTGTCTCCCTGAGATTTAAAATAGAAAAAGGGTTGGAGTATGGATTTTGAATTGATGGTCGGGGTGACCCCCTTATTGCTAAAAGCCGCCTGGGTTACCGTCGATATATCTGCTCGCGCAATCTCGCTGGGTTTTGTCGTTGCCTGTGTACTGGTTTTCATGCGTTCAATCAAGTTTATTCCACTGCAATGGTTTGCCCGTGGTTATATTAGCGTTATCCGGGGTACGCCCTATTTTGTGCAACTGTTGCTGGTGTTTTATGGTGGTCCCGCTCTGGGAATCAGGTTGGATCCATTTACCTGCGGTGTGTTGGTGGGTGCCTTTAATATCGGTGCGTATATGAGTGAAGCCATTCGCGGTGCACTGGAATCGGTAGACAGCGGTCAGAATGAAGCATCGCGCTCAATCGGATTTGGTCGTTTTCAAACGCTGACCTATGTGGTGTTACCACAAGCAGCCGGTTTAATGATTCGTTCCGTGGGTGTGTTGGGTATTGTGCTGGTTAAGAACTCTTCATTGGTATCGATTATTTCTGTAGTGGAACTGACGTATCAGGCGCAACGTCTTATAGGTTCAACCTACAAGCCGTTCGAAATTTTCGCTCTCACGGCCGTTATGTATATTTGCATTGTCTATGCCGTTATGGGAATTGTTGAGCTGGCTTATCGTCGCGCCACCCGCTACACCACTTTAGTTAAGAGGGTACAGTGATGGAATTTGATTTTTCTCCAGTCATTACCTATGCCCCTACACTCTTGAAAGGCATGGGAGTGACCTTCCTGATCGCTCTGGTTGTGGCAATCTTCTCCATAGTGGGCGGTTTGTTGGTGGCGGTGATCTCGATTTTCACCAACAAAGTGGTGAGTTGGCCGTTGCGCTTCTTTATCTGGTTATTTATGACCACGCCGCTGTTGCTGCAGCTGTATTTTCTCTACTTCGGTTTGGGAGAGTGGATACTGATACCGGCGTTGATGGTGGGGGTACTGGGGCTGGGCTTCCACTATATGGCCTATAACGCCGATATTTTTATCGCCACTATACGCTCTGTGTCATCGGGACAATATGAAGCGTCACGTTCACTGGGGTTTGGGCATCTCAGGACTATTTATTACATTATCGTGCCACAAGCCTTTATCCGCTCTGTGCCGCAGATAGGCAATAACCTGATTTTGATGGTCAAGGATACCTCGGTGCTATCGGCAATAGGGGTCGCGGAACTGGTGTATGCCTCGCAATATGCGATTAGTGTGTCTTTCCGTCCATTCGAATTCTTTATTGTAATCGCCGTCATTTATTACATCCTGAATTTGTTTATGGAATATGGCCAGTCTCGCTTTGAACGCATGACAGCTGATCGTCGATAACCCGTGATTATTCCAGTGAATAAACCTTTTTAAATGGGACAGTTATGAAAACTGATACAACTAGCGAAACACCCATGGTGGATATCATCAATGTTCACAAAAAGTTTGGTGAACTTGAGGTGCTTAAGGGCATTAACCTGACCGTGCCGCGTGGCAAGATTGTTTCGATTATCGGTTCATCCGGCTCAGGTAAAAGTACATTGTTGCGTTCCGTGAATCATCTTGAGGTCATAGATAAAGGCCAGATCATGCTGGATGGTGTCCAGGTGAACCGACCGGATATGAGTGGCTTGGCGTTTGAGCGGCATATTAACCATATTCGTCAGAATATGGGCATGGTGTTTCAGCACTTTAACCTTTTCCCGCACCTTTCAACGCTTGAAAATGTGACACTGGGGCCACGTAAGCTTAAAGGCATGGAAAAAAAACCGGCCGAAGAGCTGGGTCGGGAATACCTGGATCGTGTAGGCCTGGCTGACAAGGCTGAAGTCTATCCTTCCCGACTGTCTGGCGGGCAAAAACAGCGTGTAGCCATTGCCAGAGCCCTGGCGATGCAGCCCAAGGTGATGCTGTTTGATGAAGCCACCTCAGCATTGGATCCGGAGCTGGTCGAAGAGGTTAACCAGGTTATGCAGGGGCTGGCCAAGGATCATATGACCATGCTGATCGTAACTCACGAGATGGCCTTCGCGCGGGATGTATCCGACTGGGCGATGTTTATGGATGGTGGGGTTGTGGTGGAAGAAGGCACACCGGACAAATTTTTTACCAATCCGGACCACGAGCGTACCCGCAACTTCCTGCGCAAGCATCTGGATAGTAATCGCTAGCGTTTATCAGTAAACACGAGTGAAAAATGGAGTCTCTGGTCCGTGTTTACGGACAGGGCAGGGGAATCTTTGTGCTTTTTTCAGCCGAGTTAGAGGTTTTATGACAAGTAACGCTTTGTTTTATCAGGCGGGTGCAGAGCTGCCGTTAATCAGCCATGCCCAGGGTATTTATATGTGGGATACCCTGGGTAAACGTTATATCGACGGTTGCTCAGGTGCCATTACCTGCAGCCTTGGGCATCAGCATCCGGCCGTAACGGCCGCGATGAAAGCCCAGCTGGATCAGGTGGCCTTCAGCTATCGCACCCAGTTTGAAAGCCAGGTGGCGATTGATCTGGGTGATGCCCTGGTGGCATTAACCGAAGCGCAGTTGCATAAGGTGTTTTTTGTTGGCAGTGGCTCGGAAGCGGTTGAAAGTGCGATGAAACTGGCACGCCAGTATTTTTATGACCGTGGTGAGCCACAACGCCAGCGTTTTGTTTCCTTACGCCCCTCTTATCATGGCAGCACGCTCGGTGCGCTGGGTCTTACCGGCTATGAACCTCTGGAGCGCCCTTATGAAGATCTGATCACGCCGTCAGTAAAAGTGCCATCACCGGACTTTTACCGCTTTAAAGAAGCGGATATAGAGACACATGTTGAGGCCGTTTTATCACAAACAGAAGCAGCCATGGCGGCTCAACCAGAGGACAGTATTGTGGCCTTTGTGCTTGAGCCAGTGGGCGGTGCCAGTACTGGCGCCAGAATGCTGAATAAACGTTATGTAGAAGGGATTCGCACACTGTGTGATCGCTTCGGTTGTTTGCTGATTATGGATGAAGTGCTCAGTGGCCTAGGCCGCACGGGTGAATGGTTTGCCTGGCAGCACTGGGGTGTTTGCCCGGATATTCTGGTGCTGGCAAAGGGCATGGGTGCCGGTTACTACCCGGTAGCCGGGATTCTGGCCAAAGGTGACCTGGTTGACCAGGTGCAGAATCAGGGTGGCTTTATGCACGGCCATACCTATGCCGGTAACCCGCTGGCCTGTACAACAGGCCTGGCAGTGATCCGTGCCATGCAGAATGAAGGCATCCTGGATAATGTGCGCGAGCTGGGGATCTATCTGCGTCAGCAACTGGATCAGTTAAAAGCCCGTTATGACTTTATTGGCGATGTGCGCGGCATCGGGTTTTTGCAGGGGGTCGAGCTGGTGCAGTCACAGGGTAGCAAAGCCCCTTTCCCGGCAGAATTTAATGCCTTCAGTAAAATCACCGCGATTGCCAGAGAGAAAGGTTTGTTGATCTATCCACGGCGCTGCCTGAACGGTGTCGAAGGCGATCACTTTCTGGTGACGCCACCCTTGAACACCACGCGTGCAGAAATTGATGAAATGATGACGTTACTGGACCAGGCATTGGCTGAATTCAGCCGGATTCTGCCATAACTACATAATAATAACTGTTTGTTTATTAAAATAATTTCGGATGTGACTTGTGAATAAAACAACCTCGATTGAAGAAGCGATTGCAGCCATCCCCTCGGGTGCTGTGATCATGGTCGGTGGGTTTGGCAGTCCAGGGACACCCTTCAGCCTGATAGATGAGCTGTTGCGCCAGGGACAACGCAACCTGACACTGATCAAGAATGATGCCAATGAAGCGGGTATTGGTATAAGCAAGTTGATTGAGCAGGGGCGGGTGGATCGACTCATCACCACTCATATAGGTTTGAATAAAACCGCCATTGAATGGATGAACAGCCAGCGATTAGTGGTGGAGTTTCATCCGCAGGGCATGCTGGCTGAAAAAATACGCACGGCAGGCGCTGGCAGTTACGGTTTTCTCACCGATATCGGTCTGCATTCCGAGATTACCCGTCCCGAGCAGTTACTGGAGTGGCAGGGTAAGCAGTACAAGATGGAAATGGCACTCAAGGCAGATTTTGCCCTGCTGCATGCCGCACGTGCTGATCGTTTCGGAAACCTCATCTATGAAGGCAGTGCAATGAACTTTAATCCGTTGATGGCGATGGCCGCGGATCAGGTCATCGTTGAGACGCCAGCCTGTTTTGAACCCGGCGAACTGCTACCGAATCAGATACACACACCCTGTGCATTTGTTGACCGTTTGGTGGTGTTGCCCCAGTTAACCCAGGAATACAGGATAATGGAGCATCATGTCAGACATTGAAAGTTTATTGAAACGCGCTGTTAAAGAGATTCAGCCGGGCAGCATCCTTAATCTGGGTATCGGCCTGCCAACGCAGTTGCTGAATTACCTGCCGGATGACCTGGATGTACTGATACATTCCGAGAATGGTGTATTAGGCTCCTGGAAGCAGGCCCCACGAGAGCAGATGAGTGCCTCGCTGATTGATGCCGCTGGCGCCTATGTATCCACCGTTGAGGGAAGCAGTTTTTTTGACAGTGCGGTGTCCTTTGCGATGATCCGGCGCAGTAAAATCGATTTGACCATGATTGGTGCTTTTGAAGTGGATCAGCAGGGCAACCTGGCCAACTGGAAAATCCCCGGCAAGTTTTCTCCTGGTATTGGTGGGGCAATGGAACTGGCGCAAAAAACACCGCGCATTGTGGTGCTGATGACCCATTGCGACAAACAAGGGCGGTCAAAAATACTGCAGCAATGCCGTTTGCCAGTCACGGCTTACCATTGCATCTCGCGCATCATTACCGACAAGGCGGTAATGGATGTTACGCCGGAAGGGCTGATCGTTCGTGAGATAACCGAGGGTATGACCCCAGATCAGTTGCAGGAGATCACTGAAGCCAGGCTGATCTTTGCAGAGGAGATGTGTAGTTTATGAATCTTGATACCAGAGAACAGGCCATTCTGCAAAGCTGTGATGCGGTATTTGCCGATACCCTGGCGTTTACCCAGGATATGGTCAAACAGTACAGTGTGTTGAATCAGGAGCAGGGTGTGCTGGATGTGGTGGAGCGGCAGCTGCAGGCACTGCAGTTACCGGTACAGCGCGTGGCGATGAAGCACGCTGAACTCTGTACCCATTCACTCTATGCCCCCGTGCCCTGGAACCATGAAGACAAGTACAATCTGGTAGCGCAGCTCAATCCGGGAGCCAGTGGCAAAACCCTGGTATTTAACGGTCATCTGGATGTGGTCCCTGCCGACCCTGTCGATATGTGGACTCAGGCTCCACATGAGCCCTGGGTTCAGGATGGCTGGTTGTACGGACGGGGCGCTGGCGATATGCAATCCGGTGTGGCGGCAATGATCTTTGCCGTTCATGCAGTGCAGCATGCCGGGTACAAAATTACCTCACCAATTACGTTGCAGGCGGTGGTCGAAGAGGAGTGTTCCGGTAATGGCGCGCTGTCGTGTCTGCAGCAGGGTTTTGGCGGCGATTTTGTGTTGATTCCGGAACCCTTTGGTCCACAGATCTATTCCGGTCAGGTAGGCGTGCTCTGGTTCAAACTCACGGTGCAGGGCAAACCGGTGCATGTGCTGGATACCGCCGCCGGAGAAAATGCCATCGAAAAACTGCAGCGTTATATTCCAGCACTGAAGTTATTGGAAGAAGAGCTCAACACCTATCACAAAGCCCCGCCGTATGATTCAGTGGCGCGCCCCTTTAACCTGAATATCGGTAAAATTCAGGGAGGCAACTGGCCCTCGAGTGTCCCTGCTTACGCCGAAATGGAAGGCCGGATAGGTTTTCCACCAGGGATGTCCGCCAATGAGATCATGCAGAAAGTCAGTGATGCGGTGGAAAGTGTCAACAGGTCCAGCAGTAACCTGGCCATTTCTAAACCTGTGCTGCGCTTTCATGGCTTTCGCTCGGAAGGTCATCTGGTCGATCTGAAGCATGGCGGTATTGGCATGCTGGCTGACTGCCACCGCTCACTCACCGATAGTGAACCGGAGCATTATTTGTCTACCTGCACCACAGACCTGCGCGCCTTTCATTTTTACAGTCGTACCGCGGGCACCTGTTACGGTCCTATAGCCAAAAATATCCATGGCGTGGATGAGTGTGTCGATATTGAATCGATTCGCCATGTTCTGAAAACCTACGCGCTGTTTATCAGTCGCTGGTGCAAACTGGAAGCCTTATGAAACCTGTCTACCTGAGTCATTACCGCCGCACCGCCTTTACCCGGGCGCACCCGAAAAAACCGGAAGTGGATGCGTTTTCATCCCTGTCGGGACCTGCTTTACTGGCTAAACTGATCGATGAGGTGCTGGATACCACCCAACTGCAAACCGATCAGGTGGACGACCTGAGCCTGGGCTGTGCACTGGGAGTGAAGGAGCAGTGGAGTTTTGGTGGACGTTATCCCATACTTCAGACAGCCATTGGTGATCAGTGTGCCTCGCGGATGATCGATCAGCAGTGTGGATCGGGTCTGGCGGCCATGCGCATGGCAAGTTTGAATATCGCTTCAGGCGGTGCTGATATTGCTCTTGCCGGTGGTTATGAACATATGACACGTGTACCCATGGGTCCGGCGCTGTTCAAGGAAGGTATTCTCACAGTACCGCAGCTACAGCCGGATTATGATGTCGCCAGAGTGATGAATATGGGGCTGACGGCAGAATCACTGGCCAAGCTGGGCGATATCAGCCGTGAGACGATGGATCGCTTTGCCTGTCGCTCACACCAGTTGGCCAGTGCGGCACGAGAACAGGGTTTTCTGGCAGGTGAAATTTTGGCGGTGGATACGCCAGCGCAGGCTGGCTATAGTCTGGATGCCTGTATTCGCGAGTCGACCACACTGGAAACACTGTCTGCTTTGAAGCCAGCATTTGATGAAAATGGCCAGATTACCGCTGGCAATAGCTCGCCACTGACCAGCGGAGCTGGATTGGCTGTGCTGATGTCAGAGCAGGCATTGCAAACCAGTGGCCTGGAGCCTCTGGCACGGGTGGTGGCTTGTGTCGATCGGGGTACACGACCGGAGCTGATGGGACAGGGTGTTGTGCCCGCCGTGGAAAAACTCCTGGCATTAACCGGGCTGCGGGCTGAACAGATCGATTTCTGGGAGATTAATGAAGCCTTCAGTGTTGTGCCCTTGTATGCCATACAGACGCTGCAGCTGGATGCAGAACGGGTGAATATTCATGGCGGTGCGCTGGCACTTGGTCACCCGCTGGGTGCGACCGGCATTCGCCTGGCAGGTACACTGGCGCGTACCTTGCAGCAACAACAGGGGCGTTACGGTATCGCCGCCGCTTGCATCGGTGGCGGTCAGGGTATCGCCCTGCTGCTGGAAGGCATCAACTGATTTTTATCCTGAACAGTTAAAGTGGAAAACGCATGAAATTTTATTACGCTGAACCCCAAAGCCTGCATGCTCCGGCGACAATGATCATGCGCGGCAAAATCATTGATTCGCCGGAAGGGCCGGTCCGTGCCGATATTTTACGTGCCACGCTGGACAAGCATAACATGCAACTGACGGCGCCCGAGGGGCTGGGTAGCGATATGCAACAGCAGCGTATTCGTGCGCGTTTGCTACAAATTCATACACCGCGTTATCTGGACTTTCTGGAGACTATCTATCAACGCTGGATCGACTTGCCAGGCGCATCTGATATAGTCACGCCGAATACCCACCCTTGCGGTACGGCGACACAGTATCCTGAGCATCCGGTAGGACTGGCAGGCTGGCATCTGAGTGATATGGCCTGCCCCATGGGACCGGACAGCTTCAAAGGCATTATGGCCAGCGCGGCAACAGCTGAAGCCGCTGCTGAAAGTGTTTTAGCTGGAGAGGACTCTGCCTATGCCCTGTGCCGTCCGCCAGGACATCATGCCGGGCCGGAACTGGCAGGAGGCTTCTGTTACCTGAATAACTCGGCACTTGCTGCAACCGTGCTACGTGAAAAGTACGATCGGGTGGCGGTGGTGGATGTTGATCTGCACCATGGTAACGGTACTCAGACAATATTCTATGAACGAAACGATGTTTGGACCGGCTCCCTGCATGCCGATACGCGGGCGTTTTATCCTTTCTTTTGGGGCGATGAGAAGGAAACCGGTACCGGGGTCGGGCAGGGCTTTAATGTCAATATGCCCTTGCCTATCGGAACCGACGGGCAGGGGTTTCTGAGCACCCTGGATGCCTTGTTGCAGCGTTTGGCCGAGTATAGGCCTGAGGCTATCGTTATTGCCCTGGGACTGGATGCACATAAAGACGACCCCTTGGCCGGACTGGCGCTGGAAACAGAGGACTTTACTGCTATAGGTATTCGCCTGGCAGGTTTAAACCTGCCTACAGTCGTCGTTCAGGAAGGAGGCTATCCGACGGCACATCTGGGTAACAACCTGGCGGCATTTTTAACGGGATTTCGTGGTGTCTGACAAGGCATCTTACACAACCACAATGAGAGAAACAGCATGACTATTACTTATCAAGGCAGCAATCAGCGAATGAGTCAGGTTACAGTGCATAATGGCACAGTGTACCTGGCAGGCCAGGTGGCAGCCGATGCCAGCGCTGATATGCGTGGGCAAACTGAGCAGATTCTGGCCGGTATCGATGCGCTGTTGGCGCAGGCAGGCACTGCAAAGGATCATCTGCTATCTGCCACCATTTGGGTGACAGATCTGGCCGAATTTGACCAGATGAATGCCGCCTGGGATGCCTGGGTCACACCAGGACGCCCACCGGTGCGCGCTTGTGTTGAAGCCAAGCTGGCCAAGCCGGAATGGAAGGTTGAAATCATGGTGGTAGCGGCACTTCCCTGAAACCAATAGCCTGAGCTGAGTCAAGATTACGGCAGGTATCGCTGGCAGTTCAATGCAGGGAGTTGTAATGCAAGCAGGCTCAGGCTAGAGTTTTATTCAGCTGCTGTGCTTGAATACTACTATCAGAGGAAGGAACATTGTCATGAACAAGTTAAATTTCACAGGGATGTTGGGATTGTTGTTGCTGGCTTTATTTTCAGGGCCTGTGGCAGCCGAGGTGTTAACCATCAATCAGTTTCAGCCTGAAGTACGCCCGGGTGACCAGATGTTTGTTAACGGCTTGTCTGAACAAGCTGTGCTAGGTCGTTTTGGTGAGCCTGTGAGAAAAGTGGCTCCAGTCGGTCAGCCACCCATCAGTCGGTGGGTTTATGATGAATTTACGGTGTATTTTGAATACCAGACTGCACTGCATGCCGTGATTCATCGCAAAAATCCACGTGTTACTGATTGATCATGCCAACCTGCGCTTAAATCATGCCTATCACCCCGTTTAGCAGGCTATACGGGCACAAAATCCTTCTTATATGACTACATAGGCGCCGTGCATGGCGTCATGAGCCATAGCAAGTCTATTCAAATATAAGCTATTGATAGAATTGTATCGTCCAGGTTCAAAACTACGCATTTATATTTTCTGTTCTATAGTCTACTTTATATAAAGTAATGAAATAATTATATTTTTAAAATAATACTTTGCTTATGTGTGGTAATTAACAGACATATGAAGTTATTCATTATTTCCTCTATAAAATGTGTGGTTAATAGGTGGATTAAAATGCTTAAGATAATTAAATCAGTACTGGCTGCCTTTTTCGGCGTACAGTCTGAAGCCAACCGGCAGCAGGACTTTCAGTCAGTATCACCTTGGAAATTTATTCTTGTTGGTATTCTTATGGCGTTGATTTTAGTTATTTTAGTCGCCAGTGTTGCTTGGTTAGCTGCTAATTAAATAATTGCACCTTTTCATTTCCTGTCTATACTCAACTTAACTAAATACTGGCTGCATTTCCTTATTCATAAAAATAAAGGGGGGATTGATGGGCCAACTCATTCGCACAGTTTTCCGTGCCGTGCTTCTGTCATTATTTGCTGGCTTTGCACAGGCGTCATCAATAAATACCTCATCCGGATGGAATATGCCGGACGGTGTCACCGAGATCAGTCGGGAAGTGTATGGACTGCACATGATCATATTGTGGATCTGTGTGGTGATTGCCGTGGTGGTCTTCGGGGTTATGTTCTATTCGCTGATAGCCTACCGTAAGTCCAAAGGGGCAAACGCGGCACATTTTCATGAAAACACCACCGTTGAGATCATCTGGACGGCGATTCCCTTGGTGATACTGGTGCTGATGGCAGTACCCGCAACCGCTACCCTGAAAAAAATGTATGACGTTTCTGAGGCTGACATTGATGTATTGGTGACCGGGTTTCAATGGCGCTGGCGTTATGAATACCTTGAAGAAGATGTCAGCTTTTTCAGTAATCTGGCAACTCCAAGAGAGCAGATTTACGAAACGGATATCAAGAGTGATAACTACCTGCTTGAGGTGGATGAGCCTATGGTGGTGCCGACCGGTAAGAAGATCCGGGTGTTGCTGACTGCCAATGATGTGATTCATTCCTGGTGGGTACCTGACCTGGCGGTTAAGAAGGACGCGATTCCTGGTTTTGTCAATGAAAGCTGGTTCGAGATTGATGAACCGGGTACTTACCGTGGTCAATGTGCTGAGTTGTGTGGTCGGGATCACGGTTTTATGCCGATTGAGGTTAAAGCGGTTACTCCCGAGGACTATGTCGCCTGGCTGGATAGTCGTCGCGAGGCCGCTGCAGTAGAAGCGGCTGGTTCCGACCGCGAATGGGAGATGGATGAGCTAATGGAACGGGGTATGGCAACCTATAATACTTATTGCGCCGCTTGCCATCAGCCTGAAGGACAGGGGTTACCTCCGATGTTCCCGGCGTTGGCTGGCAGTGCTATTGCGACAGACCCAAATTCCATGGATGCACATAAGGCAATCGTTTTGCATGGTAAAACAGGCACCGCCATGCCTGCTTTTGGTGCGACCCTGTCAGCAGCCGAAATTGCGGCGGTGATCACTTATGAACGTAATGCCTGGGGCAATGATACGGGTGAACTTGTGCAGCCATCCGCCGTGAGTGCTTTGCTGGAAACACAATAAAAAGAGGTTAATGTTATGGCGTCTGATACATCGCAAGCGACTGTTCAGCAAAGTGTCAGTGATGTTGCACAGGATGAGGCAGCACACACAAGTCATGCAAGCCATGGACCGACCGGCATAATGCGTTGGCTATTAACCACCAATCATAAAGAGATAGGCTCCCTCTATCTGTTGTTCTCGCTGTTGATGCTGTTTATTGGTGGCACCTTGGCACTGGTGATTCGTGCTGAGCTTTTCCAGCCGGGCATGCAGTATATTCAGCCAGAATTTTTTAATCAGATGACCACCATGCACGGCCTGATCATGGTGTTCGGTGCGATCATGCCTGCCTTTGTCGGTTTGGCCAACTGGATGATTCCGCTACAGGTTGGGGCACCGGATATGGCCTTGCCACGCTTGAATAACTTTAGTTTCTGGTTATTGCCGGTGGCCTTCGGGATTCTGTTATCCACCCTGTTTATGGAAGGCGGCGGCCCCAACTTTGGCTGGACTTTCTATGCGCCCCTGTCGACCACTTTCGCACCGCCATCAACCAGTTTCTTCATCATATCGATTCATCTGGCCGGGATCAGTTCTATTCTCGGTGCCATTAATATTATTGCGACTATTCTGAATCTGCGTACACCGGGCATGCGCTTGATGGATATGTCGCTGTTTGTCTGGACCTGGCTGATCACCGCTTTCTTACTGATAGCAGTGATGCCGGTACTGGCTGGTGTTGTCACCATGATGCTTATGGATATCAACTTCGGTACCAGCTTTTTCAACGCCGCCGGTGGTGGTGATCCGGTATTGTTTCAGCATCTGTTTTGGTTTTTTGGCCATCCGGAAGTATACATCATGATTTTGCCCGCGTTCGGCATCGTGTCACTGATCGTACCGACCTTCGCCCGTAAGCGCTTGTTTGGTTATGCTTCCATGGTCTATGCCACGGCATCCATTGCCATACTGTCGTTCCTGGTGTGGGCTCACCACATGTTTGCGGTCGGTTTACCGCTCACGGCGGAGCTCTTCTTTATGTATTCGACCATGCTGATCGCTGTGCCGACCGGGGTTAAGGTATTCAACTGGATTGCCACGCTGTTCAGAGGGTCGATTACCTTTGACGTGCCTATGCTGTTTGCGCTGGGGTTTATCGTCATGTTCACCATTGGTGGCTTGTCCGGGGTAATGCTGGCGATAGTACCGGCCGACTTCCAGTACCACGATACCTACTTTGTAGTGGCACATTTTCATTATGTACTGGTGCCGGGAGCTCTGTTCGCCATTATGGCTGCTGCCTATTACTGGATGCCAAAGTGGACCGGGCATTATGCCAATGAAACCCTGGGCAAATGGCATTTCTGGATGTCAGTGATCGGGGTCAATCTGACCTTCTTCCCGATGCATTTTTCCGGACTGGCTGGTATGCCCCGCCGTATTCCCGACTATGCCCTGCAATTCGCTGATTTTAATATGATTTCATCGATTGGTGGTTTTATGTTCGGTTTCTCGCAACTGATCTTTGTCTGGGTACTGGTTAAAGCCATACGGGGTGGTGAGAAAGCACCCGCGAAAGCCTGGGAGGGCGCCGAAGGTCTGGAGTGGACTGTGCCTAGTCCAGCACCACTACATACCTTTGACACGCCGCCCGCGTATGACCCGGCAACTGATTCGCCGAGTCGACACTAGTATGGATGCCAGGGGATCGCTATGAGTGTCAGCCAAACGGCTCAAGCCGGTGTACAGCGAACTGTTAAAAAGACACTTTGGGTGCTACTGGGCATGGTGGGTTTCACCCTGGCGCTGATACCGCTGTATGACGTTTTCTGTGAAGTGACCGGATTAAACGGAAAAACCGCCGAGTCAGCCCAGATCATCAGTGCTAAAGGCGTGGATGAATCGCGTCAGATACGCGTCCAACTGGTGGCTCGCAGTGGTAGTGGTTTGACTTGGCGACTGGAGGCATTGGATTCGGTGGTGACGGTACATCCCGGACAGATCTCTCAGGCGCGTTTTCAGTTCACTAACGTCGGTGATACGCGTAGTTCCAGCCGTGCGGTGCCCAGTATCACTCCGTCAGCCGGTGCCAGACACTTTCGCAAAATGGAGTGTTTCTGCTTCGAGCAACAGTGGTTGAAGGCGGGTGAAACGGTACAGTTACCCCTGGTGTTTCAGATCGATCCTGATCTGCCTGATGATATAAAAACACTAACACTGGCTTACACGCTCTATCCGATGGATGAAGTGGTTGCCCTGGGAGGTTTTCGTGACTAGTCAATATTATGTTCCCCCAACCAGTAAATGGCCGATTATTGCAGTTGCGGTAATGGCCAGTACGGCTATAGGTGCCGCCTCATTAATGAGTTTTGGAACCGGCTTGCCGTTTTTGCTGGCAGGTCTGATCGGTATCGCCTTAGTCATGTATGGTTGGTTTAGTGATGTGGTCAGGGAATCAATGGGTGGGCTGTACGATAGTCAGATGGATCGTTCATTTCGACAGGGTATGGCCTGGTTTATCTTCTCGGAAGTGATGTTTTTTGCCGCTTTTTTTGGTGCCTTGTTCTATGTTCGGGTGTTCGCCTTGCCTTGGCTGGATGGTCAGGGCGCGAAGGGGGTGACAGCATTACTCTGGCCTGAATTTACTGCCAGCTGGCCGTTAATGCAGACACCGGATCCGAGCATCGGTGGACCCACCGCCCTGGTCAATCCCTGGACCCTGCCTTTGATCAATACCCTGCTACTGGTGTCATCCAGTGTGACTCTGACTATTGCGCATCATGCACTGAAAGCGGGGGAACGACTTAAGCTACGTAACTGGTTAATCGTTACCCTGGTGTTAGGGAGTGTGTTTCTGGTTATTCAGGGCGTCGAGTATGTTGAAGCCTGGAACCATCTCGGATTAACTCTGCAGGCAGGTATTTATGGTTCAACCTTTTTCATCTTGACGGGGTTTCATGGGCTGCATGTGACCATTGGTGCCATCGTGTTGGCCGTTCTGTTAATGCGGGTGATGAAAGGCCATTTCAGTGCCGATAAGCATTTTGCTTTTGAAGCCGGAGCCTGGTACTGGCACTTTGTCGATGTTGTATGGATCGGATTGTTCCTGTTTGTCTATGTGTTCTGAATGTGAGGTTATTCAGTTGAGCAGTCCTTGGGAAAATCCATAGACCAACAGGATCATCAGTACCACGGCCAGAGTGATTCGTAGTTTCAGTGAGGTCAGAGTGCGTTTTGACGTAGACGCGTCTTTAAGCAAAAAACCGGCACCAGCCGCCAGACTGATTAACATGGCAATAAAGGTGAGGGCTATCAGGAGCTTTAGCATGAATCACTCCGGAGCGCTGAAGCGCAGGGGTTATAAAGTATTCAGTCGATCAAAAAACGCGCCGCAGGTCAAGCGTCTTATCAGTCTGGGGTTATGGTGGGGGTTATGGATAAGTCTGATGTTAGTTGGCTTGGCACTGGCAAATTGGCAGTGGCAGCGCGCCGCAGAAAAAACCGAGTTGCTGACACAGTGGGCCGCAACCGAGATGCTTTATAACCCGGTGATAGAGCCTGAAAACCTGGCACAAGTGACCCTGACCGGACGCTTTCTGGCTGAGGAAACCCTGTGGCTGGATAACCGGGTTTTACAAGGGCAAGTTGGAGTCGCTGTATTGACGCCTTTTCTGGCTGATTCAGGGCATTGGTGGCTGATACAGCGTGGTTTCATTCCAACGGTGGTTGATCGCCGCGTTGAACCCGAAGTGGACACGCCGGAGGCTTCTCTGGAGGTAAGGGGCTACTGGCAAACGCTTCAGCAGGGCAATCTGGTCTTCGGTGATAACCGTGAAGGTAATCGCTTACAGTCTATTGCTTTAAGTCCCTGGAGTCATTTGTCCGCGCCGCATTTTCAGGGCGTAGTACATCAGAACGCCGGTGATGGGCAGTTGGCTGCCTGGTGGAAACCCAGTCAAATGCCACCTGAACGGCATATCGCTTATGCTGTTCAGTGGCTTTGTCTGGCGCTGCTTGCCTTGGTAGTCGCGGTGATAGGGCATCGTGTTCTGTATTGTAAAACCTGTCAGCAGGATAACGTATGAAAGCGCGTATCAAGCTAATTCTTTTGATTCTGATTCTTGCTGCACCTATGCCGATGGCTTGGGCCATGCTGCATTGGCAAGTCGGCATTCCTGAAACAGATGTCGCCAATGGAGAGCTTCACCACCAGCTTCCGCCTTTGAGCGAGTGGCCTCTGGACTGGCAGGCCAATGACCGATGGTTGCTGGTCTGGAGTGCCCCAGACACCTGCGGCCCTGATTGCCAGGCCCAGGCTGATCAGTGGTGGCGTATGCACCGTGCGCTTGGACGCGAGGCTATTCGGGTAGAGCGCTTGCGACTGACCGGTCAGGATCAAGATGTTTTACCGGGAGAGGCCAGGCTTTTGTGGCAGGAAAGTCGACCCGATTGGGTTGAAGATTTTCAGGTATGGCTGGTTGATCCGCAGGGAATCGTGGTCACGCGTTATCCGGCATTTGTTGAGGTACGGGATGTTCATAAAGATCTGCAACGTTTGCTGAAGCGCAACCCCGAATGAAATGACTGCTATAGTTGTAACTGGATAACGATAATAAGAGGTGATGATGGTGCGATCTGATAACAGCCTCCAGGGCCGCTCTGGACCAGCGGTGAATCGAGCCATGTATCTGGCAGCTATAGGGGGTTGCTTTACCTTCGTGGTTATTTTGGTCGGGGTTTGGACGCGCCTGGTTGACGCCGGACTGGGTTGCCCCGATTGGCCTGGTTGCTATGGGGCACTGGTAGTTCCGGATGCGCAGCGTGCGGCAGGTTTTGCCCCCGATCTCCCTCTTGATCCTTTTAAAGCCTGGATGGAAATGTTTCATCGTTATATCGCTTCAGGTCTCGGTTTGGTGGCATTGACACTGGCCTGGATGGCTTGGAAGAACCGCCATATTCAGGATTACCCGGTTGCGGTTAGTTGGGTTTTGCTGGGCATCATTTGTCTGCAGGGTGCCTTCGGTGCCTGGACGGTTACCCTGCAACTCTGGCCACAGGTTGTCACGCTGCATCTGTTGGGTGGGTTTACGGTGCTTGCTTGCTTTTTCTGGCTGTATTTCCGATTAAAAGCCTGCCGCCAGTCTGATCGTCGGCCTATACGCCTGCCCGGGCTTTGGTGGCTGGTGGGCTTTTTGTTGGTGGCTCAGGTCGCTTTAGGGGGCTGGACATCAAGCAATTATGCCGGCATTGCCTGCACTGGTTTTCCTACCTGCAACAATGAATGGTGGCCTGACTATATCGATTTTGATGAAGGCTTTCATTTGACGCAAGAGGTGGGTCCCAATTATCTCTATGGCCAGTTGCATGCCGGTGCCCGCACGGCAATTCATTATACTCACCGCCTGGGAGCGCTGGCGCTGGGATTGGGGCTGATCCTCTTGACGTTACACTACAAACATCACACGGGGGCTCGTCGCTGGTTGCTGGCAGCTCTGGGTACCTATCTGCTGCAGGTGTCATTGGGCATTATTCTGGTATTGAATGCCTTGCCTCTATCGGTGGCTTTGTTGCATACCGCCGGTGCCGCACTGCTTATGCTACTGCTGTTACGCAGTGGCTGGTCGCTCGGGAGGCTTGAATCGGCATCACCGGCGTTTTCTTACAGGAAGGTGGTTCATGCGTAATACAGAACTGATTATTCATCCCCGGCAGGAATTAGCTGCCTACCTGAGTCTTGGCCGGGATTATTTCGAACTGGGTAAACCACGCGTTGTGCTGGTGATGCTGGTGTGTGCGGCTGTGGGTATGGCGCTGGCGGTACCCGGTATACCTGATATGCTGCGGGTAGTCACAGGCCTGCTGGGTATAGGTCTGGCTGCAATGGGTGCTGCTGCATTCAATCATTTGCTGGATCAGCGCCTGGATAAGCTGATGTTAAGAACCTCCCGACGGCCTGTCGCTGAAGGACGCATTCGTGGCTGGCAGGCCGCTGTGTACGCCTCGTTATTGTCATTGGCCGGTTTGGTGCTGTTATGGATAGAAGTGAATCCAATGACAGCCGCGCTGACAGCCATGGCCCTGCTTGGCTACGCGGTGATTTACACCGCATTTCTGAAACATGCCACCCCGCAAAATATCACCATAGGTGGACTGGCGGGGGCTGCACCCCCTTTGTTAGGTTGGACCGCGATGACCGGTCAGCTTAACCCGGATGCCTTATTACTGGTATTGATCATTTTTGCCTGGACACCACCACATTTTTGGGCATTGGCTATTCATAAGCGTGAAGAGTACGCCAAGGCAGGTGTGCCCATGCTGCCGGTGACTCACGGTATTGATTTTACCCGCTTACAGATCTGGTTATATGGGTGGCTGACGGTAGTAGCTACACTCATGCCCTTTGCTACTGGTATGAGTGGCTGGATTTATTTACTGGGTATTGTGTTGCTGAACAGCCGGTTTATGTATTGGAACTGGAAAGTCTGGCGTGGCAATGATCCCAAGGCACCTCTTGCTGCGTTCTGGTTTTCAATACGTTATATCTTATATCTATTTGGTTGGTTGTTGCTGGATCATTACGTCCTATTAGTGTTCTAAGAAAATAGGTGTTCATGCTGTGAAAAATAATAATAACCAGATCCTTGATCTGATCAATAAGGGTGGCCGGGCCACCAAGGAGATACACTATGTTACTACACCAAATCAGTGGTGTTATGTTTCACCAACAAAGTATCTGGACGAATATTCGCGAGCGTAATTATAGCTTCGTTGAATGTTATACCCATGCGCTGTTGTGGCTTTGTGCCATAGCACCGGTATCTTTCTTTATCGGCACAACACAGGTTGGCTGGAGTATAGGTACGGGAGCCTATGTCAAACTATCAACCAGCAGTGCGTTTTTGATTGCCGTGGTGTTTTACATCGCACTGTTGGTGGGTGTAGCTTTTATGGCGCATGTGATTCACTGGATGGAAAAAACCTACGGGGCTGATTCTGATCTGGAACATTGCATGGTGCTGGCCACCTGTACTGCCACACCACTGCTGTTGGCTGGTATTACCGGCTTGTGGCCGATGTTGTGGTTTGTGGTCGGGGTCGGTCTGGCGGCTCTGGCCTACACGGTTTTCATTCTTTATTCCGGTGTGCCCGAATTGATGAATATCCCGGCTGACAGGGGCTTTATGTTTTCCACATCGATCCTTACGGTGGGCATGGTAGTGCTGGTGAGTATGCTGGCATCCACTGTGGTGTTGTGGGACTTGGGGATAGCACCGAGTTTTGTCTCAGGCTGATCAGTAACTCTACCCGAAAGGAACGTTATCTGTGGCACAATAAGGCCCTGGTATGGGGGAACTCAACCAGGGCCTTATTACTGAGTAACTTAAGGGGACACTGTGCGACGATATTATTGGCCTTTGTTTATAGTGGCAGTATTGGTATTTGGACTCGCTGTGTTTTGGGGGTTGCAACAGTCCAAGTTGTCCCGCAGTCTGCCAGATTCGCTGGTGCTATCCAACCTGCAAGGGCAACCTGTGGACCTGAATGACTTTCAGGGGCAGCCGGTGGTGATTAACTTCTGGGCGACCTGGTGCCCACCCTGTATCCGCGAGATGCCACTGCTGGCAAGTTACGCCGAAAAGGAAGGCTTAACGCTGGTCTTGATCAATCAGGGTGAAACCCTGGATGTTATTACTGATTATCTGGATAGCGCTGGATTGACGTTTGAGCACTTATTACTAGACCCACGACAAGCTGCATTGCAGGCCATGCAGGTGCGAGGTTTGCCGACCACACAGTTTTTTGATGCACAGGGACGATTGGTCAATGAGCACATGGGCGAGTTGCATGATGAGCAGCTACAGCAGTTTGTGCAACATTATCAGCAATGATCAGGGCTCAGCGTTGGCGCTCATAAACACAAAGGTTTACCGCGCTCGCCAGGTTCAGCGACTCGATCAGTCCGGCACCCGGAATGGTAAAGGCTTTTGCTTGCAGAGCATCCAGCTGCACACGTGGTACGCCGCGGGCCTCATTACCAAATAGATAACAGTCACTTTGTTGAAACGCTGGTGTGGTTATGGCTTCACCTTGCATATCCAGGCAGGCGATCTGGTTATAGCGTCCAGACAAGGATTCCAGAGCGACATCCTGTTCCAGTGGTACATGAAAAATAGCACCCATACTGGCGCGGATCACCTTGGGATTATAGGGATCGACACTATCCGGGCTTAGTAGGCAGCGAAAGCCACCGAACCAACCTAATGTGCGTAAAATAGTACCCAGATTGCCAGGGTCCTGTATCTGGTAAAGGTAAATAGCGACATCGGTTTCTGTGTAAACCGGCTGTATCGCTTGGGTAGGAACCACCGCCAGGATGCCTTGAGGAGACTTGGTATCTGAGATGCCCGCCATCTGTTTGCCGCTGATGACCTGCTTGTTGAGTAGCGTTGGCCAGTCAGCATAAGCCTCGGTTACCAGCAGGGTGCTTGTCAGCAGGTCAGCTTGCTTTTTGGCCGCATTTTCCAGCTCCAGTACCAGATGTTCACCCTCTACCAGGCACTGGCCGAACTCCTGGCGATACTTTTTCTGCTGCAGTTTTTTGATGGTATCCAGTTTCATGCTTCAGCCCCTGATTGCGACATGATGTCCAACGCCAGGGCTTCAGCTACCTTAATGCCATCAATACCGGCCGATAGTATGCCACCCGCATAACCTGCGCCTTCGCCGGCCGGATAAAGCCCTCGCACATTCAGACTTTGCAGGCTGTTTGCATCCCGGGTAATGCGGATAGGGGAGGAGGTACGTGATTCTATGCCGGTCAATACGGCATCCTCACGATCAAATCCACGGATTTTCTTACCAAAGGCTGGCAGGGCTTCACGTATTGCTTCAATGACATAATCAGGCAGGGCTTCAGCCAGGTCACAGAGTTTGACACCAGGTTGATACGACGGGATCACCTCGCCGAGTGTCGTTGATGGACGGCCTTTGATAAAGTCCCCGACGAGTTGTGCTGGAGCGCTGTAGTCACAGCCGCCCAGTTGATAGGCAATGGCTTCGAGCTTTTCCTGCAGCTCAATGCCAGCTAAAGGACTACCGGGAAAATCCTTCTCTGGCTCAATGCCGACCACGATGCCAGCATTGGCATTACGCTCTTTACGCGAATATTGACTCATGCCATTGGTGACCACCCGGCCCTCTTCCGAGGTCGCGGCAACGACCTGTCCGCCAGGACACATGCAAAAGCTATACACCGCACGGCCATTTTTAGCATGGTGTATCAGTTTGTAATCAGCGGCTCCCAAGGCTTCATGACCGGCATACTTGCCCAAGCGTGCTGTGTCGATCATGGATTGTGGATGTTCGATACGAAAGCCGATGGCAAAGGGCTTTGGCTCAATAAACACCTGCTTGCGGTATAGCATTCTGAAGGTGTCACGGGCGCTGTGACCTAGGGCCAGTACGACATGATTGCTGGGAATTTGCGTACCGTCGGCAAGTTCCACACCACGAATTTGCCCTGCATCGATGATCAGATCGGTAACTCTGGATTCAAAGCGTATCTCACCACCGAGTTCTATAATTTCTGCGCGCATTTTGGCAACTACACTGGTCAGGCGGAAGGTGCCGATATGCGGTTTGCTGACATACATGATGTTGTCCGGTGCACCTGCCTTGACGAATTCCTGCATCACCTTACGGCCATAAAACTTGGGATCCTTCACCTGACTGTAGAGTTTACCATCAGAAAACAGACCCGCGCCGCCTTCCCCGTACTGTACATTGGACTCAGGCGAGAGTTGATGCTTTCGCCACAACGCCCAGGTGTCCTGCGTTCTTTGACGTACATTACGTCCACGCTCCAGTACAATGGGTTTAAAGCCCATTTGAGCCAGTATCAATGCGGCAAAAAGCCCACAGGGACCAAAACCTATTACTACTGGTCGTTCGGTCAAGCTGGCGGGTGCCAAGGCAACTGGGTAGTACTGGGTGTCCGGAGCGGGGATCACCTGAGAGTCATCCTTGAAGCGGGCGAGTACCGCTCCATCGTCCTGCGTGCTCAGATGAATGATGTATACATAGGTGATTTCAGTATTCTTCTTGCGAGCATCATAACTGCGTTTGAATACAGTGTAATCGAGCAGCTCTTCATCCCTGAGCGACAGACGCTCCAGTATGGCCTGGCGTAGAACCGATTCAGGGTGATCAAGGGGTAGCGACAGTTGAGTAAGGCGAATCATCTTGGCGTTCCGAACGATAGGAAGGGGATCTGTGAGCTCAAACGCAAAGTATACCCGTCAGCCTGGATAAAGTCAGTCTGAGTAGTGTTTTTACAGATATGAAAGCGCATATTTTCTTTCTAAAATGAAACGATTGCTTGACGTATATGTGTTAATTTACTATACGGTTTGTAGGTGTTTGTGATTGGGTCGGGAGTATTGAATTTAAGTAACTTGCTATTGTTAGTGCATAAATTCAGATAAATTAAAATGGGATGTATTTACAAATGAAAACATGGAGCTTCCGCAATTTTGGCATAGTTTTCATTATTTTTTTATTATTGATTCTATCTGTACATCTATTAGCTATTAAAGATCAACGAGATAAACAGAATGAGTTTTCAAAAGAGTTACTGGCTCATGCTGAAACCGTATCAACTCAACTACTCAATGCAACAGATGAAGCTCAAAAAGACAATATTAACAGTTGTGATGAGAATAGTCTGGACACTATTAGAAAAATTACACATAAATATTTATATGTCTATGATCTGGGTGTTGTTGAAAATGATGCGATAGTCTGTACGGCTAACTGGGGCCGATTACCCTATCCAGCCACACTTCCTATGGATTTTTATAGAACAAATTCTGGATTTTTACTCTATTCTATGGTTTCCAATATATTTCCGGCAGCATTAGAGTTAGATATAACGCGGAAAAATAATGTGGCTGCATTTACAGCTTATTTTGCATTTCAAACATTTTTAGATAGAAATGAAAGATTCTCATTTTCGATTGAAACAGTAACTGATAATCATGCATTTATATATTACCAATCCCCGGCGCAGAGTGTTTCCTGGATTGATTTATCATTTGTTTATGATGGGGTAAATACGAAACTTTGTAGCAATATATACGGATACTGTGTACATACATTCAATCATCGTTTCGGATTATTTTACTATAATAAGTCGTTTGTTTTGTTTGTATTTTTAATAATATTTATGTTCAGTTTTATTATTTCGTATGCATTTAGATCGTATGTTTATAATAAAAATTCTATGGAATATAGGTTAAGAAAAGCTATTTTTAATGAAAAATTATATATGGAATATCAACCAATAATTTCCCTGAAAACATCAAAGATTGTTGGTGTTGAGAGCTTGGTTAGGTGGAATGATGAAGTCTATGGGAGGGTTTCTCCGGAGTTATTTATTAGTATTGCAGAGAAAATTAATCTTTACAAATATGTAGCCTACCAAACAGCTACTTCATCTATTGAAGAGATGGCTTCAGTGTTGAAGAATAGAGAAAATTTTTTCTTGTCAATTAATGTAAGTACCTATGAGATTACTGAAGAAAACTTTCTGTCTGATCTAAAGAAAAAAGTGACAGCTGAGGGTTTTTATGCCCATCAAATAAAAATAGAAATTACTGAAAAAATTGAAGTACCACTCAGTATGCTTTCAGATTTTTCTAACCGTGCAAGGCACCATGGATTTCGAGTGTCATTGGATGATTTTGGAACTGGAGTTTCCAACCTGGTTTGGCTTACAGAAATTAATTTCGATAGTATTAAAATTGATCGAATATTTACCCAGTCTTTAAATGATGAATTAAAGAAATGCATGGTGCTTTCTATAATGAATCTGGTTTCTGGATTAAATAAACAGTTGATATTTGAGGGTGTTGAGAATGTTGATGAACTTGATCTGATAAGGGCATGCTGTGATGATACTTATGTGCAAGGGTGGTACTTTTTTAAATCGATGCCTATGCTCGATTTAATTAAAATATTAAATGTAGAGTCTGCAGATACTGCTGCTTATGAATAATAGTATAATATGTGGTTTAGGTGATTGGCCTGTCCGGTGATGCCACGTACAATGCCGGTTTTCAGACGGCAAAGGTGAAACAGTATCATGGCACGATCAAAAAGCAGTAACCGCTGGTTGGATGAACATGTCAATGATCCCTACGTAAAACAGGCGCAGGTCGATGGCTATCGCTCGCGTGCCAGCTATAAACTGCTGGGGATCAATGATAAGGATAAGCTCATCAAGCCGGGCATGCTGGTGTTGGATCTTGGCTCAGCCCCAGGTGGCTGGTCACAGGTGGCATCGAAACTGGTTGCACCCAAAGGCAAGGTGATTGCTTCCGATATTCTACCTATGGATGCCATGGCCGATGTAGAGTTTATCCAGGGTGATTTTACTGAACAGTCTGTTTTTGATCAGATCATGGCTGCTGTGAATGGTGATCCTGTCGATGTAGTGATTTCAGATATGGCGCCCAATATCAGTGGAGTAGCGGCTGCCGATCAGGCGGCGTCCATGTACTTGGTCGAACTGGCATTAGATATGGCCTGTCAAGTATTAAAGACTAAAGGCAGTTTTATCGCCAAGGTATTTCATGGTGAAGGTTATGATGCCTATATCAAATCGCTACGTGATCATTTCACCAGTGTAGTGATCCGTAAACCTGAAGCCTCACGTTCCCGCTCACGAGAAGTGTTTGTCGTAGGTAAAGGGTATAAAGGTTAATGCGAATGCAGATGTTTTTTTAACTGCTCAACAATTATGTTGGCAGGCTCAGGCTTGCCGAACAGATAACCCTGTAACAGATCGCAGTCATGAATGCTTGCCAGGAAATAGGCTTGTCCTTGCGTTTCCACTCCCTCTGCGACAACTTTCAAACCCAGCGCATGTGCCATAGAGATCGTTGCTTCGCTAATAGCGGCATCGTTGGGATCGGTTTCAATATCGTGAACAAAGCTGCGATCCAGCTTGAGGATATCAATCGGTAGACGTTTGAGGTATGCCAGAGATGAGTACCCGGTACCAAAGTCATCAATTGCTAAGCTGACTCCCAGATTACGCAGCGCCATCAATTGGCTAATGCAATGCTCTGGATTATCCATTGCAACAGATTCAGTAATTTCCAGTTCCAATTCGCCAGCTTTTATAGCATAGCGTTGCATACACTCAGCGACCTGAGTAACTATACTGGCTGAGCGCAATTGATGTGATGAGAGGTTCACGGCTATGTGAATGTTGCAGATACCTTCATCACGCCAATCTGATAATTGACGACAGGCTTCTTCCAGTACCCAGGCGCCGATTGTTTCAATCAGGCCGCTTTCTTCAGCAACTGGAATAAAGCGCAAGGGAGGGACGAGCCCTTGTTGTGGATGATGCCAGCGTATCAGTGCTTCGACGCCGAGTATTTGTTGTGAATGTGCACATACCTGAGGCTGGTAATAAAGTTCAAACTCGTCATTCTGTATGGCATGACGTAAGTCCTGCTCAATGGCTAAACGTTCAATAGCAGTCTGGGTCATCGCAGCAGTGAAATACTGCACATTATTACGTCCTTTCTCCTTGGCGTGATACATGGCCGTATCGGCGTTTTTCAACAACGTTTCCATATCCATGCCGTCAGTAGGAAAGATTGCGACACCCATGCTGGGTGTGCAACTGAGGCTGTACTGATCAATTTTATAGGCTTGAGATAGCGCGACTGACATGGCGTTGATCACATGGGGGATATCATTTGTACTGCGTAATCCGGTTAGAACCACTACAAACTCATCACCGCCCTGGCGAGACACTATGTCACTGTCACGGGTACGTTGCTTAAGTCTCTTGGCGACTTCTATCAATAATTTATCACCTACCTGATGACCAAGAGAGTCATTGATGGTCTTGAAGCGATCCAGGTCAATGAAAACAACGGCGGCCAATAACTGCTCACGCTGTGCGCTCAATATGGACTGCTCAAGGCGCAACTCCAAGCTGTAGCGATTTAGCAGGCCGGTGAGCGGGTCATGATGGGCTAAGCGTTCAATTTTATCTTCAGCCGCTTTGCGATCACTGATATTGGTAAAGCTGGCAATGTAGTGACTGATTTCTCCTTGAGAACGCATGGCTGAAATAGTTACCCATTTGGGGTAAAGACTGCCATCTTTGCGTCTATCCCAAAGTTCTCCTTGCCAAAAATCATGCTCGCCTAGTGCTTGCCACATGGCCTGGTAGGTTTCTGCAGGCGTATGGCCCGATGCAAGCAAGCTTGGATTGCTGCCGATTACCTCTTTTTCTGTGTAACCGGTCAGGTGAGAAAATGCAGGATTAATGGCGGTAATGCAGTTTTTGTGATCGGTTACCATGATCGCTTCACCACTACCTTCAAAAATATTGGCATAAAGAGATAGTTCAGATTCGGTAACCTGACGTCGGCATATGTCCTCTTGCAGTTGCAAGCGTTGGCGCAAATTATAAAAATACAGAACACCCAGTAGCAGTATCAACGCAGTTGCAACGGCCAGATTACTCAATAGTGTATTAAACAGGTGTGCAGGGGCATTACTTGGCTTAAAGCGGATCACATAGGCTATCGACTCTCCAGATAAACCCTGCACGGGGAGAAAGCTGATCATATAGTGTTGGTCAGCCTCTTTCGCACTGATCACAAAGGCTTTATGGTGCGGCATAAGCCTTTGTACCTTGGTGTTCTCGCGAAGTTGCTGTTGTAGTCGAAAAACGACGTCAGATTGGCTGAATAACTGATGTTCCGCTGTCAGTATTCGATTCTCCACCAAAAAACCGGGGTGAATGGTAGATTCGGAATAATACACGCGATTGATACTATCAACTGTAGCCAGTACCCGTTGCCGATCAAATACCAGGGCGAATTCACCACGACCGAGTAATCGGTTCATTTGTGTTTGTAGATAGCTGAAGGGCATCGACAGCTCGACACTACCCAGGTGCTTATTATTCCGTTGAAGCGGAAAAATATATCTGAATCCAGAAGTCGTGCTTCCTGTTTCCAGTCCATATACGGGGCGCTGCTCGGTGTGTACGATACGGATAGAAGGGCGTAGAGAGAATAGAGGGTCGCCCGATCGTTGTGGGTGGTGAAACCTGAGCAGTACACGGTCATCTGGAAGGTGAAACTGGAATTGCAGTAACCCTATCTCTTCCATCTCTCGATAAACCGGCTCTAGAAGTCGGTACAACTTGCCTCTTAATACTGGTAACTCCTGTTCAGTCGCATCGCCAGCGATAGCTACCAATTCAAGGACTTCAGGGCGCATTATCTGAAAACGAAAACGAGCTTCTATGTCCCGGCGAGTAGTTTCCACTATGGCTCTATAGGCCGTATCCAGAGCGATTTCCTGCTGCTCACCCAGTAGCTGCGTTTGTATGCTATGCTGCTTAAACAGAAATATGCCGACAAGTACTATTGCCAGTAATGTTGCAATTGTCGAATGTATTCTGGCACGCCACAAGGATGGTATCTGCATCTTTAGTTGGGTCCTGAATTCAGCGGTATTTGTGCAGGATCTCCAAAGTGTTTCAAAGTTTCAAAATCTGTATAAGACGCAGCCTCCATACCATATTGCATGAAATGTCCCCAGTTAGCATACTCCTGTACAGGTGTTGCCAGCAGAATTTCACGAATCCTGACTATTTGATCTTCACTGAGTTGTACGCTATTAGCGAACAACCCAACTGCTGGCACCCAGTCAGATGCGGCTAAAATCTCTAAGCCCAGTGATGCATAGTTGTAGGCAAACTCATCTTTTATGCCGGCCACATCGGCTCGACCGGCAATGACAGCGAGTGCAGCCGCCTCATGATTGTTATGATACGAATAGATTGTTTCTTCCAGATCATGTCCCGCCTCAGAATGTAGAATAGCGTTAGTGCCCAGATAGCCGCAGGTTGATAAGGGTTGAGTCAGAGCGACTCGCCGATTGCGTAGTTTCATGATGTTAATGTCATCGTCTGCAAAGGCTACCAGCATGCAACGATAGCGTGCTTTACCCGACGCCTCACGAAAAAATACCAGTGGCTCGATTTGCGCGTTCTTTGCATGTAACGTGACGAATGGCAGAGGACCCAGCATGGCTATATCAATTTGTCCGGCATCCAGTGCTGTAATTACATCTTGATAAGATTCCAGAAAGACCTGATGCACAGGCTGTTGTAGCTGTTGCTCTAAATAGCGTGCAACGGGTTCAAATGCAGAGAGGGTTGCATCACGACTTTCCATGGGTAAGCTGGCAATAAGCAAAGGTTCGCTTGCCGGTACAAAAGGTGCCATTATTAGCCAAAAAAATGCTGACAGCTTGAATAATAAAGGCTTTAGTATTTTTCGGAACAGCCGAAACTGGGATGTGTCTGGAGTGTGTTGCGTCAGACGTACCACTCGTATTTATCCTTGATATTCAGCTTAAAAGACTTAATGCGCTGTTTTAATTGCTTTATAGCTAAATAATTTACACTTACAATTTATGTGGGTCAATTATGCTGAATACAATAGCCATCTGTGCATTCAGCGCAACTCATTCTGCCTGACGCGTTCCTTAGGGACAAACGCGTGATGAACTAAGCTGGATAACCCTGCCAATCTGTCAGATTAATCAAAAAGAGAGATTGAATGTCAGAGGCTTAGTGGCTCATTGTGGCGGGAACTCCAATTAAGGTGAGTTAGAAATCTAGCCAAGCTGCATCTAGTGATCAAGGGGTACTCTTGCCTAGCGGGTTGCGTGCTTCCTGGCGATACTGGCTGGGGGTTTGCCCGGTGATCCGACTGAACTCACGGTTGAAGTTGGATTTACTATGAAAACCTGAGCTTAGGTAAATCTGGGTGATGCTGTCATCGCTTTCGACTAAGCGTGCTTGGGCATAAGCGATTCGATACTCATTAATGACTTTGGATAGATTGCGTGCATAGATTTGGTTGACCGCTATCGAGATGTGTTTTGCTGGAATGAGCAGTTTGCGGGCTAAACGATTCAAGGTGAGATCCGGGTCAAGAAAGACTTGTTTTTCAACCAGCAGCTGTGTGAATTGCTGCACGATGGTTTCGGCTTCCGCGGGTGTCAGCTGTGGCTCAGGAGTGTCAATCGAGGGCGGTGGTTCGCTAATTGCAGTTATCTCTTCGCCATCAACCGAGTGAGTCCGAAGTCCGACCCAAGCGATAATCACAACAATCATAGGTAATAAAATAGCGTAGCTTAATGCCAGAATATACGGTGCATGGACGCCCTCATAAAACATGAAGCTGATCGCCAGAGCACCATCAACCAGTGCTGAAAAGAGTAACGAATAACCGGCTACACGCTCGGCATGCGCAAACCCTTCTGTATCCGATAGCCTGACATCC
Organism: Nitrincola iocasae; assembly: GCF_008727795.1. Taxonomy (NCBI): domain Bacteria; kingdom Pseudomonadati; phylum Pseudomonadota; class Gammaproteobacteria; order Oceanospirillales; family Oceanospirillaceae; genus Nitrincola; species Nitrincola iocasae. The sequence continues at coordinate 2,699,993 of NZ_CP044222.1, read as the reverse complement.
CCCGCGATGGTTGGTGCTGAGCGTAATAAAGCGACGCCATAAACTATATACAAAAAGGTTAATAGAGCATCTAAGGGCGTTTGCAATATGGGATAACCCAGCGCGCCTAGTGCAATGATCCCGGGCAGTACAGCATGCCACCAGGATAGATGCATTTTTTGATGTGCACGCCTGAAACAATACCATGCGCAGACGGGTAGCAGCGAAGCCAGAATAGGTTGCAGGGTGCGAAAGATGGCCCAATCCAGACTCCAGCGCAAACCTACTATTGCTGTGGTTAATGCACAAAGCATGGCAAAAGCACTTGCTAATTTGGCGCTGCTTGATGGCCGCACCCACAAAAAAAATGCAAACAGCGAAAGCAATATTGATACGACAAAAGGAAGGGGGATCGCAATCATCGGTTTTCCTGTGCGTTAACATTTCGAATCAGGCCCTAGCCTAGTGGAATACTCAGCTCAATGGGAAGTAAATTCGACTGAATAGGGTTCTAAAACCGGATTGAGGACGTCGTAAAACCGGATTCAGGACGTTAGATTGAAAATCCGATGCCATAGTGGTCACTACTGACACGACTCAATCCAACGGGGGAACACTATGCATCGCCTTCAAGGTTTTAAGCGTTTATACCAGAGTTTACTATTTATCGGGTTGGGGTTATGCATTGCCACAGCGCAGGCGCAAGACCCTTATCCCACGCAGAACTACACCACGGGAAGGATAAACTTCAGTCTTGAAGATACGAAAACCGGACGAAATCTGGAGGGCTATATTTGGTACCCCTCAGTTGATTCCAGTGAGCCTGTTTGGGCGCATGGCAATACCGAACTTGTTTGGGAGCCCATTGCCGTGGTGCCTGATGCGGCACCAATTGCGGACTCTTTTCCTGTGCTTGTGTTATCCCATGGGCTGTTTGGCACAGCGCATAATCAGGCCTGGTTAGCCCAGGCGATGGTTGCTCAAGGCTATCTGGTGGTCGCTATCAACCATCCCGGTACTTCGCATTTTTTCCGAGACCCTGAGCAGCGTCGCGAGTTGTGGCAGCGTGCACACGACATCTCGCGGGTGATCGACTATATCAGCACGGATTTCGTTTTTGCTGACCAGGTTCGCCAGGATGAAATTTACATGGCTGGCCACTCTCTTGGTGGGCATACGGCAATGATGCTGGCCGGAGCGCGATACAGTGCGACGCAATTTGATGAATTTTGTCAGCTCAATCCCGTTGAACTCATTTGCGGTTTATTCACCGATTGGGGTGTTGCTAAAACCCCTGACGATATCCAGCAAATGGAGATGGATTGGTCTGACTCACGCATCAAAGCCTTTGCCATTTTTGACCTGGGTGGTAGTCAAAGTTTTGATCGTAACAGCCTGGCTGCTATTGATGTGCCTATGCTGATTTATGCGGCACCCAAGAACATTATGGGCCTCGATCTTGATATTGAATCACGCTATCTTATCACCCAATTGTTGCAACAAACGTTTCGCTATCACGAACCTGAGCAACTGGCGCATTTTGACTTTTTAGGGTTATGCACTGAAAAGGCGCTTCAGGTTTTGAAGGTGGAAGAACCTGACGATGTCTATGTTTGTATCGAGGGCCGCGACAAAAGGCGAGCCATGCACCGGCAGATCATAGAGCAGCTGTCGGCGTTTCTGCAGGTTAACGGTTCCAGCCAGGGGGATACTAATTATCCGCTGGAACAATAATGATCGGTCGCATCATAAAACTTCTGTGGAAGGAAAATGGATCGTAATTACAGTTGCAATTCGAGGGTTCCTCAATCTCGGGCCATAGGTGTAATTGTTCAGATTGGAGTACCGGGAACAGGTAGGCTTGATCTCCTACCTTATCCTCTTCGGTAGCTGAAAAGCTGCCCAGTACGGTTACCAAGCGTCCGGGTACATAGATCGCCGGGTCAATAAAACCGGATACCAGAATTCTAAACCGCCCCCCACTGGTATCCGCCTTCACTGGGCGTCCACTGGCGTTTAGTGAAAATTCAACTACTTCTAACAGGCTACCCTGTTGCAGATTACTTACCTTAGCAATCTCACCGCCCCAACGTGCGATTTGACCTGAAGGTTCAGTGGTGACTGTCGATGAAAAAGGCAGTAAGGTTTGTTCAGTTGCCGTACGCAAATCAGAGGGAATTGAAGCACAGCCGCCAATCAGAAGGGCGGTTATAAATAGCATCATGCGGTTCATGGCGGAGGCTCCTGTGAACATGGTTCTGCCTATACGCGGTTAGACAGTTAATTTGACTATTATATCCGTAAACTAACCGAACCTGTGGTGCTCATCGAGTGAGTCGTGAATAGTGTTCTGCGGCATTGGGTTTTTTAATTACTACTGGAGAGGTTCTATGCAACCCGTCAGAATTGATATTATTTCAGACATTGCCTGCCCCTGGTGTGCCATAGGTTATGCCCGACTGGAACTGGCCATGCAGCAACTGAAAGCTGAAATGACCTTTACCGTTGAATGGCATGCCTTTGAGTTGAATCCAGATCCCGATGGGGATGGCGAACCCATACTGCAGGCCCTTAGTCGCAAGTATGGTCGTAGTGTAGAAGAGATGCAGCAAGCTCAGGCTCAGATGCAAGAGATTGCCGAGGGTCTGGGGTTGAATTTTTCATCGCTGCAGCAGCGTCATACCCGCAATACCTTCAATGCACATCGGCTGGTGAAGTGGGCGGCGGAGCAGGGCAAGCAAACCGAGATGAAAAAAGCGCTGTTTGAAGCTTACTTTGGCTATGACGCCGAGATCAGTGATCCAGCGGTATTGGTTCATTGGGTGAAAAGCATTGGCCTGGATGGTCAAGCCGCTCAACAGGTGCTGGCATCAGATCAGTATGTGCAGGCTGTGCGTGAAGATGAAGCCCGCTGGCAGCAGATGGGTATCAGCTCTGTTCCGGCGTTTATTATCAATGATCAGTACTTGATATCTGGTGCCCAGGAGCCTGAAACACTGGTGAAAAGCTTGCGGAATATTGTTGCCAGCTAAGCAAAATCTGACAGGTTATTTGATTGTAGGAGCCCGGTCCCCGGGCGAATCAATTCTTTTCAGACAAACAACACACCCTCCTGTTTTGCAGCTTCGCACAGGCATCTGCTGGGTTTCTTTAGCAACAGGTTTATATTCTTTTGATTGGCCGTTTCTGATTCCGTAAGCCTTTCGATAACCCGTCTTATATATCCATTTTGCGCACCTTTATCCATATCACGCACATATCTACTTCCTCTTTAGGGTTGAGTGTTGAAGTCAAGCTTGGTTCACGTTTTTAATACCAGAGCTTGATGCCAAGCATTACTTTGTGGAAAACAATAATGAACAAAGTCTACCGACTAATAAAGAACAGTGTATCCGGTGTTGTCCAGGTTGCACCCGAAATTGCACGTTCACATGGCAAGGGTAGGAGCCTCGTTAAGAGTGCGGCACTGGCCGCTACACTCGCCTTCGCCACCCCAACAGCCTGGGCGGTGACAACACTTGTCAACTCATCGGGCACAGACGGCACCGCTGGAACGGTTGGAAGCACTGGATCTGTAGGCACGGATACCATCCCGACCGGTAGCAGCGGTGGCGATGGCACCCATGGTGGTCTTGGCTTTCAGTTTCCAGACGCCGATGCATACCTGTTAAACGGTACCATTCGCGGCGGTTATGGCGGTACCGGCGGTCAGGGTGGCGCTGGTGGTATCGGCTACAACTCTAGTGTCACTGGCAGTAATGGCAGCGCAGGCAGTGATGGTATCAGAGGTACCGATGGCGGTATCAACTGTTTAAACTTTGATGTTTTTAGCGGTAACTGTCTCTATGGTAACGGCATCGATGGCACTGATGGTACTGATGGCGGCGTAGGTGGCAATGGTGGAGCGGGTGATGCCGGGGGTGCCGGTGGCTTGGGCAGTAGCGGTGGCGATGGCGGTGACGGCGATATCGCTGTGTCTGGAACGGGGTTCACCCTGACCATTAACACTTCTGGCACGATTGTGGGTGGTGACGGCGGTTTTGGCGGCGCGGGCGGTATGGGAGGTACGGGCGGCAAGGGTGGCGACGGCGGCAGCGGTGGTGATGGCGGTAGTGGTGGCAGGGGTGGCAACGGTGGCTCCGGCGAAGCGGCTGGCAGCGGTGGTGACGGTGGTGACGGTGGTGACAACGGCAACGGTGGCTGGGGTGGCAACGGCGCCGCCGGTAGTGCTGGTGGCTTGGGCAGTAGCGGTGGTGATGGTGGCGACGGTGATATCGCTGTGTCTGGAACGGGCTTCACCCTGATCAATTTTGGCGCTATTTCCGGCGGTGCGGGAGGCAGCGGTGGTCATGGCGGCACTGGTGGCACGGGCGGCATGGGCGGCACAGGCGGCACGGGCGGCACGGGCGAAATTCAGACAAGCTTCGGTGGCACCGGTGGCACGGGTGCCCCCAGTGGTAGCGATGGCGATTACGGCAACAACAGCAACGGCGGCACGGGTGGCTTTGGCGGCACCGGCGGCACTGGTGGTCAGGGTGGTCAAGGTGGCAACGGTGGTGACGGTAATATAGCGGTGTTTGGAGATGGTATTACACTGACTAATTCCGGCACTATTTCCGGCGGGGCCGGAGGCGTTGGTGGCAGCGGCGGCAACGGCGGCATTGGCGGCACCGGTGGCAACGGTGGCACCGGAGGCGACTGTAGTACCACTAGCAACTTTTGCTACGGTGGCACCGGCGGGGCGGGCGGGGCGGGTGGTGTCGCTGGCAGCAGCGGCAGCTCTGGCAGCACCGGTGGCACGGGTACACTATGGGCTGGCGGATATGGCGGTAACGGCGGTACTGGAGGTAGTGGTGGCACTGGTGGCAACGGTGGCACGGGTGGTGACGGCGGTGACGGTGCATATGGCATAGATGTAATTGATTCTACCCTGACCAACTCCGGTAATATTTATGGCGGTGCGGGCGGTAATGGCGGCAGTGACGGTAGTGGCGGTTTTATTATCAGTGGTGGTGATGGTGGTAACGGTGGCGCTGCTGTCAGCCTTGATCATTCTGTTTTTACCAACTCAGGCACGATCGTCGGCGGCATTGGCGGTAACGCCGGTGGTGTTACCGGTAGTGGCGGTAACGGCGGCGTTGGCATTTCGGCCCTCGGTGCCTCAACCATTACTAACAGCGGTTCCATCGCTGGGGGCGCCCACGGCACCAGCCTCATCAGCGGCCCCCAGGCCAACGCCATCAATCTATCCGGCGGCGGTAATACGCTGATCCTCGAGGCTGGTTGGTCAATCAGTGGCAAGGTCGTCAGCAGCAGCGGCACCACCAATGGTGGCGATACCCTCGTCCTGGGTGGAACCGGGAACAGCAGCTTTAACATCGACAACCTTGGCTCCGGCCAGCAATACCAGGGTTTTCAAACGCTGGATATGACCGGTAGCGGTACCTGGACCGTGACGGGGAGCAACACCAGCGGCCTGGGCTGGAACCTGAAGGGTGGGACGCTGTTGATCTCTTCCACCTTCCCGAGTTTTGAAGAGTCTGTGTTTGCGATAGACCCCTACACTACCGAAAATGGTATTGCTCTCCTTGTCACCTACTCCACTGGCAGCGAGTTAGGCGACTCCACAATCAACTTCGACGGCGGCACCTTGCGCACGGCAAGAGCGACCATGCTGAATCAGAACATGATTCTTGCTGGCAACAATAATTTCGATAACGGTGGCAACAGCAATATCCTGTCTGGCGTTATCAGTGGTATGGGTAGCATGAACGTCGCCGGGACCGGCCACACGACGCTGACTGGCGCCAACACCTATGCGGGCGGCACTACAATTTCTGCTGGCACCTTGGTGATCGGCAATGGCGGCACTGTCGGTTCTATTACTGGTGATGTCACCAACAATGCGGCCCTGATCTTCAATCGTTCGGATGCCTTGAGCTTTGCGGGCGAGATCAGTGGCTCTGGATCGTTGACTCAGCAAGGCGCTGGCACTCTGACGCTGACCGGTAGCAACAGCTACAGTGGCGGTACCATGATCTCTGATGGCAGCTTGCAGATTGGTGATGCCGGGGTGACCGGTTCGATTGATGGTAACGTCACTAACAATGGGGCCCTGATCTTCAACCGTTCGGATGATCTGGACTTTGTGGATGAGATTAGTGGTTCTGGCTCGTTGACTCAGCAAGGTGGCGGCATCCTGACGCTGACCGGCAGCAACAGCTACACTGGAGGTACCACCATCTCTGGCGGCACCTTGCAGATTGGTGATGCCGGGGTGACCGGTTCGATTGATGGTAACGTCACTAACAACGGGGCGCTGGTCTTCAATCGCTCGGATGCCTTGAGTTTTGCTGGCGAGATTAGCGGTTCTGGTTCCTTGACCCAACAGGGAGTTGGAGTTCTTACGCTGATTGGTGCCAATACCTACAGTGGTGACACCATCATTTCTGCGGGTAAGCTTCTCGTCAACGGCAGCATCGCAGGGAATACTTTCGTCAACAGTGGCGCCATCCTGGGTGGCTCCGGCACACTGAGCAACCTTGTTGTCAACAGTGGCGGTATACTGTCACCGGGCAACAGCCCTGGCCTCCTGAACATTACCGGCGACCTCACATTGAACTCGGGCAGCACTACCGTCATGGAAATTGACGGCCCCACGCCGGGCACCGAGTATGACCAGATCAACGTCAGTGGCACCGCAACGCTGGATGGCACGCTCGACCTGCAGTTCAGCCATGCGCCAATTGCTGGCACTAAATACAATCTAATCAATGCAGGCAGCCTGGTACTGGCGGGCGATCCGCAGAACGGCTTCAATCCCATTATTGACAATATCAGCAACAATCTCGGTGCCACCCTGCAGCTCACCCCAGTGATTACGGGCACTGAATACGGCATGCTGATCGAACAGTTGAGCTTTGAGGCGGTAGTCAGTGAGCTACTGACGCCGAACCAGCAGAGCCTTGCGCTCAACCTCGACAGTTTCGCTACATCGGATCAGGCTGTAGACCTCTTCGATGCGCTCAATATGCTTCCAGCGGAACAGCTACCTGACGCCTACGGTAGCCTCTCTGGGGAACAGCATACTCACACCCTGCCGCAGGTGGCGCGTGCGTCCCATCAGTTCACTCGGGTCATTGGTGAGCAGTTGGCCTATAGCGGCGATGATGTGGCTAGCCTGCTTGATACATCCAAGCCGAGCCGGACTGTTTGGCTGCGAGGAATAAGCGGATTGGGTGACATCGACAGCGATGGCAAAGCATCGAAGGCAAAGCATAAAAGCCATGGCATAGTGCTGGGTTACGATAGCGAAATGCAGGATGGTCTAGTGGCTGGGGTCGCTTTCGGCTACACCCGTAGCAATGTCAACATGCACGCGGGTGGCTCTGGTATCGACAGTTACCAGTTGGCCGCCTATAGCCGCAAGCAGTGGACCGATAACTATCTCAATACCATCTTTGGCATAGGTCACCACAGTGTCAACAGTACACGAGAGGTGCAGTTCACTGGCTTCTCCGGTGCTGCAAAGTCCGAATACAACATCGATGCGCTTGGCTTGTCGCTTGAAGCGGGCAGGCATTACACCTTGTCCGATAACCATTGGGTGACACCGTTTGCCGGGTTGGAGTACGGCCATTATCGCCAGAAGGGCTTTACCGAAACCGGTGCTGGTGATGCCAGTCTGACCTATGGTGACGACCGCATGAATTCGCTGCGCTCGGTATTGGGAGCACGCATGAACAGTGAGCTGAAAAGTTCCAATGGTATGCAGTTCAATACCACACTGGGCCTGTCCTGGGTACATGAACACCTGTATCGCGAGGCTTCGCTCAACCCGGCCTTTGCCGCGAATGGCGACGTTTCGTTCAATATCAAGGGGCCAGCCACGGATCGCAACCGCGCACAGACCCTGTTGGGTGTTAGTACATACTTGAGCAAGTATTCGCAGCTGGATCTGGAGTACCGTGGAGAATTTGCCGACTCCGATCGACAGCACGCCATTGCCGCGACCTTCCGGATGAGGTGGTGATTTATCACCCTGCAAGCTAAGTGGATACCTCGCCGTGTGTGCGGCTATAGGCCTTGCTATCTGTTGGTTGAAAAAACGCGCTGTCAAGTACTTCTCGACCCGAGAATCCAATAGCTATATTATCATCGCTGGTGCGGTATTATTTAGTTGGGTGAACGCTTCGTAACTAACAAGCAAACGGACACGCCGCTATCTACCTGATAGATCAGACAGTGAGTGTAGTTATGGCTCAAGAGTTCGCCATGAACCTATTCAATCATCATGTTTTTTCTTCAACGAATATTGATGAGATCCGCCATGTGCTGGGGAAGCAGTTCACGCCGCATGAGCTAAATATCACCAATAAAAAAGCCCGCCTGAATTCTTCTGTTTGCAGCTGTGTTGTTAACAAACTTAGATTATCGTCGTTCTCGTATGGCGAGGGCGCACCAATAGAGGCCTTAGTAAAAGAGGATCAGTGTTCGGAGGTTATTTCACTTAATTTTCAAACATCCGGTTCCGGAAGATTGCAGCAACATGGTGAAGCCAGTGATATTTCAGCGAATCAGGGGCTGATTATCAATATGGATAGGCCATACAAGCTGGATCTGCAGGGTTATGCTGGTGATGCACTGATATTTAGCCATGATGCACTGCGGCAACATGCGCGTGGCTTATTGGGAGAGAAGGCAGGAAGTATTGATTTTAAACTGGCCAAAAGCGTTGATCTTACCAAACCTGCCGGGCAGGCTCTGAAGAATGCCGTGGCTTACGCAATGAAAGAAATGAATGGACCGCTTGGGGTCTTGATGAACCCCATCAGTCTTGCCAACCTTGAAAATTATCTGCTGACACAATTTATTAGCCTGCATCCCAATAGCTTTGCGGATATTGTTGAGTCAGCTGCAAATCCCGTGATCATGCCGCGCAATCTCAAGCGTGCGCGTGATTATATTCATGCCCATGCCCATGCAAAAATTACAGTGGAAGAGTTGGCGACTTATGCGGGCTGCAGCTACCGGTCACTTCAAAACATCTTCGGTAATGTCTTGGGCATGTCACCTATGGAGTACCTCAGAAGCGTTCGCCTGGAGGGCATTCGAGACGAACTGCTCAATACGAGCGACAAACAAAGAACGGTGACAGAAATAGCTAACCAGTGGGGGATTGTTCATATGGGACGGCTGGCCTACTTGTACAGGAAACAGTTTGGCGAATTGCCATCAGATACATTGAATTCACAAAAATAATCCCGTTTCACGAGAAAGAGTTCGCTCGCAGAGCGAGCTCCCACAGTATGTTGTAGGAGCCCGGTCCCCGGGCGAAAGCAAGCGCGGGTTGTTGTAGGAGCCCGGTCTCCGGGCGAAGGGTTCGCTCGCAGAGCGAGCTCCCACAGTATGCTGTAGGAGCCCGGTCCCCGGGCGAAAAGGTTGATCTTTTAAGCCGCAAACTCGGCGTGTGGGTCTATAACAAACTTCTTCGCCGCCCCACCATCAAAGTCGGCATAGCCTTTGGGGGCCTCATCCAGTGAAATCACTTGCACGTTAACGGCTTTGGCGATCTGAACCTTCTCGAACAAGATAGCCTGCATCAACTGACGATGATATTTCATCACCGGACATTGGCCCGTATGGAAGGAGTGTGACTTCGCCCAACCTAAGCCAAAGCGCATACTCAAGCTGCCCTGTTTGGAAGCCTCATCGACCGCGCCAGGGTCTTCAGTTACATAGAGGCCGGGTATGCCGATTTGTCCGCCAGCACGGGTTATGTCCATCATGGAGTTGAGAACAGCTGCAGGCTTTTCTTCATGATGACAACTGCCATGACAATGGGCCTCAAAGCCAACACAGTCAACCGCGGCATCGACTTCAGGTACACCGAGTATCTGTTCCAGTAATGCAGGCAGTTCGGCATCCTGGCGCAGGTCGATAGTTTCACAGCCAAAGCTCTTGGCCTGAGCAAGGCGTTCAGGAATCATATCGCCAACGATGACACAGGCTGCACCCAGTAACTGTGCAGAAACAGCTGCTGCCAGTCCTACAGGCCCAGCACCCGCAATATAAACAGTCGATCCAGGCCCGACGCCTGCCGTTACGCAGCCATGGAAGCCTGTCGGAAAAATATCTGACAACAGGGTCAGATCACGAATTTTGTCGCGGGCCTGATCGGAATCCGGGAATTTGAGCAGGTTGAAGTCAGCATAAGGGACCATAACGTATTCGGCCTGGCCACCAACCCATCCGCCCATATCCACATAACCATAGGCAGCACCTGGGCGGGCAGGGTTTACGTTTAAGCAGATGCCAGTTCGACCTTCTTTACAGTTGCGACAACGGCCACAAGCAATGTTAAACGGTACAGAAACAATATCACCCACTTTAAGAAACTCAACATCACGGCCACACTCGATGATTTCACCTGTAATCTCATGGCCCAGAACAAGGCCAGATGGTGCCGTAGTCCGACCCCGGACCATATGCTGGTCACTACCGCAGATATTAGTAGTGAGCACTTTGAGGATGACGCCGTGTTGGCATTGTCGTTTACCGAGGGACAGTTCAGGGAAGGCGATAGAGTGTACTTCGACCTTACCAGGACCTGTATACACGACACCGCGATTTCCGGTAGAAATAGCCATGGCTTTTCTCCTTTATGATTATTAGAGCGGTCTATAAATACTGCAGACACAAGTCAGTTTAAATGGACCTGAATGGCAGAACTTATGCGACCACGCCACTTAAAGAAGCAGAAACGACGGATGTTTTCGCGGTATGTCGGCATAATCTATGCTTAGTATTAGCGCTGGTATCCGCTTCACTATTGTATCCGTAAAATATCAAAACCAGCGTTGCCTTTCGGGTTAGTATTCCTCTTTGTGGCATTGCTGAAAGTTTTTTCATTAAGGAGGGCTCTATGCAACCCGTCAGAATCGATATTATTTCAGATATTGCCTGCCCCTGGTGTGCCATAGGTTATGCCCGACTGGTGAAATGGGCCGCGGAGCAGGGCAAACAAACCGAGATGAAAAAAGCACTGTTTGAGGCCTACTTTCACTATGATGCGGTGATCAGTGATTCGGCTGTGTTGGTTCATTGGGTGGAAAGCATTGGCCTGGATGGCGAGGCGGCTCAGAAGATGTTGGCATCGGATCAGTATGTGCAGACCGTGCGTGAAGAGGAGGCCCGCTGGCAGCAGATGGGAATAAGCTCTGTTCCGGCTTTTGTTATCAATGATCAGTATTTGATTTCTGGTGCACAGGAGCCTGAGATGCTGGTGAAGAGCTTGCGGAGTATTGTTTCCAACTAACGAAGTCTGACAGTCGATTCTATACCATTGATTATGTTGACCCTTTGCAGCATTAATATCAAATCAGCTGTCAACCTGAAAGACAAAGTCTGTAACTGATCTTAACTATGCTGCGCTAGGCGGTCATCTGAGTTACTATGAGATTCCATCTCGAAGTTGTGTTGTTACGATTCAGCAAACCTTGACGAGTCTGCCTCTATTGTTAACTCATGATTGAGTTGCTTCTGGGTAAGGCTCCACTCTAAGTTGTTATTTCGGTCACTGAAGCTAACAGGATCAGGAATAACTCTACGCCCTCCTCTAAAAATTTCCAAATAAGGTTGCTGCAGTGAATCAAGTTTATAACGTTATCTGGAATGTCAGCCACCAGGTCTGGATGGCTGTGAGTGAACTCACCTCTGCACGCGGCAAAAGCTCCGTATCGCTACCCGATAGCATACGCTCGCACGGCCTCTGTGTAACGGGTGCTATAGCTGCACTGGCGCTTGCTATCAGCACGGGGTCAGTATGGGCAGATGTGGAAACAACCGGGGATGTTAATCATACGCCGACCCCCAATCCTCTTATAGGGGATTGGAATCTTGGCGGGAATAATCTAATAGTTGGTGTTAATGCTACTGGTACGCTGACCATTAATGGTGGCAGTGCGGTAACTAATGGTGCTGGCATCATCGGCTACCTTGGCTCCATTGGCAACAGCTCAGTGACGGTGGAGGGGGCGGGTTCCCGCTGGACTAATAGCGGTATTGTGTCAGTGGGTACTGGTAGTACCGGTAGCCTGGCTATCAGCGATGGTGGTGTGGTGGCTAGTACTCGCGGCTACATTGGCCGCGAATTTTCTGGCAGCAGCGGCTCAGTGACGGTGAGCGGTATGGGCTCCCTCTGGACTAATAGCGTGGATTTGTTCGTGGGCCATGCAGGGACAGACAGTCTTGCTATCAGCGATGGTGGTGAGGTGGTTAATACTAACGGCTACATTGGTTTTAGTGGCAGCACCGGTACCGGCAGCGTGACGGTGGACGGTGAGGGCTCCCGCTGGACTAATAGCGGTGAGTTGTATGTGGGCATATATAGCATAGGTAACCTGAGCATTAGCAATGGCGGTGTGGTTTCAGCAAGCAGTGCCTTCATCGCTTATTTTGGAGGAACCACCGGTACTCTCAATATTGGCGCTGCTGCAGGTGATACCGCGGTAGCGGCTGGTACCTTAAATGCGGAGACACTGGCCTTCGGCAGTGTTTACGGTGTTGGTACCGGTAATTTGGTATTTAACCATACCGAGTCTGCATATAACTTTGCACCGAATATTACCGGCTTAGGCGCCATTCGCTTGCTCGCTGGCACTACACGCTTTACCGGTAACTTGAATGACTACACCGGCACCATGATCGTCGATGGCGGTATGCTGTCGGTCGCTGCTGGCGACACCCTGATCCTGGGAGGCAATTACACGCAAACGGCTGACGGGGTATTCAAAGTCGGTGTCACCGATGACACCACCTATGGCAAGTTGGTGGTCGATGGCACCGCTGCGCTGCCAAGTAATGCCCGGATCGATGTCGATGTCTCCAATCCAGGCTTCGGTTTCATCACGGCAGTGGACAATGGTATGGCGGGTATTATCAGTGCCACGATCCTGGACTCGGGTGGTACTTTCACTGTTACCGATAATTCCACATTGTTCAACTTCGGTGCCCAGAAAGTGGACAATCAGGTCAACCTCACCCTGTCTGCTGCTGCGGCAGGTGAAGGGGAAAGCAGTAACGGATTGACTGAGCAAATTGTTGTTGCCAAAGGTAATGCAGTGGCGCTTGGGGCCGCCCGTGCCCTCGATAGTATTTTTGTGAGTGACCCGAGCGGGCCTATTGCTACGCTGTTCGTTCCTTTTACAACCGACGAGCAGGTCAATACTGCGGTCTCTCAAACCTTGCCATTGTTGGTTGGCGGCTCGCAGGTGGCCGCGACCTCGGCTCTGACGGGTATGAACCGTGTGGTGCAGGCACGCATCGAATCCAACCGTGGTTTAAGCTCGGGTGATCATTTCTATGGTGATGAAAAGTTCTGGCTGAAACCCTTTGGTAGCTGGGCCGACCAGGATGACCGCAGGGGCGTCTCGGGTTACAAGTCCAATACAGCCGGTTTGGCTTTTGGTGGTGATACCACTGTTTCTGATGCCACGCGCTTGGGCCTGTCGTTCGCCTATGCCAGATCCAGCGTCGATGGTAATTCCACCCTTGCTCCTAACAGCGCCAAGGTTGATGTCTATCAGCTAATCGGCTACGGCAGTCATGCCCTGGATGAGGCTACTGAAATCAATTTCCAACTGGGTGTCGGTCAGAACCGCAACAAAGGTACGCGTGATCTCCTGTCTTTTGGTGAGCGAGCAACCTCCAGCTATGACAGTCTGGTGGCAACCGCCGGTGCAGGCGTGGGACGTAACATTACGTTGAGTGACACCACGACTTTTACGCCATCTGTGCGTGCTGATTACAGCTGGATCCGTGATGAAGGCTATACGGAGACCGGAGCGGGGCCACTTAACCTGAAGGTTACTAGTCGCACTACAGATGAATTGATCCTTGCTATGGATGGCAAGCTCACTCAAGAGCTTAAGCAAGATGTTTTGCTCTCGGCTAACCTGGGGCTGGGGTATGATCTATTGAATGAGCAAACCAGCATAACCTCAAGCTTCGCTGGTGCACCGGGCGCTGCCTTCACCACAAAAGGCATGGACCCCAGCCCCTGGCTAGCACGAGGTGGGCTGGGCCTGGCAACCCATACAGCGGGAGGCATGGAGATCTCCGCACGTTATGATGCTGAATATCGTCAGGACTTTCTGAATCAGACCGCCAGCATAAAATTGCGTTGGGCATTCTGATTTCTTATTGGTTTTCTTATTGGTTTTTTGTAGGAGCTCGCTCCGCGAGCGAATAACCCCCTTTCGTTCGCGGAGCGAACTCCTACAGAAGCTCCTACAGGCGGGGTGTGAGAGTCTGGTCTGTGGGAGCCCGGTCCCCGGGCGAAAAGGCTGGTATTATTCATTCTTAGACAGCTGAGATAAGTTCACATGATATGTCGGTTAGTTGTTACCATATTTTTGTCTCTTGTTCTTGTAGCCTGCTCCGGTATCCCAAGTGTTCAGGAGCGCCAAACCCATGCTGATGAACTGGCATCAGCGCATGGTTGGCAGGCTTTACGCCTTCCAGCGGGCGATTTCGATCTTATGGCGTACCTGTCTAAGGTTAGCGCTGATGAAGCCTTGTTGACTCTATACCTGGAAGGTGATGGTTTTGCATGGGTAAGTAAAAGCCAGCCTTCCTCTGATCCGACGCCCAGAGATCCGCTGGCCTTGCGGTTAGCTCTGGCGCAAGAGAGTGGTAATGCGGTTTATCTGGCGCGCCCGTGTCAATATATCAATGCCGAGAAGGAAGGTTGCAACTCGCGTTACTGGACCGAAGCGCGCTTTGCGACAGAAGTGATTGAGGCTACTAACATCGCCATCGATACACTTAAACAGCACTTTAATGCCAGTGAGCTGGTCCTGGTCGGCTATTCGGGTGGTGGTGCGATCGCTGCACTGGTGGCGGCTCGACGCACGGATGTTGTGCATTTAGTCACAGTGGCAGGCAACCTTGATCATCGTGCCTGGACAGCACTCCATCGAGTAGCTCCCTTAAGAGCATCGCTGAATCCTGCGGATGTTGCCGCGTCGCTCGCGGACCTTCCGCAAACCCATTATGTCGGTGGACTAGACCGAGTAATACCGTTGGAACTGGCTCAGCGATGGCCTGTGGGCTTCAGGGGTGCTAATAATAAAAACCTACGCCTTCTTGATTCAGCAGATCATAGTTGCTGCTGGATTCCTTTGCCAACAAGCTTATATTAATAGCTGAGCCAGCATTCGCTCGGAGACCGAGCTCCTACAATTCAGCGGGCAGCATTCGCTCGGTCCTCCGGGCGAAAGGGTTCGATTGTAGGAGCCCGGTCCCCGGGCGAAAGGCATCGCTCACAGAGTGAGCTCCTACACAGAGCGAGATCCTACGTAGGATTTTTGACCGTACGCAAGTAGGGCAGTTTTACATCCATTTCACCAAATTTGTCTTTGGCTTGTTCGTCATTTAAAGACAGCGCAACGATTACGTCCTGACCCTGAATCCAGTTTGCTGGAGTTGCTAGGGGTGCACCATAGGTTGTTTGTAGCGCATCCAGTGCCCGCAAAATTTCTGCAAAATTTCGGCCGACAGACATAGGATAAGTCATCGACAATTGCAGCTTTTTGTCTGGGCTAATGATGAACACCACGCGAACACTTGCGGAGTCTGCGGCGGTGCGACCATCTGGCAGGTAGGCGTCAGCAGGCAGCATATCCAGCGCTTTTGAAACGGCCAGGTCATCATCAGCAATAATAGGGAAGCTTGCCTGGGCGCCCGAATAAGTTTCAATATCGTTCTTCCACTGTTTGTGCTCTTCAACACCATCAACAGATAAGCCAATGACCTTGGTGCTACGTTTTGCCCACTCATCGGCTAACTGAGCAACGGCACCGAATTCCGTGGTGCAAACGGGAGTGAAATCTTTTGGATGACTAAACAAAATCGTCCAGCTATCACCGATCCAGTCATGTAGGTCAAAATTGCCCTGATCTGTAACCAGGTGAAGATTGGGGACGGTTTCATTGATACGAATTGCCATGGAGTAGCTCCTCTAGGTTGTTTTGCTTATTCCGTAATGCAACTTGGACTCTTCCAGTGCTAGAGCTTAGCCTACTCTGGAACAGAGTCTCTTCAGCTAATTAGTATATATCTGATAAAGGTATTAAAGTTGAATTGATCGAGAACTTATAGGAATAAACTTATAGGAATAAGGCTAAGCTCTAAAGTCACTATTTACAAGGGATGCAGGATGTTTTTGGAAGTCTTGAGAAAGGAAAGTGGTCGGAGTGGAGGGATTCGAACCCCCGACCCTCTGGTCCCAAACCAGATGCGCTACCAAACTGCGCTACACTCCGACAATTATGTTTTGGCTCCCCGAGCTGGACTCGAACCAGCGACCAATAGATTAACAGTCTACTGCTCTACCAACTGAGCTATCAGGGAATCGCTCAACACAGGCCGCGTATATTAATGATCGGAGAGGGTGTCGTCAACACAGTAAGCGAAAAAAATATAAATTTTTTAGTTCGAGGACGTTGCAGTATAATCTTTGATCAATCAATAAGATGCACTGGTCGTTGGTTTATCTGGCGATACAGTCTGGTTTTACCCTTGGGAGAGTATGAATGACGCAGATTCTGGGAAAAGATGCGCCGCTGGAAGAATCTATAGAGCGGATGAGCGCTGGTTTACAGGCGCTGGGGTTCGAGATAGAGGAAACACGGTGGCTGAATCCGGTACCCCATGTCTGGTCTGTATACATCCATGAAAAACACTGCCCACTGCTGTTTGCCAATGGTAAGGGCACTTCACGTGAGGCCGCGCTGGCGAGTGCTTTGGGTGAGTTTTTTGAACGGTTGAGCTGCAACTATTTTTTTGCTGACTACTTTCTGGGTTCAAAAATTGCTTCGGGTGATTTTGTGCATTTTCCCTATGAGCGCTGGTTTCCAGTCAAAAGCGCCGAGTGGCCTGAAGGTTTGCTTGATGAAGGAGCTCGCAACCATTACGACTTGAATAATGAAATTCACCCGGAAGCACTGATCGATATTAACTCCGGTAATGAGGCTCGAGGTATCTGTGCATTACCCTTTGTCAAACAGAGCACACGTGAGACGGTGTGGTTTCCAGTCAATATTCTAGGCAATCTTTATGTCAGCAATGGTATGGCGGCAGGGAATAGTATTTGGGAAGCACGGGTGCAGGCGCTGTCAGAAATTTTTGTACGGCATATTAAAAATACCATTATCTCCTCCGGTATCAGTCTGCCATTGATTCCCGAATCTGAAATTGCCAAGCATCCCAAAGTAAAAGGCGCTCTGCGGACTCTGCGCAGCAAGGGTTTTGTTGTCGAGGTGCGCGATGCATCCTTAGGAGGCAAGTTTCCGTTGGTGAACATCACCCTGATCAATCCTGTTGATGGCGGCTGTTATGCTGCATTCGGTGCGCACCCGAAATTTGCGGTGGCACTGGAACGTGCTGTGCTTGATTTGTTGCAGGGACGTGAACTGGAGCAGTTAATTGATTTTCCTATCCCTACACTGGATATTGAAGAGGCCGCTGATCCGCATAATCTGGAAACCCATTTTATTGACTCCAGCGGTGTATTTGCCTGGGATATGTTGTCGGCTACTACCGACTACCCCTACACCCCCTGGAATATAGAAGGGGATACCCAGGCTGAGTTTGACGAGTTGTGCTTCCGTATTCATCGGGTCGATATGGATATTTATATTGCCGATTACGAACATCTGGGGGTGTATACCTGTCGGATTGTAGTTCCCGGTATGTCTGAGATTTATCCGGTGGATGAGTTGATCTGGCGTAATAACAATGCGGCGGCTCCACTGCGACCCGCGTTGCTGGCACTGAGTGATCTGGATGCTGAGGGCTTTGCTGATCTGCTGGATGCCCTGGAAGATGCGGCATTCAATGAAGAGCAACTGGTGGCTGACTTGATCGGCGTGGTCCCTGATGCAGGCACTGTTTGGTCCTGGTTACGTATTGGCGAACTGAAAATGCGTCTGGCGCTGGCTTCGGGTGATCGTCAGTTAGGGTTGGAGTTATGTGAGTGGGTGCTCGGGTTTGCCCATATTCCGTCCAGGGCGCTGACTACTTATCGTTGCCTGCATCAGTTGTTGTCTATCGAGTTGGATGAGTCGCGTGATCTGGTCGATTTCTTACCTGTGTTTGAGCGCATCTATGGGACGGAAATGATCAGAATGGTGCAGGGTTTCCTGACAGGCGATGGCCTGTTTGATGACTTTGGCACCCATGATGAATCCTTGAAGGGCTTTATTTATCATCATAAGCTGCTGGACGCCTACGCTCGCCTGCAAGTAGCCAAACAGCAGTTAGTATTGACTGACTGAAGCAAGTCAATGCCATGAAAGGTTAGGAACAGAGCGAAATTTCCGCTAGAATCTGCCCTTGGGTTGTCGGTGCCGGACAGGTGCCGTCAGGTGATAAATCAGGGATCTGCATGCTCTTCAATAAATTACCCGATGCTATCTTTCTGCCGTTGTCCGGACAGAACCGTCAGATCTACCAGGCGGTGCTGCTGGAACTGGCTGATCTGTTTTTTGATGAGGATCTTATCGATCCGTTCATCCCCCGTGACCTGGTGCGCTCAACGATTGAGAATGCTGTGGTGCGCCTGGGGGTACGTCGCTGGGAATCTGAGTCCGACGATGATGCAGAACCACCGCGTTCCAGTGCCGATTACACCAATCGTATTTATCGACGCCTGGTGGAGTGTGGCTGGTTGGAAGAGGAGCAGCGCATCTACCGTCAATATGTGCTGTTAACGCCGTCAATCAGTTATCTGCTGCGTTCTCTGGTCGCCATTGCCCGCTTGGAAAAACGCAGTTACGGCGGTGCGGTACTGAACGTGCTCAGCTCGTTGGAAGCAGCCATCAATGATCCGGTCGGGCGGGGTATTACGCTGTCCGAGGCAGCGCAAACGGCGGCGGATTTCAGCGCCCACCTGACCGATATGCTGCTGGGCCTGCGTGAGATGAAAATTTCTCTGTCGGAAAGTAAGAATCCTCAGGAAATCGTGCGCGGCTTCTTTGACCGGTTTGTGGCAAACATTCTGGTGTCTGACTATAAAACCTTAAAAACCCGCAATAACCCGTTTCGTTACCGTCGGCAGATTATCTCCATGCTGCGTGACCTGCAGTTTGATCTGCTGCGCATCGAGCAGTTGTCGCAGCACTATCAGCTGCAGTATGAACTGGATTACGACAGTGCCGAAGCGATGGTGCATCAGCACATCAACCGTATTATCCGTATCTTCGAGTCAGTGGATCAGCGCTTGTCCGCCATCGATGACTTCCGCTATCAGTTGGAAAAACGTGTAGCGGATACCGTGCGCTACATGGATAAAACCACCCCGGGTATGGCGGCACGTTTATCCCGTCTGATTGCCGAGCTGGGGCAGAAAAAACGCGGTAAACTGCCGCTACCCACCACGCTGGAAGAGGTGGGCTTTATTTCACCGGCGAGTGTGCGTTCGCCGATGCGTCGCCGGGTTGAAGCCCAGCCACGGGTGATTACCCGC
The DNA here is from genome assembly GCF_008727795.1 of Nitrincola iocasae. NCBI lineage: Bacteria > Pseudomonadati > Pseudomonadota > Gammaproteobacteria > Oceanospirillales > Oceanospirillaceae > Nitrincola > Nitrincola iocasae. Next base: position 2,680,486 of record NZ_CP044222.1, on the reverse strand, counting down.
AATGAAATTGATCCCAAGGTGCTGGAACTGCGGCGTCTGTTCAAAGAGTACAAAGAGCGGCGCGAGGTTAAGGTTGACCGCATAGAGGCGTATCTGAGTCGTCACTTCAACGGCAGTGATCGGGTTAAGGCCACCGACTTTGCCATAGAGTCGGTTGAGGACTATATCTGCTTCAGTTATATCCGCCATCTGCAGTCACTGGGCAAGAAAGCCCGCAAGGTGGCCAGCCAGTACCGGATTGAATTTGATGATACCTATGTCTGCGTCGCTGATGTGGTTGAGTGTCGTGGCTTTGAAATACACAGGAATTCATAATGTTAGGTGATCTGCAAAAAGTTTTGTCTCGGGCCGAACAGTATGAGGCCGAAGATTTCACCCGCGCAGCCAACTTGCTGCTGGTCAGCCAGTTTCTGTATGCCGACCGTCCGCTGCATCGGGATAGCTACTTTCTGATCTCATCCCACGTGGACTATTTTCGTAATCTGTTTGAGGCCATTGGCTGGAGTTTGATCTACCAGCCGGATGAAGCCTACCTGGGCGTGGTTCCTCAGGCTGATGAGCGGGTATTGAAGCTGCGTCTGGATGAGTCGTTGCTGTTGCTCTGCCTGCGTCAGATGTATGAACAAAAGCTGGAAGAGTTCGAAATCCAGGATGGTAAAGCATTTATTACCACCGATTCGCTGTTGCGCCTGTACGAGAACCTGACCGGTAAAGAGATTCCCAATGAAACCCGGATGAAAGAGATACTGTCGCTGTTTACCCGCCATGGGGTGATCGAACGCGGCAAGGCCGATGAAACTGACCCTAAAAATATCCCTCTTAAAATCAGCCCGGTAATTCGACAGGTAGTCGTCGAAGACTATATTGGTCAGTTGGAAGCCTTGTGTGATATTGATCCGGAAGCTCCCAACGCACAGGACAACTCACAGGCCAGTTCAGAGGAGAGCACTGATGAAACAGCTTAACCGTATCGTACTGGTCAACTGGTATGTGCTGGGCGCGATTGAAGTGCCTATCAAGGGCAATGTGGCCATCGTCGGCCCCAACGGTTCGGGTAAATCTTCGTTGCTGGATGCGATACAGACGGTGCTGATGGGCGGGCACAAACGTAACCTGAGCTTCAACGCCTCGGCGGGTGAAAAATCCGAGCGTTCACTGCGAACCTACTGCCTGGGCTTCCTCGATGATCTGGGCAAGAAGGTGAATGCGCGTGAAGACTCACTCACCTATATGGCGTTGAGCTTTTTCGATACCGAAACCGCCAAAGAAAGCTGTGTCGGCATTGCCATTAGCGCCTCTACCGCCAGTGCTGATGAGGATATTCTCGGTCGTTTTATTCTGCCGGATTTCTCTGTCACGCTGGATGACTTTTCGGTGAAGCAAGGTGGTGGTCGCCTGCCGAAACCCTGGCCGGAAGTGCGCGAAAACCTGCTGAAGCAGTGTCCGGATATGGTGCTGGAAAAACGCGCCAGTCGTTTTGTCAAAGAGATGGTCACGCATCTGAGTCATGATGCGCAGATGCCTAATGATGATGAAAAATTCATTAAGAACTTTAAGAATGCGCTGAAATTCCTGCCGATCGACAGCCCGACGCGCTTTATCCGTGAATTCGTGCTGGACGAGAATATCGTCCACGTCGGTGCTTTCCGTAAATCGCTGGATGAATACCGGGCGATGGAGCAGAAAACTCGCGAGGTTGCCAACCGTATTGCTGAGCTGGAGAAGGCTCAGGAACTGTGTCAGGGCATCTCCCGTAACGTGAAAAACTCAGTCGAATATGAATGGGTGGTACACGAGGGCCGGTTTGAGCATGCTGACTTGAAAAAGGAAACAGCGGCCGAGCGTCTGGAAACCTACACTGAGCAGGAAGCGGCCCTGCAGACAGATCTGGAAAACAACAGCGAAGCGCTCAACACCACGCTGCAGGATCTGGCCAATACTCGCGCTGAACTGAACAATACCGACTCGGCACACAAGGTGAATGCCCTGGAATCACGGATTTCAGCGCGTCAACATGAAGTGTCAGTGGTGCGCGAAAAAATTCAGCAGGTCTATAACCTGATGCGTACTACAGTGGGTTTTTCCGAGCAGATGCACCTGTTGCCGGATAACTTTCGCCCGGTAGTGGAGCAATCCGTACAGCTATGGCGCTCGGGTGAAAACACCCTCAGTGGCATGTGGCCGGAAGCACCGGTGGAAGTGGATACCACCCTGGGTCAATTGCGTGAGCAGGTTGATCCGGTGCGTAAGGCCATAGCGCGGCGTTATGAAGAATCGGTGATACGTATCAATGAGCTGCGTACCCAGATTCAAAGCCAGAAAAGTGCCGTTGAGCAATTGCAGCAAGGCCGGGCACCTGTACGTCATGCTACGCGTGAGCTGATCAGCCTGTTGCAAGAATATGGTATTGAATGCACGCCTATCTGTGAGCTGGTGGATATCACTGAGGATAAATGGCGTATTGCTATCGAATCCTTCCTGGGGGCACGTCGTGAAGCGCTGGTGGTGTCGCCGGATCGGGTTAAGGAAGCCATTACCCTCTATCGCCGTAAGGGGCGTCATTTGAAAGGCTGCCGGATTATTAACACCACTAAAACCGGTGAGTGGATCAATCGCGGCAAGCGCGGCACGCTGGTTGAGTTTATCGAAACCGCCAATGACCATGCCCTGGCCTATATGAATCGGGCCCTCGGCGGGGTGATGGCGGTAGAAACAGAAAATGAACTGCTGCGTCATGAGCGCGCCCTGACCTATGACTGCATGTTGCAGACGGAAGGCTCAACCACATCGATCAACGAGCTGAGCCCGATTATGGGTATCCGCCGTCGTGGCGATCAGTTGGCACAGCAGGGCAAGCAGGTGGACGAGATGATCGCCGAGTTCACCACCCTGGGCAAACAGCATGAAACCCTGGAAAAACTGCGTGACTCTCTGATTCAGCTGGGTTCCGGCTTGTTGCAGGTGAATGAGCGGGTGTTTGATCTGACCAATCAGCGCGATCAACTCAATAGTGAGATCGATGGTTATCATCAAGCTATCGTCGATCTGCGCAATCATGATGACACGGGCATTCAACTGCGTATTGCTGAACTGGCTGAGCAACAAAAAACCATCGAAGCACGGCAAAAATCACTGATGGACAAGTTGCAGAAAGTCCGCACCGGGATGATCAAGGATAACGCTTCCCTGGAAGTGCTGGAGCGTGAACTGAGCGAACATGCGCAGGCACGCAGCCGCTGTGAAGACAGCGCCCATTTTGATGCCCAGTCCGCGCAGGAAAAACGTGATTACCTGGATGAAAGCTGTGACGGTGAGCTGGAGCGCATCATTTTTGAGGCGGCCAAGAAAGCTCAGAGTGAACTGCAGCTGCACGAGAAAAAGAAAAATGCGGTGCGCGACGCTGTGGCGCAATATAAAGCGCGTTATCATGGCGGTGGTATGACTCATCAGGGGCTGGATAATATCAGTGCCGATTCCACCCACGAAGACCTGGAAAAATACGTTAACGAAACAGTCACTGCGCTGCAGGAATCCGAGCTGGCGCTCTATACCCAGAAAGCCGAACGAGCCCGACTGGAGGCCGAAACCGCGTTCCGTTCTGACTTTGTTGCCCATCTGAATGATCAGATCGACAAGATTAAAGATCTGATTCGTGAACTGAACAGTCACTTGAAGAATCGTCCTTTCCATCAAGAGATGTACAGCTTCGAGATGATGCCGAACCCGGAACTAAAAGATATTCTGGAGTTGGTGGAAGCCTACACCCGTATGGATCAGGCCAACGTCGGTTCGCTGTTTGATATCAACCATGAACAGGATTCCGGTCACCGCGATGCGCTGACTAAAATCCATGAAGTGCTGAAGAATGAGGGTGAAAGTACCCTGCTGCAGGATTACCGTAACTTCTATAACTTCGAACTGGTGGTCAAGGATCTGCAGGGTAATCGCAAAACTACCCTGACCCAGCGTATCAAAACCGGTTCTGGTGGTGAGCATCAGGTACCTTTTTATGTCGCGATGGCGGCCGCACTGGGCGCAACCTATCGTCTTAAAGAGGGCAGTGATGGCAAGCCAGTCGGCGGTATGAGCCTGTCGGTGTTCGATGAAGCGTTCAATAAGCTCGATTCCGAGAACACCGTCACCTCGCTGGGCTTTATGACCGATCTGGGTCTGCAGACCATCATCGCCGCGCCGGATGAAAAGTATTCACTGCTAAGCTCGTGCATGGATACCATCATCAACGTCTGTCGTGATGGCCGGATTGTCGATCTGGATGTGGAGTTTCCAACTGAAAAAGGCAAGCAACTGCTGGCCGCTGATCATCCCTACAAGATGATCGACGTTGAATCCGACACCTTTGAAGAAACGGCTACGTTGGATTTATAAGTTGCAACAGGCCTGCCGAACAGCATTTCGGCAGGCCTGAGTATTTCATACGTTCTTAGACTGAGCCAGGTAAGCATGTATGGGTGCTCTATTTATGCCCATGATCGTAAAGCTCTTGGATTAGCTGCCATACTACAGTGTTAATATGAAGACCAAGGTTTAATATGAAGGTTTGAGAGCACAGCTTCATATAACTCTTCTGTTATTTCTCCAGCAATCATGTAAACAATCTCTTCATCATCAATAACAAAGTAGATCGTGTCATTGTTAGGCTGAACGGATTGAATCCGGTAGGCATGCACCGAGTCCTTTGATGTCTTGGTATATTGACTGGCTATATCCAGGTCCTTGATCTGTCGAAGAGCGGCTAGGGATTCGTTCTCACTTGGTCGTGCGCCTAAAGCATCGAAAAATTCTTCGTTGGTATTTATATTCAAACCATCCAGCAGACCGTTACTTTCAAACAGCGTTAACAGTTTTTCGGGTGGGATGGCGAGAAACAAAACGCTGTTCTGAGATGGATAGGATGGAGGTAAAATGTGCAAATTGGTGCCAGAATTAATGACATGCAATTTACCGATTAAATTTAACGGTAAACGCATTTCCATGGTCATAAACTGAATGGTAACGCAGGGTTCGCATTCTCGCTCGGTTGGCCAAGGTATCTCTTCAAGTGTTATCTCCTTAGCGGCTAAGGATTGGCTCAAAAATAGGCTTAAGAACAACAGCCACGCTAGTTTGCCGAATGAGCGTTTTATGTCCATGAAGGTAATACTCCCGGTTTAGCCGCCATGCCAAGTGATGCCATATCAAGTTCGGTTCTCCACGTACGAATAACATTGAATGCGCAACCAGGGTTTAAGCGCGATTTGTATCTGTTAAAAACACCGCTACCTAGCTGAATTGCAATACTCTTTATGAAGTATAAGGGTATTTATCTAAGATAATCCTGGATAGCTTCCAATCCGGCGGTATCACAGTTAAAGCGTTGTTGTTCAACCCCCACACCGGTTCCTGCCAGGGGGGAGTCAGTGACCGGATCGTGGTTCTGCAGCCAGCCATCGGGTGCATTGATAATCACAAAATCATCGCCCATCACCCGGAAAATCATTGCGCCAGGGCAGTGTGTCTGCAGCCAGCTTGCAAAGCCCTGGAGTAACTGGTTTCCTGCATGCCAGCCATGTTTTACATTAAAAGCGGCAAACTCGTGTAGCAATAGCATCTGCAGGGAATGAAAGTGCTGGTGCATCTCTCGTTGCAGCATAAAGCGCAGGTATTCAGCATTGTAGAGACCGGTCAATTGGTCATTAAAAAAGTAGGCGAAACGTTGACGCTCCAGATCCGAATCAGGGAGTTGTTCTGCGTTCGGTTGGCTGTCTAGATCAATGGATTTAAGCGTTTGCACTGCCGCATCAACCACAGTCGCATCATAATGGATATTAGTCAGGCTCTGCAGTTCAGTCAGCGCCTCATCGACCGTTTTGCGGGGTTTGTAAATGCGGTTGGAGGTCATGGCATCAAAGGAGTCGGCCACAGCCATAATCCGGGCCGGTAGGGGGATATCACCATCCTTCAACCCCTGAGGGTAGCCACTGCCATCGAGGCGTTCATGGTGGTGGCGCATCAATTCAGCCAGGTCTTTGTACATCTTAATAGCAGAAAGAGTTTCATAGCCCACACTGACATGCTGTTTGATCAGTTCGTATTCCAGTGGGGTCAGGCTACCTGGCTTCAGTAGTACCGCATCAGGAATGATGATCTTGCCGATGTCGTGCAGGGTTGAGGCTTTAATCAATTGTTGAACCTGTTCTTCTGCCAGCCCCATTTTGCGGGCAATCAACTCGGCATAAGTGGCTACCCGACGCGTATGGCCAGCGGTGTAGGTATCACGTTTTTCAATCAGGTCCACCATCGCCAGAATGGTTTCTTCATAGTTGCTGATGCGGGAGACTTCGGCACGCTCGCTCTCCTCGCGCCGGATAAAAGCATGCATGGCAAAGCCTAAGTCACCTGCCAGTTGTTCAAGCATACTGATCTCGTCAGCATCAAAACCGGAAGGGCGATGGGTATACACGCAGAGTACCCCCATGGGTGTCGAGAAAGCATCTGAACGCAGGGGCAATAGAGCTGCCGCAGTCAGATCCAGGCTATCCGAACCTGTTTCATGCAGGTCGGATGCCCCGAGTATTCTCAGGGTATTGTCTTGTATTGCTAGCCAGACCTGCCTCAGCGATACTGGATGCTGTGTGAGCGCCAGTAATTGCTCTGTGGAACCATAAGAACTAACCAGGCGTTCAGTGTCCTGTTCACGGGAATGCATTCCAGCTACCCAGGCGAAGCGATATTCAGGATGTGATACTAGCCGGTCACAAGCGGATTTAAGCATCTCTATCCGATGTGTTGAGGTAATAATAATCTGGTTCACATCGGCGACGGTCTGCACAATACGGCGTAAGTATTGCTCATGCTCCAACAGGCTTTCGATACGATTGGTGCGCTCCTCAACACGCTGTTCCAGTTGGCTATTGAGCTGGCTCAGGGTTCCTTGTTGTAACTGAAGACGCCGGTTGATATGAATGACATAGAACAGCACGACCGTGCAGGCTATCAGCGCAGACAGGGCTACCACCAAATACTGCCAGTAGCGTTGCAGTGCATCGATCAGGGACAAGTTATTCTGGTAGGCATAGGGCTCCAGACTTAGCTCCCGTAACAGATCATGCACCGGCTGGTAGTTTTGTGACAAAGTCCAGCCTGCGCCATAAGGAGAGTGAAATACTAAAGTACTCTCAGGCATACTGAATAGTGCAATAGCGACGTCCATGGCCAAGGTATCAGCGACGTGTGGGAGTTTAGCGAGCGGCCATTCAGGGTATAGAGCCGTACTCACTCGATAAGGAAAGTCCACCTGATTACGTTCGGCCAGTACAAAGAAGTCGGACAGCTGTATGGTGCTTTCTGATGCCATCTGCTCCAGTGTACCTGTGCGAATAAAACCTGCGTCCGCATCGCCCTGCTGAACGGCATTAACCACAGCGTCATGGGTATGCAGGAAGTTGAGTTCAGAAAAGCTGTTTGCAGAGAGTCCGTGGTGGTGAAGTTCACCCAAGCCAGTTTGCCAGCCGCCAAACGATGAAGGGTCCACTGCTGCAATGCGCTTATCCTTGAGGTCACTGAGCAGGCGAATGTCATCCCTGTCAACGCGTGTAAAAATTACACCGCCAAACTTATTAATGGCAACTGTATCTGCATTTCGGGTATAGAAAGTGGCAACTGCACTGGCACCATAGAGTTTTTCTAATTTAACAAAAAAAGATGAATTGGCAATGATAAAATCAACATTCCGTTGGCGGGTAGCCAGATGGACCTCATCAAACCCCAACGGGACCAGCTCAAAGTGGTGTTCCGGTAATGTGTTATTCAAGTGCTCCAGCATAGGTTGCCAGGCTTCAGTGACTTTGGCGTCACCTCGCAGACTCAGTACACCAATACTTACATCGGCAACTACCGGAAAAGAGAATAGTAGGGCAACCAGTATCAGTATCCAGCCCTTGGGCGAACTGTCGGTTTGAAATAGTGACATTGGACCTGACCTTAGGGCGAAACCAAAAAGTAGAAATCAGCTGATGACTTCCTGTCCCATTAACCCGTATTCTATAACCCTTATTCTGCCGGGGTTATAGCAAGATTATGGCATGTGTTCGGGTAAGACTCAAAGTTTTACCATCTGGCTGGAAAGACGTCGCGGCGGTGATGTACTTGTCAGGCGGCAATCGATGCGGGCCTGACCATCCAGGTAAAGAGTTAGCATTTGATCTCTTTGGTCCGCTTGCCAGCGATGTGGTTCAGTGCACAGAGACAAAATTACTGCGTGTGGGCTCAGTGGCGCGGTTGATTTCAGTGACAGCCAGGCGTCATATTGTTCATCATGTAATAGCTGGGCAACTTGCCTGACTGAAAAATGCTCTTTGGATAGTGAGTCTGCAGGGAACATGATTCGGCTTGCCGGTTGTAAGCGAGGTTCCCGGGCAAAACTCTTACGTACACTCAGATCAGCGGGGAGATTGAAATGGCTATTGTCGCGGACATTGCTATTGAATGCCAAGCTGTTCAGTCCCTCCAGAACAACCTTCAGGCTCCAGTCACAGCGTTTGATCAACTGCCAGGCAGGTTCAAGGCTGGAGCGTGCTCCCAGCGTGTAGCGGATAGGGTCTGATGAACCTGAGTTAAGCTGTGTCAGCTGCAAAAAGGTACTTTGAAAGTCTACCAGTACTGTCGGGTCATCGACCAGGCAGTAGGGTATTTCCCGGCTGAAAAAATTCAGCCAGGCTTCGCGGGATTCAAGTGAGGGCAAAATGCGGATCAACATGCAAAGTATTGTAACGCAACCTTTGTGGTTTAGCGCATTTCAGTGGTCCATAATCAGGTTAATTTTTGTCGAAAGGTAGTATACAAAGGTATACTAAGTGCCAAAAATCAGAGTAATAACTCAGAGCGTTGAAATGACTTTTGCCATGTTTAAACTTGAGCAGCACCCGCTGCGCACTGCGTTGTATGATGAGCTGCACTCCCGTCCTTTTCAGGTTATTCCCTGCCCGGCAAAAGTAACGCATATCGCTTTACTCACAACACCGGAGCAGAAAACAGCCCAGTTTGAGCATTTGTGTGAGTTGCATCGACTCATGGGAGTGCCAGAACCTAGGGAAGATGTTCGCTGTTATGAAAAAAGTTTTGGGAGTTTTCGTCTTCGCCGTGAGCAGCATATGGAGTTTGCTTCCTATACCTTTATCAATTTGTGTGCAGCCGGTGGACAGAGTGATCCTTTTGCCGAGACTGGCTTGACGCCCTTGCCAGCCGGGTGGCTGGATCAGTTAGCTGGACAAGTGGTGGCCGCGTTTCATCTTCAGTTACAGCATGTTACTCATCCACCCGAGGCTGATATCTCTATTATCCGTCCGGCTTTTGAGGGCAGCAGACTGGTTGGTAGCTGTCCACAAAATGGTAGTGCGAGAGTCTGGGGTAGCTTCCGTTTGCACAGTGATGGCTTCGGACGCTTTATGGTGCTTAACAATAGTATGTCTAACAGTCAGTTGGGACGCTTGACTCAGCGACTGATGGAAATCGAAACTTATCGTTTAATGTCACTCCTGGCTGTATCCTTGGCGCGCGATATTTCTCCTGATTTGAGTGACATGGATCAGCAACTGGCGCGTATTACCCAGAGCCTGGCAGATCATCATCATGTGGATGAAAAAGCAATTCTCGAGGAGTTGACGGATATGGCAGCGAGTATTGAGGCCTTTCGGGCCCGGTCTACCTTTCGATTTTCAGCGACCCGTGCTTATCACCGACTGGTGCTGACGCGCCTGGAAGAGTTACGTGAAAATGAAATGTCAGGCCACCTGACTATTCGTGAGTTTATGACACGTCGGCTCACACCTGCTGTCAAAACCTGTGAATCCGTGGCCTATCGCCTGGAAGACTTGTCGCGTCGCGTGGATCGGGCATCGGATATGATGCGGACACGGGTCGATCTGTCGATTCAGAATCAGAATCAGGCCTTACTGTCTTCCATGGATAAACGCTCACAAGTGCAATTGATGATGCAGCATACTGTGGAAGGTTTGTCGTTTGTGGTAATCAGTTATTATCTGGTTGGATTGCTCAAGTATTTGCTGGATGCTACTTATGATGCCGGGCTGACGTTTGACAAGTCACTGGTGATCGGTGGCATGATTCCGGTTGTGATGTTTCTGGTCTGGTTGAGTGTGCGCCGTATTCATCATAAATTTATAAAATTAGCCGAAAAGAAGCAGGATAAACTATGAGTGTTGCAGAACGAATTGAAACCTTGCTGCGTGAGGGGATGCAGGTAGACACAGTGCTGCTTGAAAATGAAAGTCACATGCATGCCGGGCCAGCTACTGAAAGCCACTTCAAACTGGCCTTGGTCAGTCCTGAGTTTGATGGCTTGTCTAAAGTGCGTCGGCACCAGAAAATCTATGGTCTGGTTGCCGAACTGATGCAAAATCCTATACATGCCTTGGCTATGCATCTCTATACACCGCAGGAGTGGCAGACTCAACAGGGTAATGTACCGGTTTCACCCAACTGTATGGGTGCTCATAAGTAACGGGTTTATACGGGCTTGAAGCCGGGTAATGCCTGGGCAATTTCAGCTATCTGTTCACGAATCCAGATCATTCTGGGATCGTGGTGGTGACGGGTGTGCCAGTAAAAATAAAACTTCACTGACGGTTGTTGTAGTTCTGCAGGCAGGCGGCGTAAGCAAAGCTCGCGGTCTGCTGCAATACGTTCTGCCAGGCGTTGCGGTAAAGTAAATACCAGATCAGTTGTTTCACAAAAATCTGCTACAGCCATAAAGCTGCTAAGCCTGAGAATGACTTCCCGCTGCATACCGATTTTTTCCAGTACCCTGTCCATATAACCAGGCCCTCTGCCTGTAATCGAAACCAGTCCATGAGCGGCATTGGCATAGTTTTCAGGTGTTAACGGCTGATCTGCCAGAGGGTGATTACGCGACATCAGGCACACGGCCGACATGTTGTCTAACAGAATACGATGCAGTGTACCGGTTGAAGCACTGGGTTCCAGTCCACTGAGGCTGAAATGTACATCATTCCGATCCAGCATAGCGAAACTGTCATCTTCCTGTTTAACAATTTCCAGATGCATACCCGGTGCACGTTCACGCATACGTTGCATCAGTTGGGGTAGGTAGAGTGCCAGTTCCAGATCCAGCCCCGTGACTTTAATCAGCCCATTATCGGCAGCGGGATCAAAAACAGGCTGCTGTACCAGAGACTCAAGAGCAATCAGGATTTCACCTAACTCGGGTTGAATTTGTTTTGCACGTGCGCTCAGGTCGTAGCCTTGTGAGGTGCGAACCAGTAGCGGATCATTAAAAATCTTGCGCAATCTGGCCAGTGCTCGACTGAGTGCTGGCTGGCTCATATTTAGACTCGTGGCCGCACGGGTGATGTGACGCTCGGTAAGCAGCCGGTCCAGTAGCAGGAGAAGGTTGAGATCAATTTTGTTTATATTCACTTCATGCATAGTGATTATCCAATTAATACATTGGACGAATATATAAGACGACGGTAAGGTTAGCAATGTAACCAGGGAGAAAATGCAATGCACTACATTCGACAAGTGAAAAACACAGTAAGCACCTTTGGTTGGGTGAGCATACTGCTGCATTGGTTGGTTGCTCTGGTTGTACTGGGCATGTATCCGCTGGGGTTATATATAGTCTCTTTGGGCTATTATGATCCTGGCTACCGTATCTATCCTGACTGGCATCGCAGTATCGGTGTGCTGTTGATGTTGGTGTTGTGCATGCGTTTGTTCTGGCGCTGGATTAATCCCAGCCCACGTCAGTTGAGCCAACATCGATGGGAGCGCCTGGGTGCTTCGTTGGGACACCTTGGACTCTATCTGTTGTTGGTTACGATACTGGCGTCGGGTTATCTATTTTCGACGGCGGATGGACGAGGGATTGAAGTGTTTGGCTGGTTCAGTCTACCGGCAATACCCGGACTTGCTCTCCGACAGGAAGAGTTGGCTGCTGAAATACACTTTTATGCTGCTACGCTGTTGATGGTACTGATTGCCATCCATGCACTGGCAGCATTTAAACACCATTTTATTGACAAAGACGCAACGCTCACACGTATGCTGGGCCTGCAATCGGAGAACATTGATGATAGCAACTAAGACGATAGCAACTAAACTGAAACCTTTGGCTCTGGCCAGTGCTTTTCTGGCAGCACCGTTGTTTGCCGCTGATTATACTATTGATACCCAGGGGGCTCATGCCTCTATAAATTTCAAAATATCCCATCTGGGTGTGAGTTACGTTGTTGGCCGTTTCAACGAATTCAGTGGTAGCTTCAGCTATGATGCAGATAATCCTGCGGTGACAAAGGCTGATGTGCTGATCAATTTAGACTCGGTTGACAGTAATCATGCTGAGCGTGACCGACACATACGTAGTTCCGATTTCCTGGATGTTAGCCAGTATGCTGAAGCTCGCTTTGTCAGTACCGGATATAAAGATCTAGGTGATGATAAAGGGACACTCACTGGTGATCTGACATGGCTTGGCCAGACCCAAAGCATCGATATTGACGTAGAGAAAGTGGGTGAGGGCGAAGATCCCTGGGGTGGATACCGGGCAGGCTTTACCGGTACTGCTGAATTGCATTTACCTGATTTTGGTGCCGAGTTTAACCTGGGCCCTGCGGCTGAAACGGTTTACCTGGATTTAGTGGTTGAAGGTGTTCGCCAGTAACACCACCACAACTCATTTCTAGCACAAAAAAAACGGAACGTATTGCCTTGGTATGCACCAAGATCAACGTTCCGTTTTGCGTTCCCCTAAGGGGAATGGGGCACTACAAGTTGTTCTGTTAGGCGACCCTTGATGCGCCTTGGCAGCAGTCTGGGTGCGTGGTCATAAAGTGACATAGCGTCTGACTCAATAAAGCCATTTTTACACTGTTACCCTGAGCTCTTGCCAATTCGATATCATCCAGGATGTACTGCTTGATTTGAGCGCTGGCATTGTGTTCAACCATATATTTACCCAGCGCCATCGCAACGATAGGTTCCAGATGCTCATGCTCTGCAATCGCTTCGATTTCGTCATCGCTGAGGCCGCACATTTCCAGGCATTCTGTATAGGTCAACATGATCGTATCCTCATAATGAGTCCAGTTGGCTTCGCGGTTTGATAAAACCGCCCACTAATCTGACTTAAGTTTAGTCCAGCGACTGAGGAGTTAAAGCCAGATAAGTAGATATAAATTCAAGACTTTCACTGCATTTAAACAAGGGTTTCATGCTGCATATGCACATTATCTTATGGAAAAATCTGTAATCAGTTTGTCATTAAGTACTTAGCACGTGTTGCTGTGCACCAGTGGTGAACATTTCAGATCCTGTTACTGATAAAAAAGTCGCTACTGAGTAAGTGCTGACGTTTTTAGAATTATTGCCGTCGTTTCCATAGGGTCAACTGAGTGGGGGTAGGGCTATTCTGCATCTCAATAGTTAATTGTGACTTGCGAGCTTAATCGGAGTAACTGCCATGACACCCGCTGAATTGCACCAGGATGCCATCATCATTGATGGCCTGATCATCGCGAAATGGAATCGCGAGTTGTTTGAGGATATGCGTAAAGGTGGTCTGACAGCCGCCAGTTGTACTGTGTCAGTCTGGGAAGGGTTTCAGGCAACTATCAATAATATTGCTGACACCAATAAGTTGATGCGTGATAACGCCGATCTGGTCATGCCGGTGCTAACCACGGCTGATATCCACAAGGCCAAGGAACTGAATAAAACCGGCATTATCCTGAACTTCCAGAATGCACATGCTTTTGAAGATCAGCTAGGCTATGTCGAGGTATTCAAAAAGCTTGGCGTGGGCATCGTGCAGATGTGTTACAACACCCAAAATCTGGTGGGTACCGGCTGCTATGAACGTGATGGCGGCTTATCCGGTTTTGGGCGTGAAGTCGTTGCAGAAATGAATCGCGTCGGAGTGATGTGTGACCTGTCCCACGTCGGCTCGAAAACCTCAGAAGAGGTGATTCTGGAATCAAAAAAACCGGTGTGCTACTCGCATTGTCTGCCGTCCGGTCTGAAAGAACATCCACGTAATAAATCTGATGAAGAGCTGAAGTTTATCGCCGATCACGGTGGCTTTGTCGGCGTCACCATGTTTGCTCCTTTCCTGAAAAATGGTATCGATTCCACCATCGATGATTACGCCGAAGCCATAGAGTACGTGATGAATATTGTCGGTGAGGACGCTATAGGCATAGGCACTGACTTTACCCAGGGCCATGACCAGCAGTTTTTTGAATGGTTGACGCATGACAAGGGCTACGCGCGCCGCCTGACACGTTTCGGCAAAATTGTTAATCCCTTAGGCATCCGCACTGTCGGTGAGTTTCCCAATCTGACTGAAACCCTGATTCAGCGTGGCATGAGCGAAGCACAGGTACGCAAAATTATGGGTGAAAACTGGGTGCGTGTACTTAAGGATGTCTGGGGCGAATAAGCCGCAAGCAACCCAATCAATCTGTCAATAAACAAAAAAATCTAAGGTGAGTGTTGTGACGAAAATGGCCCCTGAACTGCCGATCGAAGTGGATAGTGAAACCGGTATCTGGACATCGGATGCCCTGCCTATGCTGTATGTACCCAGGCACTTTTTTATTAATAACCATCAGGCGATTGAAGAAGAACTGGGTCCTGAGCGTTATGCCGAAATTCTCTATAAAGCCGGCTATAAAAGTGCCTGGCACTGGTGTGAAAAAGAAGCCGAACTTCACGGCCTGAGCGGTGTTGAGGTGTTTGAGCACTATATGAAACGCCTGTCTCAGCGTGGCTGGGGAAAATTCATCACTGAAGCCATCGATCTTGAGGCCGGTATTTGCAAGGTGCGTCTGGAACATTCCGCGTTTGTGTACCACTACGGCAAGGTAAATCGCAAGATTGAATATATGTTTACCGGCTGGTTTGCCGGAGCGATGGACCAGATTCTGGAAGCTCAGGGCAGTGCGCTGCGAACAGTGGCTGAACAGACCCAAAGCGGTGCTGAAGCCGGTCATGATGTGGGTTATTTCGTCACCCGTCCCAAGCTTTAATGTTGCTGTGCAGGAGTAACCTATGTCCCAGTTCGATGCCATTTTCCAACCGATTCAGCTCGGTAAGCTGACCATCCGTAACCGGGTGGTCAGTACCGCACATGCCGAAGTCCATGCCACTGATGGGGGTATGACCACCGAACGTTATGTGAAGTATTACGAAGAGAAAGCCAAGGGCGGCTGTGGTCTGTGTATCTGCGGGGGCTCTTCGGTGGTGTCCATCGACAGCCCGCAAGCCTGGTGGAGTTCGGTCAATCTTTCCACTGACCGTATCATCCCGCATTTTCAGAACCTTGCCGATGCGGTGCACAAGCATGGCGGCAAAATCATGATCCAGATTACCCATATGGGGCGTCGCTCGCGCTGGGACGGTTATAACTGGACAACGCTGTTGTCCCCCTCGGGTATTCGTGAACCGGTGCATCGCTCTACCTGTAAAACCATTGAGCCGGAAGAGATTCAGCGCATCATCGGCGACTTTGCTCAGGCAGCACGCCGTGCCAAAGAGGGAGGGCTGGATGGCGTAGAACTTTCCGCTGTACACCAGCATTTGATTGACCAGTTCTGGAGCCCTCGTGTTAACAAGCGTACCGATGAGTGGGGTGGCAGTTTCGAAAATCGCATGCGTTTCGGTATGGAAGTGCTTAAAGCGGTACGTGAGGAAGTGGGCGAGGATTTTGTTGTCGGTATGCGTATCTGTGGTGATGAGTTCCATCCGGACGGTTTAACACATGACGATATGAAGCAGATTGCTGCCTATTATGATGCCACTGGCCTGGTAGATTTCTTCGGTGTTATAGGTTCCGGTTGTGATACCCATAACACCCTGGCGAATGTGATTCCAAACATGTCTTACCCGCCGGAGCCTTTCCTGCATCTGGCTGCGGGTATTAAAGAGGTGGTCAAGGCACCGGTTATTCATGCGCAGAATATTAAAGATCCCAACCAGGCTCAGCGTATTCTGGAAGGGGGCTATGTGGATATGGTCGGTATGACCCGTGCGCATATTGCCGATCCGCACATTATTGCCAAGATCAAGATGGGTCAGATCGACCAGATACGTCAGTGTGTCGGGGCCAATTATTGTATCGACCGCCAGTACCAGGGGCTGGATGTGTTGTGTATTCAAAACGCCGCCACCTCACGTGAATACATGGGCTTGCCGCATATTATTGAAAAAACCGAAGGGCCTGTACGCAAGGTTGTTGTGGTTGGTGGTGGCCCTGCTGGTATGGAAGCGGCCCGGGTGGCGGCTGAGCGCGGTCATCAGGTGGTGCTGTTTGAAGCTCAGGCACAACTTGGTGGGCAGATTACCCTGGCCGCCAAAGCGCCGCAGCGCGATCAAATGGCGGGTATTACCCGTTGGTATCAGTTGGAACTGGCCCGTCTGAAGGTGGATGTGCGGCTGAATAGCTATGCTGATGAAGCGATGATCAAAGCGGATCAACCGGATGTGGTTATTCTGGCTGTCGGTGGCAAACCCTTTATTGAACAAGTACCCGACTGGGGTGCTGAAGAGGGTCTGGTTGTCAGTAGTTGGGATATTCTCGATGGCAAGGTCGCTCCGGGTAACAATGTGCTGGTGTATGACACCATCTGTGAGTTCACCGGCATGTCGACAGCCGATTATTTGTCTGAAAAAGGCAGCAAGGTGGAGCTGGTTACTGATGATATCAAACCCGGTGCCGCCGTCGGCGGGACTACCTTCCCGACCTATTACCGTAGCCTCTATCCGAAAGAGGTGATCATGACCGGAGATCTGGCGTTACACAAAGTCTACCGAGAGGGTGACCAGTTGGTAGCCGTGCTGGAAAATGAGTATACCGGTCAGTTGGAAGAGCGTGTGGTTGATCAGGTGGTGGTAGAAAATGGCGTCCGCCCGGATGAAGCGCTGTATTACGCGCTGAAACCCCAGTCGCTGAACAAGGGCCAAATCGATGTTGCCGCCTTGTATGACATCAAACCCCAACCCTGTTTGAGTGAGCCGACTGACGGAGACAGCTTTGTGTTGTTTCGTATCGGTGACTGCACGGCACCGCGTAACACCCATGCAGCCATCTATGATGCGCTGCGTCTTTGCAAGGACTTCTGATACAGGGCTGGGTTATGTTGAACGTGCTGTTACCTTTGTTGATAGGATTGGCGCTGCTGTTAGCGGTGATCGGTGCTGTACGCCGTATTCGATTATGGCGTAATGGCAGACCTTCGCCAGTGGCTTTACTGGCCGGTCTGGTCGCCATGCCACGCCGCTATCTGGTTGATCTGCACCACGTGGTGGCGCGGGATAAGTTTATTTCGCACACCCATGTGGCAACAGCCGGTGGCTTCGTTCTGGCGGCTGTTCTGGCCATACTGGTGCATGGTTTGCAGTGGCACAGTGCTATTTTGGCCTGGGCCTTACTGCTGGCAACAGCGGCTATGTTTTGTGGCGCATTGTTGGTGGCCAAACGCCGGATTAATCCACCGTCACGTCTGTCCAAAGGGCCCTGGATGCGCCTGCCGAAAAGCCTGTTGGCCTTCTCGCTGGGCTTCTTTCTGCTGACTCTGCCGGTTGCCGGTGTGCTACCGGCTGAAACGGGCGGTTGGTTACTGACGGTCGTGCTTCTGGTGCTGATCACCTGGGGGATGGGTGAAATGTTCTTCGGCATGACCTGGGGTGGTCCGATGAAACACGCCTTCGCTGGTGCCTTACATCTGGCCTTTCATCGTCGCGCTGAACGTTTTGGCGGCGGTCGCTCGACCGGCCTGAAACCGCTTAATCTGGACGATGTGGATGCGCCCTTGGGAGTAGAAAAGCCTGCCGATTTTACCTGGAACCAATTACTTGGGTTCGATGCCTGTGTTCAGTGTGGTCGCTGTGAAGCGGTTTGCCCGGCCTATGCCGCGGGTCAACCGCTGAATCCGAAAAAACTCATTCAGGACATGGTGGTAGGGTTAGCCGGTGGTACTGATGCTGGCTATGCCGGCTCTCCTTATCCTGGTAAACCGGTAGGCGAGCATCAGGGCAGTCCGTTTGCGCAGATTGTAGCGCGTGAAGGTCAGGGACTGGTGGATGCGGAAACCCTCTGGTCCTGCACTACCTGCCGTGCCTGTGTCGAAGAGTGTCCGATGATGATTGAGCATGTCGATGCGATAGTGGATATGCGTCGTCATTTGACCCTTGAGCGTGGACAAACGCCTAACAAGGGCGCTGAGGTGATCGACAATCTGATCGCCACGGATAATCCTGGTGGCTTTAATCCAGGCTCACGAATGAACTGGGCAGCGGACCTGAATCTGCCCCTGTTGTCTGATGTGAAACGTACCGATCTGTTGCTCTGGCTGGGCGATGGAGCCTTCGATATGCGCAATCAGCGCACCCTGCGAGCCTTCATTAAAATTCTGCGTGCCGCCGGAATTAACTTTGCCGTGTTAGGAAATGAAGAGCGTGATTGCGGTGATCTGGCACGTCGCCTCGGTGATGAAGCCACCTTTCAGTCGCTGGCTAAACGTAATATTGAAACCCTGTCTAAATACAGTTTTCGTGCCATTGTCAGCTGCGATCCACACAGTTTCCATGTGCTGAAAAATGAATATGCAGCATTTGGCGGTGAGTATGTGGTTTACCATCACACCACCTATATCAATCAGTTGCGCCAGCTAAGCAAGATTAAACTCCGTGCTCACAAAGGTGGTAAAGTCACCTATCACGATCCCTGTTACCTGGGGCGTTATAACGGTGAATATGAAGCGCCGAGAGATGTGCTCAAAGCGCTGGGTATTGAAGTCGTGGAGATGGAGCGCTCCGGTTTTCGTTCCCGCTGTTGTGGCGGTGGTGGTGGCGCACCGATCACCGATATTCCCGGTAAGCAGCGCATTCCCGATATGCGTATGGACGATATACGTACAACCTCTGCAGAGCAGGTGGCGGTTGGCTGTCCTCAGTGTATGGCAATGCTGGAAGGGGTGGTGGAACCCCGACCCCAGGTGCTGGATATAGCTGAAATGGTTGCCGATGCACTGGAAGTCTCTTTGGAAGCACCGGAAACATCGAAAGCAGAGGAGGTCAGCTTATGAGCGATATCCTTCGTCGGGATCCGCGTCGCGAGCAGATACGGCGTAACCGTTTACATCCACAGCATGACGCTGTGGTGGCTGCTCTGAATAGCACGGATAACCCTGCCGAATGGCTAAGTCCTCAGGGTATCAAGCGCCGCAACCCTCATCTGGTCGGATTTATCGGTCCGAATGGTCTGCGCCGTATTGATCGCAGTGGTGGGCAGGGGGGAAGTGTTTCAGCCGCTAAGTCGCCTAGTGTTGCTGCAGACAGTCGACCTTTGCAGCGTATCGAGTCACCGGCTGCTTATATAGTGGTGGTGCCCGATATGCAGGGTGGGCGTTTGAGCGCGCAAGATAAAGACCTATTCGGATTGGCACAGCAGTTGGCAGTGCGGCAACCGCAGACAGCGGTGTTGGCAGTAGTTTTCGGTTCCCATAAAGAGCAAGGTTTTGCTGATGCCGGGGTGGACAGGTTATTGCACCTGAGTGATACCACCTTCGATAATTACTCCCCTGAACTACGCCTGGCGCGATTGTTACAATTGGAGTCTGATGTGCAACCTGAATACTGGTTATTTCCCGATTCTGGATTAGGCGGTGGTGATTTGGGACGGCGTTTGGCTGTACAGATTAATGTCCGAGCTGCTACCGGTGTCTGGCAGGTACGGCTGGATGCTGAAGAGCCTCAGTGTATCTGTCGCGGCGCGGCAGCCACAGTGGATATTACCCGTGAATTGCCGCGTGTTGTGCTGGCGTTGTCTGAATGTGCTGAACCGGTCAGTGATACGCGGCATGAAGCTACCGAGTATACGCTGCGTGCTGCACAGGTTGAATCCTTACAACGGATTGAAGATCTGGGTCCGGTCGCCGTTGATCCGGCCAGTGTATCCCTGGCAGAAGCTGAATTTATTCTGTCCGGGGGGAACGGTGTGACTGACTGGCAGGGTTTCCATACCGCGGCTAAGGTACTGGGCGCAACAGAAGGGGCATCCCGAGTAGCGGTGGATGATGGATTTATGCCACGTGACCGACAAGTAGGAGCCACCGGAACCTGGGTGACAGCACGTGTTTATCTGGCCGTGGGCATTTCCGGTGCTATTCAACACCTTCAGGGCATTCAGACTTGCGACAAGGTGATTGCCATCAATACCGATGCCGGCTGCGATATGGTTAAACGTGCGGATCTGGCGGTGATCGGTGATGCCACCGCGATACTGGAAAAGCTCACTGAAAAAGTTACTGCACTGAAACAGGAGAAGCGCCATGTTGCCTAACCCGCCTTCCAGGTTTGCCTCACCTTGCAAGGTGGCAGCACTCTTGTCAATTGGTCAGCATCCGGTTACCGGTAGGGCTCGGCGTGCCGATCAGGATGCCAGATCACTGGAAATGGCACTTAGTTTGCCAGATATTGAGCTATTACCCGTGCATGCCGGGTGGGTTGATGACACCTCGGAAGCAGCGTTGCGAGGCTATTTGGGAATGGGGGTGCCTGAACTGCATCTGCTTCAACAACCTGTTGAAGCGGATGTTGTCCCGGTGTTGGAAGCGTTTGTTCGCCAACAGCAGGTCTCATTAGTGCTATGTGGTGGCCGAGCTGAATCGGGGGAAGGCTCCGGACTATTGCCTTACCTCTTGGCTCAGCGTCTAGGCTGGCCAGTTGTTAGTGGATTGGCGGAGATCGAGCATTTGCAAGCCGGTACAGTGACACTATTACAAGCGCTACCACGAGGTCAGCGTCGACGTCTGAAAGTTTCCTTGCCTGCTGTACTGGCCTTGGATTCGGCGGCACCGGTTGCACGACAGTCGGCGTTTGGTCCGGCACGTCGGGGTGAGCTGGTGCAGCTGAGTGCGGAAGTAAAAGCTGATCTGGATCGTAGTGACTGGGACTTTCAGCCCGCACGAAAGCGTCCCAAACGCTTGAAAATCATTAAGGCTAGCTCAGCAAGAGACAGATTCAAGGCCGCTGCGGCCAAAGCTGAAGCCAGTGGTGGGCAGGTTTTACAGAACCTGTCGGTTGATGCGACAGCTGATGCTGTGATGAAAGTGCTGCTCGAAGAAGGTGTATTGAGCCTGGATAAACCGAACTGATCCGGAGAATTTGCAAATAAATTCCGGAGTATTTTGCAAGACCTTACTAGGGCGGCTGTTTTAGAGTCCACAGTGGTGTTTTTTGGATTGATACAAATCGAGTTTTCGTGTTAGATCCGGCATGGATATGTACGGTTTAATGCAAACAGGGTGTTGTATATAAACACTCACCAACAACAAAGATAAGGTGACACATAAATGAGCAAACCTAACCTGAACAGACGTAATATCCTGAAAGCCGCAGCGGCAGGTGCTGTTGCAGCGCCTTTGGCAATGGCTTCCACGTCCGCATTTGCAACCACCAACTTGCGTATGCAAACCTACTGGGGTCGTGAAGCGTCTGATGTTTTTGCTGCTTTTGGTGGCGATGTGCGTACCGCTTCCAATGGTACACTGCGTGTTCGCCACTTTACCGGTAGTTCACTGGTACCTGATGCGGAAATGTTTCAGGCTGTCAGCAATGGCACCATTGATATGTGTCAGGGCTATGCAGGTTACTGGCCGGGTCAGTTGGATATCGCCGGTATTGAATCAGGCCTTCCTGGAGCCTGGACCAGCTATGATGAAGCACAATATGTGTTCCGTCACAAAGGTTTGCTGGAACTGATTCGTGAAGCCTATGCTGAGAATAATGTGCATTACATGGGTCCTATTTTTGGTGGGCCGTTTGATTTGCTGACCAAAGAGCCAGTGAATAGTCTGGAAGATCTGAAAAATATGCGTATTCGTGCAACGCCTGCCGTAGCACGTATCCTTCAGGCTTTCGATATTCCAACCGTATTCCTGCCAGGTTCCGAGCTTTATGTAGGTCTGAGCACCGGTACTATTGATGGTGTTATTTATGCCGGTACCAACGAATACGTCGGTATGAAACTCTATGAAGTGGCTAAGCATTACACGTCACTGGGTATGGTGTATCCGGGCTACTGCGACCAGATTCTGGTGAATATGGATGTCTGGAATGCCATGTCTGAAGAAGAGCAAAAAGTGATGGAGCTGGCTTACGAGAAGCATGCATCACACATGAATACCTGGATGGTCAGTGGTTCAATCGATGCTGGCGGCAGTGGCAAATTTGAAATGAACAAACTGAATGCGGAAGATTCTGCACGTCTTCGCCGTGCAGCTGAAGTGATTTGGGAAGATGAAGCCGCCAAGTCTGAACGCAACCGCAAGGCTATCGATATTCTCAAAGAAACAGCGTTAGCAACGGGTCGTGCCTGATGCTTTCGGTCTGTCACTTAGTTAGCTGGGTTGATAGACTCTCTGAAACTGTTGGTAAGGCCATCTCCTGGATGTGCCTTGCCATCATTGCAGTGATGCTCTATGAAATAGCTGCCCGCTATTTCTTCAACAGCCCAACATCCTGGGCACACGAAGTGACCACTATGCTATACGGTACATTCTGTATCATGGCGGGCACCTATACTCACCGCTATCAGGGCCATGTGCGTAGTGAAGCTCTCTATCATCTGTTTTCCCGTCGAGGTAAAGCCATCGTCGATACGCTGACAGGCTCTTTGGTGTTATTCGTTCTGATCATGTTTTTTGTTGCGTCTGTGGATTTTGCCTGGGACTCCTGGCAGCGTGCCGAAGTGTCTTCTCGCAGCACCTGGGCACCGCCTTTGTATCCTTTTAAAACTGTATTGCCACTGGCTGTCGGACTTATAGCCTTACAAAGTGCTGCACATTTGGTTCGGGACATTTGTGTCGCATTTAATGTCGGTTGTGATGCTTGTGCTGACCGAGGTGTGGAAGCTGAGCACTGAAGCATAGAGTATTATTGTGCGGTTAAGTCCGACCGCTTTATAAATCCATAACGATAAAAGGTACATAAGGTGTCAGATATTGATCCTTTATTGATAACACTCGGCATGTTTGCCGCGATGTTTGTCATGCTGTTACTGGGAACACCCTTATCTTGGTCTTTGCTGACTGTAGGTATGGGGTTTGCTTATTTCCTTTGGGGTTCAGGTGCGCTTGAGCTACTGACTATCAGTGCATTTTCATCTATGGATAACTTTATCCTGGTGGCACTGCCGATGTTTATTTTCATGGGGTTAATGCTGGAGCGATCCGGTATTACCGATGATTTGTTTGAAATGATGAACAAACTGATGGGAGCGCAACCCGGAGGCTTGGGTGTAGGGACTATTGTGCTCTGCGCACTGATCGCTGCAATGGCAGGTGTTTCAGGTGCAGCGACGGTCAGTCTTGGTGTAATTGCCCTGCCCGCGATGTTGAAACGAGGCTATAGCAAGAAGCTTGCGACCGGTACGATCATGGCTGGTGGTGCGCTGGGATTCCTGATTCCACCGAGCGTATTGATGATTTTATATGCTTTTCTTGCCAAAGAATCTATCGGTAAATTATTTGCCGCCGGGTTGATTCCAGGATTAATGCTGGCAGCTATCTACATCATTTATATCCTGATTGTGAGCCGTATTAACCCATCTATCGCTCCACCACTGGCTGAAGCGGAGCGAGTCGACTGGAAGGGTAAGTTGCGCTCGCTGAAGGCGTTGATATTACCCGGCACACTGATTGTCACCGTACTGGCCTGTATTATCCTCGGGATTACCACGCCATCTGAAGCGTCAGCGATTGGGGCCGCGGGTGCTGTTATCTGTGCAGCTATCTACCGTACGCTCACCTTTAATATGATGAAAGATGTGTTGCTGGATACAACCCGAATCATGGGGATGCTGATCTGGATTACATTGACGGCAATTTTCTTTAGTAAGGTGTACATCGGCCTGGGAGCGGGTTATCTGCTACAGGATCTGGTTGAAGACAGTAGCCTGGCACCTATGGCTGTTATAGTGGCTATGCTGGCCTGTTATTATGTGCTGGGTATGTTTCTGGATGACTTTGCCATCGTTTTTATCACCGTACCACTATTTGTGCCGGTAGTGGAATTGCTGGGTTTTGACCCTGTCTGGTTTGCCATCCTGTTCATCGTCAGTATGCAGTCAGCTTATCTGACACCACCCTTCGGCTATAATCTATTCTATATGCGATCGGTGGCACCGCCCTCGGTGACCATCTACGATCTGTATCTGGCCGCTATTCCTTTTATCTTGCTACAGATATTGGGGCTTGCTCTGCTGGTCATGTTTCCGCAGATTGCACTGTGGCTTCCGGAGTTGATTTACGGTTCTTAAAAGAGAAGGTGCTCAGCGTTTTTGCCTGGTAAAACATCCTTTCATTAAAGGTGGTTATATCAAGCAAAAGCGCTGTTTTTGTTGGATTTACTTATTTTTTGTGCGTATATTGATCCATGCTGTTTATATGGCACGTACATACAATAAGAAGAGCCCATAGCGTCTTAACAGCATGGAAGCGTTTTGTTCTCTGCGTCAGCAGAAACAGGACGTCAATGTGGTTTCTATAATCTGTCATTTATGGATTCACATATGCTGTTTAGAACTAAAGACGCACCGTCACTACCCGCCCTAAAACTATCACTGCAACGCCTTGAAAATGATCTTAATTCATTGAAAGCACATATGGCATTCATCGAATTCGATGTCCAGGGCAACATATTGGAAGCTAATGCGCTTTTCTTAAAGGCCACTGGTTATCAGGCGGATCAAATTTCTGGTCAGCATCATCGTCTTTTTTCTCCAAAGCATATTGCCCAAAGCCCGGATTATGCAAAACTCTGGCAAACCCTGGCATCCGGTCGTTCGGTAGCAGGCACCTTTGAACGAATTAACGCTCAGGGTCAGCCTTTATGGTTGGAAGCGACCTATTTCCCCGTCACGGATGCTAACGGGAAGGTCTATAAAGTTCTGAAAATTGCGGCTGATGTGACACTGCGTAAAATTGAATCAGATCAACAGTCGGCTGTATTGCATGCACTGGACCGTTCAATGGCGGTGATTAAGTTTACACCTGACGGCAGTATTATTTCTGCGAATGATAATTTTCTGAAAACTGTTAATTATCGGTTTGACGAACTAAAGGGCAAAAACCACCGTATTTTTTGTAAGGATGCCTTCTATCAGGAGAATCCGAATTTCTGGGCAGAGCTGCAGCGTGGTGAATTTAAGTCTGGACGCTTTGAGCGACTCGATTCCCGTGGACAGGTAATATGGCTGGAAGCCACCTACAATCCAATCAAAAACGACCAGGGGAAAGTTGTTGAGGTAATCAAATTTGCAGCCGATATCACTGATAAAGTTGAGTTGGACCTGGCCATACGTGAAGCCGCTGCACTGGCCAGTAGTACCTCTGAGGAAACGGCACAAATTGCCCAGCAAGGCTTGTCTTCATTGGACCTGGCCGTGCAAACTTCCCGGCAGATCGCAATCAAAGTTGACGAGGTCAATGAGTTGATAGTGAAGCTGAATGTGCAGTCTGAAAGCATTCAGTCGATTGTTGCCACCATCAAGTCCATCGCTGATCAGACCAACTTACTGGCATTGAATGCGGCGATTGAAGCGGCAAGAGCCGGAGAACAAGGACGAGGCTTTGCTGTCGTGGCTGATGAAGTGCGACAACTGGCCTTCCGCACCAGTGAGTCAACCAAGATGATTGCAGATGTAGTCAGTCAGAACCATAAGTTGCTCAGTACCTTGACAGGCAACACCACCGAAGCACGTCGGTCAGCAGAGGCAGGGCAAGAAAGTATCAGCCGGGTCAGCGATATCATGACTGAGATTTATCAGGGGGCGGAGAACGTGTCGCAAGCAGCAGCCAGGTTGGGTAATCTGAGTTAGACGAGGCGCTATACTCTAAGCGACACTGTCTTGTTCACCTGAGACATGTCAGTGTGGACAAGTACTGGATCAATTGCGATCCTGAAGCCTGGATGCGATCATTGGCCATTCGACTCGATAAGTATAAAAGAGACCTGTAATGAGCCAGAACACACCGGAAATTTCCCGTCCTGCCGGGCGGCGGAAAACTCGTGCCGGACAGCGTGGTCGGATGACTCAAGCGGCGGCGCTGGATACAGTCAATCAAATCCTGGGGGATTCGCCAAATCATCGTGATTTGCTCATAGAACACTTGCATCGCCTTCAGGATAATATCGGTTATTTGTCCCTGGCACACTTACGCGCTTTAGCCGAGCGTATGAATCTCCCTATGGCTAGCATTTATGAAACCGCCAGTTTTTATGCCCACTTTGATCTGGTGCATGATAATGAGTTGCCCCCGCCTGCTGTGACTATCCGTGTGTGTGATTCACTTGCCTGTCAGATGGCCGGGGCGGAGGCGTTGAGTCAGGCCTTGCAACAGCAACTGGACCCTGCCGCTGTACGGCTAGTGCATGCGCCCTGTATGGGCCGCTGCGATGCCGCGCCGGTACTGGAATTAGCCCATAATCACATCGAGCAGGCTACGCCTGAGAAGGTTGCTCATGCTCTGGCTGTGCAGGCATATGAGCCAGCCGAAGTTAACTGGCAGCCTTTAGCAGCTTATCAGAGCGAGGGCGGCTATCAACTGCTGGCAGCCTGTCGCGCAGGTCATCAAACAGTTGAAGAGCTGATGGCGATGATGGAGCAAGCTGGCCTTCGTGGCCTCGGTGGTGCCGGTTTTCCAACCTTTAAAAAGTGGCAGTTTGTGCGCGCTGAAGCGGCACCGCGTTACTGTGTAATCAATGCGGATGAAGGTGAGCCAGGCACCTTCAAGGATCGCTATTATCTGGAGCGTCATCCACACCGTTTCCTTGAAGGCGCGCTGATCAGCAGCTGGGCGATAGAAGCCAGTGCCTTATATATCTATTTACGTGATGAATATCCGGGTGTGAACAAACTCTTGCGGGCTGCCATTGCCGAGCTGGAAGAGGCCGCTATTATTGATCCTGGCTATATCGTCCTCCGTCGTGGTGCCGGGGCTTACATCTGTGGTGAAGAATCGGCGTTGATCGAGTCACTGGAGGGCAAGCCAGGTAAACCGCGTCATCGTCCACCTTTTGTGGCGCAAAAAGGCCTGTTTGACCGTCCCACCTTGGTAAATAATGTGGAGACGGTGTATTGGATTCCCCTGATTCATGCCAAGGGGGCTGAATGGTTTGCCTCCCAGGGGCGCCATGGGCGCAAAGGGCTGCGTTCTTTCTCTGTATCGGGCCGTGTGAATAAACCTGGTGTGCATCTGGCACCGGCGGGTATCACCCTGAATGAATTGATTGATGAGTATTGCGGCGGGCTACCCGAAGGGCAGCAGTTGCTGGGCTATCTTCCTGGTGGCGCATCCGGTGGTATTTTGCCGGCCAGCAAAGCCGATATTCCGCTGGATTTTGATACCCTGCAGGCCGAAGGCTGTTTTATCGGTTCAGCGGCGGTAATGGTGTTGTCCGATCAGGATAATCTGCAGCAGGTCGCCAAAAACCTGATGGCCTTTTTCCGTGATGAGTCCTGTGGTCAGTGTACTCCGTGTCGTGTCGGTACTGAAAAGATGCTGGATCTGCTCACTGAGCAGGAGTGGGATGTGTTGCAACTGCAGCGTTTGTCTCAGGTGATGATGGATGCTTCGATTTGTGGTCTCGGTCAGGCTGCACCCAATCCGGTGCTGGGTCTGCTCAAGGATTTTCGCGCTGAACTCAGTGCGGCCAATATCATCGTCAAGGGGTAAGTCATGACTGCATTTGAACTGACACTGGATGGCGTATCGGTAACGGCTTATGAAGGTGAAACCCTGTGGCAGGTTGCCAAGCGTGCCGGTGAAACCATTCCACACCTGTGCTTCAAAGATGCTGCTGGCTATCGGGCCGATGGTAACTGCCGTGCCTGTATGGTGGAAATTGAAGGCGAGCGTGTGCTGGCCGCCAGTTGTATTCGCGAAGCCACACCTGGCATGGTGGTACATAGCCTGAACTCCAAACGTGCCATGACCGCCCGGGAAGGTGTGCTGGAGTTGCTGGTAGCTGATCAGCCAGAGCGTGAGCAGAGCCCGGATCGTGCCAGCCATTTCTGGCAGATGGCTGACCTGTTGGCAGTGGATGCCACAGCAGTGAAGCAGAAGCTGCCTGCCAGAGCGGCAACGCCGGAGCGTATTGACCGTTCACACAGTGCCATGGCGGTGAATCTGAATGCCTGTATCGACTGTAACCTGTGTGTTCGCGCCTGTCGGGAAGTGCAGGTGAACGATGTTATCGGTCTGGCGCATCGTGGCTCTGAATCTAAAATCGTATTTGATTTTGATGACCCGATGGGTAACAGCACCTGTGTTGCCTGTGGTGAGTGTGTACAGGCCTGCCCCACCGGCGCGCTGATGCCAGCGTCCCTGGTGAATGCCGAGGGTGTGGGTGATTCCTCCGCCATAGATAAACAGGTCGACTCGGTCTGCCCCTATTGTGGCGTGGGGTGTCAATTGACCTATCAGGTGCGTGACGACAAAATTGTAAATGTAGTCGGGCGGCAAGGGCCCTCCAATCTGGGGCGTTTGTGTGTCAAAGGACGCTTCGGCTTTGATTATCCCAATCATGCCAGCCGCCTGACCCGGCCGCTGATTCGGCGTGAAGGGGTGCCCAAAGGAGTTGATCCCAATTTTGATCCGGCGAATCCGTTAACACATTTCCGTGAAGCTGACTGGGATGAAGCCCTGGATATGGCGGCCAGTGGCCTGTCGCATTTGCGTGCGGCCTATGGCGCCGAGGCTTTGGCGGGGTTTGGCAGTGCCAAGTGTTCCAATGAAGAAGCCTGGCTGTTCCAGAAACTGGTCAGAACCGGTTTTGGCAGCAACAATGTCGATCACTGTACCCGTTTGTGTCATGCCAGCTCCGTGGCGGCGCTGATTGAATGTATCGGTACCGGTGCGGTGACCGCCTCATTTATGCAGGCGACCCAGGCGGATGTGGTGATCCTGACCGGCTGTAACCCGGCAGTAAACCATCCGGTGGCGGCCACCTTCTTTAAGCAGGCGGCTAAAAAAGGCACCAAGATCATTATTATCGACCCGCGTGGGCAGTCACTGAGTGCCTATGCACACAAGGTGTTACGTTTCTCTCCGGGTACTGATGTAGCGTTGTTTAATGCCCTGCTTAATGTGATCGTGACTGAAGAGCTTTATGATCAGCGTTATATTGATGAACATACTCAAGGGTTTGAAGCGCTGAAAATCCATGTTGCCGATATGACCCCTGAGGCGATGTCCCCCTTGTGTGGTATCGAACCAGAAGAAATCCGTGAGGTGGCCCGCCTTTATGCTCAGGCCGACAAGGCGATGATTTTCTGGGGCATGGGCATTTCACAGCATACTCATGGTACAGACAACGCGCGCTGCCTGATCTCGCTGGCGCTGGCCTGTGGCCAAACCGGTCGCCCTGGTACCGGTCTGCATCCGTTACGCGGGCAGAATAATGTACAGGGAGCCTCGGATGCCGGTTTGATACCCATGGTGATGCCGGATTATCAACCAGTGACGGATGCACAGGTAAAATCAGCCTTTGAAGAACTCTGGTCTACGCCTCTGAGCAGCAAACCAGGGCTAACGGTAGTGGAGATCATTCATGCCATCGATGCCGGTAGCATCAAGGGCATGTATATTCTCGGTGAGAACCCGGCGATGTCTGATCCTGATCTTGAACATGCACGTGCGGCACTGGCTAAACTGGAACACCTGGTGGTGCAGGATCTGTTTGTTACTGAAACCGCTCAGTTTGCTGATGTTATCTTGCCTGCCTCTGCCTGGGCCGAGAAGGATGGTACGGTGACCAATACCAACCGTCAGGTGCAAATGGGTCGTGCCGCTGTGCCTTTACCCGGTGAGGCAAAACCGGATTGGTGGATTATTCAGGCACTGGCTAATCGTATGGGATTGAACTGGCACTATCAGCATCCCCGTGATGTATTTGCCGAGATGAAGCAGGGGATGGCATCGCTGGATCATATTAGTTGGGACAGGCTGGATGAAGAGCAATCGGTAACCTATCCTTGCCCCGCTGACGATCAGCCAGGGCTGGATGTGGTTTATACGGATGCTTTCCCGACCGAGACTGGCAAAGCACGTTTCTCGCCGACACGTCTTCTACCACCGGATGAGCCGGTAGATACCGACTTCCCGGTGGTCTTAACGACGGGACGTCAGTTGGAACATTGGCATACGGGCTCCATGACCCGCCGTACTCGGGTGTTGGATGCACTGGAGCCCGAGGCCGTGGCAAGCCTGGCACCGGCTGAATTGGCTAAATACGGGCTGCAACCGGGTGATGCGCTCACTATCACCACCCGACGTGGCGAAATCACCCTGGTCGCTCGTATCGATCCGCAGATGCCGGAGGGCATGGTGTTTGTACCTTTCTGCTATGTTGAAGCGGCCGCAAATATTTTAACTAACCCGGCACTGGATCCCTTTGGTAAAATACCGGAATTTAAATATGCCGCCTGCAAGTTGAGTGCCGCCGTGTTAGCCGAAGTGACTTGAGGGAAGTGAGGACTAAGCGATGATGTTTGCTGATTTGGTCGATGAGGTTGATTTTCGTGAGCGTTTGCAAGCACTTGGCGCAGATCTGCCTGCGGATGCTGATCCGTTAACCTGTGTTCGATTAGTGAAAGCTCAGCATGCTGACAGGCCCTTGCCAGGGCTGAATGAGCTGATCAGTGAACTCTCAGCGAATCCGGGCTTGTTGCAGCCCGAGGTAAAACAGGCACTGTTAGCCTGTCAGACGCTGTAGCTGACGTTCGGGCCACTTACCAGCAGTTTCAGCAGATCGCTGCGGCAGATAATACCGACTAAACGGTGCTCATCGATGCTGACCACTGGCAGAGCGGTGAGTTTCTGCTCGATAAAAAACTGCGCGATGTCCCGAACCAGAGTGTCAGTGGTAACAATAGCGACTTGGTGCGTTAGCAGTGAGGCGACAGCTTCTTCAGAGTCAATACCCGCTTGAATCAACTGGGTACTGGTGATCAGGCTAATGGGTTGCAAATTGGGGCCAACAACGATTAAGTGATCAATTTCTGCTGTGTGGATTGTTTGCCAGGCGCTGGATATTGAGGTAGAAGGGGTGATCGTGATCACTGGACTGCTCATAATGTGCAGTGCCTGAAGCTTTCTACGCTCCTTTAATGATTCGGATTCTCGTTCTGTATCCAGATAAATACGTGAGCGCCCTGATAACAGGCCTGGGTTTTCTCCTGTCAGGGGGAATGTTGCCTTGCCTAATTGCCCTGCGTGGTCAAACTGTCGATCTTTGCTAACGGCCTGAGTTTCTTCGACATTGCGCTCCCCGGTTAGCATGCGTGCAGGTGGGTTAGTGATAAGTCCGTTGTCATAAATCAGCAATGCCATGATATCTCCCTGGGATTATACTGTAGCTATTTAATCCATATCGGCCGATTGTGATTAAATTTTAATCAATATGATAGATTTTCTCTAAAAGGGTCACCCTTTTTATAAAGGGTGACCCTTTTAGGTATGATTAGGATATAAACATGCAAAAGCACTGGGGTAAAAGGATGGGCTGGAGTGTATTGCTGGGGGTGATTGCCACAGTGGTGCTGCTGGGTTTTCGTCAATCTACGCATCAAGGGCCATGGGTACTTGGGCAAACACAATTGCCTGAAGTGACAGTTGTAGCTAATCGCTATTTTCAGGTCAATCATCTACGTGATTTTCGCTATGACTCTTCTGGAGAAATACGCTCAGCAGACCTTAGGCAATCTACTTATGACATAGATCTTTTGCAGGATGTCTGGTTAGGCGTGTCGCATTTCTCCGGCATGGGCCTGGCTCATGCTTTCGTCAGTTTTGGCTTTGCCGATGGCCAATATCTGGCGGTTTCGTTTGAGGCACGTTTGCGGCCTGAGCAAGAGTACAGTCCGATGAAGGGGATGCTGAATCAGTATCCTAAAATGCTGGTGCTGGGCACAGAGGCTGACATTATTGGCCTGCGAAGCCACATTCGTGTCGAGCGGGTTTTGCTCTATCGTTTGCAACTGAATGAAGAGCAACAAGCCTATCTTTTTCGTGGCTTAATGGCTGATGTTACCGATATTCTTGAGAAACCACGTTTCTACAATACGTTACTGGATAACTGCGTCACCAGTTTGTTGCGTCATGATCCTGAGCATTCGATATGGACCGGCCTGCTGGATTATCGGGTGTTGCTGCCTGGATTTGGCGATGGTTTTGCACAGGAAAAAGGCTGGATCAGTGATGAACTGACGCTGGATCAACTACGTGAACAGGCCAGAGTAGATGGGACGATCAGCCCTGAAAGCCTGAATTATTCAGAGCTAATTCGTGTCCGAGAGTAAGCAAAAAGGGGTCAGTACCCTTTATTTAAAAAATAAAGGGTACTGACCCCTTTTTTTTAGTGGCCGGTGTTTTCGATGATGCGGTCGCTGTACCAGTTGATAAAGTCGATTACACCAAATTCGAAGGTTTCCGAGTAAGGGCCGGGTTGGTAAGCGATGGAGTTGATGCCACGCTGGTTCTCTTCTGCCAGGACACGGTCTTGGTCATTAGTGGCATCCCAGACTTTGCGCATATTCTCCGGATCGTAGTCGACACCTTCCACGGCATCCTTGTGTACCAGCCATTTAGTGGTAACCAGGGTTTTTTGCGGTCCCAGTGGCAGTACACGGAATACGATAGCGTGGTCACCCAGCCAGTGGTTCCAGGAGTTGGGCAGGTGCAGTATACGTAGTGAACCCATATCCGGACTGGTAATG
Source organism: Nitrincola iocasae (assembly GCF_008727795.1). Lineage (NCBI taxonomy): Bacteria > Pseudomonadati > Pseudomonadota > Gammaproteobacteria > Oceanospirillales > Oceanospirillaceae > Nitrincola > Nitrincola iocasae. The sequence goes on along the minus strand of NZ_CP044222.1, from coordinate 2,647,671 downwards.
CGGCCCATAAGTTTTTTGCAGGCGGGTTTGCCGTCCATGGTCATGGATACCACACCGTCTAGCAATGGCGTGCGTGTCATGCGGTTACGCTTACCGAAATATTTCAGTGTGTAGGGAACACCCATAGCGTCCCAGTCTGTTTGCTTGCGTGCTACCAGTGTTTTGTATTCCGGTGTAGCCAGCGGGTCGTCGGTGTCATCAAACTGTTGCAGGGAGTTCAGCAGCTCAGGGTGTGAACCGTTACAGTGGTAACATTCACGGTTATTTTCTATCACCAGTTTCCAGTTGGCATCTTCGACTATATCAGATTGAACGGCTACCTTGAGATTTTCTGTGTCATAGGGTTCCAGATAGTGTTTCAGTTCTTCAGTAAAGGCCTCAAATTCTGGTGGTTGCTCAGCCAGGCAGACGAAAATATAGCCTCCCGCCACTTTCACATGAACGGGTTTGAGATCGTGAGCAGCCAGGTCAAATTGCTCACCCATGTCGGAACCGGCAAATAGCAGACGACCATCCAGCTCGTAAGTCCACTTGTGGTAAGGGCACACCAGTTTCGCGACCTTGCCTTTTTCCGTGACACACAGACGAGAGCCACGGTGACGGCAGACGTTGAAAAAGGCATGCACGGCACCTTCTGTACCGCGGACGATGACTATCGGATTTTCACCTATATTCAGGGTGATGAAGTTGCCCTTTGTCGGGATTTCGCAGGTCATACCGGCAAATATCCACTCTTTTTCGAAGATCTCCTGAATATCGAGCCTGTAGATGCGTTCATCATTGTAAAACGGCTGTTCAAGCGAGTAGTTGGGTTTGCGTTTGATCAGCATGACAGCAGCCGTTTTGCGCACGCTTGCCAAAGGGTCTTCCAGCATCTGTGAGGTATTCAGGTTCATTATGCTTGTCCTGCTTTAGGGTCCAGGTTTAAAGTTTTACCGGGCTTCCGATATGTCCGTGAAGCAAGTGTGGAATAGAGCTGGATATGACAGTTATTCACTGACGACATCCGCAGATTACAAAGCGACCTGATGGATGAAAAAAACGCTTTAATCGGGGGGATTAGACTAGCTGATGTCGCAGACAGAACAATGGTCGTATCTGTGCAGGTCGACAATGTGCAGACAGGGCCAATAATGACAATGAACTGACCAACAGCTGATGGATGAACCGCATGACTGATACCTTCATGAACCCGATTACTACCCAGACCTGGTCTAACGGACGACACCTGGTGCGTTGCGTCAAGGTGATACAGGAAACCTGGGATGTCCGAACCTTCTGCTTTATGGCAGAGCAGCCGGTACTGTTTTTCTTCAAACCGGGGCAGTTCGTGACCCTGGAGCTGGAAATCGATGGTGTGCCGATTATGCGCTCTTATACCATATCCAGTTCGCCGTCGGTGCCCTACAGTTTTTCTATTACCGTCAAACGTATGCCGGGTGGCATAGTATCTAACTGGTTGCATGATAATCTTAAGCAGGGCGATAATCTGGCGGTGCACGGGCCGGTCGGTAATTTTAACTGTATCGACTATCCAGCCGAAAAAGCGTTGTTTTTATCTGGTGGTGTTGGCATCACCCCGCTGATGTCGATGGTGCGCTGGTATTTTGATACCAATGCAGCAATCGATATCAACTTCATTCACAGTGCCCGCTCGCCAAAAGACATTATTTATCATCGTGAGATGGAGCATATCTTTTCCCGTATCCCTGAATTCAAACTGCACATCGTCTGTGAACGCAGTGATGAATTAGGCGAGTCCTGGTATGGCCTGCGTGGTTATGTGAATCAGCGCATGCTGGAACTGATCGCGCCGGATTATCTGGAGCGGGAAATTTTTTGCTGTGGTCCAACGCCCTACATGAATGCGGTGAAGAATATCCTGCAGCAAAACGGCTTCAATATGGCGCATTACCATGAAGAGTCCTTTGGTGCGACGCCCATTGAAGTCGAAGAAGAGGTGCTTGAACTGGTTGAGCAGGCCGAGCAAGCGGCCGAGGATGTTCAGCAGGCCGATCTGCTGCAGGTGGAGTTTGCCAGTTCCGGCAAAAGTGTACGCATCTTGCCCACTGAAACCGTGCATGCAGCGGCGTCAAAACTGGGGCTGCATATTCCTAAAGCCTGCGGTATGGGGATCTGTGGCACCTGCCGGGTCGAGCTTAAATCAGGCGAAGTGGAGATGGAGCACAATGGCGGTATCACCGATGAAGATGTGGCCGATGGCTATATTCTGTCTTGCTGTAGCCGACCCAAAGGCAATGTCGTGGTGGATTTCTGACAGCCCGAGTTTGTCAGGCTAAACTACAGGCTGTGTCGCAAATTGATATCCATGTCGCAAATGTATCACCTACTGACGCAGGTACACATCTGATTTTAGCTATGTAGGGCTAACATCTGCTGCAAATGGCATTCAAGCCAGGTGTGGATGAATTTACAGGAGAACACAATGATCAACCGTGATGGTTATTCCCGACTCGACTCGATCCAGGCATATGATGCCGATCTGGCGCAGATGCTGAATGAAGAACAGCAGCGTCAGGAAGCGCACATTGAGCTGATTGCGTCCGAAAACTATACCAGTATCCGGGTGATGGAAGCGCAGGGTGGGCAACTGACCAACAAGTACGCAGAAGGTTATCCGGGAAAGCGCTATTACGGCGGCTGTGAAGCGGTTGATAAGGTCGAAGCGCTGGCAATTGAGCGTGCCTGCAAGCTCTTCGGTGCCCGCTACGCCAATGTGCAGCCACACTCGGGTGCTCAGGCCAACGCGGCGGTATTTATGGCGATGGTGAATCCTGGTGATACCATTCTGGGAATGAGCCTGGCGCATGGTGGTCACCTGACCCATGGTGCTGCGCCGAACTTCTCCGGCAAGTATTACAAAGCGGTGCAATATGGACTGAATCCTGACACGGGAGAAATCGATTACGATGAGGTGGAGCGGCTGGCACGTGAGCATCAGCCAAAGATGATCATTGCCGGATTTTCAGCCTATTCGCTGATTGTGGACTGGGCACGTTTTCGTCAGATCGCTGATGAAGTGGGTGCGGTACTGTTTGTGGATATGGCGCATATTGCCGGCTTGGTCGCTGCAGGACTTTACCCCAGCCCCTTACCCTTTGCCGATGTGGTCTCAACCACTACACACAAAACCCTGCGGGGTCCACGCGGTGGTTTGATTCTGACGGCAAGTGATGACGAGGCTCTGCATAAGAAGCTCAATGGTGCGGTCTTCCCAGGTCAGCAGGGCGGGCCCTTGATGCATGTGATTGCCGCCAAAGCGGTTGCCTTCAAAGAAGCGATGGAACCGGAGTTTATCACCTACCAGCAGCATGTATTGGGTAATGCCCAGGCGATGGCCGGCGTGTTTATTGAGCGGGGATACGAGGTGATTTCCGGTGGTACCAAAGATCATCTGTTCCTCTTGTCGCTGATCAGTCAGGGTTTGACCGGAAAGGCTGCTGATGCGGCTTTGGGGCGTGCGCATATTACCGTCAACAAAAATTCGGTGCCTAACGATCCGCAGAGTCCGTTTGTTACCTCGGGTTTGCGTATTGGCACACCCGCTGTGACTTCTCGTGGCTTTGGTGTGAGTGAATGTCGCACCCTGTCGGGTTGGATCTGTGACATTCTGGATGTGATGAGTGCCGGTCAAGCAACTGATGCAATCGAAGCCAGCGTACGCGACAAAGTGGCTGAGCTTTGTGCCCGTTTCCCCGTTTACACCGAAACCCGCGCCTAATCAGGCACAGGAGAATTTATCATGCAGCGTTATTCAGGTTTTGGTCTGGCTAAACAGGCTCTGTCACACAATGAAAACTGGCAGCGCATGTGGCGTAACCCGACTCCCAAGAACAAATATGATGTGATTATTATTGGTGGTGGAGGTCACGGTCTGGCAACCGCCTATTATCTGGCCAAAGAACACGGCATCACTAATGTGGCTGTAGTTGAAAAAGGTTGGCTGGGTGGTGGGAACACGGCACGTAATACCACTATTGTGCGCTCCAACTACCTTTGGGATGAAGCGGCTGCTCTCTATGAGCATTCGATGAAGCTCTGGGAAGGCTTGTCGCAGGATCTGAACTACAACGTGATGTTTTCCCAACGCGGTGTACTCAACCTTGGGCACACCCTGCAGGATATGCGTGATATTCAGCGTCGCGTCAATGCTAACCGTCTTAACGGTATCGATGGTGAAGTGCTGGATGCCAAGCAGGTGCAGGAAATTTGTCCGATTCTGGATTGTTCAACGGCAACGCGTTATCCAGTACTCGGTGCATCCTGGCAGCCGCGTGCCGGCGTAGCACGCCATGATGCAGTGGCCTGGGGCTTTGCCCGTGCGGCTGATGCCCTGGGTGTTGATCTGCTGCAGCAAACCGAAGTCACCGGCATGCGTATTGAAGATGGCCAGATTGTCGGTGTGGAAACCAATCGGGGCTTTATCGGAGCTGAAACCGTGGGTTGCGTTGCTGCAGGTAACTCCGGCGTGTTGTCACGTATGGCGGGTATCAAGCTGCCACTGGAGTCACATCCCTTGCAGGCTTTGGTGTCTGAACCGATCAAACCGATTCTGGATACCGTGGTGATGTCCAACCATGTACACGGCTATTGCAGCCAGTCGGATAAAGGCGATCTTGTCATTGGCGCCGGTATCGATGGATACAATGGCTATGGTCAGCGTGGTAGTTATCCGACCATTGAACATACCCTGCAGGCGATGGTGGAGATGTTCCCGATCTTCTCGCGGGTCCGCATGAACCGTCAGTGGGGTGGCATAGTCGACACCTGCCCGGACGCCTGTCCTATCCTGTCAGCCACGCCGGTGAAAGGCTTATTCTTTAACTGTGGTTGGGGAACCGGTGGATTCAAGGCCACGCCGGGCTCCGGCAATGTGTTTGCCTGGACTCTGGCGAAGGGTTACGCCCATCCGATTGCGGCACCTTTCAGTATTGACCGCTTTGTCAGCGGCAAACTTATCGACGAACACGGCGCTGCCGGCGTCGCCCACTAAGCAGAGGGAATACCATGTTACATATTTATTGTCCCTATTGCGGGGAGCATCGTGAACAGAGTGAGTTTCATCCCAAAGGTCAGGCGCATATCCTGCGCCCGAAAGATCCGGAAAACTGCTCTGATGAAGAGTGGGGTGACTACCTGTTTTACCGGGATAATCCGCGCGGTATCCACCATGAAATGTGGGTACATGCGACCGGCTGTCGCAAATTCTTTAATGTGACCCGTCATACTGTTAGTTATGAAATTCTGGAAACCTACAAAATGGGCGAACAGCCTCAGGTAACCGCACAGAGTCAGTCAACCGGAGGCGAAAAATGAGCCAGCCGAATCGTCTCGCTACAGGCGGATCTATTGACCGCAGCAAGCCCTTAAATTTCAGCTTCAATGGCATACGTTATACCGGTTATGAAGGTGACACCCTGGCATCGGCGCTGCTGGCGAATGGTGTCGATATTGTTAACCGCAGCTTCAAATATTCTCGTCCACGCGGCATTGTCGCGGCGGGTGCCGCTGAGCCCAATGCCGTGGTGCAGCTGGGCTCTACCGAGGCGGCACAAGTGCCCAACGTGCGTGCTACGCAGCAGGCGCTCTATGAAGGTCTTTCAGCTCGCAGCACCAATGGTTGGCCGAACGTCAACAATGATGCCATGGGGCTGATGGGAAAACTGGGTGGTCCTATGATGGGGCCAGGTTTTTACTACAAAACCTTTATGGCACCCGCTTCCATGTGGATGACTTACGAAAAAATGATTCGTAAGGCGGCAGGCCTGGGGCGTGCTCCCAAGGAAAGTGATCCGGATAGTTATGATCACTATAACCGTCACTGTGATCTGCTGGTGATCGGTGCAGGTCCTGCAGGCTTGTCGGCCGCATTGATAGCCGCACGCAGTGGCGCACGAGTGATTCTGTGTGATGAACAGGAAGCCCTGGGCGGTTCCTTGCTGGATTCAGCTGATAGTCTGGACAATCAGCCTGCAGCACATTGGGTTGACTCGGTAGTGACTGAGCTGTCAGGCATGGACGATGTAGTCTTGCTGCCACGCACTACGGCTAACGGTTATCACGACCATAACTTTGTTACCCTGCATGAGCGGCGCACCGAGCATCTGGCGGATACCGCACCGGATAAAAATCAGGTACGCAGCCGTATGCACCATATCCGTGCCAGGCAGGTTATTCTGGCGACCGGTGCACATGAACGTCCGGTGGTTTATGCCAATAATGATGTACCCGGTAATATGCTCGCCAGCGCAGTATCTACCTATATTCGTCGCTACGGTGTGGCACCCGGTAACAAGCTGGTAGTAACTACAGCTAATGATATGGGTTATCAGGCGGCCCTGGATTGGCATGCGGCCGGGCGTGAAGTGGTTGCTGTGGTGGATTGCCGTGCTAACCCGGAAGGTGATCGCGTCAAGGCGGCACGCCAAAAAGGCCTGCGTATTATTACGGGCAGTGCCGTGTTTGAAGGCAAGGGTAGCAAGCGTGTTACCGGAGCGCGGGTAGCCCGTATTGATCTGGACAATTATCAACTCAGTGGCTCGACTGAAAATCTGCCTTGCGATACGATTGCCAGCTCAGGCGGTTTCAGCCCTGTCGTACATCTGTCGGCACATACCGGTGTACGCCCGGTCTGGAATGATGACGCCATAGGATTTGTACCCGGTTCTGTTAAAGGGATGTTCCCTGCGGGCGGGGCAACGGCCATCTACCCATTGGCTGAGGTGCTTGAGTCCGGCGTGAATGCCGCTGGGCAAGCTTTGCAGGCCTGTGGCTATCAGCCAGTGGATATCAAACTGCCGAAAGCCAGCCGTGTACTGGAAGGCAAAGCTGCCGCGCTGTTTCAAGTGCCACACCTTAAGCCAACCACTCGTGCACCCAAACAGTTTGTTGATCTTCAGAACGATGTGACAGCAGCAGGGATTGAAATAGCCACTCGTGAAGGCTTTGAGTCCATCGAGCATGTCAAGCGCTACACTGCCCTGGGCTTTGGTACGGATCAAGGCAAGTTGGGCAACATTAACGGCATGGCGATAGCAGCCAGGGTGTTAGGGCAGACCATCCCTGAAACCGGCACTACAGTGTTCCGTCCCAATTATACCGGTATCAGCTTTGGGGCCATTGCCGGGCGTCACTGCGGTGATCTGTTTGATCCGGAACGTTACACAGCCATGCATGCCTGGCATCTGGCGCGTGGCGCCAAATTTGAGGATGTTGGTCAGTGGAAACGCCCCTGGTATTTTCCGCTGGGCAACGAGACCATGCATGAGGCTGTTGCCCGTGAGTGCCTGGCGGTACGTGAAAAAGTTGGCATTCTTGATGCGTCAACCCTGGGCAAAATCGATATTCAAGGTAAGGATGCACGCGAATTCCTGGCCCGTGTTTACACCAACAAGTGGGCACAACTGGGACTGAATAAATGCCGCTACGGACTGATGTGTAAAGATGACGGCATGGTCATGGATGACGGTGTTACTACCTGTCTGGGTGATAGTCATTTCCTGATGACCACGACCACAGGCGGTGCTGCAGGGATACTGGAGTGGCTGGAACTCTGGCACCAGACCGAGTGGCCGGAGCTGGACGTCTATTTCAACAGCGTAACCGATCACTGGGCCACCATGACCATCACCGGTCCACGTGCCCGCGATTTGCTCGCCGAAATCACTGATATTGATCTGTCCAAAGACAGCTTTAAATTCATGGAGTGCCGTGAAGGGCAGGTGGCCGATGTACCTGCGCGTGTTTATCGTATCTCTTTCACCGGTGAGCTGACTTACGAGATCAACGTGCAGGCCAATTATGCCATGCATGTCTGGAACGCCTTGTTCGAGCATGAAGCCAAGTATGGCCTGACCCCTTATGGCACGGAAACCATGCATGTGCTGCGTGCCGAGAAAGGCTTCATCATTGTCGGTCAGGATACCGACGGTTCGGTGACGCCAGAAGATCTGGGGATGCAGTGGTGTGTCGGTTACGACAAACCGTTTTCCTGGATCGGTAAGCGTGCATTGACCCGTCCTGACACCTGCCGTAAGGATCGGAAGCAAATGGTGGGCTTGAAGCCGGTTGATCCGACAGTCGTGTTGCAGGAAGGTGCGCAGATTGTATTGGATCCAAATCAGCGCATCCCGATGAAAATGATGGGACATGTGACCTCCAGCTACTACAGTCCAACCCTTGGACACGGCTTTGCGCTGGCGCTGGTGGTTGGTGGCGCTGAGCGTAAGGGCGAGAAAGTGTATATGCCGATGGCAGATGGCAAGGTGTATGAAGCCGAGATTGTCAGCCCTATTTTCCTGGATCCGAAAGGAGAGCGTCAGAATGTCTAACGTAGCTGTATTTGATCAATGCGCGGGTGCCGGTGTGAGTGCTGAGTCACCGCTCAGTCATGTCAGTGGTAAAAAGGGCGGTACAAATCCCGGTGTGATTTTGCGGGAAAAAGCGTTTCTGGGTTATCTGACCTTACGGGGTAATGCAGCTGATCAGGCCTTTGGTGATGCCGTACAACAGGTGTTGGGGATGACGTTACCCACCGAACCCATGGCCTTGCACCTCAGTGCTGACAAGAGCAGCAGTATCCAGTGGATTGCACCGGATGAGTGGCTGATTCTGTTACCGGGCGGTGGTGAATATGAAACAGAGCAGGCATTCAGAGCGGCGTATTCCGGGCATTTTGCTCTGGTTAACATTAGCGGTGGCCAGACGCTGTTGACGCTGACAGGCCCTGCAGCCCGTGATGTGCTGCACAAATCCACTGGTTACGATGTGCATCCACGTAACTTTCCGGTGGGTAAGGGCGTCACCACCACCTTTGCTAAAGCCACAGCGGTGATTCGTCGTCCCTCAGAGGATGTCTGGGAGCTGGTGGTGCGCCGTAGTTTTGCCGATTACTGCTATCGTTGGCTGGTGGATGCCAGCCGGGAATTCGGCCTGGATGCCGAAATATAACATAATAAACACGGGTGGCCGGTCGTGCTGAAATACACCATCGGACCACTCTGATTAAGAGGTAGTCTATGAGCAGAACACAGGGTAGCTGGATTTTTACCGCCCAATGTCCCAGTCGTATCGGCACAGTCGATGTGGTCACACGTTTTCTGCGCGAGGAAAACTGTTATATCACCGAGTTGAACTCTTTTGATGATAAGGAAAGTCTGGGATTTGTGATTCGTGTCGAATTCAGACCAGAGCAGTCTGGTTTTGATGCCGAGGGCTTTCTGCAGCGTTTTGCTCCCCGAGCGGCTGGTTTTGCTATGCAGTTTGAACTGACAGCACCGGATGCACGCATGCCAGTGGTGATTATGGTGTCTAAATCAGATCACTGCCTGAATGACTTGCTTTACCGTTACCGCACAGGGCAGTTGGCCATCGACATACGTGCAATCATATCAAATCACCCTGATCTGGAACCCTTGGCGCAATGGCATAAACTGCCGTATTACCATTTTCCAATCACGGCTGAAACGCGCGCCGAGCAGGAAGATCAGGTGTCACAGGTTATACAGGATACTGGCGCGGAGCTGGTGGTGCTGGCGCGTTATATGCAAGTATTGTCAGCCGAAATGTGTGAAAAACTATCGGGTAAGGCGATCAATATACACCATTCATTGTTGCCCGGCTTCAAAGGTGCGAGGCCGTACCATCAGGCCTATGATAAAGGTGTTAAGCTGGTCGGCGCGACGGCACATTATATCAATAATGACCTGGATGAAGGTCCGATCATTGCACAGGGAGTAGAACCGGTAACCCACACCCACTATCCGGAAGACCTGATAGAGAAAGGCCGCGATATTGAGTGTTTAACGCTGGCACGGGCCGTCAGTTACCATATTGAGCGCCGGGTATTTCTGCAAAAAGGCAAGACAGTGGTGTTTGCCAGTTAAACGTTATAACAATAAATAGGGTAGTTGAGAATCATCATGTCCATCAGTGTGTTTGATCTGTTTAAAATTGGTGTGGGGCCGTCCAGCTCCCATACCGTCGGGCCAATGAGTGCCGCGTGTGATTTTGTTGACGAGTTGATCAAACGCCAGTGTATGCCGCAAATAACACAACTGCAGGTGCGTCTGTATGGTTCGTTATCAGCAACGGGTAAAGGGCATGCCACAGACCGTGCCGTGATAATGGGACTAATGGGGGAACGTCCTGCCCAGATTGATCCAGACGTTATCGCACCGCGGATAGAGGCGCTGTTAGCGAGTGGTCAGTTGCTGCTGAATCAGCAACAAGCGATAGCGTTCGACTGGGACAGGGACATGATCTTCCTTGAAGAGGTGTTACCAGGCCATCCGAATGCGATGTCTATAACCGCCTTGGGGGATTCAGGGGTTATCTATGAGAATACTTATTACTCTATAGGGGGCGGTTTTGTGCTGACAGCCGCCCAGGCCGCCGAGGATAAGCTGGTGTTGCATACCTCTGCATTACCCTATGATTTCAATACCGCTGAAGAATTGTTGCGGCTGTGTAAACAGCACTCTTTGTCGATCAGTGAGCTGATGCTCGAAAATGAAAAAGTCTGGCGCAGCGAGCAAGAGATACGTGATGGTCTTTGGACTATCTGGCAGGCCATGCACGCCTGTGTTGAAAATGGTCTGAAACACGGTGGTATATTACCGGGTGGCTTGAATGTGCGCCGTCGCGCGCCAGCATTCTATGAACGCCTGAAAGCGGTTGAACAGAATAAAAACGTCATTGCCAGTAACTTCTCGGTCATGGACTGGGTCAATGTCTATGCTCTGGCGGTTAATGAAGAGAATGCCGCCGGTGGGCGCATGGTCACAGCACCAACCAATGGGGCGGCGGGTATTATTCCGGCAGTACTCTGCTATTACATGCAATTTGAACCCACGGCGTCTGAAAAGCATCTGGTTAACTTTCTGCTGGCCGCTGGTGCTGTGGGCATTCTGTGCAAGAAAAACGCGTCTATCTCTGGTGCAGAAGTGGGTTGCCAGGGTGAAGTGGGATCGGCGTGTGCCATGGCCGCAGCAGGCCTGTGCGAAGTCCTGGGTGGCACCGCTTCTCAGGTGGAAAATGCCGCTGAAATAGGTCTGGAGCATAATCTTGGTTTAACCTGTGATCCGGTTGGAGGCCTGGTGCAGGTGCCCTGTATCGAGCGCAATGCCATTGCATCAATCAAGGCCATAAATGCGGCTCAGATGGCACTGCGTGGCGATGGTGAACACTTTATCTCACTGGATAAGGTCATCCGTACCATGCGCGACACCGGCCGTGATATGCAGGATAAGTACAAGGAGACTTCCCGGGGAGGTCTGGCAGTGAATGCGATTGAGTGTTGATGACCTGAAAACTGCCCAGCACAAAAAATTGTGTTTGCGCTGGGCAGGAGTTGTGGATCAGATAGATCAGTGCAACAAAATACTCGCAAACGTGGGTTCGTCACGAGCCTGAGCCAGAGCTTTCATCGCGGCTGAAACTCTGACTTCAGGTGCTGGTGTTTGACCTGTAGCACCCGCCGCCAGTTCCGGTGGCAGCTTCTGACTGTGCAGCACTGGATTGAGTGGACGATGGTTGGTCATTCCCAGGCGTTCTTCACGTGGAGGTAGACCAAAATATTCACGGTAGCATTTGGAAAAATGCGGTGTGGACGCAAACCCGCAAGCGGAAGCCACCTCAATAATGGACAAGCCACTTTGCTTCAGCAATTGTCTGGCCCGAACCAGGCGTAACTTCAGATAATAGCGTGAGGGCGAACAGCTCAGGTATTTCTGAAACAGCCTCTCCAGTTGCCGACGTGACAGGCTGGCGTAGCTGGCCAGTTCATCCAGTGTCAGCAACTCCTCCAGGTTAGATTCCATCAGCGCAACGATCTCCAGCAGCTTCGGCTGGGTAGAGCCTAAAACATGCTTGAGCGGCACGCGTTGTTGGTCCTGCTCGTTACGTACACGGTCATAAATAAACATATCCGAGATACCAGCTGACAGGTCTTTGCCATGCTCACGGGCGATCAGGTTCAACATCATATCCAGGGGAGCGGTGCCCCCTGATGAGGTCATACGGTCTCTGTCTATACTGAACAGTCGTGATGACAACTCAATCTTGGGAAAGGCTTCTTTCAACGAAGCAATACACTCCCAGTGAATACTGGCTTCATAGTGATCCAGTAAACCCGCTTGTGCCAGTACCCAGCTGCCGGTGCAGATGGCACCCAGCTTACGGTGCAGGCGAGCCTGTTGTTGTAACCAGCTAAAATGCTCTCTGGATGCACTATGCTGAGCAGCATAACCGCCACAAACGATGACGATATCCAGTGCCAGCATCTCTTCCATAGGGGTATCCGGTGTGACAGTGAGGCCGTCACTGGCCTGCACCTGCTGACCACCGGGTGTCAGGGTAAACCATTGATAGAGCTCTGTTCCGGACAGCTGATTAGCCATACGCAGGGGTTCTATCGCGGAAGCGAGTGAAATCAGGGTAAAATTGTTCATTAACAAAAAGCCGATGGTAATCGGTTTTTTGGCAGGGTCGATGGATTTGCACAGCGTAGCTGCACCCTTGGGGGTAAAGGACATTGACATAACTCCAGGTTGTATTGTCAGCATTGCACACCGGACCGGTAATCCGGGTGTCGGACATGTTATTTTTATAATGGCTGGCATACAGTCAGTATGCACTGAACCTCGATGTCGTTTTCGGGCACGTTCAAACCTAAATGTAATGCAAATGTCGCAAATAGGCATGTAATTTTTATGCTGCATACATAAAATAACTATTGCTATATAGCAATAATAAATCGTTAAAGATTCAATGCATGAATAAGGGTGATAATGAATCATTGGGACAGGATAGAAGCCTTCACTGAAGTGGTGCGGCTGGGCACTTTCTCGGCAGCAGCCCGGCATCTTAATGTATCAGCATCCCATATCAGTCGGTTGGTAGTGAAGCTGGAGCAGCAATTAGGGACACAGTTGCTTTACCGTACCACGCGAAAGATCAGATTAACTGATGCCGGACGACTCTACTATGAGCATTGCAAACATCTGTTCGAAGGCTTCAGAGAAGCCGAATCAGCGATTAATGATTTGCAGAGCAGTCCGCGCGGGGTGCTGAAAATCACTGCCGGGTATACCTTTGGTGAGCGTTATATCGCCCCGTTGATCAATGCATTTATGCAGTTGCACCCACAGTTGGAAGTCCGCCTGCACCTGACCAACCGCCGTGTAGACCTGATCGAAGAGGGCTATGATCTGGCCATACGTATTGGACCCATGGAAGATTCATCCTTGATTGCGCGTCGCCTCTGGACGCGTGAAGAGCTGGTGGTTGCTTCGCCCGCATATCTTGCTCAACAAGGGAAACCTGTAACGCTGGCGGACCTCGCCAAACACCAGTGCTTGCTTGGGTCTCGGGATCGCTGGCTGTTTTCAGATCAGGGAACGCGTCGTGAAGTTCGGGTGCAGGGGCGCTTGCATGCCAACTCGGGTATTGCATTATTGGATGCCGCACTTAAGGGGCTAGGTCTGGTACAGTTGCCCGCCTATTACATCACAGAGTACCTGGAAAGTGGTGAATTAGTGCCGGTGCTGCAGGATTTTGCCTTTAAAGATTCTGCAATCTGGGTGGTCTATCCTCAGCACCGCCATTTGTCCTCCAAGGTCCGTATGTTTATCGATTATCTAGTTGAGGAAATTGAGCACAATCATGGCATCTAAAATTGCAACGCACCTGATTACCGGATTTCTTGGCAGTGGTAAAACTACGGCGATCAAGGCTCTGATTGCACAAAAACCACAGCATGAAAACTGGGCCATTATTGTCAATGAATTTGGTCAGGTGGGCGTTGATCCACTGGCTATTGAAGTGAGAGATGATCTGCAATTGACGCCGTTAGTGGGCGGCTGCGTTTGCTGCCAGCTCGGCAGTGAGCTACATGCCAGTCTGAAAACGCTGCTGGAGTCTCAACATTTTGATCGTTTACTGATCGAACCTACCGGCATGGGACATCCTGCTGGTATCCTGGATACCCTGCGAAAACCCTTTTTTAAGCAGCATCTTGATCTGCGAGCGGTCATCTGTCTGGTTGATCCGCGCCAATTGGCTGATGCCGATCTCAATCAGGATCAAACCTTCCTTGATCAAATCAATATGGCCGATGTGGTGATTGCCAATAAAGCTGACCTGGCGACAGACGAAGATTTAAAGGCTCTGGAGAACCTGGTTCAGTCGCTTTATCCACCCAAGCAACACTATTTAACCACCCGCCAGGGGCATTTTGATGCGGCACTGCTGGATTGTGTCCGTGATGGCCTGTTTCAGGCGGTGTTTCCAGCTTCGCATCAGCATCATGATACGCATCAGCATCACCACCCAGTGCCCGAAACCATAACACCGCCGCAACCTGAGCCCTGTCGCCCTGTGCGTCAAATGAGTGAAGGCCTGGGCCGGGTCAGTTGTGGCTGGGTTTTTCATCCGGAGGATATTTTCCCCTTTGATGAGCTGGAAACGCTGCTGGCTGGGATTGAAGGTGCAGAGCGGATTAAAGGGGCGTTTCGTCTGGGGTTGCCCTGGGTGTTTATCAATCGTGTGGGCGCTGAAATGGACTATGATCATATCAGCTACCGGCGTGATTCTCGGGTGGAAATCATTGCCCGTCAGCCGCTGGACTGGGATGCGATAGAGCGTGAGTTGATCCAGTTGACCCAGATTGGGGTTAATTCACCCTATCGGGACCTTTAGTCAATAAGTGATTGTTTCAGTATAGCAAGAGTCATTTTCAACTGAAGCTGCAATCACTGTGCTGTGAAAATTTATAATGGCGCGGAATCGATAACGATAATGAAATACTGGAGGCAACATGGAAATGATTAAAACACGAGCAGCGGTCGCTTGGGGACCGGGGCAGCCCTTGAGTATTGAGGAAGTGGATCTGATGCCACCGCAAAAAGGTGAAGTGCTGGTACGTATCGTCGCTACCGGTGTTTGTCATACCGATGCCTTTACCCTGTCGGGCGAAGACCCTGAAGGTATTTTTCCAGCCATCCTGGGGCATGAAGGGGCTGGTATTGTTGAAGCGGTCGGCGAGGGTGTCACCAGTGTAGAAGTGGGCGATCATGTGATTCCGCTGTACACCGCCGAATGTGGCAAATGTAAATTCTGCCTGTCTGGGAAAACCAACCTGTGCCAATCGGTTCGTGCTACCCAGGGCAAGGGTTTGATGCCGGATGGCACCACCCGTTTTTATAAAGATGGTAAGCCAATCTTTCACTACATGGGCACTTCGACCTTTGCCGAGCGCACGGTAGTAGCAGAAGTTTCTCTGGCAAAAATTGATAAGGCCGCACCGCTGGAAAAAGTCTGCCTGCTGGGCTGTGGTGTCACCACCGGTATGGGCGCTGTGACCAATACCGCCAAGGTCAAAGAAGGCGATACTGTCGCGGTGTTCGGATTAGGCGGCATAGGTCTGGCGGTTATCATCGGTGCGGTGATGGCCAAAGCCGGTCGAATCATTGCCATCGATCTGAACGAAGACAAGTTTGAGATAGCCAAAAAACTCGGTGCCACCGACTGTGTCAATCCGAGCAAGCATGACAAGCCTATTCAGGATGTGATTGTTGAAATGACCGATGGCGGTGTGGATTACTCCTTTGAGTGTATTGGCAACGTTAACGTCATGCGTGCGGCTCTGGAGTGTTGCCACAAAGGCTGGGGTGAGTCAGTCATTATTGGTGTGGCCGGTGCTGGCCAGGAAATATCCACCCGTCCCTTCCAGTTAGTCACCGGCCGGGTATGGCGCGGTAGTGCCTTCGGCGGTGTGAAAGGTCGCTCTGAGCTGCCGGGTTATGTTGATCGCTTTATGCAGGGTGAGTATGAGTTGGATACCTTTATTACTCACACCATGCCGCTTGAAGATATCAATGAAGCCTTTGAGCTGATGCATGCGGGTAAATCCATTCGCAGTGTAGTGCATTACTGATCTCGATGCCGTCTCCAGCCAGGGGTTGCCCTGGTTGGATTATCTTCACCCAACAACCACAGGATGTAATATGACTGATAGGCTTGATGAATCTCTGGAATTACTCAGTAGTGTGGTCTGTTTCGGCGGGCAGCAGAATCAATATCAACACCGCTCTGCGGTGCTGGATTGTACTATGCAGTTTAGCGTGTTTCTGCCGCCTCAGGCAGAGCAGCATCCGGTCCCCGCACTTTACTGGTTATCCGGATTGACCTGTACCGACCAGAACTTTGCCACCAAAGCGGGTGCGCAGCGGGTAGCCGCTGAGCTGGGTATGGCGCTGATCATGCCCGACACCAGTCCGCGGGGCGAAGGAGTGCCTGACGATGAAGCGGGTGCCTATGATTTTGGTCTGGGTGCCGGGTTTTATGTCAATGCCACCGAGGTGCCTTGGGCAACGCATTACCGCATGTATGATTACATCCTGACGGAACTGCCCGAGCTGCTTGAAAGTGCAATGCCCTTGACTGAGTTGCGTGCCATCAGTGGTCATTCCATGGGTGGCCACGGCGCACTGATGCTGGCGCTGCGTAATGCCGGTCGGTTTGTATCCGCCAGCGCTTTTTCACCAATAGTGAATCCCTGTGAATGTCCCTGGGGCCAGAAAGCCTTTAGTGGATACTTGGGCAGTGATGAGACCAGTTGGAAAGCTTATGATAGTGTCGAGCTTATCCGCAGTGGCGCAACACCGCTACCGCTGTTGGTCGATCAGGGCACAGCCGATAACTTTTTAGATGAGCAACTGAAAACTGATCGGCTGATTACGGCGTGTGAGGTGATGAACTTTTCGGCTGAGATACGCTACCAGCCAGGTTATGATCATAGCTATTACTTTATCGCCAGCTTTATTGAATCGCATCTGCGTTTTCATGCCAAACATCTTGGGCTGCGCTGATTAGTCAACCTGACGAAAGGGCAATCCTTCACGCAACTGCGCTTGATAGAGTCGCAGTTGCGTGGCCTCCTTGATAACAAAATCCTCTACGGCGGTACGCAATCCCGGGTGTTCTATATGGTGTACTGACCAGGTAGGCACCGGCTCAAAGCCACGGGCGATTTTGTGTTCACCTTGGGCGCCTGGATCAAAGCGCTCAAGCCCTTGCGCGATGGCATAGTCGATACCCTGATAATAGCAGGTTTCAAAATGCAGACTGTCGAAGGCTTCGGTACAACCCCAGTAACGCCCATACAGGGTGGTGCTATCACGAAAAAACAGCGCGCCAGCGAGCGTATTATCACCCTGTCGGGCAAAACAGAACACCAGCTTGTCAGCGAGTGATTGGCGTAACTGCTCAAAAAAAGCTCGTGTCAGATAGCCTCGGCGCCCACGTTTGAGGTGGGTCATTTGGTAAAAAATCCAGAAGTGTTGCATATCCTGATCGGTCAGATCCTTGCCGCTGACCCAGTCATGCTCAATGCCTTGATCTTGTACTTTCTGGCGTTCCTTACGTACATTTTTACGTTTGCGTGAGCTGAAATGGCTCAGGTAATCGTCAAAGCTATGATAGCCGCGGTTAAACCAGTGGTATTGCAGCCCCATACGCGCGGAGCAGCCTTGGGCTGCAAAGGTTGTGTGCAGCGAATCGGTGACAAATAAACCATGCCAGCTACTGGCTGTAATCTGTTGTCCTAATTGTTGGATACCGGCATAAAAAGCCTGACAGACTTCGGCGTCTGGCAGTTGGCTGCCGTACCTGGGTCCTTGCGCGGGCGTATAGGGAATAGCTGTCACCAGTTTGGGATAATAATCCAGTCCGTTACGCTCCCAGGCATCCGCCCAGCTCCAGTCGAACACATACTCACCGTAAGAGTGGTCTTTGATATATAGAGGCATGACCCCGACCACCTCATCGCCGCGCCATAGCTGCATATGCATGGGCTGCCAGCCGGTAGCCGCGGATACCGAACCTGAGTCTTCCAGTGCCTTAAGAAAAGCGTGCCGGATAAACGGGTAGTCGGTGTTGCAAAGCGCGTCCCAGGTGCTGGCGGGTATCTTGTCTATACTGTCGCAAAAGCGTATTTGATACATGATGTTCTGTCTGGTTTAGTGTAAAAAGTGAATCTAACGAACTCTATACGCTGTGATCCGGCCTTTTATATCATAAGGCCGTATTTAATATCCTAAGGAGAGTCCAATGGACGAACTGGAACTTGAATTTGAACTCCATCCACGCTTGCAGGCCGATACCTGGGTTCTGGGCGACTTTCCCCTGTGCCGCTTGTTACTCATGAATGATGCCAACTATCCCTGGTTTATTCTGGTGCCGCGCCGCGCAGGTGTTACCGAAGTCTATCACTTGTCAGCCTCGGAGCGTGCGCAGTTGATTGAAGAATCGTCGGCGTTGAGCGAAACCCTGGCCGACTTGTTTATGGCACGCAAGATGAATGTTGCCGCATTGGGTAACATGGTATCGCAGCTGCATCTGCATCATGTTGTGCGCTATGAGGATGATATCGCCTGGCCAGGACCTGTCTGGGGTGTGGCCGAGGCGCGACCCTACACAGCCGAACAGGCCGAGGAAATCAGTCGGAAACTTGAAGTGCTGCTGGATGGCGAGCTGGCATTTAAATTATCAGATTAGCATTTCGTGTGCTGTTTTGATCTTGGCGTAACTAACTCTTTAGCCTAAAATTTTTCAGATAATGTCGGAATGTTCAAGGATATTCCTGCCGTGATGCAAGCCATGTACCGCCTATTAGAAGGTGATGGCACCCTGTGTGCTATGGATGGATTAGATAGAAAATAATGAATATGACCAGCAAATGCTAAGCTAGGCTAATTAATTTAACTCATGAATTAGGGAGAGTGTTCATGATTTTGCCCCCTCAATATCCTGCTTACTTGAAGCGGTGCTTGCCTGCCGTGTCGATAATGAGTGCCAGTTTCTGGGTTGTTGCCAGCCTAAGCCAAAGCGCTTGGGCTTCTCAAACCTTTCCTGAGGCTGTGTTACCCATTGAACGCGTTGTGCTTTCCACCTCGGGTGTGGGATTGTTCCAACAAGGTGGCAAGGTCGATGGGCCGGTTCAAGTGCAACTTCAGGCCAGTTCAACTGAAATGAATGATCTGTTGAAATCCCTGGTTTTCTGGGACCAGGGAAATGGTCGAATCCTGGGTGTGAGTTATCCGGGTCAGTCAGCGTTGGATCGTACGTTATCCAGTTTGCGTGTTGATCTATCTGGCAACCCTGGTTGGGTGGAGGTGTTTACTCAATTACGCGGTCAAGCCATTCAGGTTGAAACCCTGCAAGGCAGTCTGTTAACAGGGCGTATCCTTGGGGCCGATAGACGCACCTTGCGAGTGGCTGATCAATTCGCAGAATTAGACTACCTTAATCTGGTAACCGAAACCGGCTTGGAAAGCTTAAGCCTGGATCAAATACGCCGCTTCGAATTGACCGATACGCGTCTGCAAGCTGACCTGAATCGTGCATTAAACGCCTTGGCACAAGATCGCCACAATGAGCGCAAAGCCGTCAACCTTTATCTTGAGGGTGAAGGAGAGCGTGACGTGGCGGTGACCTATGTGGCAGCAGCACCCGTCTGGAAAACCAGCTATCGTTTATTACTCAATGAGTCAGACAGTAAAGCGGCTAGCTTACAAACCTGGGCCTTGGTGGAAAATGCCAGTGACCAGGACTGGCAGAATATTAGTTTGGCCTTAATCAGTGGTCGCCCCCTGAGCTTTATTGAAGACCTTTACCAGTCTCGTTTTATTGATCGTCCGGTGTATGAGTCAGTGGCCTTTGAAGGTATAGCGCCGCAAGCCTATGCCCTCGCTCGTGGTGCCGCTCTAGATGAAGAGTTCGTGCCTTTACGCGCAGTAGCCGCAGCCCCTATGCGAGCACCGGCACCCAGTATGGAATCCGCCCCTAAAGCTGGTTCGATGGCCTCGGTCGAGGGACAGGATCTTGGCTCGCACTTTGAGTATCGACTTGAAAATGTCAGTTTGTCTCGGCAGCAATCGGCGATGTTGCCCATTTTGAATGCCTCGGTGGAGATCGCACCGGTTTCCATTTATGACACCAGTGTACATCCTCGTCATCCTTTGCGCGGGGCGTATTTAGCGAACACATCAGATAAGCCGCTACCTGAGGGCCCTATGACCGTGATGATGGGGCAAAGCTATGTGGGCGATGCGCGAATTGATCATATTCCACCTGGGGCAAAGCGGCTCATCAGTTATGCTGTTGATTTAGACCTTCAGGTTCTACCTCAAACAACCCAGCAGGAAACGCAGCTGACGCAGGGTAAAATAGAGCAGGGTGTATTGATGTTGCAACAGACTCGACAGCGCGAAACGGTTTATCATGCCATCAATGAGTCGGCTCAGGATCGAAATTTAGTGATCGTTCATCCACGTCAGCAAGGCTGGGAGCTGGAATCCGATGCAGAGCGGCTTGAACAAACAGAGGAACATTATCGGCTAGCGGTAGATCTGTTAGCACATTCAGAACAGCCTGTTCTGGTAAAGGAAGTAAAGATTGATTGGGAGCATTTTCAATTAGCGGCCTTATCAGAAACTCAACTTTTCTATTGGTCAAGTCAGGCACAGTTATCCGTGGAGTTAAAGTCTCAGGTTGAACGGGCGGCGAGCCTGCGTCAAGCTTGGTCTCGTGCTGAGCGTAGCCTGCAAGATCGAAAAGGAGCTATAGAGAGTATTTATCAAGAGCAGGCACGCATTCGGGCGAATCTTGAAGTGCTGGAGCCTGGATCTGCGCTTTACCAGCGGTTAGTGAATCAGCTCAGCGAGCAGGAGGATGAACTGCATAGCTTAAATGCTTCGGTAAAACAGGCTGAGGCAGAGGTGCATCTGGCAAGAGAGGCCTTTGAAACCTTTATTGCACAACTGTAAGTAACATGATTTTGTGAAGGGATTCTATGAAACGTTTAATACTAATGCTGTTTTTTTCTTTGATAGCGGTATCTGCTGGAGCTGACGAGCGCATTCTCGATTTTCACAGCGATATGACTGTTCGTGAAGATGGCAGCATGAAGGTCATTGAAACGATCAAAGTGCGCTCTGAAGGAATGTCGATTAAGCGCGGCATCTACCGCACTATTCCGACCCGTTATAGGGGTGCTTTTGGAAGCTACATTGAAACCCCTATAGCTATTATAAGTGTAGCCCGTGATGGTGAGCAGGAGCCTATTCGTGTTGAAGCAAGAGGACGATATCTCGATTTATACATAGGCAATAGAAATCGTCTGCTGAAACCCGGTGAGTATACCTATACTATATCCTATGTGATTGAACGACACCTCGGCTTCTTTGATGACTATGATGAGCTCTATTGGAATGTCAATGGTAATAAGTGGGAGTTGCCGATTGACCGCGTTAGTGCCAAGGTACACTTGCCTGAAGGTGCTGTGTCCGATGATTTTAGCGCTGAAGCCTACACCGGGCCTCTCGGTTCTAAAGATCAACTCTTTCAAAGCGAAATAAATACAACAGGAATTTATTTTGAAACCACTCAGCGATTGGCTAAAGGCGAAGGGCTTAGTATTGTTGTGACCTGGCCGAAAGGCGTTGTTAAGCATCCAACTCCTTTGCAGCGGTTTGGTTGGTATATAAGCGATAATCAAGATACCGTGGTCCTTCTTATGGGGCTCTTTACGTTAGTAATATTTTATCTGTTTATTTGGCTGGCTCATGGCCGAGATCCAAAACCGGGTGTTATTATCCCGCAGTACGACCCTCCGGCTGGTTACTCTCCGGGTGCCATTCGTTACATTATGAACCAAGGTATTGATACTAAAACCTTTAGCACGGCGCTGGTTAGTTTAGCCACCAAGGGATACCTCATCTTGGTGCAAAAAGAATCCAATTACGCCGCAAAGCGAACAGACAAAGCTGTTAGTGATGATCTATGTCCTGCTGAAAAGGCTTTATTGGAAAGTCTTTTCGAAGATTTGCTATCAACGACTGTGGATTTTGATCAGGAAAACCAAGAGCAAATTCAGGCTGCTATAGAGGCCAATCGACAGGCGTTAAGGCAGCATTGTGATAAAGAGTATTTTCGTAATAACAGACAATTTTTGCTACCAGGCATATTGATTACATTGTTTACGTTAATATCTTTTGTGGCGTCCAAACCGTTTATAGAAATAGGTATTTTGGTTCTGTTTTTATCCTTATGGATGACATTGTTTACGTTTGCTCTGGATTGGTTTGTGAAGAATTTTCGCCCATTTGAAGTTAAAATAGATTTCCATTCTATAAAGGATTTTGTTGCCCTTTTGATTTTTATGTTAACTCTATTTTTCTTTGTGGTGTTTTTGATTTTTGCTTTGATTATGAGTACTTCGCTGATAAATGTGGTTGCACTGCTGCTGCTTTTAATAATACATCATGTGTTTAGTAAGTTGATAAAAGCACCAACACTCGCTGGTCGAGATTTTTTGGATAAAATGGAAGGGTTTAAACTTTATCTTACCGTGGCAGAGCAAGATGAGTGGCAGCTCAAACATCCTCCTGAAAAAACACCAGAGCTATTCGAACGCTTGTTTCCTTATGCCATGGCTTTGGATTTAGAGCAGCCTTGGACGGATCGCTTCACTATGATATTTGCTAACATGAAAAGGCAAGGGCAGCCGTATAAATATACAGGGCTTTCCAGCCGTAGCTTGTCTCTTCCAGATGCAGCACTGGCATCTGCTTTAGCTAGCTCAATTAATCAAGCCACTGTAATTAAAAGCACTGGTTCGCGAGGCTCGAGTTCGAGTAGTTTTAGTTCAGGTAGCAGTAGCGGTTCGTCTGGTGGTGGTCGTGGTGGCGGCGGTGGGGGTGGCTGGTAATCGGTCTTGCGGCTATCTGAAATCCTAAACGAACATATTGGCCTTACACCGCTGTCAGCGCCCTCAATATAGGGTATAATTCTGCGCCTATTTTGCTTTTACAGTGACAGATACAGGAACAATCAATCATGCGCAGCCATTATTGCGGCGATCTTCGTAAAGAACATATCGGCCAGGACATTACACTTTCAGGATGGGTTCACCGTCGTCGGGATCATGGTGGCGTTATCTTTCTGGATGTCAGAGATCGTGAAGGCATCACCCAGGTGGTGTTTGACCCGGATCGTGAAGCCAGCTTTGCCCTGGCTGACAGTGTTCGTAATGAATATGTGATTGAGTTGAAAGGACTGGTTCGTGCCCGCCCTGAAGGTACCGAAAATTCGGAGATGCCAACCGGTGCGATTGAAGTACTGGGCAAAGAATTAGTGATTTTGAACAAGTCAGATACGCCACCTTTCCAGTTGGATGATCATCAGCAGGTGGGCGAAGATGTGCGTCTGCGCAATCGCTTTATTGATCTGCGCCGTCCGGAGATTCAACGTAAACTGCGTTTCCGTTCAAAAATTACCCACTATATCCGTAACTATCTGGAAGAAAATGGTTTTCTGGATATTGAAACGCCAATTCTGACGCGTGCTACACCCGAAGGTGCGCGTGACTATCTGGTACCTAGCCGTACCCACGAAGGGCATTTTTTCGCGCTGCCACAGTCACCGCAGTTGTTCAAGCAACTGCTGATGGTGTCAGGGTTTGACCGTTACTATCAGATTGCCAAGTGCTTTCGTGATGAAGATCTGCGTGCTGATCGTCAACCGGAATTCACTCAGATCGATATAGAAACCTCCTTTATGGACGAAGAAGGTATCATGGGGATTACTGAGCAGATGATCCGTGGCCTGTTCCTGGAACAGCTGAATGTGGATCTGGGAGACTTCCCGCGCATGCCTTACTCAGAGGCGATGCAGCGCTATGGTTCCGATAAGCCGGATCTGCGTAATCCGATGGAATTGGTCGATGTGGCTGATCTGGTGGCGGGTGTTGACTTCAAAGTGTTTGCCGCACCAGCCACTGACCCTAAAGGACGTGTAGCCGCCCTGAAAGTGCCGGGTGGAGCCGAACTGACGCGTAAACTGATTGATGACTACACTAAATTTGTATCCATCTACGGTGCTAAAGGCCTGGCCTGGATCAAGGTTAATGCATTGGAAAACGGTGCTGAAGGGCTACAATCACCGATTGTGAAGTTCCTGGGTGAAGATGTAGCACTGCAGATCATGCAGCGTGTTGGAGCCCAGAACGGCGATCTGGTGTTCTTTGGTGCGGATAAGGCCAAGGTAGTTAATGAAGCCTTGGGCGCGTTGCGTATTAAAGTGGGTGAAGATCTGAACCTGCTCACGCAGGAATGGGCACCACTATGGGTGGTCGACTTCCCGATGTTTGAAGAAGACAATAATGGTGGCCTGACCGCCTTGCATCATCCATTTACGGCACCCAGCTGCAGCCCGGATGAGCTGATTGAGGCTCCTGAGGGTAAGCTGTCCCGTGCTTACGATATGGTACTGAATGGTACTGAATTGGGTGGTGGTTCGGTGCGTATTCATGATCAGGTCATGCAGCGGGCGGTATTTAAAGTACTCGGCATTAGCGATGAAGAAGCTGAAGAAAAATTTGGCTTCCTGCTCAACGCCCTGCGATACGGCGCGCCGCCACACGGTGGTTTGGCCTTTGGTCTGGATCGTCTGGTGATGTTGATGACTGGGTCTGCCTCTATTCGTGAGGTGATTGCCTTCCCGAAAACACAGAGCGCTGCCTGTCTGTTGACCGATGCGCCGGGTGAAGTCAGTGCCGCACAGTTACGCGAACTGAATATCAAGTTGCGCAAGACGCCCTGATGACAAGGTGAATATCACTGTTTGGCACCTGGGTTGTCGTATAAGTCCTTAAAGGATATATCGCTCCAGGAAGACAGACGGTGAAGTGAAAACTACGAAGAACGAACGGGGCTTAGCGGCCCCTTCTTTGTTAATGAGGTAAGAGGTTATGGCAGGTCATTCCAAGTGGGCCAATATCAAGCACCGCAAAGCGTCTCAGGATGCCAAGCGCGGTAAAATCTTTACTAAGTTGATTCGTGAATTGACGGTAGCCGCCAAAGAGGGCGGCGGCGTGCCGGACGATAATCCACGTTTGCGGGCGGCTGTTGATAAGGCGCTTGGCGCCAATATGAAAAAAGACACCATTGAAAAAGCCATACAGCGAGGCGCGGGTGGGGGAGACGGTGATAATTACGACGAGCTGACTTATGAGGGCTATGGCCCCAATGGCGTAGCGATACTGGTTGAGTGCATGACCGATAATGTTAACCGGACTGTATCGCAGGTACGTGCTGCTTTCAGTAAGCATGGCGGCAACCTGGGCACTAATGGCTCCGTCTCCTACCTGTTTGATAAAAAAGGCCAGATTACCTTTGATAATGGTGTTGATGAGGATCAGATTATCGAAGCAGCACTTGAAGCTGGTGCAGACGATGTGGTGTCCCATGACGATGGCTCGATTGATGTATTTACCAGCGTCACTGAGTTTATGGAGGTGAAGCAGTCGCTGCTGCAATCAGGGCTTGAACCGGTTCATGCAGAGGTGGGTATGATTCCCTCCACAACGGTAGCGTTAGATGTTGAGTCTGGTCAAAAGGCATTGAAGCTCCTGGACGTGCTGGAAGATCTGGATGACACTCAGAACGTATACCACAATGCTGACATTCCGGAAGAGGCGATGCTTTGATCCTTGCCTCTAGTGATGGTTGGTCCTGTTGATATGATCATTCTCGGGATAGACCCTGGATCGCGCATTACCGGCTATGGTGTGATCAATTCACTAAAAGGGCATAACGAATACATTGCCAGTGGTTGCATCCGTATTCGTGAGGGTGAGTTGGCTGATAAGCTGCAGCAGGTGTACGCCGGTGTGCATGAGATTATTGAACGTTATCTGCCACAGGAGTTTGCCATAGAGCAGGTGTTTATGGCGCGCAATGCCGACTCGGCACTGAAACTGGGCCAGGCCAGAGGCGTAGCGATTGTTGCTGCGGCAAATCAATCTGTCCCCGTCTATGAGTACTCGGCACGAAAAGTGAAACAGTCTGTGGTTGGCTCGGGTGCGGCTGATAAGAGTCAGGTGCAACACATGGTGGCGCATATCCTTAAATTACCTGGTTTACCTCAAGCTGACGCGGCTGACGCACTTGCTATTGCGCTGTGCCATGCGCATTCACGCCGTTCATTGATCAGCGTAGCGGGTCAGCATAGCGGGCGCGGTGGGCGTTGGCGATGATAGAAATTGCAAATTTTGTCTACTATGCTGATCTGTTTGGCATAGCGATCTTTTCGGTTACCGGTGTGTTGGCTGCACGCGGCAAGCAGATTGATCTGTTTGGTATTATGGTGCTGGCGCTGGCGACTTCGCTCGGTGGCGGTACTCTGCGTGATCTGGCGCTGAATGCACATCCGTTGATCTGGATTGCTGATCCGATCTTGTTGTGGACGGCCATAGGTGCGGCCGTGCTGACCTTTGTTTACTGTCGCTTCTGGATGTTGCCGCGACGGGCCTTACTGGTGCTTGATGCGGCCGGTTTGGCGCTGTTTGCCATTGCTGGTGCTGAAAAAGCGATGGGGCTAGGTTTTTCGCCCCTGATTGCTGTGATTATGGGTGTCAGTACGGGTTGCGCGGGGGGCGTTATTCGGGATTTACTCACTGGACGTATCCCGGGTATTCTCCAGCATGAAGAGTTTTATGCGACTTGCGCTCTGATCGGCGCCACTTTCTATGTGCTCATGCAAGGACAAATGCAGCCGAATTTACTCGCTTTGTCAGCTATTGCATTGATTTTCTGCATTCGTATGCTGGCCATCTTTACTGGCTTTCGTTTGCCGGTGTTTGTGGTCACAGGCATAGATCGTACGCCGCGGCGTGTACTAACTGGGCGAAAAAAACGCCGACTGATATCAATAAAGTCCAAGGGTGATAAATAATTATGATCGGTCATTTGCGTGGCGTATTACTGGAAAAATACCCTCCATTTCTGATGTTGGACGTTGGTGGGGTTGGTTATGAGGTGGAAGCTTCGATGAACACCTTCTACCGCTTGGCTGATATCGGTCTGGAAGTATCCCTTTATACGCATCTGGTAGTACGTGAAGATGCCCAGTTGTTGTATGGCTTTACCGATCGTCAGGAGCGCAGTGTGTTCCGCGAGCTGATTAAAACCAATGGTGTGGGACCTAAGCTGGCACTGACCATTCTGTCGGGTATCAGTGGTGATGCATTTATCCGCTGTGTAGAGTATGAAGATGTGGCAACCTTGGTAAAACTACCGGGCGTTGGTAAAAAGACGGCTGAGCGTCTGATTATTGAAATGAAAGATCGTCTTAAACACTTCAGTGCCGTGCCAGCCGGGCTTCGGACGCCGCAAGATGCGGCAGCAGCCAGACAGCCAGTTGTAGCGGTGGTGGATGAACGTCGGGAGGCGGAAACAGCGCTGATCGCCCTGGGTTATAAGCCCGCCCAGGCCACGCAGGCCATTGAGCAAGCCAGCCGTTCTCTGGACGCGGAAGCCAGTGCCGAAGCACTGATTCGACTGGCGTTACGGTCCATGATCAGTTAATAAATGAGTAACAACAATGATAGAAGCCGACCGTTTTATAACACCGGTTGCGACCAGCCCTGTTGAGGAAAAGCAGGATCGTACGGTCAGACCGCAAACCTTGCAGGATTACGAAGGTCAGCCGGTGGTGCGTGAACAGATGGAGATTTTTATCCATGCGGCGCGTAATCGGTCTGAGGCGTTGGATCATACCTTGATTTTTGGCCCGCCGGGGCTGGGTAAAACCACCCTGGCACATATCATTGCTAATGAGATGGGGGGGCAAATCCGCAGCACCTCCGGGCCGGTTCTGGAAAAAGCTGGTGATGTAGCCGCCATGCTAACCAATTTGGAAGCGGGCGATGTGCTGTTTATCGACGAAATTCATCGTCTAAGCCCGAATGTGGAAGAAATACTCTATCCGGCGATGGAAGACTATCAGCTGGATATTATGATAGGTGAAGGGCCCGCAGCCCGTTCTATCAAGATCGATCTGCCACCTTTTACCCTGGTGGGCGCCACTACGCGTGCAGGCCTGTTGACTTCACCCCTACGGGACCGTTTTGGCATCGTGCAGCGGTTGGAATTCTACTCTGTTGAAGACTTGACGCGCATTGTCAGTCGGGCTGCACGCTTAACGTCTACACCAATTGATCCCGAGGGCGCACGTGAAATTGCCTGTCGGGCCCGGGGGACACCGCGTATTGCCAACCGTCTGCTGCGTCGAGCCCGTGATTATGCTGAAGTACGCGGAGATGGTGCGATTACCCGTGAACTAGCTGATCTGGCATTGAATATGCTGAATGTGGACGAAAAAGGCTTTGATCATATGGACCGGCGCATGTTGCTGGCGATGATTGAAAAATTTGGTGGTGGCCCGGTGGGGGTGGAAAGTCTGGCGGCTGCGATCAGCGAAGAGCGCGATACCATTGAAGATGTTTTAGAGCCTTATCTGATACAGCAAGGTTTTCTGATGCGAACACCCCGTGGGCGGGTGGTCACGGATCATGCCTACTTGCATTTCGGCATTAAAAAACCCTATACCGAATAAGTGTCTGCATGATCCTGATCAAGGTTTAAGGCCAACGGGCTGTTACTATTGTCGAATAAAGATCGATAAAAGTAACGGGATGGTGCCTATGTTGGCTTTACCTAAAGATCGCTTCGCCAGTGACTGTCGTCGTGAGCTGGTTCAGCTCCATACAACGCTTAAACAAGAGCTGTTGGCTGCATCGGGAAGTGAAAAAAAACAAGCAGCCTTGTTGGTCGAGCTGCGAGCTTGTGAGGAAGCTATAAAACGGATTGATAATGGTTATTTTGGTCTATGCAAGGTATGTGGCGAAGCTATAGAACTTAATCGCCTGAAAGCTGAACCGACCACCAGTTGCTGTTTGTCCTGCGAAAGCAAAAACTAACAACGTAACAGCCTGTATTCTGCAAAAAAAACGTTCTTGCGGCTTATTCATGCTTCACAGCTACTTGTATTAATTTATACGGCTGCTATTGTGAGCGCCTGCCTTCTGTCAGGTTAGGAGAGAACCGTGCAAGACAAGTTATCCATCTGGTCTCTTGTAGTAGAGGCCAGTTTTATCGTTCAGCTTATCATGCTGACGCTCATGATTACCTCATTTGTTTCCTGGGTGATGATCTTTCAGCGCCGCTCTGTGATTCGTGCGGCACAGCGCTCTATGCGTACTTTCGAAGAGCGCTTCTGGTCGGGTGCCGACCTAGGACAACTGTATCGCGAAGTCAGCCAGCAGCCAAATGAAAATTGTGGTGTCGAAAATATTTTTCGTGCCGGTTTGAAAGAATTTACCCGCCTTACCCAGCAGGGAAAAGCCGATCCCGATGTGGTCATGAACGGCATCCAGCGACGCATGCGGGTGGCGATGTCTCGCGAAGAAGAAAAGTTGGCAAAGCATCTGCCATTTTTGGCAACGGTAGGTTCTACCAGTCCTTATATGGGTC
Organism: Nitrincola iocasae; assembly: GCF_008727795.1. Lineage (NCBI taxonomy): Bacteria > Pseudomonadati > Pseudomonadota > Gammaproteobacteria > Oceanospirillales > Oceanospirillaceae > Nitrincola > Nitrincola iocasae. The sequence goes on along the minus strand of NZ_CP044222.1, from coordinate 2,618,278 downwards.
TTTTTGGCACCGTTTGGGGAATTATGAATACGTTCCGAAGTCTAGCTACTGTACCCCATGCAACAATATCGGTGGTGGCGCCGGGAATTTCAGAGGCATTGATCACAACGGCAATTGGTTTGTTCGCCGCTATTCCAGCTGTTATTGCTTACAACCGCTATGCGGCGCAGTCGGAAACACTGCTAAGCAACTATGAAACCTTTGCCGATGAGTTCTCCAGTATACTCTACCGTCGCCTGCATGCACTTTGAGGTCTGATGATGGAATGGCGTACTCGCAAAAAGCGTAGTCTAAATGCAGAAATCAATGTGGTACCTTATATTGAGGTCATGGTGGTTCTGTTGGTGATTTTTATGCTGACAACGCCGATGCTGACGCAGGGGGTGGATGTAGATTTGCCTCAGGCCAGCGCGGAACCGGTAGAAGCCGAAGATCAGGAGCCGCTGATCGTTTCGGTGGATAAGGATGGAAATTATTACATCAATGTGGGTGGTGATGATTCCGAGATTGCGGATGCAGATGCGATCAGACAGCGGATCACCAGTGTGTTGAATGAAAACCCTAACAAGCTTCTGCTGGTCAGGGGTGATAAAAATGTGACCTATGATCGAGTGGTGCAACTGATGGTGCTGTTGCAGCAGGCGGGCGCGCCCAGTGTTGGTTTGGTCACAGAGTAGGCCGGGCGTGGATAATTATCGCAATTATGTATTACCGGTTATTCTGGCGACGCTGGTCCATGTAATGATGTTGGCGTTGATTGCTGGACAGTGGTTTGATTTTTCCGAAGCTCAACGTCCACAGCCCCGTCATTTGCAGGCGCGCATGATCGATATGAGCAGCTTGCAGACGGATCAGGCCGCTGCCCAACAGGCGGCAGAGCAGGCTAGGGCGCAGGAGCAGGCACGTCAGGCCGAGCAGCAGCGTCAAGAGCAGGCTGTGGCTGAACAGCAGCGCCAGGAAGAACAGCAGCGTCAAGAACAACAGCAGCGCCAGGAACAACAGCAGCGTCAAGAACAACAGCAACGCCAGCAACAAGAACGAGAAGCTGAGCAACAGCGTCAGCAGGAGCTAGTCGCGCAACGGGAGGCAGAGTCACGAATTCGCGCCGAGCAGGAGCGCCAACAACAGGCTGAAGCCGAGCGTCAGCGTCGTGAAGAAGCTGAGCGTCAAGCGGCTGAAGAGCAGCAGCGTCAGGAAGAGCGTCGCCAGGCCGAAGAGCGTCAGCGTCAGGAAGCAGCTAAAGCACAGGAAGAGGCGCAGCAGCGTGAGGCTCAGGCTGCTCAGGCACAGGCTGAAGCAGAGGCCAGAGCAGAAGCCCAGCGAGCTGCTCAGGAAGCAGCTAATGCAGTCATTGGTGATATAGGTTCATATATCAGTGCTATGCTGACGCGCAACTGGAATATTCCAGCCACGGCACGTACAGGAATGCAGGCAACAGTTGAAATACAATTGATGCCAAATGGGGAGATTGCTGATGTGCGTATTGTGCAAAGCAGTGGCGATTTGGCATTTGATCGTTCAGCGGAACAAGCTGTTAGACGTACTGAGCGTTTACCGCGCGTAGCTGAAGTGGAACCAATATTATTTGAGCGTCGTCTGAGAAGAACACAGGTGATTTTCAGGCCTGAAGGATTGAGATGGTAATGACATTATTTAAAAAGCTATTATTTTTGTTGCTGTTTGGTTTCAGCTCAGCGTTGATGGCGCAGCAGTTGGTAGTGGAAGTGACTCAGGGCGTTGACAGCCCTGTGCCGGTTGCTGTGGCACCCTTTGGTTGGGGCGGCGATGCCCTGCCTGAAGATATTGCTGAGATCATCAGTCAGAATTTAGGACGCAGCGGCTTTTTTAAATCCATGAACCGTGAAAATATGCTGAGTTTTCCTGAACGTGAAGAGCAGGTGTTTTTTCGTGACTGGCGTATGGTAAATCAGGATTACCTGGTTATAGGTCGCATGGAGCCTTTATCTGAGAATGAAGTAAAGATTACCTTTGAGTTATATGATGTGCTTAAAGAAGAGCGCATTTTAGTGCGGGAAGTGTCTGTCGGTAAGCAAAGCCTTCGTGATGCGGCACACTATGTCTCGGATGCTGTTTTTGAAGCTTTAACCGGTATCAAGGGTGCTTTTTCAACCCGTATTGTCTATGTTGCTGCGGACCGTCGTGACGCTGAAAATCAACGCTATCGTCTGCGGTTAGCTGATTGGGATGGTGAGCGTGCCCGAACCATCCTGGAATCAAATGAGCCAATCCTGTCACCGGCCTGGTCGTTTGATGGTACCAAGCTCGCCTATGTCTCTTTTGAGACTACGCGCCCAGTTATCTATATACAGCATCTGGCAACAGGGCAGCGAGAACAGATTCAGTCCTTTCCTGGCCTAAATGGGGCGCCGGCCTGGTCACCCGATGGTCATAAGCTGTCGCTAGTCTTGTCTAAAGATGGCAACCCTGAAATTTATGTGCTGGATTTGAGAACCCGTGCGCTGGATCGAATGACACAAAGCAGTGCAATCGATACTGAGCCTTTCTGGGCGCCGGATGGAAAATCTCTCTTTTTCACCTCTGACCGTGGTGGCTCGCCACAGATCTATCGGATGGATCTGGCCTCGCGTTCAGTGGAACGTGTTACTTACGAAGGCAGTTATAATGCTCGCGGACGTCTCACGCAAGACGGGCGTTTTCTGGCCATGGTTCACCGTGGCAGTTCGCGTCGTTTCCAGATAGCCGTTCAGGATCTAAAGAGTGGACGTCTGGATATTTTAACCAACAGTGATTACGATGAGTCTCCAAGCATTGCGCCGAACGGCAGCATTGTTATGTATGCTACCCAGGATGGAGGTCGTGGCATTTTGTCCGCGGTATCTCTGGACGGGCGCATTCGTTTCAATATGCCAGTTCCACAGGGTGATGTCAGAGAACCGGCGTGGTCGCCATTTTTGAAATAAACTGTATCAACCTTAAATTGAATTGCTTGCTTATAAAGCGGGCAACAGGAGAAAAAAATGCGTTATGTTCATTTGACTAAAGCGCTAGCGTTGGCTGCTGTTATGGCGTTTGCTGCAGGGTGTAGTTCTACTGGCAGTAAAACTGATTCAGGGGCGATGAGTGGTACAGGTACAGGCACTGACACCAGTGCTTACGGTGCCGGAACCGGTACGGGTGTAACTCCAGGTAGCTGGGAAGAAGTGGCGACTCTGAAAAATGTGTTTTATTTCGAGTTTGACCGTGCTGTTGTGCGTCAGGAGTTTTTTCCTGACCTGGAAGGTCATGCCCGTTACCTGGCAGGTAATCCGTCTGCACGTGTAAGACTGGATGGCCATACCGATGAGCGTGGTACGCGTGAATACAATATGGCGTTGGGCGAGCGTCGTGCCAATGCTGTTGAGCGTCTGTTGATTGTCAATGGTGCCAATGCGGGTCAGATCGAAACCGTGAGCTATGGCGAGGAGCGTCCATCAGTTACCGGCAATCACGAAGGTGCCTGGTCGCAGAACCGTCGTGTTGAATTGAGATACCTGAGCCGCTGATAGACTGATTATGAAACCTTCACTGAAATACACAGTTGCGGGTTGCCTGAGTGCTGTGCTGACGTTGTCAGCACAGGCCCAGGTACCGGTGATCGAAATCCAGGGAAATGATGCTCAGAATACATCTGCAGCATCCACCGGTATTTCCAGTCAAAGCGAACTGATTTTACTGGTGCTTCAGTTGCAAGAGGATGTTCGTTACCTGCGTGGGGAACTTGAAACCACGCAGCATAAGCTGCAGCGCCTGGAAGCCGATTCCTCTGATCGCTACCGCGATATGGACAGGCGTCTCAGTGTGCTGATGCAAGCAGCCATGGATTCTGATGCATTGCCGCCACTGTCAGATCCCTCTGATATGCCGCCAGCCGAGACACCCGTAGCTGCTGAGACTGCTGCTGATGCTGAGCCTGGTATTACCGCTGAACCCGTTTCCGCAGATGATCAACAAGCTTATGACGAAGCCTTTGCATTAGTTCGGGCGCGTGAGTTTGATCAGGCCATTAGTGCTTTTGAGGCTTTTGTACAACGCTATCCGGAACATACCAATACCGCCAATGGTTACTATTGGTTGGGTGAGTTGCATCTGGCTAACGAGTCACTGGAGCAAGCCAGTATCGCGTTTGAGACTGTGCTGGAGCAGTTTCCAACTCACCACAAAGTTCCTGATGCTCTGTACAAGCTAGGCGTGACCCTTTCCAGAATGGGTGAGCAGGAACGTTCACGGCATATGATGCAGCGTGTGATCAGTGAATATCCGCAGAGTACCGCGGCGACATTGGCACAAAGTTTCCGTCCTGTCGAAAGTAACTGAAGAGGGTATTGATAATGACTGGCGAACGTGCCGTTGTACTCCTGTCCGGAGGGTTAGATTCGGCAACGGTTCTGGCTATGGCCAAAGATCAGGGTTATAGCTGTTATGTACTCAGTTTTGATTACGGTCAGCGTTCACTTACAGAGTTGAATGCAGCCCGTGCCGTTGCGATAGATGCCGGGGTTGTAGAGCACCGTGTGCTACGTTTGAACCTGGAAGACTTTGGCGGATCGGCGCTTACTGACCCCAGCATGAGTATGCCGGAATCGGAAACCGGTGAGGCGCAGGAAGGGGTTATTCCACTGACGTATGTTCCTGCGCGCAACACCGTTTTTCTTTCTCTGGCGCTGGGGTGGGCTGAAGTTCTTGATGCGAGTGCTATTTTTATCGGTGTGAATGCCGTCGATTATTCTGGTTATCCGGATTGTCGCCCGGAGTTTATTCGTGCATTTGAGGCCATGGCCGCTTTGGCAACACGCCAGGGGGTTGAAGGCAAACCGATACGCATTCATACCCCTTTGATTGATCTCACCAAGGCTGAAATTATTCAGGCAGGCGTATCGCTCGGGATGGATTATGCAAAAACTGTCTCCTGTTATCAGGCCGATGATGAGGGGCGAGCTTGTGGACGCTGCGACAGTTGTCGTCTGCGTGCCAAGGGGTTTGAGCAGGCTGGTGTGACGGATCCGACACACTATCAATCCTGACAGGTTAGCCGTCTATTCGTGTTTCTCTATGTGCTATAATACCAGGTTTTCATGCATGCCCTAGGCTGCTGACCCTAATTCAACTCGGAATGATTGATGCTAAGTAAACGAGATTTGGCAGACCGTATTCTTGTTCAGGAGCACTTTGCTCAGGAGCATTTGCCTGATGCTCTGGATCAACAGCAATCAGCCTCGCTGACTGATGAAATTCTGTCATTGCTGAAGCTGAAAGATGCCTGTCTGGTTGCGCATTACTATACTGATCCAGTGATTCAGGCACTGGCGGAAAAAAGTGGTGGCTGTGTTTCGGATTCGTTGGAAATGGCTCGTTTCGGCAGTCAGCACCAAGCGTCAACGCTGTTGGTGGCGGGTGTACGTTTTATGGGCGAAACTGCGAAAATACTCAGCCCGGAAAAGCGTATTCTTATGCCGACACTGGAGGCAACCTGTTCACTGGATCTGGGTTGTCCAGTTGACGAGTTTTCTGCTTTTTGTGATCAATACCCTGATCATGAAGTTGTTGTCTATGCCAATACTTCTGCTGCTGTTAAAGCCCGGGCTGACTGGGTTGTGACATCAAGTATTGCACTGCGTGTGGTGGAGTACCTGGCAGAGCAGGGTAAAAAAGTGATCTGGGCACCGGACAAACACCTCGGCGATTATATTCAACAGAAAACCGGTGTTGAAATGTTGCTATGGGATGGCGCCTGCATTGTACACGAAGAATTCAAGGCCAAAGGGTTGCGTGATCTGAAAGCCGTTTATCCGGATGCAGCTGTCCTGGTGCATCCGGAATCACCGGAAGCGGTAGTAGAGCTCGCCGATGTGGTCGGCTCTACCAGCCAACTGATTAATGCGGCCGCTACGATGCCAAACCCGATGTTCATCGTTGCTACAGATCGCGGTATTTTCTATAAAATGCAGCAGGCTGCGCCGGGTAAAACCTTAATTGAAGCGCCTACCGGTGGTACAGGGGCGACGTGTCGAAGTTGTGCCCATTGTCCGTGGATGGCCATGAATGGACTGGAAAACCTGCGGGATGTGCTGTTAAACGGTGATCAGGAAGTGCTTGTCAGCAAGGATCTGATCGCACGTGCGCGTATACCTTTACAGCGCATGTTGGATTTCCCGCTGAAATGATTAATCGTTAGGAAGACTACAAGTCTTCCTTGATTTGTCGGCGTATTTCCAGGGTTTCAGCTTCAAGCTGTTCGAGTCTGGCCAGATCCGAGGGGTGCAGGTTGGCTTCGCGTTTGGCAAAGGTGATCTGCTGTATGGCGCTGTCGATATTGCCCGTCAGCAGAAAGTATTCTATGCGCGCCTCGTGAACTCCGGTTATATTGCCAGATAGGCCTTCTGCTTCAGCGAGTTGGTACCAGCTGTCAGTATCTGTCGGGTAGTCCTGTAGCAGATGTTTGTAGATCGGAACGGCTCGTTCTGGTTGTCCTGTTGTATACATCACCCGCGCATGCATTTTCATCACGGGCATGCTATCTGGATATAAAGCCATCATTGCTTCAGAGCGGCTTTCAGCCTGGGTAAAATCATTTTCGGCCAGCAGTAATTCAAGTTCGCTTAATTTTATATACGCGTGCTGTGCCCATTGCTGCGGCAGTTGTTCGAAGTGCTGTCTGGCAAGTTCCAACTGATTTGTGCGCATGGCGGCCAGCATGGCGCCGTAATGTGCAATGGCTGGATTGTCACGTTGGGTATCAGCAATAAATCGTTTTAATATTTCACCGGGTTGATCACTGAAGTGTACCTCTATGCGGGTGCGGATAATGTCAAACTCTGGTGTGTATGGGCGTGGAGAGACGCGCGGAAGTGTCTCGGCCCTGTTTAATGAGTCGGCAATGCGGGCTTCGGTGACAGGGTGTGAGAGCAAAAATTCTGGAGGGCGCTGACCATAAAAACGGTAGCTGCGTTGCAGGCGTGAAAACATCTGAGGCATGGCTTTGGGGTCACGGTCAGCAGCAACCATGGTCTGCATGCCTATACGGTCAGCTTCAGCCTCATTGCGCCGACTAAATGTCAGTTGTGCCTGTGCAGAGGCACCCATAGTAGATGACAGGGCTGCGACCCCCCCTTGTTGGTCGGCCGCTGCAATCAGTATGCTCGCAAGTATGCCGGCTAATACCAGCGGGCGGTTGCGCCGCTCTTCTTCGATGCGTTGAGCAAAGTGACGTTGGCTTAAATGCGCAAGCTCATGAGCTAAGACTGATATTAGTTCATCTTCCGATTCGGCTGCTGTAATCAACCCAGCATGTACGCCAATTACGCCACCAGGTACAGCGAACGCATTGAAGGTCGGATTATCCAGAACGATCAATTCCAGTCGTCGATCCGTGAGTTGGCTATGAGGGGCGATATTCCAGAGCAATTCGTCCAGATAGTGAAAGATCAGGGGATCATGCAGCAGGGGGGCGCTTCCTCGTAACATCCGTGCCCAGTTGCGACCCAGGCGGTATTCCGATGCCATGGAAACCGATGCTGATGAGTGATCTGATAGCACCGGTAGATTGGTCGAAGCGCCGCTGGCTGAAGTAAACAGTAAGCTTGAGCCGATAGACAGCAGTGTGACTGAGAAGATAAATCTCAAATATAGATACTTGTTTGTCATAGTGATCAGTTGTAATACCATGTGCAGCACTTTAATCTAAGCATGGCGATTACGTCCAGCGGCTTCAGACGTTCGCTGTATTGAAATCCGAGGTTTGTATGTCATTTAATCCTGAACCAGATCATCTGCTCGATGCCAGCGAGCTTAACTGCCCCTTACCCCTGTTAAAGGCCAAACAAGCATTAAGTAAAATGGACGTCGGACAACTGCTGCAGGTGATAGCCACCGATGCGGGTTCCGTCAGAGACTTTAAGACTTATACAGATCAATCAGACCATGTGTTGCTGAAGTCGTTCACAGATCAAGGCAAATTTATCTATTTAATCCAGCGTGGTTGATAGTCATCAGCCTCAGGAGATGTTTTAACTATGTTAAAGATTTTCAGTAAGTGGATTCATCGTTATTTCTCGGATGAAGAGGCACTCTTACTGTTTCTTTTGTTGATTTTGGCCTTGGGGGTGATATTGACTCTGGGGCAAGCGTTAGCACCGGTGTTCTTCAGTATTATTCTGGCTTTTTTGATGCAGGGCGCGGTGCAGCGTTGTGCTTGCTTCATGCCTCGTAAGGTGGCCGTGCTCTTGGTTTTTACTACCTTTATGGCGGTTTTTCTGGCATTCATGTTGCTGGTCATGCCGCAAATCTGGCGACAGTTGGTCACCTTGCTGAATGAGGCGCCACGTATTATGTCGGAAATTCAAAATGTGCTGTTGTTGTTGCCTGAACGCTATCCCGAGTTGGTCGCCGAGCAGCAGATACGTCAGCTGATAGCGATTGCGGCAGCTGAGATAGGGAAGGCATGGCAGTGGGCATTAACTTTCTCACTGCACTCGATCACTAATATTGTTGCCTTGTTGATCTATCTTATTTTGGTGCCTATTCTGGTGTTTTTCTTCATGCGGGATGGCAACTATCTGGCCGGCAGCCTGACAGCCTATTTGCCGGAAAAACGTGACATGATGCGACGTATCTGGACTGAAATGGATGCCCAGATAGCAAATTATATTCGCGGTAAGTTCATCGAAATTCTGATTGTGGGTTCTGTTTCTTATGTCGTGTTTGTATTTATGGGGCTGAATTATGCCGCGCTGCTGGCGTTAATGGTTGGCTTGTCGGTCATTATTCCTTACATAGGTGCAGCTGTCGTTACCCTGCCAGTCGCGGGTGTCGCTTTCTTTCAGTGGGGCTGGGGTAGTGAATTTATTACACTGATGACCGCTTACTTTGTGATTCAGGCGCTTGATGGCAATGTGCTGGTCCCGATTCTCTTTTCAGAAGCTGTAAATCTGCACCCGGTCTCCATTATTGTGGCCGTACTGGTGTTTGGTAGTCTGTGGGGTGTGTTGGGTGTGTTCTTCGCCATACCCTTGGCTACGTTGGTGAAGTCTGTGGTCAATGCCTGGCCCAAGGCTATGGAGCATGCACATGATCATGATGGGCGGATTGATGCTCTGAACGCTGAGCAGGAGCGGTAATCCGTTCCTGTCAGCCTTTTTTGTCAGATGGGTCGCTTCAGAGCGCTTTGACGCTTTCGAGCACTTCGTCTGCGTGACCGGGTACTTTGACTTTGCGCCAGGCTTGCCGCAGTACGCCCGCTTTGTCGATCAGAAAAGTGCTGCGTTCGATTCCCAGATGCTCTTTACCGTAGAGCTTCTTTAATTTGATGACGTCAAATAATTTACATACCGCTTCATCCTTGTCGCTGATCAGGTCAAACGGAAACGCCTGCTTGGCACGAAAGTTCTCATGACTTTTCAGGCCATCACGTGAAACACCGAAAATATCTGTGTCTAATGCCTGAAACTGATCATAGAGATCGCGAAAGTTCTGCCCTTCGGTGGTGCAACCCGGTGTGCTGTCTTTGGGATAGAAATAGATAATGATATTGCGGCCTTTGAACTCACTGAGAGTAAAGGTAGTCTCACTGGTCGCCGGGGCACTGAAATTGGGCACGGGATGACCCGTTACAAGCTCACTCATGACTCGCTCCTGGAAAAAGTCTGTTGAAAAATGCTTCTGCTACTACGCTAAAGGGGCGTTATTCGTTTAGAATGATGGGTCATTCAGATAAGATAACGATAACAGAAGCTGGGCGTCAGGTTAACACTGTTTCTGTTTACGTCCGGTGTGATATTCAGATCGTCACCGTTAGGTATAAATATGGAGAATAAGATGATTCGCGGCAGTATTGTAGCGCTGGTAACCCCTATGACCCTCAATGGAGATATTGACTGGGACGCGTTGAAACGACTGATTGAGTTTCATATTCAAAAGGGTACAGCATCAATTGTTGCCGTAGGCACTACCGGTGAATCAGCCACACTGAGCTGCAAGGAGCACACGGAGGCGATCGGCTTTATTGTTGATCAGGTCGCTGGCCGCATTCCTGTCATTGCCGGAACCGGTGCAAACTCGACGCGAGAAGCGATTGAGTTAACCCGTGGAGCAAAAGCGATAGGCGCTGATGCCAGTCTGCTGGTGACGCCTTACTATAACAAGCCGACTCAGGAAGGTTTGTATCAGCACTACTGTGCCATTGCTGACGCCGTTGATATCCCGCAAATGCTCTATAACGTACCGGGACGTACCGCCTGTGACATGTTACCGGAAACGGTTTTGCGCCTGGTGTCTGTGGCTAATATTATCGGTATTAAAGAAGCAACCGGCAATCTTGAACGCGCTAAGGAGCTGATTGACGCCACACCGGACAACTTTGCGGTTTACTCGGGTGACGATGCAACCGCGATTGAGTTGATCCTGTTGGGTGGTCAGGGCAATATCTCCGTGACGGCAAATGTGGCACCTGCCGAAATGGCCGAACTGTGTCGTCTGGGGCTTGAGGGGCAGGCTGATGCCGCCCGTGAGCTGCAACACAAGCTTATGCCATTGCATACCCGTTTGTTTGTTGAAGCTAATCCGATTCCGGTGAAGTGGGCGCTGGCTGAAATGGGGTTGATGCAGCCCGGTATACGTTTACCTCTAACCCAGCTTTCATCTCAGTACCATGAAGTGGTACGCCAGGCACTTAAAGACAGTGGTATTGCATGAATACAAATAGCAAGATGAATGTAACGCAAATATTTGCGTTACCCTTGATGGCTGTCGTACTGGTGCTGACAGGCTGTGGTTCGGTAAAAAATCCCGTCTATGGAGAACACGGTATCATCCGTGATCGTAGTCAGGATTATGAGCTTGCAGAAGCTGGACAGCGGCTGGAAATTCCGGCAAATATTCAGGCGCGCGAAACCCGTGAGCAGTTGGTAGTCCCTGATGTAGGCACTACAGCAACACGGATTCAGGGGCGCTTCCGGGCACCGCGGCCAGAGTTTTTCTATGCGGACCCCGGCTCAGATTTGGTTAACCTGCAGCGCTTGGACGGTGAGCGCATTATCATGGTCGATGAGCCTATCGCTGATGTATGGACCAAAGTGATCGATTTCTGGGATTACAACGGCGTACGGGTTGCACGAACCGATCCTCGCCAAGGGGTAATTGAAACTGACTGGATACGAACGGAAGGTGAGGACTACAACATCGTAGATCGCTGGATGCGACGTTTGACCTTGCAGACAATAGACGGCCCTGCTGAAAACAAGCTCCGGGTCACAGTGCGACCCGATCCGGATAATTATGAACGTACCTCCATTCGCATGAAGCATGTCCAATACCCGTCAGGCCAGGAACCCGAAATGGTTAACTGGGATAGAGGTGTGCCGGATATCAGCTATCAGAGTGATATGATGTTTGAAATGTTACGTTACTTCAGTCGTGCCTCTGAGCCAACCACTGCTCGTACTTTGCTGGCGATGGAGCAGCAGCGTGCCGGTCGTGCTGAGTTAGGTCGTGATTCGCGTGGTAATCCGGCACTTCGAGTTAATGCACCAGCTGATCGTGCCTGGGGGCTTATTGATGCGGCGTTTGATAAAGCCGAACTCGATGTGGGTACCCGAGATCAACAGGCAGGTATTTTTTACATGACTTATACCACCACTACGCAGGTAGAAGATACCAGTCGTAAGGGGTTCTTTGATTGGCTCTTCTCAGACCGTGAAGATATCACAATCGATACCAGCTTCCTCAGTTCAGCTATTGGGGGGCAATCAGATGATGATGAAGAAGAGATAAACTACTCCTCACGGGGCACGCTAACTTCGGCTGAACTGGCTGAACAGGGTGAAGTACTAACTGATTTGAATGATCCAAACAATCCGGCTAACCGTGAAGGCTATAAGATCTGGTTTGGTGGCCGTGTGATTTATGTGTTTGGTGGCAGTGGCCGCGGTGTATTCAATAATAATACCGGTGAGTATGAACACGTAGGTCGTTATCAGGTCAACCTGAACCGTACCCGCTCTGGTGTTATGGTTACGGTTCTGACTGAGGAAGGTATTGCGGCTCCGGCCGTCGTTGCTGAAGAAATACTCTGGCAAATCAAAGACCAGCTGCCGCAAACGCTGTAGATAACAGGCATTTAATTACTTTCAGCCCTTATTCATAGGGGTGTGTATTGGAGAAAAGAATGGAAAAGCGTGAAGCACTTTATGCGGGAAAGGCCAAATCTGTTTACACAACGGATGATCCTGATCGCATGGTCATGGTGTTCCGTGATGACACCTCAGCCTTTGACGGAAAAAAAGTAGAGCAGCTTGATCGCAAAGGTAAGGTTAATAATAAATTCAACGCCTTTATTATGCAGAAGCTGGAAGCCGCGGGTATTCCAACGCATTTCGAAGCCTTGTTGTCAGATAACGAGAGCCTGGTTAAGCGTCTGGATATGATGCCGATCGAGTGTGTGATCCGTAATATCGCGGCGGGTTCTCTGTGTCGTCGCTTGGGTGTAGAGGAAGGTCTGGATCTGAATCCACCCACCTTTGAAATGTTTCTGAAAAACGATGCTCTAGGCGACCCTATGGTGAATGAATCGCACATTGCGACCTTCGGTTGGGCAGAACCTGAGCATATTGAAACTGCCAAGGCGCTGACATTCAAAACCAACAGTGTGCTGAAAAAACTGTTTGATGATGCCGGGCTGCTGCTTGTTGACTACAAGTTAGAGTTTGGACTCGTTAATGGGCAGGTTGTGCTAGGCGATGAATTCTCACCTGATGGCTGTCGCCTGTGGGATAAAGAAACTCGCACCAAAATGGATAAAGACCGCTTTCGCCAAGGGCTGGGTGGTGTGATTGAGGCTTACGAAGAAGTCGGCCATCGTCTTGGAATAGATTTTGGTTGAAAGGTGGACTTGATTGATGCGTGCTGTATTCCTGGATAGTTTAAGCTTGGATGACCTTGATCTGACCCCCCTTGAAGCAGAGTTGTCAGAACTGGTTGTTTATCCTGGTTCATTACCAGAGCAAGTAGCCGAGCGAATCCAGGGCTTTGATATTGTTATTACCAATAAGGCGTTGTTGCCGGCTGAGGTAATTCAAGCGTCTGCTGCACTGAAGTTGATTTGTGTTGTTGCAACGGGTGTGAATAACGTCGATATCGAAGCAGCAAACGCGGCGGGCATTCCGGTATATAACTGTCAGGGATATGGTACTGGATCGGTCGCGCAGCATGTATTGATGTTAATGCTGGTTATGCATACCCGCTTTGTAGATTATAAAGCGGCAGTAGAGCAGGGGCGCTGGAATCAGTCGTCACAATTCTGTTTGCTGGATTATCCTATTCTGGAGTTGCGCGGTCGAACCCTGGGTATTATTGGTTACGGTGAGCTGGGTGCTGAGGTTAAGCGCCTGGCTGAAGCCTTCGGCATGAAGGTATTGATTGCTGCCCGACCCGGTACTCAGGCAACGCCGGGACGCTTGCCCTTAGCTGAATTGTTGCCACAGATCGATGTATTAAGTTTGCATTGTCCTTTGACTGAAGCGACCCGCGATTTGATTGATGCTGATGCGCTGGCACTCATGCCATCGGGGAGCTATCTGGTAAATGCGGCGCGTGGTGGTATCGTCAATGAAACGGCCCTGGCTGATGCGCTTCGCTCTGGTCACTTGGCAGGTGCGGCAACGGATGTATTAACCGCAGAGCCACCGCAAAACGGTAACCTGTTATTGGATGCGGAGATACCTAATCTGCTGGTTACCCCGCACTGTGCCTGGGGTAGTCGCCAGGCGCGTGAAACCATTATTCGCCAGACCTGTGGCAATATTCAGGCCTGGCTGCAGGGAAGCAACCAGCGTCGCGTCAACTGATTCTGGCCTTTGGTGCTCAGAAGGGGCAGGGTGAGGCAAACTCCATCCATTGGCCGCTAACGGGATGCTCTAGTCCCAACTGATCCGCATGCAGCATCATGCGTTCATGGCGGCTGTGCTCGGCTTCTTCGGTATAAAACACATCTCCCAGAATCGGATGGCCGATAGCCAGCATATGCACCCGCAATTGATGTGATCGACCGGTATGCGGGTAGAGTAGCATTCGACTGGCATTATCCTGCTTATCAATACATTCCCAGTGTGTTAGCGAGGGTTTTCCTTGTTGGTGATCAACCAGCATACGTGGGCGACGTTCCCAGTCAGGGCCCAAGGGAAGGTTTATTTCACCGCCTTCTCCGCTAATTTGTCCAGCCACCAGTGCCTGATAGCGTTTCTTGGGAATGCGTTCCTGAAACTGAATGCTCAGTGCCCTGTGTGAACCTCGGTTTAAGGCCAGCACCAACAGTCCTGAGGTGGCATAATCCAGTCTGTGTACAATACGGATGGTAGGAAATTCAACCTGCAGGCGACTTACCAGGCAATCTTTTTTTTCTTCACCGATACCAGGCACAGACAGTAGATCGGCTGGCTTTGATACCACCACCATGACGTCATCGGCATAAAGGAGTTCAATCATGTGTTTCTCTCAAACAGTGCCATGGATTCTATGTGCGACGTATTGGGAAACATATCCAATACTGAAAAACGTTGTAAACAGTAACCTGCTTCCAGCAATACGGCTGCGTCCCTGGCGAGGGCTGCAGGGTTACAGGCAATGTAGAGCAGCTTGGCGGGTTTGAGCTGCAGGAGTTGTGGAAGTAATTCGGCTGCGCCGCTTCGGGGTGGATCCAGCAGGATCAAATCTGCCTGTCCTTGACGAAACCAGGTGCTGGCTTTGATAGGCTGGCTAAGGTCCGCACAATAAAACTCGGCATTGTTGATGCCATTACGCACAGCATTCTGACGCGCACGTTCAACCATGGTCAGACTGCCTTCTACCCCTATCACCTGTTTCAGATGGGGAGCTAGCGGCAGTGAAAAATTACCCAGACCACAAAACATATCCAGCAGAACCTGATCAGCTTTTGGGTTTAACCATTCCTGCGCGCGTGTAATCATGGCGCGATTGACGCTGGCATTCACCTGCAAAAAGTCTCCCGGCAGAAAGTGCAGCCGAGTCTGGTGGTTGGCTAGGAAGCTCAGTTCGGAGCTGGGAGATAGTTGCGTCAGTTGCTGTTGATTGTCTTCAGTCCAGGCTGACAACTGCAGTTGTGCTGCAATGGCGATCAGGCGTTCTTTTAACTGTTCGGAGGCTGGCCGGGTCAGTCGAAAGCGCAAGGCTCCTCCGGTATCGCCCAGGCTGACCAGCACCTCGGTTAGGTGACGTAAATCACTCAGATCATCCAGATACGCATGCAGAATGCTGAAGAGTTGATCCAGACGTGGATCTAGAACCGGGCAATGGTCAATATCCATCAGCTTGGCAGATTGGCGACGGCGAAAACCTGTGAGAAGTGCGCCATCACGCTGACGTTGATTGATACCAATACGGGCGCTGCGCCGGTAACTGGTAGCGGCAGAGATAATGGGTGCTTCAACAATAACGGGGGTACAATCAGCAAAGCGTTGCAACTGGTCCAGCACTAATTGCTGTTTGATTTCGGGTGCGCGCTCAGGATTCAGATGCTGCAGGTCACAGCCGCCGCAGCTATTGTAATGCGGGCAGGCGGGTGGCACTCTGTCGCTACTGAAATCAGTAATATCGATCGCATCGGCTTCATCGTAGCGTTTATAGGATTTCTCAAGCCTGACGCTGACTCGCTCACCTGGCAGAGCGTTGCGTACAAACAGAGTCTTCCCCTGATAACTGGTAATGCCGCGACACTCATGACTGAACCGATCCACGACAAGTGGCGTATCGATGCTGTGTAGTGGCCGGTAGGCTGGTTTTGAGCGCTGTTGTTTTCTGGGCATGTTATTCTGAAAAAAAGAAAGGGATTATAGCCTATTTTAAAGCCGAGCGCGGCATGGATTAACGAATTTAAAGTTGCCAACATAATATCCGATTAATTTACTAGGAATTGATTTCGGTGTATGCTGTCTGGCATATATCCACGATGCTTGTGAGTGTGAAAAACTATGACAATTACCGTAACAGATGGTGGTCAGGAATACTTGGCCAGCTTGCTTGAAAAACAAAACGTCGAAGGTATGGCTGTACGGCTTTTTGTTACGCAGCCAGGGACGCCCTATGCTGAAACTTGTCTGGCCTATTGTCGACCCGATGAGGTCAATGGTGATGATGAGGTCATGGAAACGACTAAAGTGCGTTTCTACCTTGAGCGTAATAGCCTGCCATTTCTGGAAGAAGCGACTATCGACTTTGCCGAAGATCGCATGGGTGGGCAGCTGACTATTAAAGCTCCCAATGCCAAGATGCCGAAGGTGTCAGCCGATAGTCCATTACAGGATCAGATAAACTACATACTCTACTCGGACATTAATCCGGGTTTGGCAGCGCATGGTGGTGAGGTTAAGCTGATTGAGTTAGTCGAAGAAGAATCAGGACAGATTGCTATACTGCAGTTTGGCGGTGGTTGTCAGGGGTGCAGTGCTGTCGATTTAACTTTAAAAGATGGTGTTGAAAAAACCTTGATTGAACGGATTCCGGGTTTGGCAGCCGTTAGAGATGTTACTGATCATAGCAACAGGGCAAATGCGTATTACAAATAAATTGTCTGGTTTTATCGACGATACCTAGGGGGCCGTATAGTTGAGTATCACTGTACGGCTTGTTTTTTTCAGCCCTGTCCCCATAGACTGATACTATCCAAAGAGCACAGCTCAAACCGAGCGCGTGCGCAGCACAGAGGCACAAAATTATGGATCACTTTGAAGCAAAAGATGACACTGCCAGTAGTGGTCGCGTTGCTATTGAGCTTCCGGTTCTCCCTTTGCGGGATGTGGTTGTTTATCCGCATATGGTTATCCCGCTGTTTGTTGGCCGGGCAAAATCAATTCGTGCCCTGGATAATGCTTTGGCACAAGATAAACAGATCGTTCTGGTGGCTCAGAAAAGTGCATCTGAAGATGAACCGGTTGCTTCTGACCTGTTTCATGTAGGCACAGTAGCAACCGTATTACAGATGCTTAAGCTGCCTGACGGTACGGTTAAAGTATTGGTTGAAGGTGAGTACCGTGCACGTATTGCTTGCCTCACAGATAACGATGAGTGCTTCTCAGCCAGCCTTGAAGTGATGGTTACGGAGCTGGCAACAGATGCGGAAAGTGATATTTATAAACATACCGCACTGGATCAGTTTGAACGTTTCATTCAGGTTAATAAGAAAATACCTGCTGAGGTATTGAACTCTCTACAAAATATCGATGACATTGGCCGCCTGGCGGATACCTTGGCTGCGCATATGGCGCTCAAGCTGGATGAAAAGCAGAAGGTTCTGGAAATGCTCAGTAGTCGTGAGCGTCTGGAATATCTGATGGCCAAAATGGAAGCTGAGATCGACCTGGTTGAGGTTGAAAAACGCATCCGTGGCCGGGTCAAAAAGCAGATGGAAAAAAGCCAGCGCGAGTATTACCTGAATGAGCAGATGAAGGCAATTCAGAAAGAGCTCGGCGATATGGACGAAAGTGGTGGCAGTGATATGGATGAGCTGCGCCGACGTATAGAAGCGGCTGAAATGCCCGAAGATGCGCTGAAAAAGACCCTTGCCGAACACAAAAAATTGCAGATGATGTCACCCATGAGCGCTGAAGCTACAGTAGTGCGCGGTTATATCGACTGGATGTTGCAAATACCCTGGAAGAAGCGCTCCAAGGTCCGCCTGGATATGCAGCGTGCGCAAACCATTCTGGATGAAGATCACTTTGGTCTGGATGAGGTAAAAGAGCGCATTGTTGAGTATTTGGCGGTACAGAAACGGGTCAAAAAACTCAAAGGGCCCATTCTTTGTCTGGTAGGGCCTCCGGGGGTCGGTAAGACCTCATTGGGTAAATCCATCGCGCGTGCCACGAATCGCGAATATGTGCGTATGGCGCTGGGTGGTGTGCGTGATGAAGCAGAAATACGCGGACATCGCCGTACCTATATTGGCTCTATGCCGGGTAAGCTGGTGCAGAAAATCACCAAGTCCGGGGTGAAAAATCCGTTGTTCCTGCTGGATGAAATTGACAAAATGGGCATGGATCATCGTGGTGATCCTTCGTCGGCCCTGTTGGAAGTACTCGATCCTGAGCAGAACAACACCTTCAATGATCACTATCTGGAAGTGGATATGGATCTCTCGGACGTGCTGTTCATCTGTACCTCCAACTCGATGAATATTCCAGGGCCCTTGTTGGATCGCATGGAGATTATTCGTATTCCTGGCTATACCGAAGATGAAAAACTCAATATTGCCAAGAAATACCTGATCACCAAGCAGATGAAGCAAAGCGGGTTAAAAGCGGGTGAACTGGAGTTTACCGATGAAGCCATTCTGGATCTGATTCGCTACTACACGCGTGAAGCGGGTGTGCGTGGTCTGGAGCGGGAAATTGCCAAAATCTGCCGTAAAGCGGTACGGGAGTTTGCCCTAAAACAAATGACGACTGACCTGCAGCGCGTAACATCGGACAATCTTGAACATTATTCCGGTGTACATAAGCACAGCTACGGTAAGGCTGAAGAGGAAGACCTGGTTGGCCATGTCACAGGGTTGGCCTGGACTCAGGTAGGCGGTGAAATTCTCAGCATTGAAGCCGCTCTGGTGCCAGGTAAAGGGCGTCAGATACACACTGGTTCGCTCGGTGATGTGATGAAAGAGTCTATTCAGGCCGCGCTGACCGTAGTACGTAACCGTTCGCGGCAACTGGGTATTCGTGCCGATTTCCATGAAAAACACGATATTCATATTCACGTTCCTGAAGGCGCTACACCGAAAGATGGACCGAGTGCAGGTATTGGCATGTGTACTGCGCTGGTTTCAGTGCTGACGGGCATTCCAGTGCGCTCTGATGTGGCTATGACTGGTGAGATTACGTTGCGCGGGCAGGTGTTGCCGATTGGTGGATTGAAGGAAAAACTGCTGGCTGCTCACCGTGGTGGCATCACTACAGTAATCATTCCTGATGAAAATAAACGTGATTTAAAAGAAATACCTGAAAATATTAAGGCAGACTTGGACATAATCGCGGTAAAATGGATTGATGAGGTTCTGGATATTGCTTTAACCCAGGTTCCAGAGCCTCTTTCAGAAAGTGAAACCGAAATTGTCAGTAAAGAAGGTGGCAGTGTAAAAGCTGAGCCAGGACAATTAAGTACTCATTAATCGCCTGAAGCCCCTACAAAAAGGGGCTCTGCGGTTGACACAGGAATCTGTGTGTTGGTATAAAGTGGCCTGAAGCGTTACTGGGCAAACCACGCGAACAGAACAAAATAATGATGCATTTAAGGGGAACAATGTGAATAAATCTGAATTGATTGATGCTATTGCTGCGTCTGCTGATCTACCAAAAGCAGCTGCAGGTCGTGCATTGGATGCTACTCTGGAGGCTGTAACTAAAGCACTTCAGAACAATGAATCCGTTGCACTGGTTGGTTTCGGAACTTTCTCTGTTAAAGAACGTGCTGCCCGCACTGGCCGTAACCCTCAGACAGGTCAGCCTATTGAAATTGCAGCGGCTACGTTGCCAACTTTCAAGCCTGGTAAGGCTTTGAAAGATGCAGTAAATAAGTAAACTGACCTTTCTGAGCGAAGAAAGAAGAAAGCGCATTCGAACGGGTGCGCTTTTTTTGTATGACAACAATAGGTGAAACGTAAACAATGCTTCAATCCATCAGGGATAACTCAAAAGGTATTATTGCCAAGACCATCGTCGGTCTGATTGCACTGACATTTGTATTGTGGGGCGCTGAGTCATTGATCAGTCTGGGTTCCAAAGAAAAGCCAGCCGCTGAAGTCAATGGTGAAGATATTGCCGTCATAGATCTGCAACGAGGTGTTGAATTACAGCGCCGCCAATTGCTGATGCAAATGGGGCCGGATGCTGATCCGACACAACTGGACGATAATCTGATGGGGCGTCAGGTGCTGGAAAGCCTGATTGAACAAACCTTATTGATTCAATCAGCCAAGCGTCAGGGGTTGTTTTTATCAGAACAAATGCTGGATCAATTAATTGTATCCACACCCGAATTCCAGGTAGACGGTAAGTTTGACCGTAACCAATTTGAAATGGTTCTACGCAACGCTGGCTTGACGCCATTGATGTACCGTGAACTGCTACGCAAGGAAGCTCTGACCAACCAAGAGCGTGCTGCGTTCATTTTGTCATCTTTCAGTACGCCCGATGAGGTTGAGCGGGTTGTCCGGTTGGATCAGCAAAAGCGCGATCTGGCCTGGGTTCGGTTGCCATTGCTGCAGTTGTTGAACGAAACCAGCGTAACTGAAAGTGAAATTCGTGACCTCTATGAGCAACGCGCGGCTGACCTACAAACATCAGAGCAGGTTGTACTTGATTACGTCGTGCTGGATAAAAATGATTTTGTAGATCCGTCTCAAGTCAGCGATGATGAAGTGCGCGCTATCTATGAACAGATGTTGGTTGATTTTGTCAGTGAAGAAGAGCGTTCGGTTTCACACATTTTAATCGAAGTCACAGATGAGCGTGATGAGTTGGCGGCCTTGGCCAAGGCTCAAGAGCTGTCTTTAGAACTGGAAGCTGGGGCTGATTTTGCTGAATTGGCAGTGCAAAACTCTGACGACCCAGGATCAGCTGATCAAGGCGGAGCCATGGGCTATTTGGCCCGTGAGGCACTGGCTGATGAGTTTGCCGACGCTCTGTTTGCGATGACTGAAGTGGGGCAGGTTTCCGAGCCTGTGCAGACCGAGTTTGGTTTTCACTTAATCCGTCTGGATGGCCTGCGTCAGGCTGAGCAACCTACCTTCGCCGAATCCGCGTATGATTTGCGACTTGAAATTGCTGAGCGTAACGCTGAATTAGACTATGTTGAAAAAATGGAACGTCTGGCCGACCTGTCATTTTCTGCAGCCGATTTGATTGTGCCAGCCGAAGAGCTGGAGCTGGATATTGAACGCTCTGAGCCGATCAGTCGCGATGGTGGCCCTGGTGAATTAGGACGTAATTCGCGTGTTGTTGAGGCGGCCTTCAGTGATGACTTATTACGTGAGCGTCTTAACAGTTTGCCTATTGAGCTGGATCGGGAACGTACGGTTGTTGTGCGCGTTCAGGAGCACCTGCCAAGCCGTCAAATCACGTTTGAGGAAGCTCGTGATGAGCTGGAGCTCGAATTGATTACAGCGAAAGCTACGCAGCAGCTTGAGCAGCAGGCCTCTGAATGGCTGATTGCCTTGCAGGGTGGTGAAGCACTGGCACAACTGAGCGAGGATTACAGTTGGGTTGAGGTCAGTGATGCCGACCGAGGTGACTCGCGGGTGCCAGCAGAAATTCGACAGCGTGCTTTTGCTATGCTGGATGACCAGGCACCAGCGTTTGAGCTGATGCAGTTGCGTGATGGTAACTTTGCCATTATTCGTCTGGATGCGGTACACCAGAGTGATGTTGAGCTGAGCGCAGATGAAATGGCTGTGATGATGTCGCTGCTGGGCGCTACAAAAGGTCAACTGGAATACCAGAATCGCGTGGAAGGTCTGCGTAATTCCGCCACTATTCAGCGCAACTAGTTATTAAGTTAACTGAATAATCAGTCTCAGGCGCAAGGACGCGCCTCATTGCCGAAAGCCGCCAGAAAAAGCTCTCTTGTATAAGGGTGTTCCGGGTTCTGGAAGATGGCTTCAGTATCTCCTTGCTCTACAGCAATGCCTTCTTTCATCACCAGCAGTGTATGACTCAGTGCTCTGATCACCGCCAGATCATGACTGATAAACAGGTAGCTGAGCTGATAGCGTGCCTGCAGGTCCCGCAATAGCGCTATGATTTGTTTTTGCACCGTTCTGTCCAGTGCTGACGTGGGTTCGTCGAGGACAATTAGCTCTGGCTTAAGGACCAGTGCTCTTGCTATCGCAATGCGCTGACGCTGTCCTCCAGAGAATTCGTGGGGATAACGGTTGCGGATATCGGTGGGTAATCCCACATCCTCTAATGCCTGGCTTATCCGCCGGTCAATGTCGGCTTTATCGGTAATGCCATGAACTTCCAGACCTTCTGCGATGGATTCACCCACCAGCATGCGAGGGCTGAGACTACCAAAGGGGTCTTGAAATACAATCTGCATCTGTTTGCGGTAAGGCTTGATGGCTTTCTGAGCCAGCTGATTAAGGTTCTGGCCAGCAAATTCAATTCTGCCATCGGAATGAATCAGGCGCAGGATTGCCAGTGCCAGTGTGGTTTTTCCGGATCCTGATTCACCAACAATGCCCAGTGTTTCACCTCGATGCAGGGTCAGATTGATGTCGTTCACTGCTTTGTGATACCCGCTGACACGTTTAAATAATCCAGTGTGGATGGGAAACCAGACCTTAAGGGATTGGGTTT
Source organism: Nitrincola iocasae (assembly GCF_008727795.1). NCBI lineage: Bacteria > Pseudomonadati > Pseudomonadota > Gammaproteobacteria > Oceanospirillales > Oceanospirillaceae > Nitrincola > Nitrincola iocasae. The sequence continues at coordinate 2,595,908 of NZ_CP044222.1, read as the reverse complement.
CCAATACCTTGTGCGAGTTGTCAGCAACGTCGGCAGGGCGTCCATCCGGTTCAGCATCCAGCAGCTTGCGCGTGTAAGGGTGTTGTGGCTGTTCAAACAGCACTTGGCAGGGTGATGATTCAACCTGTCGTCCCTGATGCATCACACAAACGCGATCTGCATAGCGCTTGACAACATTCAGATCGTGAGTGATCAGTAACACCGCCATATTTAGTTTCTGTTGTAAGCTTTTCAACAGCTCCAAAATTTGTTTCTGAATGGTTACATCCAGCGCTGTAGTGGGTTCATCGGCAATTAATAACTGGGGTTCGTTTGCCAGGGCCATGGCAATCATGACGCGTTGACGCAATCCGCCGGATAGCTCATGCGGGTACTGTTTAAGGCGTTTTTCCGGGTCAGGTATACCAACCAGTTCTAATAGCTCAATAATCCGTGAACGAGCTTGTTTGCGGCTCATGCCTGCATGCAGTTGAAGTGTTTCTCCGATCTGTTTCTCAACACAATGCAGCGGATTGAGTGAAGTCATGGGTTCCTGAAAAATCATGCTGATACGATTACCGCGAATCGCACGGATTTTTGCTTCACTGATCTGTAGCAGATCTTCACCTTGAAAGAGTATCTGGCCTTGAGGGTGGCTGGCCAGAGGGTAGGGCAATAATTGCAGCACAGACAGGGCGGTTACTGATTTACCTGAACCTGACTCACCTACCAGCGCCACACATTCACCAGGATGAATGTGCAGATTGATCTGGTGAACGACCGGGTTGTCGGCAAAGGCAACTGACAGGTTCTTGATGTTTAAAAGTGCTTTATCCATACATCCTTCCCCGTACTGTTGGTGACTGATCAGCTATCCAGGCTAAGCTGCATATGAAAGGTCGTGCCGGACTCCGTATCTGAGGTGACTGCCATATGGCCTTCGTGCTGTTCTGTAATGATGAAATAGGCAAAGGATAGTCGCTTGCCAGCTTCATTGATATGCGGGTTGGACTCATCGTTACTGAAGAAAGGTTCAAATAAGGCCATCTGCTCTTCATCTGAGAGGGGGGTGCCATTGTGGTTGATGCGTATCCACAGCGTATCATACGACTTGCTGACATGGATACGTATACAGGGTGCATAGGTGGTGAGATTGCTTTCTGTTATGGCATCAAAAGCATGCCGGAAAAGACTCAGAAAGGCTTGTTGTAATTCGATGTTATAACAGGGCAGGCTTGGTAGATTGTCATCATAGTGCCTGGCGATCTGTATATCGCTGAAACGAAAATTATGGGTTGATACCAGCACGTCACCGGCCAGTTGCAACGCGTGTTCGAGCAAGTCAGGCACCTGGGCTGGCATTTTTTTGTCGGTACGTTGACGCGCAAAGGTTAGCAGATTGTTGATGATTGCTGCGACATTACGTCCTTTGTCTGATGCATCGGCAAGCAGGTGATTCAGTCGCTCGATTTCCTGACTGGTTTCACCCTGAGTTTGCATGAGTTTGCCGGAGGTCAGCAAGCTTTGAAAGCTGCTCAGGTCAAATAATATGGCCTGCAAGGGGGCATTGATATCATGTGCCATGGTAGCTGCCAGCTCACCCATTGAGGCGATTTTATCGTTATGTACCAGCATGTTTTCAGCTAGAATTTTCTGAGTGACATCATCAATAAGAATGACAGCGCCGGGCTCACCCTGTCCCTGTAGCGGATAAATGGTAATGTTAAAATAATAGAGCCCGCTTTGGCTTTGTTTGATATACATCGGCTCATTAGAATTTAGAGCCTGCTCTATCTGTGCTGGCGTGATACTGATGGTGGGATAAATCTGCCAGAGATCCATGCCCAGTGCCTCGGCTGTAGAAACACCGGCTATTTCTTCAGCCTGGCGATTCCAATGAGTGATCTGTCCCTTATTATTCAGTCCGACCAGCATCAATGGTAACGAGCGCAGGATATTGGCAATGTAGGATTCAGAGGCCTTCAGCTCAACAGTTCGTTGTTCAACGCGCAGTTCCAGTTCATTTCGGATGAGGGTTAGTTCGCGGTTGGCACGATGTGCCTTGCGCCAGGTCAGCAAGAGTATCAGTGCAACAACTGAAAGGATGATGATTAATACGCCACTGGAAAAATTGGCTACATACTGCCAATTGGTAGTGCCACGTTCATCTTTAAAATATTGTCCAAGACCCAGGCTGGCGTGCAGGGCGGATGAGGGCAGCAAAAACAGAGCCGCTATGAAAAAATAAATAAAGCGGTTGACTGATTGCTGCATGAAACACTCTCTCCCAGTGCATATGTAAAAATGTAGTTAAGTCAGTATTCTAACAGCTTTTGTCAGCTAACCAGAAGATTGCTGTCATTAATGATGCCAGGGTCAGCAGGCATTCAGGCGCATGTCGCATAGTTCGCTGCGTTTAAGCAGATCGGACCAGTATTGAATTTCTTCATCGGGTAAACCGATCGCTTCCACGGAACGAAAGGGGATGGTGCGCCAGGACTTATTCAGGCTGTAAAGGGTATTCTCCCCTGAAATAGTACGAGTTAATACTATCTCTCCCCATTCGGCATCAACAACCTGGCCACACCAACTGATCTGGATAGCCTCTGCGTATTTAGCAGAGTGGCTTCCGGACAGAATTCTGAAATGGCTGAAATCACAGCTACTTTGGAGTGCTTCACGGAGCTGGCTGAGGTAGTTTTCAGGAGAAGTAGTTACTTTGTCCATCACCTGAATGGCGAGCATTTCCTGCCAGTTTATAATCGTTTGGTCAGCCGGGACCACCTCTTCTACGCCCCGATCATTCAGCCACTCCTTATGTACCGTTTGCCAACCCGATGGTATATAGACTTTCAGTATTTCACCGCCTTCAGCTGAGTTAAGTACATCGGGCGTCGCCAGGATGTGAAACTCACCGGTTTGAGCTGCTGCGCTGCCACTTAATAAGCCGATTAAAACCAGTAAGAGGATAAGGCGTTGTAAGTAAGTCATGCTGCTGTTCTCCAAAGAGTTTGTGCTTGAGCGTCAGAAGTAGTGTTGCCAGATCAGTCGCAGGCTGATCACCAATGAAATACCGACCAGTAGTGGACGGATGAGTTTGGTGCCATGACTGACGACCAGGCGTGATCCGACCCGCGCCCCCAAGTATTGTCCAGCCGCCATAGCCAGTCCAACTGACCAGAGCACGTGGCCTCCCAGGGCAAAAAACAACAAAGAAGCGAAGTTGGAGGTGAAATTGAGTAGTTTAGTGTGGGCAGTAGCTTTGGCCAAGCCGTAGCCAGCCAGAGCAACAAAGGCTATGGCAAAAAACGAACCGGTTCCCGGACCAAAGAAACCGTCATAAAAGCCGACACTGGTGCCGATCAAGAAAGCAAAGGCCAAGGGTGGAAGGCGTTGTTGGCTGTCATCATTACTGATACGCGGTGAGAGTAAAAAATAGATCGAAAAGCCGATTAGCAGAAAGGGAAGTAATTTACTCAGGAAACCGGAGTCCATGCGCTGAATCAGCAGTGTGCCTATAGCGCTGCCACAAAATGTGCAGAGGATATGTGGCCACAGGGTGTTTAACTTGATTAATCCTTGACGCCAGAAATATAGAGTGGCTGTAAACGAGCCAAAACAGCTTTGCAGTTTATTGGTAGCCAGTGCCATAGCGGGAGGCATGCCCGTGGCTAGTAATGCTGGCACAGTGATCAGACCACCGCCGCCAGCGATAGCATCAATAAAGCCAGCCGCTAAGGCTGCCAACATCAGTAGCAGCAGGGTTGTGAGCTCAAGCTCCATAACGAGTGGTTTTAGGTTCCAGGCTGGCTTTCATCCCGGCGCATGGCAAACTGCTCTTCATGTGCAACTTCCATGATGGCCACCAGTTCATCAACCCGCTTGTTGAAGTCGGCGAGTTGTTCTTGAGGTACAGAAGTGGCCATAGGCAGGTTGGCTGTCATGGGGTTTACAGGGCGGCCATTGATGTGTAGTTCATAATGCAAATGCGGGCCGGTAACGCGACCAGTTGAACCCGACAGGCCAATTCGCTGACCGCGCTGGATAGAATCACCACGATTTACATCGATACGGTGCATGTGTAGGTAACGAGTTTTATAGGTGCTGCCATGCTGGATTTCGACATAGCGTCCGGCAAACGGGTGGTTTTCAACACGGGTTACCACGCCATCCCCAATACTAACGATTGGTGTGCCGGTTGGCATGGCGAAGTCAGTACCGTTATGGGGGGAAACACGGCCAGTAACGGGATGTAAGCGGCGCGGATTGAAGTTGGAACTGACTCGGAAATTCTGATTATGTGGGTTGCGACGAAATGCGCGTGTCAGACTTTCGCCATTGCTGTCGTAGTAGTTTCCATCTTCAAACAAAAAGGCAGTATAAGAGTTTCGGCGCTGTTGCAGACGTATACCTTCAATGGATGTCTGCCCAGTGAATTCATCATCAACATATTGGCTATTACGCACTATCTGAAAGCGATCACCTGCTTGAATCTGACGGTTGAAATCAATTTGTTCACCCAGGAGTTTATTGATTTCATGAATCTCGGCTTTACTTAAGCCCGCTCTGATTGCGGAGACATAAAAGCTGCCATAGATTTCGCCAGCTACTATTTCCTGTTCCCAGATGCCCTGGTTGATGACTTCTTCATACTCAAAATTATCGGCATCAACTCGGCGGTAAATAATCTGGTTACCCGGATGAATGTACAACTCCATCTCATCCAGCTCCAGTGTTTCAGGATGCTTGCGGAAGGTCAGAATATTGCCCGGACGAAGGATATCCAGTGCCAGTAGTTGCTCATCGGCAGAAAGAATCTGGTACATGGTTGTCTGGCCAATTTCCACCTGATCGAAGATGGTGCTCAGTGTGTCACCTTGATCTATGGCAATTTTCACTTCGAGTTCAGTGGGTTCTGTTACTGCTTGTTGTTCAGTGGTTGCGGTTGTATCAGGCTGAATAGTATCAGTGAGTCGCTGTGGCTCTTCACTTTCGAGCAGCATTTGCGGTTCTGAGCGCGTCAGTTCAACACTATCAGCTGTGGTGATGGTTGAGTTTCTGGTGTTGTTCGCATTAGTTGATTCTGCAGGAGTTGTGGTGCGGTAACGAATCTGCGGAGTGATGGGGGTATCTTGTATTGGGCTAACAACCAGAGTTTGTCGTTCGGTTATGGCGTTATTTGTATCTGTCCCAGGCCATAGGGCTGCAGCCAGAATAACTAGCAGCGCCAAAAACAGTGCGACGAGGTGCTTAATTGGAATACCTTGTATTCTGAGAGCTGACTTGGCTGTGTTTCTCAGTTGCATCCTATACCCTGAATATTATCAATTATACGTAAATATTATAATAGCAGGCCATTATCACGCGATCAACGGTGCTAATGCAATGTCAAATTGACCTTGTTTATCCCTATCTGCCCGATTAGAGAGCATTTATTGCGCCAGATCAGCAAATATTGCAGAGTGCAGCAGCAGACATATACACCTGAAAGGTCTATACCTATCTAATATAGTTGTTAAATGCAGGTGGCATTAATAATCGGCAAGGTGTGTTCAGAGGCATAATATGGCACAGACGAACTGGCGAATTCTATTCAGTCATGAGGGGCTACCGAATACAAACGCCTGGCCCGAGTGTCTGGATTCACTGAAACAAGCCTTTGCGTGTGTGAATGAGCAGACGTCCATGGCTGAAATGAAAGCCTGGCAACCGACGCTGGTTCGAGCCTTGCAGCAACTGGATCTGCCGGCCTGGCGGATCAGCCAGGTCATTAGTGATCACAATGATTGGATTTATCGCTATACCCTGCGTGAGTCTCTGTCTGAGATGCAACAGCAGGGGTGGGGAGTGCCGCCTTGCGATTATTGCGTGCTGACATTGGGGTCGGGCGCACGTCATGAAAGTCTGCTGAGTCCAGACCAGGATAATGCGATGATTATTGAGAACTACCCAGAAACCCGGCATAACGAAATAGACACCTGGTTTCAAGCGCTTGGTGAGCGTTTTACCGATAAGCTGGATGTCGCCGGAATTCCGCTGTGTCGGGGACATGTGATGGCGCGTTGGCCTTTGTGGCGTAAATCACTGGATGAGTGGTGTGAACAGATGCATCTCTGGAGTCGCCGTCGCACGGTTAAACTGGTGCAGTTATCCAATATTCTGCTGGATTTTCAACCTGTGTATGGTCAGTTCGCGCTGGCCGAAAAATTCAGGCAAGCCCTGCTGGAGTTGATGCCTGGAGCAGGCTTGTTCCTGGATGAAATGAATGAGTTGCAGAAGGAGACTACCGTAGCATTGGACAGGTTAGATCGTTTGAGCAGCGATGGTCAGGATGCACCACATCAGCAAGCCATTAACCTCAAACGCCAGGGCTTGCTACCCATGCAAGCGGCCTTGCGACTGATGGCTTTGCGAAAAGGACTGGCTGCAGTTGATTGTAAAGGGCGGCTTGCGATGTTGAGCCAGGCTGGGTACCTGTCGGCTGATCGTGCTGTGGCGTTGAATGATGCGCTGGAATATTTGCTGTCATTATTGCTAGAGGCACAGATGGAAGCCGTATCGTTGGGCCGTAAGCCGGATGGTTGGGTGGATAAAAGCAAACTGGCCCCGCATCGTCGCCAGCAGCTTAAAATGGCACTTATGCAGATCCGGGAATTACAAAAACTGGCAGCCAGTTGAATCGTTCAACCTGCTTTGATTTTGTCTTCCGTGCCAGCGGGTTGGCTGTATCTCGGCAGCTCCATCACCAGTACTGCCCCACCTAAGGTTTGCGGCGGATCCACCCAGAGCTTGCCGCCAAGATGAATCAGTATACCCCGGCAGATGGGCAGGCCCAGGCCTGTGCCGCGCGGTCGACCACGGGGTTGTTCGGTATTACCACGTTCCACCTGATGAAATTTTTCAAACACCTGATCGCGTTGATTTTCCGGGATGCCCTCGCCATTATCTTCAACACTCAGTCGATAGTTGTCCTGATCCGTGTAAAGTTTGACGATCACTCTGGCCTGATCTTCAGCTGCAAATTTGCGTGCATTATCGAGCAGATTGATCAGTACCTGTTGCAAGCGGTCGACATCAGCACTGACCCAGGCTGTTTCGGTTGCAATCTGCAGTTCCAGGTCGACGCTGCGCTCTTCATAGAGCCGGGTTACGGCTTCCACGGACTGGTGTAAGGCCGCGACCAGGTCAACAGCCTGGGGTTTCAGGGTCATGCGCCCGGATTCGAGTCTGGCCAGGTCGAGAATTTCTTCAATCAGGCGTGACAGGCGTTCACTTTCACGCACAACGACATCCAGGAAGTGTTGCTGTTTTTTCGCGGGCAGATCCGGGGTGTTTTTAAGAATTTCGGCAAAGGCGCGTATCGACGTCAGTGGGGTACGTAACTCATGACTGACCATGGCGACAAATTCATCCTTGAGCTTGTCCAGTTCGCGCAAACGGTCATTGGCGGCGCGCAGTTCATTGCCAATCCGTGCCAGTTCGGTGGATTTCTGTTCCAGGCGACGATTGTATTCCAACGTTTGCGAAGTCGTATCCAGAATACTCAGTACGGCCTCTAAGTCCAGAGCTTCACCCTTGACTACCGAGTTAATTAATACCCTGGCAGATGAGCTGCCCAGTGCTCCGGCAAGCTGTTTTTCAGCCTGACTGATCATGTCCGGTGGAGCCGGGCTGTCGTCACTTGCCGGATCCTCTTGGTTGCTGAACGAGCTGGATAGACGCTCAGTTGCCACCGGTCCGAGATAACGATAAACCAATTGGCGCAGTTCGCCGCGACTGGTGTGTCCTTGCCAAAGATGGGTTTGCAAACTGTCCTGGCTCAGTGCCTGAGTAAACAGTGCCGCCTGGGTCTGTTCCAGGCTGGATTGGCGGCTAAACTGCGAGACCAGCAAGATGAGTCCGACGTTGACCAGCATACTCCAGAACAGTGCATGGGTGTGAATATCCAACCCGGTCAGGCCAAAAAGCTGATAGGGTCGCAACCACTCAATACCCCAGGGCCCATCGGTCAGCAACGACACTGACAGCCACCCGGACTGAGCAAAACCAGGTATCAGCAGCGTATGGCACCAAACAGCAAAGCCGCCGATCAGGCCTGCGGCGGCACCTGCCCGGGTAGCGCCGCGCCAGAAAAGTCCCAGTAGCAAGGCTGGAGCGAACTGAGCTGCTGCAGCAAATGAAACCAGGCCGATGGTTACCAGTGAATAGGAATCTCCAATCAGGGCAACATACAGATAGCCCAGCAGTAAAATCAGAATAATCGCAATACGGCGAATGCCCAATAACCAGCCGCTGAGATCGTTACTCTGATCCAGATGCAGGCGCCTCCAGCGTAACAATATCGGCATCACTAACTGATTACTGACCATGGTCGAGAGTGCAATGGTTTCAACAATCACCATGCTGGTCGCGGCTGAAAGACCGCCAACAAAGACCAATAGCGGTAGATAATTCAGCCCGGCTGACAAGGGTAGGGTAAGCACAAAACTATCCGGAGCCCCAGCGGAATCTCCGAGCATTAACCCGGCCAATGCCACCGGAATGACAAACAGATTAATGGCTAAAAGGTAGAGTGGAAATACCCAGGCCGCCCGTTTGATGTGCCGCTCATCAACATTTTCAACCACCAGTACCTGAAACTGTCTGGGCAGAGTCACAAAAGCAAGCGTAGCCAGTAGCAGTAGTCCAACCCAGCCAGCTGCGCCGCCGGGTACACTGGCAAGTCCTAATAAAGTATTGGCTATATCTGGATGATTAGCAGCCTGGGTGAACAGATCAGTGGGACCGGAATAGAGTGCAAAAACCACAAAGATGCCGACAGCCATAAAGGCTAGTAGCTTTACCAGGGATTCAAAGGCAATTGCCGTAACCATCCCTTCATGGCGCTCGCTGGCATCTAGCTGACGAGTGCCGAACAGGATGATAAAGATCGCCAGCACGATAGAGATCCAAAACGACTGGTCTAGCAGGAATGAGATATCAGCGCCACGTTGCGGTCCCACAGCAGAGTGCCCCGTAAGCACATCGAAGCTGATCGTAATTGCTTTTAACTGCAAGGCAATATAGGGGATGATGCCGATCACCGCGATTCCGGCAACCAGTGCACCGATCATTTCACTCTTGCCAAAGCGGGCACTAATAAAGTCAGCAATCGAGGTCAGGCGTTGCGCTCTGGCAATCCTCACCATTTTGCGAATCAGCATCCAGCCAGCCAGCATGGCCAGTGTGGGTCCCAGATAGATTAACAGGAAACTAGGCCCGGCTTCGGCCGCACGACCGACGCTACCGTAAAAGGTCCAGGCGGTGCAGTACACGGCAATGGATAAGGCATAAACAGTGGGAGAGCCGATCAGTGAACGTCCCTGCTCGGCACGCCTGTCTCCCCAGGCGGCGATCAGAAACAGCAGTGCCAGGTAACTGAAAGCCACCAGTAGAACGAGGGCTTCATTCTTCATCACTGCGTTCCATCACCCAGGCGGTTAGAAGAATCAGTGCCAGCCAGCCACTGAATAGCCATACGGGTAACCAGGACAAGCCGTTACTGGCAGGCGTATCAAACAGCAGCAGTAAAGGTGGGGAGAAAAATAGTATTCCCAGCAGAGTGAGGGATACCAGGCGGCTGATGAGTGACTTGCTCTGCATCAGCTAGCCCACCCTGACTGTTTCAGCGGTGGCCTGGAGTGCTAGAGCTTGCTGCAGTGTGTGAATACCACGCGCTTCCAGTCGCGGAATCAGGTTGAGCATTAATTCGGCCGTGACACGTGCATCACCCAAGGCGGTATGGCGTGTGCCCACCGGAAAGGTAATCTGAAAACGCTCCGACAGCGCATCCAGTCCATGCTGCTCCAGGCTGGGGTCAATGGCACGCGACAATAACAATGTATCCAGCACTGGCATATCGAAGTGGATGCCAGCTTCCTGTCCCGGCAGGTTAATGGCCAGCAGGTCAAACGCGGCATTATGGGCCACCAGAACCGCCTGTCCGACATAATTGTGAAACCGCGGTAGCACCACTGCGAGGGGTGGTGCATCACGTACATCCGCATCACTGAGTCCATGGATACGCGTACTTTCAGCCGGGATTGGTATGCCGGGGTTGACCCGTTGATCAAACTGCTCATTGGCCTGCAAGCGACCATTGATGATACGGCAGGCACCTATGCTGACAACGGTATCACCCTCACGTAGTTTTAGTCCGGTGGTTTCGGTGTCAAAAACAGCCATTTCCAGTTGTTTCAACAGGCAGTTGCCCAGTTCACTGTCAGGGGGCGGTAGTTCGGCAATACTGAAGTCATGAAACTCCGGCCGGGGTTCGGTTTTTCGATCAGGTTCGGCATAACGGTCAGTTGCGGGTAGTGGGATGCGCAAGCGCGCATGTTCGCGATCATGATCTGGCAGGCACCACCAGTCAGAATTGTGCTGACTTAACACGTCACCGATGCGCGGGGCCAGGGGCTGCTCGGTCAGGGGTAGGGCGCGCCAGGTTTCCAGAGTGCTCTGGGACACCGGTTGACCTTCCCAGATCAGGTCCAGATAAACGCGCTTGTTACCTAAACAGAACTCTATATCAAAGGCTTTGTTGTTGATCGTGTTGCTTAGCGTGGGTAACAGCGCCTCCAGCATAGCCAGTAGCGTTGGGCTGTCAGCCCGAAACCAGGCGGGGATACCGATGGGGGTAATGGTGATGGTTTTATCTTCCCAGAGCTCGGTCATGGCACTGGTCAAGTCAACCGACCAGGTATCAGATAGGCAGGTCTGATCCAGTTGCAGCGATTCGAGAACGCGAGATAACTGTTCGATCAGTTCGCCCAGAATGCGACTTTCTTCATGCATGGCGTTTTCAAGCCGGAGGTGAATGTCGCTGTCTGCTGTTGATCCACTCAGCGCTTCAGCCGTCGTGGTCAGGCTGGCTGTATGGCCTCGAAGTTCCGGTAATAACTGTGCCAGTGGCTGTCGCCAGCGCTGATGGCTTTCATGCGTATCGGTGGTGTCTGTTAAGGTCAGTAAGGCTTCGCCCTGGTTGGCGCGAACGCGGCGCAGGTCGCAACGCAGCCAGCGTCCTTCATGATGGAGTAACAGTTGCCGGGGGCTGTCGTCGGTAGGGAGCTTTTTCAGGGCTTCAGTAAGGTTGGGTAACGGCAGCAATTGCTGCAGATTGCGCCCCAGACCTAATGCCGGATGATTACTAAAAAAGGCTTTAGCGGCGGGATTCAGCATGAGAACACGCTGGTGTTTGTCGCACAGTAACAGAGGTGTTTCCAGTACGGCCAGAACAGCTTCAAGTTCATGGCGTATCCGCGCCGCATCACGGGCGCCTTCTTCCCAGGCAGAGCTGAGTAGCTCCCGGTCATTGCGCCAACCCTCACGCAAGCGCGAAAAGTCACTGCTTAGACCGCTAAGCCAGCCTTCCGGGTTAAAGTCATCTCTGGCATCTGGATTGGCTGCAAGCCGGGCAAATTGAATCTGAAGATGTCGCAATGGGGAGAAAAGCTTACGCTCCAGCCAGAAGCCGATAAACAGCATTGCTGCCGGAGTTAGTAGTGCCGTGATCCATAGCAGAATACGACTGGACGGATCAGCGCTGATCTGGCTATCCAGCAGTGCACCGAGGACGATGGCCGTAAAGGAAACCAGGCCTGTTGCCAGCATCCAGATACCCAGAAGAAACTGACGTTTTGGCATAGTCTCAGCCCGCTTCCTGAAGCAGTGTCCGGACTTTTTCAACGAGTGACTGGGTTGAGAAAGGTTTAGTGATGTAGTCATCGGCACCCAGTGCCATACCTTTTTCACGTTCCACCTCTCGTCCGTGGGCTGTCAGCATAATCACCGGTAGCCGGGTAAAGCGACTGTCCTTGCGCAACGCTTCAAGCACATCAAATCCGCTGATACCCGGCAAACTGATGTCCAGCAAGACCAGGTCGGGCTCGAGTTGATTGATCTGCTCCAGCGCGGTTTCACCGTCTTCAGCCGTTGATACAGAAAATCCCGCTTGCTCCATCAAAAATTCGAGTGATAACAGGATGTTTGGCTCATCATCCACTACCAGTACTTTGGTCATATGCACTCCTTATTCTTTTTTATTAAGTCTAGTGCGGATGATACTAAGTTGAAAGGTCGGCTCAGGATTAATCCCGATCAGATGATAAAGACAAACTATCCCAAAGAGCCACTATGGCGGTCTTGTCCTGATCCGAGAGGCGGTCAATGGTAAACGCCTGTTGCAGACTGTCATGCATCAACTGGTCAAGACTTGCGCTATCTATAAACTCCTGACCGTTGATCAGGCTTAAGTGTCCCAGCAAATACGCGCAGCAGAACAGCTCATCGCTGCTGGTGTCTGCGCTGGCTTCCAGGCGTATCAATTTCTCATAAGCCGTATCGGCTTGCAGGGTAATGTCGGTCATATTACTGGGCTTGTTTTAGTAGCAGGGTAAAGCGGTTACCGTTAGGTTCAACCTGTTCCAGGCGGACGACCAGGTAGTCCAGTTCTGGTGCAAACCAGATCAGGGTTTCGCGATCGGAGTCTTCGCCTCTGTCGCGTTCAACACGGATGGCATTGAACTGACCCGCTGGAGTGTCGACCCGATCTTCTCCGGTCACATTGAATCGATAGGTTTGCAGGCGGCCACCATCGGCGACCTGATAACTGAGAGAGGTTTTGCCGTCGGCAATATCGGCTGGCATCTGCAACTGGTAGCTAAGCTTGTCGTGTATGCCCGGTTCTATCGCCATGCGCCAGGGTTTGTCATCGATATCGGTAGTGACATGGCCGGCATCCCAGTCAAAGCGTAATTGAGCGGTTCGATTGCGCGTCAGGATACGGCGATGATAGTCATAACGCAGCGGCAGTAGTTGATTGTCCCGCTGGGTGACACGCGTAGCTTCGCGAATATTGGCCATCATCGCGGAGGCTTCAACAGAGAGTTCCCAGGTACCATCCTCCAGTTGTTTTAGCTCGCGAATCGCTTCACCGCTGATGGAGATGGTTGCATCTACTTTATTGACATAAACCGCTCGGTAGGGCTTTAACTCAACCTGGCCGGCCAAGGCCGGAAGGCTTAGCAGTAGTATAAATAATGTAATGCAACCTTTGCGCAACATGCACAATCCTCTCGTTAAGACTCCAGTTGAAAGCCTGCAGCTGGAAGTAGGGTATCGTCAAGCAATACCCCCTCTTCTGTCAGCTTGAGTCGCTCAGCACAGAACCAACTGACGGCCAGCGGATAGATCTGATGCTCCAGCGTATGCATACGACCCTGAAGCGAAGCTGAATCATCACTGGTCAATACAGCTGTTCTGGCCTGTATGACCAGAGGTCCGCCGTCCAGTTCCTCGGTCACAAAATGTACTGTGCAACCGTGTTCAGGATCGCCAGCTTCGAGCACCCGCTGGTGAGTGTTAAGTCCTTTATAGCGTGGCAGCAAAGACGGATGGATATTGAACAGCCGTCCGGCATAGTGACGTACAAACTCCGGACTTAAAATACGCATAAAGCCCGCCAGCACCACCAGATCAGGCTCGCAGGCATCGATCTGGCGCATCAACGCCTGATCAAAGCTTTCACGGCTGGTGTAGTCGCGATGGCTGATGAAATAGCCGGGAATACCGGCCATTTCCGCACGTTTGAGGCCAAAGGCATCATCGCGATTACTGATAACGCCGACCACTTTTCCATTGATTATGCCTTGGTTGCATTGGTCCATGATCGCCTGCAGGTTGGAACCGCTGCCAGAGATCAGCGCAACGATACGTTTGCTCATGCGCTTTTGCCGGAGCGCATTTCAACCTGGGCTTCGCCTGCGGCGGCGGTTTCGATGTGACCGATTTCCCAAGCCGTTTCACCCAACTGGCTCAGCAGCTCAAGTGCATGGGCTTTATCCGTTTGTGCAACCGCAATGACCATGCCTACACCACAGTTGAAGGTGCGGTACATCTCTTGCAGGTCCACATTGCCAGCCTGTTGTAACCAGTCGAATACGGCTGGAAGCGTCCAGCTGTCTGCATCCAGTACGGCTTTGGCATCGGTCGGCAGAACCCGTGGAATATTTTCCAATAGTCCACCACCAGTGATGTGAGACAGCGCATGAACCGGCAAGGTTTTAATCAGTTGCAGCAACGGCTTCACATAGATACGTGTTGGCTCCATCAGAGCCGCCGCCAGCGTGGTATCACCCATAGGCTGTTGTAGATCAGCCTGGCTGAACTCGATAATCTTGCGAATCAGTGAATAACCGTTGGAGTGCGGGCCAGAAGACGCCAGCGCTAACAGTGCATCACCGGCTTGTACAAGGGATCCATCAATGATCTCATCTTTTTCCACTACCCCGACGCAGAAACCGGCCAGATCGTAGTCGTCACCTTCGTACATGCCCGGCATTTCAGCTGTTTCACCGCCGACCAGCGCGGCACCGGCCAGCTCACAACCCTTGCCAATACCCGTCACCACATCGGCGGCCATATCAACATTCAGATGACCGGTGGCGTAGTAATCTAAAAACAGCAGTGGCTCAGCGCCTGCGACCACCAGATCGTTTACACACATGGCCACCAGATCGATACCGATAGTGTCGTGTTTGTTCAGCTCCATGGCCAGGCGTAGTTTGGTTCCTACACCGTCAGTGCCGGAAACCAGCACCGGTTTTCGGTAGCCTTCGGGAATTTCACACAGGGCACCAAATCCACCCAGTCCACCCAATACTTCCGGGCGAGCAGTGCGTTTGGCCACACCTTTGATGCGCTCGACCAGCGCGTTTCCGGCATCGATATCAACCCCGGCATCTTTGTAACTGAGTGATGTTTTTACAGAATCTGTAGACATGGTGTATCCGACCTTTAGATCACGGATGAGAAGAAGAAATTCAGCTCGCAAGTTTATCAGGTTGATGGTGACTGGGCTATTGTGTGTTAAAGTTGTGGACCAAATTCTGTGAAAATCGGTTAAAAAATCAGCAATCGGAATCAAATGCCCATGACAAAGAGCGAATCAAGCAGGTTGAAATGGAAACAAACCCTGGCCATGTTGCTGTTGTTGTTGCCACTGAAAGGGGTTGCTGCCGAGTCTATGTTGGTCTGGCTTGCTGAAGAGCGGGCTGGTGTGCGTGATTTTGCAACGGCCAGTCATCCGCTGATTCAAGGCTTGCGTGCATCGGCGCCGACATCTTTGGCGGTGTTATCACCGCTGATGGACCTGGCTGATCAGCAGGCGTTGAGCGTAGACGCGCTGTGGCGCGGTGCGGATGAAGTGGTGCTGTCAGCCTCAACACGTTATGCCGCTGACGCTGTGGTGGTGGGGCGTGTCGATGCCGGTGGTGCTACGCCGTTTACCGAGTGGGTGGTCTGGCAAGATGGACAACGTCAGTTACTGTCCACACAAGGCGACTGGCAGGAACAGGTCGATGAGTTGTTGGCAAGCCTGCCTCAGATAAGCACTATTGATCCGAATGCTATAGCAGCCCCACTGTCGCTGCCGGGACAGATGACGCCTCCCGGCTACTTGGTAACCGTGTACCGCTTAAATCAGGCGGGTGATTATCTGCGGGTGATGGATCTGTTCAGGGAACACCTCGGTTCTCAGGCGGTCATACCGGTGAGTTTCAATGCCGGTACGCTGCGTGTCAGCATTGACTATGACGGTGCCGTTTCTGCCTTGCAGCGTGATCTGCTAAGTACCTCTCAACTTACCGAACTGCCGGACGGGCAGCTGGAATTTTTCTGGAACTGAGTTATGTCTAATCTGACACCGCCTGTTCAGTTACCACTAGGTATCTCTTTGCGAGAAGAGGCACGCTTTGAGAATTTCATCATTGGTGATAATGGCTTGCTGTGTGAAACACTCAAAGCCTCGGCCTCTGGTCAGGGCGAGCAGATGCTATACCTTTGGGGCAGCTCAGGGCAAGGGTGTTCACATCTGTTGCAGAGTAGTTGCCATCATGCTGATGCGCTGGGACGTCACGCCGCTTATTTGCCCCTGAGTGAATTGATTGACTACGATGCCTCTTTGTTTGAGGGGTTGGAGCAGATGGATCTGGTTTGTCTTGACGATTTGCAGGAAATTGCTGGCAAGCGCGTTTGGGAAGAAGCCGTTTTTCATCTGTTCAATCGCTTGCGTGCTGCTAATGTATCGCTAGTGACAGCGGCCACACAGTCCCCCACCGGCTTACAGTTACAATTGCCCGATTTGACCTCGCGCTTGCATTGGGGAATGGTGTTTCAGGTACAGCCATTGCATGAAGAGGCCAAAATTGAAACCTTGAAAGCGCGTGCATCCAGTCGTGGCTTTGAGCTCAGCGATGAAGTGCTGCGCTATATTATGCATCATGGCAAACGTGATCTGACCGATCTGCTCAAGGTGTTGGATCAACTGGATCATGCCTCCTTGAGTGCGCATCGCCGTATTACCGTACCCTTTGTAAAACAGGTGATGGGATGGTAACTCAGGCAACCCAATCCAATGCTGATCAAGTTGCAGCTGATAGTGATTATCAGCTGCGTTTTGGTGGCACGCGGCGTCTCTATGGTGAATTATTGACTGAGTACTATCGTCAGGCACAGGTGGTTGTGGTGGGGATTGGTGGTGTGGGCTCCTGGGTGGCTGAAGCGCTTGCCCGAACCGCCATAGGTCAGATTACGCTGATCGATCTGGATGATATCTGCATCAGCAATATTAACCGCCAAGTGCATGCCACTTCCAGCAGTATCGGGCAGATGAAAGTGGATGTCATGGCCGCACGCCTACGGGATATTAATCCCTATTGTCAGGTAAACACTCAGGCGGCGTTTATTCAAGCTGCTAATATTGCTGAGCTGATCCCGGATGATGTCGATTATGTGGTGGATGCCATCGATAATGTACGTGACAAAGCGGCACTGATTGCCTGGTGTAAACGGCGTAAAATCCCGCTGATCACCATCGGCGGGGCTGGCGGGCAAACTGACCCGACCCAGGTCAGTGTGGCTGATCTGACCCGAACCTCTCAAGACCCGCTGGCGGCCAAGTTACGCTCTGTATTAAAGCGCCATCACGGTTTTAGTAAAACCGACAAGTTTGGTATCGACTGCGTCTACTCCACTGAACAATTGCGTTATCCTCAGGCGGATGGCAGCGTTTGTCATCGCAAGCCAGACGCGGGAGGCCCCACGCGGCTGGATTGTGCTGGTGGATTTGGTGCGGCCACTTGTGTCACGGCAACCTTCGGGTTTGTGGCGGTAGCGCGTTTGTTAAAGAAGATGGAAGCCCGCTTTGTACGTCAGCAGGCGGCTGGTTGAATCCATAAAGACTAATTCCCTAAAAACTAAGGTGGCAGATTAATGAATCCAATGCGTTCGCTGTATCTGACGGGTGTGTTGTTGTGTTTGTTGGTATTGGCTGGCTGTACTGAAACTGAAACAGCTCCCGAGGTTAAGCATCTTGAGGGTGGGATTTTCGGTACCTTCTGGGTGGTGTCTATAGCCGATCCGGTCAGTGATGAACAACTGACTGCGTTACGCCAGGGGATAGAGGACACGCTGGAGCATGTTGATCTGCAAATGTCGACCTGGAAACCGCAATCGGAATTAATGCAGTTAAATGGGCATCCTGTTGGCGAGTGGCTGGTGGTGTCACCTGAGTTGATGCAGGTGTTGTCATTGAGTCAGACCATCTCCGCACAAAGTGGTGGCGCATTTGATGTGACGGTAGGGAATCTGGTCAATCTTTGGAGCTTTGGTCCGGAACAGCGGCCGGATGAGATTCCTGAACCCGAACAACTGCAAACGCGACTGGCTACGGCTGGCTATCAGGGTCTTGAGTTAGATACTTCAGCCAGTCAGGCACGTCGGCAGCGGGATTTCTTTATCGATCTATCGGGGGTTGCCAAGGGCTTTGGTGTCGATGAGGTTGCACGTTATCTGACTGCTCAGGGACTGAGCCATTTTTTGGTAAATATTGGTGGCGAGCTGGTAGCATCCGGCGAGCGTGAGCCGGGCCAGAGCTGGCGCATTGGTATAGAGTTACCCCATAGCGGGGTGCAGGTAGCGCATCATATTATCCCGGTGAAGGATATGTCGATAGCGACTTCTGGTGATTACCGTAATTACTTTGAAGTGGATGGGCAGCGTTTTTCTCATACCATCAATCCGCTCACCGGTTGGCCGATAAATCACCGCGTTGCTTCGGTGACGGTGCTGACCCCTGAAAACGCCGAAGCGGATGCCTGGGCTACTGCGATGATGGTGTTGGGAACCGAGGGCATGCCCTTGGCTGAGTCGCTGCAACTGCGGGTGTTAATGCTGGAGCGAAATGCAGATGGCTGGACCACGCACCTGTCATCAGCGATGGTTGAATATCTCGGGGAAGAGAAAGCTCAGGCATTGTTGCATGGCGAGCAATAGTATTACTCACTGAGTTTAACTATTGTTCTGCATTTCGAAAACGCCGAACCTCCCCAGAGCTGCGGGCTTGCCTTTTACTAAGTAAGCCAGCTTTGTGTTTCATGGTTGGGCTGTTAGTATGCAACACAAGAGTTACCGGAAGTGGAGTTTGATCAACGGGTAATGTGCTGTTCCAACACGAGACAGTACTGACTGGCTAGAGCGAGATAACGTTAGGAGCAGTGTTCCGTGAGGCGTTTTTTAATATTTTTTGCTTTCATATCAGTTGCTTTCCTGGCGCCCGGCATAATGATGGCAGCTGATTCGTCCAGTACTGACGCCGATAGAGAGCAGCAAACTGCACAACAGGTTTCTTATATTGTATCTGGTATTGTCAGTTATTCTCGTTGGCCCGATGACATCGCTCCGTCGAAAGCCTGTATCGTCGGATCAACACTGTATATGCAAGCTCTATTTGATCAAGATGTGAACAGAAATTCTTATGCCTGGCAGCATTATCAGGACAGTGATTATGGGGAAGTGGAGCGTTGCGACATTGTTTATATTGGGGCGCTTACTTCTTCAGAACAACACAACCTCCTATCTGAGATTACCGGTAAGCCTGTACTGAGTATTAGCGAGCATGATCCTGAGTGTTATGGAGGCAGCCTGATTTGTCTGAACCTTGTTGAAGAGGGAAGTTCATTCCAAGTCAACCTGGATGCAGTAGCGCGTAGTGGTATTCGCATACATCCGCAAGTACTGAAACTTGGAAGAGAATGAGGCTGGTCAGATGAGTCAGAACACGAGCGTCAACTACCGTAAGGTAGTCACATTGCGCGGGTTGATGCACAAGGCACAAATTCGCAGTAATCTGGTGGGCATTATCACCTCGGGCACTATCTTGACGGTATTGGGTTTGTTTGCCCTGGTGAACTTAGCTGATCACAACCAAAAGCTGGTTAGCCGTGTTTTGTCTTATACACTTGAAGCCGCCGTGGTGTTCAAGGACAGTGATGCAATTCGTGAAGGTATAAATCTGATTCTGGAAACTGAGAAGCTTTCAGAAGTGGTTGTGTTTGATGAGTATGGCAAGACACTCTACGAATGGAATGCCTCGAGTAAAACTCAATGGGGTCAAATCGAGCGGCAGCTACTAGGTCTCATACTGGACCAACCCAGAATTGTGCCTGTTCGTCATAATGGTGAGCAGGTTGGTGAGCTGCAAATCTATACGGATGGATCGGTTTTTTTCATCTTTATGATGTGTGGTGTTCTGGCTGTATTTTTCAGTCTGATTATCAGTACACTGGGCGCTAATATTGAAGGCGGACGTATACACAGTTTCATCTGCAAGTCTGTCCAGGAACTAGCCAGTATTGCTAGAAAAATCGCGCGAGAGCGTTCTTTTAAACTCAGGGCACCACTCAGCTCTATTTATGAAATCCGGGAATTAGCTGAAGATTTGAATATACTGCTGGACGAGATAGAAACCTGGGAAGGGCACCTGCAACAAGAGAACACATCCCTGAGCTATAAGGCCAATCATGACTCGCTTACGGGTGTATCTAACCGAGCTTATTTTGAACGGGTACTGTCTCAGCAGGTTATTTCTGCTCGTGAAAAGGGGCGGCGACTGGCGCTGCTCTATATCGATGGCTATCAGTTTAAATCCATCAACGATACGTTTGGGCATGCTGCTGGAGACGAGGTTTTGGTTACGACTGCGAAGCGGCTTGGTGCATTGATCCGAGAGCAGGATCAATTGGCACGTCTTGGCGGTGATGAGTTTGCCATATTAATACAGCCTTTGCAGCAGGATCAGGATCTGGAGAGAATGGCCAGTAAAATTGTTGACGCTATGTCTCATCCGATTATTCTTGAAAGCGGTGAACGAGTTTCGTTTTCACTTACTATTGGTGTTGCCACCTTTCCTCAGCAGGGTGAAACCCCAAAAGCTTTGATGCAAGCGGCCGATGACGCCATGTACACAGCAAAAAAGAATGAGAAAAATTTTCACATTAGTTAATTTCTATATTAAAGAGGGTAGAGTTGTGAGGGTATTGATTTTGTTGGTATGTATGCTGACATTAACGGCGTGTCAGTTGTTCCAGGAACGAGGATTGAATGCAGAGCAGGTTGCTGTTTTGCAAAAGCATGGATTCCAGTTTTCTGACGAAGGCTGGGAGTTCGGCTTGGCAGCCAAAGTTTTGTTCAAATTTGATTCTGATGATATAGCGCCGGCTAGTCAGCAGACTATAGCCACTATTATCCATGATTTTCTGGAAGTGGGTATCAGTGGTCTGACTCTGGAAGGTCATACTGATACATTTGGTGACCCAGCCTATAATCTTGAACTGTCACAGCGGCGTGCATCAGCCGTTGCCGAAGTTATGATCAGCAGTGGTATGCCCAGAGAGAATATCCTGGTTCGAGGAATGGGAGATGCCAAGCCGATAGCCGACAACAATACCTTTAGCGGGCGTAGCGAAAACCGACGTGTGACTATCATAGTGGCCAATTAGCCCCAGAGGATCTATGATAAAGCTAACAAAAGGCGTTTATTGACAAAATGCGCCTTTTTTCAATATATTATACATAATTCTATGGTCTAATTTGAGGAGCATCATGGACCCAAGTCGATGTTGTTTTAGTATCAATGAACCGTTACTTGCCCGCTCCACGCACGTCCTATCTTAACCACTGATCAGACTTAGTGGGTCAGTTCCGGGCAGGTGTCGAGCCCGCTTTGGAGACTGACAATGAACTACGCAGAACTCGCTGATTCCCTGCGCCAGGCAATGGAAAAGCAAGATGTTATTGCCCTGGAATCGCTGGTTGCCGAGTTTCAGCCTGCCGACCTGGCAGAATTTCTTCGTCATGAAGAGGTTGACGTCAGCCTGAAGCTGTTGGCGCATCTGGATATAGAAGAACGCGCCGAAGTCTTTGGCTACCTGCCGTTAAACACTCAGTTTCAGGTATCTGAGCTGATGACTGCCGAAGGCCTGGCGCAGCTATTGAACTGCATGGACTCCGATGAGCGTGCCGACCTTTTCAATATCATGGATGAAGACCGGCAAACCTCAGTACTCAAGCTGATGGCCCAGGAAGAGCGTGAAGATCTCCGGCGTATGGCTTCCTATGAGGATGAAACCGTCGGTGCCATCATGACCAGTAATTATGCCAGTGTGCCGGTTACGGATACGGTGTTGCAGGCGCTGGATAAAATACGTAAAACCGCGCCGGATGCTGAAACCATCTACCAGATCTATGTGCTGGATAAGCTGCATCGTTTAGTCGGCACCATTTCATTACGCGAGTTGATTGTCAGCCGACCCACAGCACTGATCAGTGATTTGATGGAGTCCGAACTGATCACCATGTCGCCGGATCAGGATCAGGAGCTTGCGGCCAAAATGATCAGCCGCTACGACTTGCTTGCTCTACCGGTGGTTGATAGCCAGCAGCGCCTGGTGGGTATCGTCACTTATGATGATGCGATGGATGTCGCTGAAGCCGAAGCCACAGAAGATATCCTCAAAGGGGGCTCTGTCGGTGGGCTTGAAGGTAGTTTTAAAGATGCCACCATTTTTATGCTGTATCGCAAACGTATCTTCTGGCTGTTGTTACTGGTGTTTGCCAATATTTTTACTGCGGCCGGAATTGCCATCTATGAAGACACCATCGCCAAGTATGCCGTATTGGTATTCTTTATGCCGCTATTGATTGGTAGTGCCGGTAACGCAGGCTCTCAGGCTTCAACCCTGATGGTCCGCGGGCTGGGAACTGGAGATGTAAAGCTGTCTGACTGGGCAAAATTGTTTGCCAGAGAGATATTTGTAGCTCTGGCACTGGGTTTGACCATGGCCTTTGCCGTTGCCTTTATCGGTCATTTCCGTGGTGGAATGGAGATCGCCGTGATTGTCGCATTGAGCATGATTGCCGTCGTTATGCTGGGTAGCCTGTTAGGCCTGAGTTTGCCATTTGTACTTCATAAATTAGGCCTGGACCCAGCTACAGCCAGCGCCCCTTTGGTGGCAACTATTGCCGATGCCGCGGGGATTCTGGTGTATTTTGGTATAGCTACGGCTATATTGGGTTTGTAGTTGTACCCTTAGGGTTTAGCGCCATCCATAGCGCGCTTGATAATGCTTAAATCCGGCTCATTATTTCTTAAGGTTAAAGCGACCTACGAGTGAGGTAAGTTTTGCAGCCTCCTGAGCCAGTTCGTTGGATGCTATAGCGCATTTCTCAGACGTTTGACTATTACGATGTGAAACCTCGTCAATCTGCTGTATCGCAATGCCTACCTGTTCTGCGCCGGTAGACTGTTGTATTGATGCAGAAGAGATTTCTCTGACCAAGGCCGCTGCATCATGCGTGTTTTGGACAATCTTTTGCAGTGCCTCAGCCGTTTGAGCTGATAAGGCTATACCTTTGTGGGTTTTTTCGTTCGAAGCACTTACCAGAAGGGATGTTTGTTTAACTGCTTCTGCACTTCTTGACGCTAGCTGACGAACCTCGTCAGCGACAACTGCAAACCCTCGTCCTTGCTCGCCTGCTCTGGCTGCCTCAATGGCTGCATTGAGTGCCAGCAGATTGGTTTGTTCTGCTATAGATTGAATGACTCTAATGAATTCATTAATATCGTTGCCAGCCATCTCAATTTCACTCATGGCAACTTGTAGTTCTTCCATCAGATTATTGCCATCACCCGCCGAGTCCGCACTTGCAAGAGAGAGACCGCTGGCTTTTTCAGCGTTACTGGCGGTTTGCCTGATTTGGGTTGCGATTTGAGCGATAGATGCACTTATCTCGGTTACTGAGGCTGCAGAATCTGTAGCTCCATTAGACAAATCATCGCTCATGACCGAAACCGTATCAGAGTTACTACCAATAATGTCCGCCCGAGTTTTAATCTCACTGACCAGTTGATTCAAGTCATCCAGCATTTTTTTGAGGGCAAGACCAAGCTGGTCATCAGCTCCGGCCATAGTGACTGTCTGGTTGAGATTACCGCTGGCAATTTTTTCTGCAACATCAGCATGAGATTTAAGAATATTTGCCATATTGTCGAGGGCTAAAGACAGTTGACCCACTTCATCTTCTTTGGAGTAATTCAATCGTCTATCGAAGCGTCCTTTGGAAATTTCTTTAGCCATATCTACGGCATTCATTATCGGTTTGCTCATGTTCCTTGCCAATATAAACATGCCCAATACAGCCAAGACAGACAGAACTATGCCAATGACAATTTGCCATATAGCATCATTTTTATTTTGGCTGTCAATCTTGGTTGTTATATCTTCAACCTCACTCAATACCAGTGCTTTATCAAGTGTGATAGCTACCCCCCAACTTATATTGGTATTTCCCAGCATAATGGGCGCAATAACGTTAACGGTATTATTAGCTTCATCAATAAAGTAACCGATATCGCCAAGTTTGATTTGATCGACGATTTTCTGACCAAATTCAGAAGAGGTCCCTTGAATGGATTGACCGATGTTATTTGCGTTTCCGCTATCGGCTATATATAAGCCATCTGAGGTGATTATGCGAACGATGGCCGCATCTTTATAGATCGATTCCGCCACACTTTTGCTTAGGTTCTGAACAAAATCCAGATCATAATCCGTACCGGTAACGCCTACAAATCTATCATTTACCATGATGGGAGAAGACAGTGTGGCTAACCATACATTCCGTCCTTGCACAACATAAGGTAAAGGGGCTGTAACTGTGGGTTGTGACGTAGATTTAGGAACCTGAAACCAGGCACCTTTCTTCACACCGTTAGGGTGAGCCTCCAACGAATCATATTCAACCAGGGGTTGCACATCGACTCTCCCGCTGGCATCACGAACCCAGTAAGGGGTGAACCGCCCTGTGTCGGGGTTGTTGCCATATTGTCCGTTGGCATTACTCGCGTCTAGATTGTCAAATGCATTCGGCTCCCAAGCACTGTAAACACCGTTAAGATCCTTGTCCGCATCAAGCACATTTTGCAAAATAGTGTTGAAGGTTGCTCTGTCTATATTTACTGATGTCTGCCCAGTTTGGGATGCTTTCAATCCAGATGCAGCGTTCGATAGAGTTTCTGCAGCCTGAAGACCCTTCTCTAGTTTTCTGGCAATATTTTTTGATGAATCAGCTGCGATGCTCATCATTTTTTCGAGAGTTATTTTGGTGACAAGGTCTGATACTTCAATTCTAACTAAGGAGCTAGATTGCCTTGATGAGTAAACGCTAAATATAATCAGTAAGAAAACTGTTACCAGTACACCAATTGCAGCTGAAACCGCTATTTTTGCTTTTATTGAACGCAGCATGATCTTTAATCCTCAAAAATGAGCGTAAACTCGATTTTTTATTATACAGCTGTAAAGATACAAATTAGACCTGTACTAAAGTCGATTTATCGTGAAACTTTAGGATTAATTCAGAACAGTATGAGTCAGCTCAATAGGTTTTGATTTGGGTCATGCTTTAAAAACTGAATGGGTTTGCCCTCTGAGGCAAATCCAACGTATATTTGCAATGCATGATTCACCACCTTGAAAAGAGTGCGCCCCAAGGGCAAAAGAGGCATTGAGTGGAACCCTAAGCCTCAAACAAAAAGGATGAAATACCATGGATATGTTGAAAAATCCCATCACCAGCGAAAATTACTTCAGCACACACGACGGTGTTGAGCTTTTCTACCGTCATTGGCCTGCCATTGGGGTGCGGCGGGGCGCAATAGTTATGTTTCACCGCGGCCATGAACATTCCGGTCGCATGGCGCATCTGGTTGAAGAACTTGCTCTAGACGATTTCGATATCTTTGCCTGGGATGCTCGTGGCCATGGTCATTCGCCGGGTGAACGTGGTTTTTCCCCGAGTTACGGTACCTCAGTACGTGATGTGCAAACCTTCATTGACCATATCCAGGCGACCCATGGCATTGATCAGGGAGATATGGTCATACTGGCGCAGAGCGTGGGAGCGGTACTGGTTTCCACCTGGGCGCACGATTATGCACCGCAAGTACGGGCGTTGGTATTGGCTTCACCCGCTTTCAAGGTGAAACTCTATGTGCCCTTTGCACGGCCGGGCCTCAAACTGCTGCAGAAAATACGCGGTAACTTTTTCGTCAACAGCTATGTCAAGTCAAAACTCCTTACGCATGACCCGGAACGTCAGGCCAGTTTCGATAATGATCCGCTGATAGCCCGGGCGATATCAGTGAACATCCTGCTTGGTCTCTACGAGGCAGCAGAGCGTATCGTTGCTGATGCTGCAGCCATCACCCTACCCACACAACTGCTGATCTCGGGTTCAGACTGGGTGGTTGAGCAGCAGCCACAGATCGATTTTTTCAATAAGCTCGGCTCCTCTGTCAAGGAAATGCATCTACTTGAAGGTTTCTACCATGACACGCTGGGCGAGGCGGACCGTGACCAGGCTGTGGCGCTGATTCGTCAGTTCATACAGCGTCAGTTCGATGAGCCTGCACCTGTGGTAGACCTGACACAGGCTGACCGCCAGGGTTATACCTTTGAAGAGTCCCAGCAACTCTCTGCACCGTTACCCAAAGGGAGTTTTAAGAACTGGTGGTGGAAGCGTTACCGCCAAGGACTGCATTGGTCAGGCATGGTTTCAGACGGTATCGCTCTGGGCTATCGCACTGGGTTCGACTCGGGTAGTTCGCTTGATTATGTATATCGAAACCAGCCTGGTGGGATTGGCTTTATTGGCCGCCTGGTGGATAAGAACTATCTGAATGCCATTGGCTGGCGTGGCATTCGCCAGCGCAAGGTGAACATGGAAGCGCTGTTGCGTCAGGTCAGAGCTAAGCTGCGCGAGGAAGGCAAGCCGGTTAAAGTGCTCGATATCGCCGCTGGCCATGGCCGCTATGTACTTGATGCGCTAACCCATGAGACCGATACATCCGACAGCGTGTTGTTACGGGACTATTCAGATATCAACGTGCGTGATGGCGGACGGCTGATCGAAGAACGAGGCTTGTCAAACTGGATTCGCTTTGAGAAAGGTGATGCCTTTAACACCGAGTCTGTTGCCAATGCACAGCCGGGAACCACACTAGGCATCGTCTCAGGCCTGTATGAGTTGTTCCCGGATAACGATATGGTGCGGGCTTCCCTGGCAGGCATGGCACAAGCCATCGAAGAGGGTGGTTATCTTATCTACACAGGTCAGCCCTGGCATCCACAACTGGAGATGATTGCGCGGGCTCTCACCAGTCATCGTGATGGTGATGCCTGGGTTATGCGTCGCCGTACTCAAGCAGAAATGGATCAGTTAGTACGTCAGGCCGGTTTTGTAAAAATTGAACAGCGTATTGACGAGTGGGGCATCTTTACCGTATCGATTGCACGACGCAAGCTAGTATGAATACGGTTGCTACGCCTGTTCGCGAGTCGATTCGGCTGAAACACAGTCTCGCCTGGCTGGTTCTGCTGGCGCCGCTGTTTTTTCTGAGCTACGGCTGGAGCAATCAATGGGCTGCCAGTCGTGGGGTGACTGAGAGTATTGTCTTTGCCTGGGAATGGGTGATCCCTTTTCTTCCCTGGACTATCTTGCCCTATTGGTCCATCGACCTTATGTATGGCTTCTCTTTTCTGGTTTGTCGCAGTCCGCGAGAGGTAAATCACCACGGCTTGCGGCTATTAACGGCACAGTTGATTTCTGTGAGCTGTTTTATCCTTTTCCCGCTACGTTTCTCCGGTGAGAAACCTGAAACGACCGGCATGTTCGGTACGCTTTTCGATCTCCTGGCTGGTTTCGATCTACCCTACAATCAGGCCCCTTCACTGCATATCAGCCTGCTGGTCATCATCTGGTGGACGCTGGTGAGGCGGGCTAGTCCTGGGAGGCGATGGGTTTGGCATAGCTGGGCTGTGTTGGTGGCTGTCTCAGTGCTTACCACCTGGCAGCACCACTTCATTGATGTGCCGACTGGCTTGCTTGTCGGGTTTATCTGCCTGTGGTTGTGGCCTGATAGGGGTGACTCGCCACTCCTTATCCGCAAGGGTGCGCACCGCAGCCATCCGCAGCTTGCTCTCAGCTATCTGCTTGGTGCAGTCATTTGTACCTTGATCGCCATGCTGGGTGGATGGGCACTGCTGGCCATGTGGCCTGCCGCTGCGCTGACTCTGGTTGCTATCAATTACGCCTGGGCCGGTGCGGCAGGCTTCCAGAAGCAGGATGGGCAGCAAGCTGTTGCTGTACGCTGGCTACTGGCTCCCTATCGGCTGGGGGCTTGGATCAATAGTCGTCTCTGGACACGCCAGCAGCCGGCAGCCAATCAAATCACCGATAAAGTCTGGCTGGGTCGCATGCCAACGGCGTCTGAACTGAGTCGAGGTGGTTTTGATGCCCTCGTGGATTTGACCGCCGAGTTCGACTCACCACGCACGGCTACCCAGCGCTACAGTGTTCCGATGCTCGATCTGACTGTGCCTGATGTAAACACGCTCAAACAGGCGGCAGATACACTGGAAACAGCTCACCAAAACGGAGCTCGTATCCTCGTCTGTTGTGCTCTGGGTTACTCTCGCAGTGCCTTAACTGTAGCAGCTTGGTTGTTACTCAGCGGTCGGGCCGATAGCGTCAACAACACGATAAGGATGATTAAAGCAGGTCGTCCACAGGTCGTCTTTAAGGAAACACATCGTCAGGTATTGAAGGCACTTATATTGATGGCACCTAACCATGACCCCGCCTGAACAAGAGCTCAGTGCCCTGGCAGCTACAGCCGCCGTTACCGCAAGCCTGCTCAATATCGGCTCTTATATAGCCCAGATCAGTGTTGCCTTATTGATGCTGGGGCTGCTGCTATGGCTACTAGGGCACTCGGTGAGTCATCCTCTGCTATTGGCAGCAATGGTTATGGCACTCCTGCAGGTTTACTTTGCTTTGCGGGTAAGGTTCGATGCCAATATCTTCCGCACCTGGGCCAATCGCTGGCACGGAGGTGCCGATCCCAAGGCGGACCTGAACGCCTTTGATAAGCAGGTGGGTCGACGTGTAGCTGCAACAGATATCGAAACAGACCTGAGCAACCGGCGCGCTGGCGCCCTACGACTGTTGCGTCTACAGATAATCTGCATGGTGATGCAGCTGCTGATGACGGCTGTCGCTGTCTGGTTTTAAGGCATCATGTAAAAATGCAACTAACTCGTCGCCATGCTGAGCAATGCTAGGGGACAGGTCATGGCCACCTGGAACGACACGTAACACGGCGTTGTTTGTTTTGCTTGCCAGTGTATAAGCGTCCTCCAAAGGGATGATGGTATCCCTGTCGCCATGCACCAGTAGAACCGGGCAATGAATACGGGTCAGGGTGTCAACAGGGGCGATTGAATCAAACCGATAACCTATAACCCGTTGTACATAGCGCAGCACGTACCAGCCGAGTGGATAAAAAGGAATGCCTTTTTCCACTAACCAGCGCTTCATCATATCGGCGGGATGGGCAAAGCTGGATAAACTCACCACGGCTGTGATGTCGTTACGGCGTGAGGCAGCCAGTAGCGTTGCCGCTGCACCCACCGAATGACCGATCAACGCAATCGGGCATTTCCCTTGGGTGTTGTTTAACCAGGCTATCGCCGCGTCAATATCCTCTGCGAAACGTGGCATCGAAGAGAAGGTATCTTCGTCGCTATTGCCATGGTTTCGCACGTCAAACAACAGTACATTCCAACCAGCCGCCACTAGCATCGGCACTAAGGGCAGTAACGCTTGCCGGTTTGCACCCCAGCCATGCGTTAATATCACCTGGCCTTGTGCCGCTTCACCAGTTAGCCACCAGCCTTCCAGCATACGTCCTCGCTCCGTGGCGAAGCGAACTGTTTGGCAATTAAGATGAACCAGATCGGGTAACTCGGTGACGGGTTCACGCGAGGGGCTAAGTTCCTGGCGCAGACGCTGGTGAAATCGATGTCGTAACGCCATAACAACGAATACTGCCAGGCATACAAACCCTGCGACATATAACCAGATATTCATTCAGTCAGTGGTTCCACAATAATGATGATGAGTGCTATTGTAAAAGTTCATTGAGTACATAGCACTATGGAAGAATGAGAGTTACTGATGGCGTCCAGAAAAATTTCGCAAAAAGGTGCTTCCCGTTTAGGTGCACCCTACTTACGCAGTATACGTAGCAACTCCGAACCCATGACCGGTAACCGCTTCCCGTTTAACATCCCGGCGTTCCGGCATGGCATTAATCTTGACCTACCCACACCCGTTACATTCTTCGTCGGTGAGAATGGCAGTGGAAAATCCACCCTTCTTGAGGCTCTCGCCGAAATCTGTGGTTTCAATCCAGAAGGCGGGAACCGAGACCACTATCGGGAAGCGAGAGAAGACCGCTCAGAGCTGGCACAGGCTCTGCGGCTCTCGTGGATGCCTAAAATGACGGAAGGGTTTTTTATGCGTGCGGAAAGCTTTTACAATTTCGCAAGCTACCTCGACAGTGTCTCCAATTTTATGGCTTACGGCGGCAAATCACTGCATCAGCAATCTCATGGCGAGTCCTTCCTGGCATTATTTCAGCATCGCTTTGAACACGGACTATACATTCTTGATGAACCAGAGGCCGCCCTGTCACCTCAAAGACAACTGGCGTTCTTAAGAATCATTCATGAGCTTGAAGTCCCGCGTCACGCACAATTTCTGATTGCCACCCACTCACCAATTCTTCTGGCCTATCCCGGTGCCACTCTGTATCAGTTCGAGGAAGAGGGTATTCGGGAAGTAGACTACCACGAAACAGATCAC
Source organism: Nitrincola iocasae (assembly GCF_008727795.1). Lineage (NCBI taxonomy): Bacteria > Pseudomonadati > Pseudomonadota > Gammaproteobacteria > Oceanospirillales > Oceanospirillaceae > Nitrincola > Nitrincola iocasae. The sequence continues at coordinate 2,565,788 of NZ_CP044222.1, read as the reverse complement.
TACCTGATCACTAAAGAATTTTTGAATGGACCCGAGCGAATCCTCGGGTATTTGTTTGCTGACGAGGATGATAATTAACCAAGTATTCACACGTCTGCTTTCCCTGTCATGTCTAGCGCACTGGGTCATACCGAATCCTTATTCGTGCTGCCTATCGCCCCGAACCCGTAAAAAACTGGTGAAGCGGGGCAGACCATTATTGGTGTAGCCGTGGTATTTATAGGTAATTGTACTGCCGATAGGCGGGGGATTGGCGCGTTCGGCATCAGTGAATCCACTGCCGACAGAAAACTCAATGCCTTGTTGATTTCGCACTCGTAGAGCGCCTAGCATGCCGGTGTATTTGCCTTGGCCGGGCAAATGCGCAATCACCTCGGCTTCGGCGTCAAAATAAGGCTTTAGCTTCAATAACGCATCACTTCTGCCGGACCGATGGTGTGCGCTGGCTAAATGCAGCATCAAGCCTTCCGCGCCGCTTTCAACAAGAGCCTGCAGATGTTCACTTAACGCCTGATTGGAATCAAAACGCAGCTGTTGTATGGCTTTGATATGCGCTGCATTTATCTGTTCTATTAAGTCGGTATAGTTTTTGTAACGTTGCTCAAAGGGAAGCTGGGCATCAGGCATATCAAAAACCATATAACTGACCTGGCGCCATCGGTCATCGTTGGCTGTTTGGGTGCGTACGATGCTACTTAGGGTTTCGAAATCCTGACGTTGTGTCCATAACTCACCATCCAGCCAAACCGCGGGTAAGGGCGCGGTGAACCAATTAGGCGCTGGTATCGGGTTGCCTTGCCGGGTCAGCAGTTGTTCGCCCGTCCAGATAGCCCTTACACCATCATATTTTTCACTGACTAAATAGTCGCTGATGGTGACGGTACTATCCTGGTTATAAACCTCTGCCAGTTGTACCTGTGCTGAAGATTTCACAGAGAACAGGGCACAAGCGCCAACACACAGAACAATAAAATAAACGCGAGGTAGTTTTGAGAATTTCGAGAGGTTTGACATCATAGCATCCTTGCTTGTCAGTAAGTTGAAGCGCTCCTGCGCTAGCTGTACGAATAGATTACAGTACTGGGAATTATGCATCAACGGAACAGCTGCACATTTATCTAAAAGCTGGAGGGTATTCACATGGACAGCAGTACTTTGATGAAGTTTGATCCAGTAATCAGAGTTGCTGACTATGCCGCAGAGAGCCTCGAAACAATTAACAGAATGAAGCAGGCGCTGTCGATGCTGTGGATTTTGATTTCAAAATGTCTAATCTGACAGGCTCGTTAGCTATCATAATCTACATGTGCGTTTTATTGTACATGTTAGGGTTTGAGGCTATACTTGTCCGGTAAAATGTACATGTGGAGGTTCTATGAGAATTGTGTCTTTTACTGAAGCAAGAAATAGTCTGAAAGCGGTGCTAGACTCTGTCGTTAATGACGCAGATACAGCGGTGATTACCCGCCGTGATTCGGAAGATGCTGTTGTTATGTCGCTAGATTACTACAATAGTCTGATGGAAACAGTGCACCTGCTGCGCTCACCAGCAAATGCTGAGCATTTGAATCGCTCAATTGCACAATTTAAAGCTGGTAAAGTAACGAGTAGAGATTTGATAGATGAGTAGTCGTCTACTGTCATGGACTGACGAATCCTGGACGGATTACCTGTATTGGCAAACCCAGGACAAAAAAACGCTTAAACGAATAAATAAGCTGTTAAACGACGTTAGACGCTCACCTTTTGAAGGTATTGGTAAACCTGAACCATTAAAGGAAAACTTGGCTGGTTTTTGGTCGCGGCGTATAGATGATACGAATCGATTCGTCTATGCAGTGGATGATACTGCGATTACGATCATTTCGTGTCGTTATCACTATTAGATTCGTTGCGCTCTCAGGACAACTAATCGGGTAACCGGGAATACCCCTCACACGCCGATGATTGTGCAGAGGGCTACCGGTTTAAAGTAACCTCTTTTCGTGATTCCCTGCTTATATAGTTGCATTGCTAACTACATGTGGCTACACTGTGGCTATGTTTGAATATTGCCTCTACTTCAATACAACTGCGCTGGCTCGACAACTTGAGAAAGAGTGGGCTGATGCCTTTGCGCCTTTTGGGTTAACACCGCCCCAAGCATTTATGCTTCGGACGGTGTTGGATAGGCCCGGTTTGCTCCAGCGTGAAATTGCTGAATCCATGGCCATATCACGACCTACAGCAACACGCGCACTTGATGGTCTTGCGGCGAAGGGCTTTATTCAGCGCATAAGTTCCGAACAGGATGGTCGAGAGCAAACCGTTCAGCCGACAGCGGCGGCGGTCGAAATTCATGCGGCGCTCAATGAAGCTAGTGGGGTCGTGACGACAAGAATTAAGCACACCATCGGAGAAGAAGTTTTTGCTGATACGGTGAACAAGGTTCGTGGTGTGCGCTCCGCCTTAAAGTGAGTGTTTTTATATCTATATAGTTGCAAAGCTAACTAAAGGAAATCAACTATGCCCATTCTCAACGTCAAAGTAAGTGCAAAAAAATCTCCGGAAATGACAAAGTCCATTTCCGGCCTCTTAATGGATCTCACAACCCGGATCCTCAAGAAAAAGCCGGAGGTAACGTCAATCGCAATCGACTACGTTGATCCAGAAGACTGGATCATTGGTGGAACATCTCTAGCAGAGCTTGGTAAACAAAGTGTCTACTTTGATATCAAAATCACAGATGAGACAAACACCAAAGCTGAGAAGGTCGAGTATATCCATGCCGCATTTGACGGGTTTAGCAAATTGCTCGGAGATCTGCATGAAGTGAGCTATGTTTACGTTCAAGACGTACGGGCTACCGCATACGGCTACGCAGGCAAGACTCAAGAGTACCGATACCATTTTTAAAAATCGGTACTGCTGATGTGAACCTGAGGGCTACCGGTTTAAAGTAACCCTCAGCCTGTGGATCTTATCTGGCAAGTAATTCATTGCGCACAATTTGTGCCCCTGCTGCCAAGGCGCTGAGCTTGCCTGTTGCAACCTGACGGGATAAAGGTGCCATACCGCAGTTAGTGCAAGGATACAGCTTGTCGGCATCGACAAATTGCAGGGCCTTTCTCAGCGTATCCGCGACTTCCTCGGGTGTCTCGATGGTGTCGGTTGCCACATCGATGGCGCCGACCATCACTTTTTTACCCCGGATCAACTCCAGTAGTTCCATGGGTACATGTGAGTTGTGACATTCGAGCGAGATAATATCGATATTGGATTTTTGCAGTTTCGGGAACGCTTCTTCGTATTGCCGCCACTCCGAGCCCAGGGTTTTTTTCCAATCGGTATTGGCTTTGATGCCATAGCCATAGCAGATATGGACGGCCGTTTCGCATTTCAGCCCTTCGATGGCTCTTTCCAGACAGGCAATGCCCCAGGCATTCACATCATCAAAAAACACGTTAAAGGCAGGCTCATCAAATTGAATGATATCCACACCCGCTGCCTCTAGCTCTTTCGCTTCCTGATTCAGTATTTTGGCAAATTCCCAGGCGAGTTTTTCACGGCTTTTATAGTGGTCATCATACAGCGTGTCGATCATTGTCATCGGGCCTGGCAACGCCCATTTTATCGGTTGCGTGGTTTGCTGACGTAAAAACCTGGCATCTTCAACAAAAACGGGTTTTTGTCGGGAAACAGGGCCCACTACGGTTGGCACACTGGCATCATAACGGTTACGAATTCGGACCGTTTTACGCTTCTCAAAATCAACTCCACTCAGGTGTTCAATAAAGGTTGTCACAAAGTGTTGGCGCGTTTGTTCACCGTCACTGACAATATCGATACCTGCCTGTTGTTGTTCCTGCAATGACAGACGTAGCGCATCCTGTTTGCCGTGAATGAGTTCCTCACCCTGCAATTTCCAGGGTGACCAGAGTGTCTCAGGTTGTGCCAGCCAGGAGGGTTTAGGTAAGCTGCCTGCTGTTGATGTCGGTAATAGTGTTTTCATCATAAATACTTTTATCTGAGTGATTAATTAAGCGTAGTTAGCTGACCATTGATCCAGAACGGCACGATAGGGTTTGATAAAGTGCTCTTCAGCAAACTTCCCCTGTGCGATGGCTAAGGTGCTGCGCTCTTCCCGGTCATACACTATGTGTGTGATTGAGTGATCCGGGTTTTTCAAATTCGGTCGATAGCATTTTCCGGCGACAGCGTTGGCATTATAAATTTCTGGCCGGTAAATCTTTTGAAAGGTTTCCATGGTGCTGATGGTGCTAATCAGCTCAAGGTTAGTGTAATCGTTCAGCAAATCACCAAAGAAATAGAAGGCCAAAGGCGCGACACTGTTGGGTGGCATAAAATAGCGAACGTCCAGTCCCATTTTTTTGAAATACAGCTCGGTCAGCGATGATTCGTTTGGCTGGTATTCCACGCCTAATACCGGATGCTGGTTCTCCGTGCGGTGATAGGTCTTGTTATCCGAAACGCTCAAACAAATCACTGGTGGCTTTTTGAAATGCTGCTGATAGGCTTTTGAGCTGACGAAGTACTTGAAAAGCTTGCCATGCAGATCGCCAAAATTCTCCGGGATGCTGAATTGGGCTTGTTGCTTATTATGATCAAGTAGCAATACGCTAAAATCATAATCCCGCACATAGGAAGAGAAGTTGTTACCAACAATCCCTTCAATGCGTTCATTGGTGGCATGATCCACAATGTTGGTTTTCAACACTTCAATCGAGGGAAAGCTGTCACCCTGGCCTTCGATTTCCATATCAACGGAAATGATTTCCAGCTCGACAGAGTAGCGATCGCTGTTGGGGTTATCCCAATGCGCTAACGCATTAAAACGATTGTCAATCATCTTCAGAGCATGGTGCAAATTCTGCTGGCGACACTCACCCCTTGCCAGGTTGGCAAAGTTGGTGGTGATACGGGTACTGTCCGACGGCTGATAGTGCTCATCGAAACGAATACGCTTAATACTAAAAGTGAAATCTTGATTCATCGTTGTCTGGTATCCCTTTTACTCATTTGCTGAGACAAACCCTGAATGTGCTGTTTGTTGTTGCTGGGTTCGCCAATAGCTCTCCGGTCTGTCGTCTGTGCTTGAAGGCTGTGTGTACTTTATACGTTCAAATCAACATGAATGAAAACGATGATATTTCACTTCTCCATGAGAGTTATTAATTTATCCCTCCTAAAGGCCTCTTAATGGACCTCACAACCCGCATCCTCTTTAAAAGTCGGTACTGCTGATGCGAACCTGAGGGCTCCACCGCGCCAGCCATTGCGCTCCCAGGTTACAACCTGATCCATTTTGGTTACGCCAACGTTCAAATGGCATGAGTCAGTTCAATAGGTTTTCAGTTGGGTGGAGATAAACAGTGAACATCATCAATCCAGAAAAGCTTCTACGCAGCAAATGGACAGCCGTTACGCCGCATAATAAAGAGAAACACTTCATGGTCACGGAATTGGTTCGGGACGAGCAGGAGCGGGTGGTGGCGTGTTTGCTAGAGGCGGTGCTGACCCGGCAAGTGTACAGTTTTCCCTGGCAGACACTAAAGAATGAGGCAGAATGGCGAATGGGTTGGAAGTAATTTTCTACTGCCTCAATAGCTCTACAGAGTGGCTAATAGCGCTGTTTTAACACTCACAACAAAGCTTGCAGCAATCTACTTTGCCTGTTTTAATCCATTATAGACAATCTGGATATACGGCGACTGTAATATGACACAGGCCGTGCGGTAGCCTGCTTGGTGCTCAGCGAGTTAGCTGTGTTTTTTGGATGCTGCCCGTTTACACAACCGCAATAGGCTTTCTCTGTGCGATAAGACTGCATAATATCGGGATAGTGGCCTTGATGACCTGTTTGCCTACCGGTATCGAGGCTGTACATGTGTGGGAAGATAGATCAGCTCTGGGTTTTGCCAATTAAAGTGCAGGGTTAGTCGTATTGGTATAGTGGTCTTTGGGGCTATGATATAAATGTTAAATCTCAACTGGGGATTATGATGGGTCGCAGATATCGCAGAAATAATAATCTCGGATCGGTGGTAACCGATGTCGTTCGCGTTGCCTCCCGTCTTCCTTGGTGGGGGGCGCTACTTGTTGGCCTTTTTGCGTACTTTCTAATTTATATTGGATTAGGTGGCTATCTTGAAGGTCAACTTGCCGCGCAAGAGGGTAGTCAGTTCTATCCTATTCTGGAGGCACGATATGGCCGACTTATCCGGTTAACGGCTTGGGTTGGAAATGCCTGCCTGATAGTGGGAGCATTTTTCGCTATCCGCAACCATTTCTTTGGGGCAAATGCTCAACGCACAGAAAAAGGTATTGCCGGGATAGTCGCAAAAATCTTGGGGCGGAGAATTGACTAAAAGATTTAACAATTGCGTCAAATGCGACGCTCGTACCTCGCGCGCTTTACGCGGGCGTTAGAGAATACGATATGACTAACCTCAGGCTGCTAAATAAATATGAAGAGATAACTTTTGATAAGCTGAAAAGCTCTATCGAAAGTAATGCGCATGTTTTCGCAAAGGTTAGGCTTGCTGATGTTTTTCCAATATCCGGCAGTGGAATTGCTGCGGAAGAGTATAGCTATTGTCTTAAAGCACATTTTGATTTTGTTGTCACGGATGATAATTACATGCCGCTTTTTAGTGTAGAGTATGACGGTAAACAACACACTACAGATGCTAAACAAATTAGGAATGATCGGTTAAAAGAATCTTTATGTGAAAAATTTAATCATCCCATTCTGTGTATAAATTCCAACTACATCAATAGAAAATACAAAGGAATTGACCTCTTAACATATTTTATTGATGTCTGGTTTTTGGAAAAAGCCTTCTACGAAGCACAGAAGAATGGAATCGTCCCGTATGATGAGCCTTTTGATCTATGCTCATTTTTTGATGATGGAAAAGGTAATAGATGGCCTTATTGGATTTCATCCAATATACAGGTAGAAATACAGAATCTATATAAATCCAAAAAGATAAGTCAGCCATCTCCGTCAAACTGGGTGGGAGTTGACAAAAATGATAGCTATCGTTGTATTTGCTGGGTTGAAGTTGATAATGAAAACGTTATCTATGTGAAAACTGGAATGCGTCGGCAACTATATACTGCTGTATATATTGGTGATTTAATCAGCATGCTTGCTATATTTGATTTAGACAAAAAATTAAATGATTACTTCTTGGGTAATATCCAGGCGGTATCCTTCAATGAGTTCAGAATTATTATTGACGACTTTTGCTCAAAATTAAGTCCAAGTTGTTCAACTACTTGTGGTAGCTTTAGCTACCCAGTTTTCTAACAAAAGTAAGCACTTAACCCCAAAAGCTACGCTTTTATCGTCAAGTGTTAAGCTAAAACTCAAAAAAGGAGTAAATCCATGAGTAATACAACAGAATTTCAGATAGGTGAAATTGTTAAACTTAAATCTGGCGGGCCAGACATGACTATCAAAAGTAAAAACAATGCTTCTGGTACTTCATACATATGTCAGTGGTTTGCGGGTAAAAAGCTTGAACAAGGTATATTCGCTACTGAATCATTAGAATATGTGAAAAAGGATGAATCGTAATGACTCCAGATGCCGTCTCTGCATGGATGCTTTCGGCTCTTGAAAAAGATGGCTGTATTTATCAAGACGATGTGGTTGATTATCTAGTTAAGGGAGATCATGAGAATCTCCTAAGAGAAAACAGTGATGGGAATCTGGTGTTAAATCGTAACGTCCTTACTGCTTTTAGGAAACTCACTGAAACAAACGTTGTGTGGGTGAAGCCTGATCGTTATTGGAGGTTTAGAGTTGCAGAGGATGAGCCAGGCCGAGATGCAAGAGGTTAATCCTAACAAAGTAGTGTTGTTCGCCGCTGACGCGGCTGGGACCTCCTCTACGCTTGCGCTGCGTTCCGGCCCCAACCATGGCGTTAGAGCTAAGGAGTGCAGATGGCCGATCTTAGGGCGCAATTGATTAATTACTTGGGTTGTGGCCACGAAATTACGCGGTATGGAAATAAGGTAATTCGTGACACGTTGAATTTTGAATGTGATAGCGTGCGAGTAAAAATTGTTCAGCGCGAAGATGTGATCACCAACCCACACTCGATACCTTTTGGGCAACTGATTGTGACGTCCAGTGCAATCATCTCAAACGTCCGAAAAGAAGATGTGACGTCGATGCTTGATATCCTTGATCGGATTTGTTGGCTTTTGTCTTTCGCTGGACTCTCGATGGTGGGGCGTGTTGGTTATGAATACCCAGATGGATCTGGGCTTGGAAGCAGTCATGCTGCTATTGGAGAGGCAAATTTCTTCAGACCAACCATAGACATTGCTGATGGAAAGGACGTGGTAGGTTTTATTAATGATTGCTACGAGAAATATAAACTCTTAGAGAGTTGTAGAAATTTGAGGGTAGTAATACATTATTTAGTCGAAGCCGAACGACGAAGGCAGCCGCTAGAACTTAAGCTCATCATAGCTTTTACAATTTTGGAAAGTCTCAAAGATACATTTGCTAGGACTGAAGGCATTCCATATGTTAATGGGTTCTTTAGAAAGGTTCCGAAACCGACAAAGGGCCGAGATAGTTTCAGCTTTGGAGAACTGCTGTCCATGATGTTTACAAGGTCAGGAATGAAAACAGAGCTAAAGCAGGTGACCGCATTACGGAATGAGATCATTCACTCAGGAATCTCGAGAAAGTCCTATTCATGGAAAAGCGAAATGTATGACTATATTCATGATTTGATTCGAGAGTATCTGTTGAGGCTCTTGGGTTATCGCGGAAACTATCTGACGTATAGTTCAGGAAGCAATGAGCGGAGAAGGCTCTAACAAGTCGCATCACGTCGCCGTCGCCGTCGTTGGCGGCCACTGCGTGGCCGCCCGTGTGCTTTGGCGTTAGAGCTATAGCTGACCAAGTCCACGAGGAGTCGTTTTGGATAAATTTCCAGCCGAAGTAATTGAAAAGCTGAAAAACTATGTTTATCGGCTTATCGACCCGCGCAATGGCGAGACATTTTATGTTGGTCGGGGTATTGGAAACCGTCTGTATTCCCATATTCGTGACGAACTGGGAAATGTAGTGGCATAGTTAATTTGGCCATCTAATTAGAGGTGCTATCATGCACCAAGAGATAATTAGGTGACAATATGACCAGAAGACCAAACCGAAATTTCAGCCCTGAATTCAGACTCGAAGCAGCACAGCTGGTAGTCGACCAAAATTACTCTATTCGAGATGCGGCTGAAGCCATGAATGTCGGACATTCGACCATGGATAAATGGGTTCGCCAGCTACGAAAAGAGCGTGGTGGTGAAAGTCCAAAAGCAACACCAATGACACCAGATCAACTTAGAATACGCGAGCTTGAGAAACGTATCCGCGAAGTTGAAATGGAAAAAGATATATTAAAAAAGGCTACCGCTCTCTTGATGTCGGACTCTCTGAACAATTCTCGATAATCGAGAAACTCAAGACGAGCTACCCGGTAACGAAGCTGTGTGAGGTGTTTGGCGTGCACCGCAGCAGCTTCAGGTACTGGAAACAACGTTCAAAAAAGCCTGTATGTGCGAAAAAGACCGTAGAACAGGCAGTCGTTAGGGAGCTCTTTCGCGCGAGCGAGGGCTCTGCGGGTGCACGAAGCATTGCGGAAATGGCTACCAATCAGAACGTGCCATTGAGCCGCTATCGAGCCGGACGCTTGATGGAAAAGCTTGGACTTATCAGTTGCCAGGTACCTGGTCACACATATAAGAAAACAGGTGATGAACATGTTCAGATACCGAATCATTTAGACCGCCAGTTTAACGTTGATGCGCCAAACTGCATCTGGTGTGGCGATGTCACGTACATCTGGACTGGCAATCGCTGGGCTTATTTAGCGGTTGTCATTGATTTATTTGCACGTAAGCCAGTGGGCTGGGCGATGTCGCTATCGCCAGACAGTGAGCTTACCAGCAATGCACTAAAAATGGCGTATGAGAGCCGTGGTCGACCGAAAGGCGTGATGTTCCATAGTGACCAGGGTAGCCATTATACGAGTCGTAAATTCCGTCAGACGCTCTGGAAGTGTCAAATAAAGCAGAGCCTTAGCCGACGTGGTAACTGCTGGGATAATGCACCAATGGAGCGTTTTTTTAGAAGCTTGAAGGTTGAATGGGTGCCTACCTACGGCTACCACTCACTCGTTCAGGCGCAGCATCACGTAGTGAAGTATTTAATCGGGTATTATAGTCAGCTTCGACCACACCGGCATAACAATGGAATGAGTCCGAATCAGGCAGAGGAACAGTACTGGATTAACTATAAACCGGTGGCCAGTTTTACTTGACCACTACATGGCGCTGTGCTGATTGATACACCGGGTATGCGCGAACTGCAGCTGACCGAGTGTGACGATGGTATTCGTCGTACCTTTTCTGATATTGACGCGCTGGCTACAGAGTGCCGCTTTAGTGATTGCCAGCACAAAGCGGAACCGGGTTGTGCGGTGCGGCAGGCAATTGATGAAGGTTCACTTGATGCACGACGGTTAACTAACTTTCAGAAACTTAATGCTGAACAGGCTAGAAACACGGCCTCGCTGCAGGAGCGACGTGCGGGGGAAAGACAGTTTAGCAAGATGGTGAAGTCAGTGGTGTCTACCAAGGCGAGGAGGAAATAGAGTAACTCTGATAAAGCCGCCCACAAGCGGCTTTATCAATGTAGGTTACCACCCGAGTAGTGGACACCTCCTCGCTACGGTCACAAGGAGAGTGTCTACACCAACATCGGCCACTAATCCTTACATTCCATAGCGAAACGCTTTGCCAGCATTCAGCATATCCTGATGCACCGGCTTAAGTGCACGCGCATAGGCGGCCAGTAATTGAATTGTGTATTCACTCCTTGATTGCATGGCTTCCTCAAGGCACGGCTGATTGGCATCAAATAATTTATCGACCTCGCGGAAAACCAGGTGATCTGGCAGAAAGCATACATGGTTGTTTTTGCTGCCGGTTAGACGCAGCTCGCTGATGGGGTAGATGCCGTTGATACTCGCTGACACACTCACCGCCAAGGCCGGTTTATGCGCCAGTTCCGCATCTGTAGTCAGCATAAGAAAGTTTTTTAATGCTGGGGTCGCCATGCCATGCCACTCCACACACCTTCATTCCAGAGTGGCAAGTTGAGTTCATGCAGATCGTAGACTTGAACCTGATCAAAATGGGTTTCGGCTAGGTGGTGTAGATATTGTGCCACCAACAGACTTTTCGACTGGGCACGTTGGCTGCCAGAAATAACGATAAGCTTCATACTCATTCCTTATTTGCTTTCAAAACAGGGGGAGACGTTAAGCGGCCTGTGTAAGAGGACGCCAACAGAATAGAAATCAAGATGGATAGGGCGCCAGCCAGTTGTAGCCAGGTAAGTGACTGATCCAGAATGAAGTAACCCAACATGACGGCTGACACGCTGCTCAAAAGTCCGAGAAATGACACCGTGATGGTTGGCAATTTCTCAATACCACGGAACCAAAGTGAGTAGGAGATAATGGCTCCCAATATGGCCAAATAGCCGTAGCCCAGGTAGTTCTTCAGGTTCAGATCTTGTGGGAAGCCTTCCATCCACAGCGAGACGGGAAGCAGCATTAATCCGCCCAATAGCAGTTGCCACCCGGTGAAATTTAGTAATGTCATTGCTGGTGGCCGTCCCCAGTGCTTGGTCAGAACAACACCCGACGCCATGCTTACGGCACCACATAAGCCAACAAAAATGCCTTTGGCATCTAAATCTGCCTGATGATTGAGAACCAGTAAGGCAATACCCGTTATCCCTAATAGGCATGCGATTACATGTTTGTAATTAAAATCACTTTTCAGCAGAACATAGCTCAATACCATCACCAGTACTGGCTGCGTCGACATGATTAATGCGGCCATGCCGCCTGGCAGGTAAGTAGCCGCATAGAACAGACAGTAGAAAAAGAAACCAATATTAAGAAACCCCAATGCGGCTAGCTTTCCCCACCATTTGCCGTTGGGCAGGTGTTGAGAAAGTAATACCAGGATGAGACCTGCAGGCAGTGATCTGAGCATGGATGCAATCAAAGGGCTGTTCGCTGGGAGCAGCTCAGTGGTCACTATGTAGGTGCTGCCCCAAACGATGGGGGCAAGGGCAGTAAGCACTAGGGTTGTGAGTGACTGTATGGGTTTCATTACTATCCTGTCCTGGTTTATTGCTCTTCAAAAAGTATCTCTATCAAAAGATACTTTTTGAAGAGTAATGGAAAAAATCCTTATGATCAAGTATCTTTTTAGTAAGATACTTTTGGGGGTGATGCTATGCAGGATTCAGTTGATCATATTTTGCGACAGTGGCGTGATGCCAGACCTGATCTGGATTGTTCAGCGATGGGCGTTGTCGGCAGGTTAGGGCGAGTGAGCTCAATCTGGCGCAAACAAATCGATACAGCTTTTGATCAGCATGAATTGAGTGGTATTGAATTTGATATTTTGGCCACCTTACGCCGCAGCCAAGTGCCTTTGACGCCCACGGAGTTGTATCAAACCTTGATGCTGTCTTCCGGTGCGATGAGTACCCGAATTGAAAAACTGGTTCAACGTGGATTTATTGAGCGTATAGCCAGTGAAGATGATCGACGTAGCTGTAAAGTCATGCTTACGGAACCCGGTCAACAAAAACTGGACGCGGCTCTGCAGGATCATCTTGATAATATGGAGGTGATGCTTGAAGCCCTGAATAAGGATGAAAGGCTGCAATTAGCCAATCTGCTGAAAAAAGTATTGCTTCACAGTCGTTAACGCAAGCTCTTGGGAGAAGGGCTAACAAAATTGGGTTATATACTTATTGTAATAATCAACAACAAGTTTGCATCTTGTATGAGACAGCAGCTATCAATGTAACTATTGTTTCATTGATAGCTGCTCCAGCCATTGCATAAATACCCGTATTTTTCGGCTCAACGTCTTGCGGTTGGGATATAATAGGGAGATCGGCATAGGTGGCGGATTGTGCTCCGGTAATATCTGCAGTAAATCCGCTCTTTCTAATTGTGTTTTGACGCCGGCAAGTGGTACCTGAATAATGCCTAACCCAGCCAGGCAAGCAGCGGTATAGGCCTCAGAGTTGTTGACCGTAATTTGGGTTTGCATCACAATGCTGAGTTCCTTTCCTTCATGAAGATAGTCAAATGTTGCCTTATTACCGCTAAGTTGTTGGCTGTAATTAACCAACCGATGCTGCGATAATTCAGCCAGGGTTTGTGGTATACCAAAACGTTTTATATAAGCAGCGCTGACGCAGTTTACCTGCTGCATAACACCTAAAGAACGGGCCACTAAACTGCTGTCTGCTAATGTACCAACACGAATTACAGCGTCAAAACCCTCCGCGACTAAATCCACTTTCTGGTCTGTGCTGCTGAGTTGTAAATGCAATTCAGGGTGCAGGCTGAGAAAATTTTCCAATTGCGGCAGCACCAAATCTTTAGCAATCCCAATAGGCATATCTACACGTAATGTACCGCGTAACTGCTGATCCTGTGGCTGAAACATCATTTGCAACTCGTCAAAATCGGCTAGTATTTCTACACACCGGTGAAAATAACTCTGGCCATCTTGAGTCAGTTCGACTTTGCGCGTAGTGCGGTGTAAAAGCCGGTTGCCGAGAGATTTTTCTAACTGTTGCACTGCATCTGACACCGTAGCTTTTGGTAATCCCAACTGCTCTGCGCAACGACTAAAGCTACCTAGTTCAGCCACCCGTTGAAAAACTAGCATCTGTGCAATGCGGTCCATTTTGGTCACCTTTATACGAAATATCGTTACAGTGTATCTAAATTTCGAATATTTATTCTGCTAATTGCAAATAATAAACTGCTCAGCGTACTAACTAACGCGGAGATATTACCAATGAACACCACTATTGCATTGATCACTGGTGGCAGTCGGGGCATAGGTCGTAGCACAGCCTTAGCACTTGCCGAAGCAGGACACGACGTTATTATCACCTACTTCAGTAAAGCTGATGAAGCTGGAGCCGTCGTTGCTCAAATTCATGAAATGGGTCGTAAGGCTGTAGCATTACAGCTTGATAGTAGTAACGTTGCAGGCTTCGGTGATTTCAAATTACGGCTTAACGAACAGTTAGAGCAGTTATGGCAGTGTACACAGTTCGACTTTCTGGTTAATAACGCTGGTTTCGGCGCTTATACCAGTATTGCAGATACGACGGAGCAACAATTTGATGCTATGTTTAATGTGCATCTAAAAGGTGTATTTTTTCTGACCCAAATGTTGCTGCCATTAGTGAAAGACGGTGGCTGCATTTTGAATATATCAAGTGGACTAACCCGCTTTGCACTATCAGGCTACGCTGCTTATGCCATTATGAAAGGAGGCGTTGAGGTATTCAGCCGTTATTTGGCTCTTGAACTGGGATCAAGAGGTGTTCGAGTAAATGTGTTGGCTCCTGGTGCCGTTGAAACAGACTTTGGCGGAGGTGCAGTAAGGGATAATCCACAATTAAATCAAATGATAGCCGAGCAAACTGCACTGGGTCGTGTTGGCCTGCCAGATGATATTGGCGGTGCTGTAGTGACATTGTTATCAGAACAAAGCCGCTGGATTAATGGTCAGCGTGTTGAAGCCTCTGGAGGGGCTCTTCTATAGAAAACTAGGTTGTTTGTCTCTTTGATCCCAAAAAAAAGCCCCTCCGAAGAGGGGCAAACAAAGTGCATACAACTCAGGAAGAGTTGAGAGATGGGATGCGATAGGTCGAATCCGGTAGGATCCAACGTTTTCGCGTCCTGAAGCTCAGGACAATTCAAAGATAGTCTATTTTTGTGCGCTGCACAATAGGGAAAACACGTATTGTTAGATTTTTTGATTCTAACGAAAGTTATTTTTTGTGCGTCGCAGCATAAATTGTCAACCCGGTTGACGGAAGGGGTGGGCTTTGTAGGTGCCCATCACTCTGACTTCATTGGCGAAGAAGTTCAGCTCTTGCAGTGCATGCTGCATAGCCAGCTGGTGCGGGTGTCCTTCCACATCCAGATGAAAGCTGGAGACCTGCATAGTGTCTGACGTCATGTAGCTTTCCAGCTTGACCATGTTGACATTATTGGTGGCAAAACCGCCTAGCGCCTTGTAAAGCGCGGCAGGAATGTTGCGTACGCGAAACATTAAGGTGGTGATGTAGAGCTTGCCGTCTTCAAAGGCGGGCATGCGGCTTTCGCGTGCCAGAATCATGAAACGGGTGGTATTGCCGCTGATGTCCTGGAAGTTGTCGTTGAGTATTTCCAGATCATAGAGTTGCGCGGCCAGGCTGGAAGCGATGGCGGCATGGCCGGGTTGACGCGAGTCGGACAGTGCATGGGCTGACCCAGCGGTGTCGAGTGCCGCGATAGGGGAAAGTCCCAGTTTTTTAATATTACCATCACACTGAGCCAGGGCCTGGGGGTGGGATGATACGGTGCGCAGGTCTTCCAGTTTGGTGCCGGGCAGGGCCAATAGGCAGTGGTTAACCGGTTCGAAATGCTCGTCAATAATGTGCAGTTGCGTTTTCGGCATCAGCCGATAAATCTCTTCAACCCGCCCGGCAGTTGAATTTTCCAGCGGAATCATCGCTAACCGTGCGTCGCCACGTTCCACCATAAACATGGCTTCGACAAAGGTTTCGCAAGCGTGTGCCCGAAGTTCCGGGTGAACGCGGCAGCAAGCCAGATGAGAATAAGCACCTTCGTGCCCCTGGTAAGCAATCACATCATTGGTCTGAGTCATGAGGGTCCGTCTGTGTCAGTTAACTCGATTTTAGGCTAAATATTATCGCATAGTCTTTCAGTAATCACGATCAGCCTTTGAACTCATCCGCGACAGCGCCTATCATGGCGTTTTTAAGTGCGTTACAGAGGGTTAGAGATTGTCTCAGACAGAATTTGTACCGGGGCAGCGCTGGATCAGCAACACGGAAGCGGATCTTGGGTTGGGTATTGTCGTTGAGTGTTCCAATCGACGGGTTGAAATCAGTTTTCCAGCAGCGGCTGAAGTGCGTACTTACGCCACAGACAATGCGCCCTTATCCCGGGTGTGTTTTGAAGCTGATGAGCAGATTTGCAGTGATGAAGATGTGCTGGTTACTGTGCGTGAACGCATGGAGCACAACGGCTGTTACCTGTACATGGGGGTGGACAGTGATGGCAATGAGG
This sequence comes from Nitrincola iocasae, assembly GCF_008727795.1. Lineage (NCBI taxonomy): Bacteria > Pseudomonadati > Pseudomonadota > Gammaproteobacteria > Oceanospirillales > Oceanospirillaceae > Nitrincola > Nitrincola iocasae. The sequence goes on along the minus strand of NZ_CP044222.1, from coordinate 2,549,568 downwards.
TGATTTTACCGGAGCTGCACCTCAACAGTGCAGTGCATTTCAGTAAACCTCAGGAACGCCTGTTTGTCGGACAGATTGATCGTCATGGTCTGTATAAGTTACGGGTTGAAACGCGTGATCATCAGTACCGACTGGCGACATCGCCAGCCTATGGGTTGATTGGCACGCGTGTTCAGCTGTTGCCGCATCAGTTATATATTGCCGCTGAACTGGCTTCGCGCACCGCGCCACGCGCCTTGTTGGCCGATGAGGTGGGGCTGGGCAAGACTATTGAGGCGGGGATGATTCTGCATCAGCGCCTGATCAGCGAGCGCGCTAAGCGGATTTTGATTCTGTTACCGGATTCGTTATTGCACCAGTGGCTGGTGGAGATGCGGCGCCGTTTTAATCTCACCTTTTCATTGCTGGATGCCGAGCGTTGTGAAGCGCTGGAAGAATCCGGCCATGACAATCCTTTCGAAACGGCACAACTGGTTATCTCACCGGTCTCTTTGCTGGCACGCAGTGAAACCCGCTTGCAGCAGGCTGAACAGGCGGGTTGGGATATTCTGGTGGTGGACGAGGCTCACCATCTGGGCTGGAGCCGTGAAGTGATCAGTCATGCCTATCAGTGTGTAGAGAGGGTGGCTCGACGCAGTGACGGCTTGTTGCTGCTGACAGCGACGCCGGAACAGTTGGGAGCGGAAGGGCATTTTGCCCGGCTGCGACTGCTGGACCCGGAGCGCTATCCCGATCTGGATCAGTTTCTGGATGAAGAGCAGCAGTATTTTCACCTGAATCATCTGATCGGCTCGTTACTCGAAGGCGGAGCGGCCTTCCTGAAGCAGGACAAGCACACGCAGGGTGAGCTGGCTGAACGTCTGGGTGAAACGGCGATTACGCAATGGCTGGCGTTACCGGCTAAAGAGCAGGACACGGCAATCGCCTCGCTGATTAACCAGTTGGTCGATCGTCAGGGCACTGGGCGGGTGTTGTTCCGTAATACCCGTCGCACTGTAGCCGGGTTCCCGGCACGGCATTTTCACAGCTACCCGCTGATGGCACCGAATTTATATCAACCTGACGCGGATGCGCTGGAACCTCTGCTGCATCCGGAGCGGCAGTTGGGTGAAAACTGGGTTAGTGAAGATCCGCGGGTGGCCTGGTTGCAGGAATGGCTTAAGCAGCAGCGCAAGGAAAAAGTGCTGGTGATCTGTGCGCATGCTGACACCGCGATTGCCCTGGATGAATACCTGAGTTTGCGCATCGGTGTACGTTCAACGGTGTTCCATGAGGGTATGAGCCTGATCAACCGCGATCGTAGTGCCGCGTATTTTGCTGATGAAGAACTCGGCGCGCAAGTGCTGATCAGTTCTGAAATCGGTAGTGAAGGGCGTAACTTCCAGTTTTGCCATCATCTGGTGCTGTTTGATCTGCCGCTGAGTCCGGACCTACTGGAGCAGCGTATTGGTCGTCTGGACCGTATCGGCCAGACTGAGGCGGTGCAGATTCACCTGCCATACTATCGCCACAGCCCAACCGAGGTGTTGATGCAATGGTATCATCAGGGGCTGAATGCCTTTGAACGGGTGTGCGCCACAGGCGATGCCCTCTACCATAGTTTTGCGCAGCCGTTGCGTGATGTGATGCAGCGCATAGAAGATCAGGGCGCCTTGGATACCTTGCTTGAAGATACCCGTGAAGCGCGTGAAGAGCTGGAGCTGACCCTGTCTGAAGGGCGAGATCGTTTGCTGGAAATGAGCAGCTTTAATGCCGAGCGTGCCGAGCTATTGCTTGAGGCAATGCAGGACGAAGACGATGTCAGCCGCATTCAGACTTATGCTGAGCGGCTGTTTGATCGCTTTGGCATCACTTTACAGCCCCACGGCCGTCATGGTCTGGTGTTGCATCAGGGTGAGCATATGCTGTGCCACTTGTCAGAGCTGCCGGAAGATGGCATGACACTGACATTCAGCCGTGATGAAGCCCTGTTACGTGAAGATATTGAGTTCATGAGCTGGGAACACCCGCTGATGCTAGAGCTGATGGATCTGCTGACCCGCAATGAAACCGGCAATAACGCCATTTGTATGCTGAAACTACCCGCACTGCCAGCAGGCACACTGCTGGTTGAAACGGTATACGAGTTGAATCTGGCCGTACCTAAAGCGCTGCAATTGGCGCGTTACCTGCCGGGTGGCTATCTGCGCTTGCTGATTGATCCGGAAGGGCGGGATCTGAGTGATGTGCTGGCACACCAGCCACTCAATCAGTTAGCCAAACCGCTGAAGTTGTCTACTTCGCAGAATATGGTACGGATGGTGCGCGATAACATCACCAGTCAGTTGAAGCAGGCGCAACAGCAGGCTGATGCACGTCTACCGGGTCTGCGTGATACAGCGCTCGGTGCACTGACCAAGGCGCGGAATGAAGCCTATCAGCGGCTAGAGGCTCTGGCGAAGGTGAATCCAGCCATCGATCAGGCCGAACTGGACAGGCATCAGGCTGATACCCGGTTAATGCAGGATGCACTACAAAGTGCCCAGCTGCGACTGGATGCGCTGCGGGTCATCGTAGTATCTGAGTAGACAGATTTGATCGAGTAGGTGAGGGGCAGGTCTCCTAGTTGGAGACTTGCCCCTGTAACGCTTAGTCGAGTGACTTCATTGCGTCGTAAACAACGTGGGTGTAAGCCCCTTCGGGTACTTTGGAAATGACCGGTGATGAGTCACTGCTGAGCAGTACTTCAACAGTGCGGTCAAAGGCCGCTGGGTCAAGGTAACCTATCCCTTCTTCACTGCTGCTGAGCAGTTTGGCGACTTCGGTCATCATCCGTACCTGATGAGCCTCAGTCTGAGCGCCAGAGTCATCATTTTCCAGTACGATCATCGCCGCGGCTTCCGGATTCTCTCTGGCCCATTCCCATCCTTCTACCGTGGCTTTCAGGAAACGCGCCAGGGCATCTACCTTGGCTGGGTCTTCCAGGGTGCTTTCCATCACATACAAGCCATCTTCCAGAGTTGCCACGCCACCATCTTCATAAGGGAAGAGGGTCAGGAATTCCGGTGTCAGGCCACCATCAAGTACCTGGCCGTATTCGTTGTAGGTCATGGTGGACACACAGTCAGCCTGGCCATTGAACAGTGGGTCAACATTGAAGCCCTGACGCAGTACGGTAACGCCCTCGTCACCACCGGTGGTTTCATAGCCGAGTTGTGACATCCAGCTCAGGAAAGGGTATTCGTTGCCTGAGAACCATACGCCCAGGGTTTTACCGGGAAAGTCTTCCGGTGTTTCGATACCGCTGGATTTCAGGCAGGTCAGCATCATCCCGGAGCGCTCATAAATCTGGGCGATGTTGACCAGTGCCAGGCCGCGTTCGCGGGTTGCCAAAGCAGAAGGTAACCAGTCGACGACGACATCGGCGCCACCACCAGCCAGCACCTGTGCCGGAGCGATATCCGGTCCACCGGGTTTAATGGTCAGGTCGATACCGGCCTGTTGGTAAAAGCCCTGATCCAGTGCGGCATAGTAACCGGCAAACTGGGCCTGGGTGACCCACTTGAGTTGCAATGTCAGCGGGTCGTTAGCCTGTGCGGAAAGAGTGGTTGCCATCAAGGCGATACCGGCAGCGGTTGAGATGATATTTTTTTTCATTGTCGTGCCTCATTTGACTAGGTTTCAATAAACGTTTAGTTAAAACTTAACGTCCGCTTCTCACGGACGGATGCCAGAAAGTGACGCGTCGCTCCAATAGCGTCAGGGCGCCATAACTTAGTGATCCGGCCAGGGCGGCCACAAAAATGGTGGCCCAGACCATATCCATATTCATCCGGCCCACTTCGGCGGAGATGCGAAAGCCCATGCCGACAATCGGGGTGCCGAAAAATTCGGCGACGATCGCACCAATCAGTGCCAGGGTGGAATTCAGTTTCAGCGCGTTAAATATGAACGGCATGGCTTGGGGTAGCTGGTTTTTGAAGAAGATCTGCCCTTTGCCGGCGGCATAGGTATGCATTAGATCGGCATGCAATGGATCAACTGAGCGCAGGCCCGCCAGGGTGTTGATCAGCATGGGGAAGAAGGTCATGATCACCACCACAGCCGCTTTGGATTGCCAGTCAAAGCCAAACCACATCACCATGATCGGAGCGATGCCGATGATCGGGATGGAGGCCATAAAATTGCCCAGTGGCAGCAGGCCTTTTTGCAGGAAGGCATTGCGAACCACCAGCTTGGCGGTGATGAAACCCAGGCCGCAGCCCATCACATAACCAGCCACCACAGCCTTCAGGTAGGTCTGTTGAAAGTCGGCCCACAGCAGTGGCAGGTTGTTGCCCAGGGTGACAAACACCTGCGTGGGTGCGGGCATCAACACCAGGGGCACATCAAAGCCGCGGACGATGGCTTCCCAGACCAGCAGGATCATCAGGCCGAACAGCGCCGGAACCGCCAGTTTGCAGGGTTTTGCCCACTGACTCGCGCTATCGGCTATCTGCGTCATGCGACTCATCAGATAGCCTGCAGCAAACAGCGACAGCAGTAGCAGTGGTAACAGGAAGGTGCCCTGATAGAAACCCTTGGGCAGGAATAGCGCAATGCCGCTCTGTAGCAGTAACAGTGTAATCGCCAGCAAGGTCAGCAGTGTTTTCATCAGGATATGCCTCGTCTGAGCAGAATAAAGCGTTCAGCCAGCCCAACCAGGGTGATGAGTACCCAGCCAAGCAGGGCGGACATTACCAGCGCTGACCAGATTTGTACTGTCTGACCGTAATAGGAACCGCTCAGCAAACGGGCTCCGAGCCCACCCTGAGCCCCGGTGGGCAGTTCGGCGACGATGGCACCGACCAGTGCGGCGGCAATGCCGATCTTCAGGCTGGCGAACAGGTAAGGCTGTGCGGAAAACCAGCGCAGTTTCCAGAACATCTGCTGGGTGCTGGCGTTATAGGTAATCATTAGTTCGGTATGCAGTTTGTCTGCTGAACGCAGCCCTTTAACCATGCCGATGACCACCGGAAAAAATGACAGGTACATGGAAATGATGGCTTTGGGCAAGATGCCAGTCAGGTTCATGGAACCCAGTACCACCACCACGATGGGCGCAATCGCCAGAATGGGGACTGTCTGCGAGGCGATAACCCAGGGCATCAGGCTGGTATCCAGGGTGCGGTTGTGTACGATGCCGATGGCGATGATGATGCCCAACAGCGAACCGAGTATAAAGCCCAGCAGGGTCGAGTTCAGGGTGATCTGGGTGTGGTAAAGCAGTGAGCGCTTAGAGGTGATAGCATTGTTAAAAATACTGTCGTACAGCTCATAGGCCACCTGATGCGGTACCGGCAGTGGCGGACGCTGTATGCCATAAGCGCCCTCAAAAATCTGCGTGTAAGTCCAGCTCTGACCGGTACGTTCGAGCATATTGATCATCTGGTTGCCGTTCATCAGCAGGGCGGCGATATACCAGATAATAATAATGCCGATCACCAGCACCAGTACGGCGAACCACTGCTTGTTTGCGAGTTGCTTTAGCGTCGTCATAGCTCGGCTACCTCAATCGATCTGATGATCAGTGGCCAATGCCTGACGTATCTCGGCGGCCAGCGCAGTAAAGGCTTGGGTATCCCGCAGCGCCAGGGTCTTGTCACGCGGCAGTGGGCTTTTAATCACCTTGACGATGCGTCCGGGTCGGGGAGACATCACCACAATATGGGTTGATAGCAATACCGCTTCGGGAATGGAGTGGGTGACGAATACCACCGTCTTGCCGGTCGCTTTCCAGATCTTCAGCAGCTCCATATTCAGATGGTCTCGGGTGATCTCGTCCAGGGCACCAAAGGGTTCATCCATCAGCAGTAGTTCTGGCTCCAGGCACAAGGCTCGGGCGATAGAGGCACGTTGCTGCATACCGCCAGACAGTTGCCAGGGGAACTTGTGTTTGAAGTCCTGCAGACCGACCATGCCAAGGTACTTGTCGATCTGTGCGTTGCGATGAGTTTTGGGCTGAGCGGATATCTCCATCGGCAGAGCACAGTTACTGGCGATACTGCGCCAGGGAAACAGTGCCGGGGCCTGAAATACATAGCCGTACAGCCGGTTCAGGCGGGCATCCTCTGGTGAGGTGCCGCCGACCTGTATCTGTCCGCCAGTCGGTTGCTCCAGATCGGCAATTACACGTAACAAGGTGGTTTTGCCGCAACCGGATGGGCCGATAAAGGAGACAAAATCACCTTCGTGAATCGTCAGGTCGATATCAGACAGTGCATGCACCGGACCATCATTGGTTTCAAAAACCAAAGACAGCTTATCGATAGCGATCATCTGCCTATGGCTTCTGGGTTCACGGGTTATTTCAGTAAGTGTTTCTACAGCCTGCATAACGGGTTTCCTTTTAGCGGTCTACGGCCTGAGGTTTATGTTCGGCGTTATACTTCTCCACGGCTGCAAACACGCTGGGAAAGGCGGGGCGCTTGATATAACGACCGGCCCCTTTTTCCGCCATCAGCTTGCCGTCCTTGAACACCACCCGACCCTGACTGATAGTGTGGCTCGGCGCACCGGTAACTGTGCGGCCTTCAAAAATATTGAAATCAATATTCTGATGGTGGGTTTTCGTGGACAGGGTGTGCTGTTTGTCAGGGTCCCAGACGACGATGTCGGCATCGGAGCCCACGGCGATATGGCCTTTCTGCGGATAGAGATTGAAAATCTGGGCACTGTTGGTAGAGGTGACGGCGACAAATTCGTTAAGGGTCAAGCGCCCTTTGTTGACCCCGGAATCCCACAGCACCATCATGCGGTCTTCAACACCGGCGGTGCCGTTGGGGATTTTGGAAAAATCATCCTTGCCAGCCGCTTTCTGATCGGCGCAAAAACAACAGTGATCGGTGGCAGTGGTTTGCAAGGTGCCTCCCTGCAAGGCTTTCCAGAGTACTTCCTGATGTTCCCTGGGACGAAACGGCGGGCTCATGACATGAGCAGCGGCAAAGCCCCAATCAGGGTTTCTGTAGACGCTATCATCCAGTTCCAGGTGACCTGCCAGGCATTCACCATAGACCCGCTGGCCTTCATGGCGGGCACGGGCGATTTCATCCACGGCTTCCTTGCAGGAAACATGTACCAGATAAAGTGGCACGCCGAGTGACTGGGCGATGCGTATGGCACGGTTAGCCGCTTCACCCTCTACCTGCGACGGACGCGACAGCGGATGGGCTTCAGGACCGGTCAGTCCGGCGGCCAGCAGTTTTTGTTGCAGGTGATAAACCAGCTCACCATTTTCAGCGTGTACTGTCGGCATGGCACCCAATTCAAGGCAGCGGTTGAAACTGTTTACCAGGGTTTCATCGGTGGCCATGATGGCGTTTTTGTAGGCCATAAAATGTTTGAAGGAGTTAACCCCTTCCTTGTTCACCAGTTTACCCATATCCTCATAGACTGAATCATCCCACCAGGTTACGGCGACGTGAAACGAATAGTCAGCGGCGGATTTTTCGGCCCACTCACGCCAGGTGTGATAGGCCTCCATCAGCGGCTGCTGTGGCGAAGGAATAACAAAGTCGATAATCATGGTGGTGCCACCGGCAAGCCCTGCAGCGGTGCCTGTGTAGAAGTCTTCACTGGCGACTGTGCCCATGAAAGGCAGTTGCATATGGGTATGTGGGTCTATGCCACCGGGCATGACATACTGGCCTTTGGCATCAACCACTTCCGTTCCCTCTGGAACGCTCAGTGCCTGCCCAATCGCCTGAATTTTGCCATCTTCACAATACACATCGGCTAGCTGGCTCTGATCCGCATTGACGACCAGACCTCCTTTGATCAGTACTCCCATCTCGACACTCCTTAAAAATATGCGTGCTTAAGTTGTTCGCAATCACTGTCAGGACTTCAATGCAATTATCTGACCATTTGGACAGGAGGTTGGAATTATTTGTTTTAATTCATTGTTAATAATAGGGTTTTATTTTTTGTTATCTAAGTGGAGGGATAGTGCTGCGCACTGGCTGATTTTTGTTCTGCACAATCACAGGGCTAAGTGAGCTAAAAAAGTGCATTTTTACATCGCGTGTATAAAAGCTTTGGTGCAGCAAGAGCATTACAACTGCCAGGATTTGTGAATTTATTTTTATAAAACATTATGTTAGGTAAATAATTCCAAACTTCCTGTCCTTATGGTCAAAACTTTGCATGGTGCTGCGGAAAACAACCTGTCCGGATGGCTTGCTGTCCAGGATGGATATTGACGATACACGTCGTGATAACAGCTAGAAGGGTGTGATGATGAAACCACTGAAAGTTAACAAAGCGCGTTTATGGGACAGTCTGATGGAGATGGCCAAGATTGGTGCAACGGAAAAAGGCGGCTGCTGCCGACTGGCTCTGACCGATCTGGATAGACAGGCACGCGATCTATATATTCAATGGGCAAAAGAAGCCGGTTGCAGCATCCGCATTGATGCCGTAGGCAATATTATGGCGACTCGTCCGGGTGAGGATATGAGCCTGGCACCAGTAGGCACTGGCAGCCATCTGGATACTCAGCCGACCGGTGGTAAGTATGATGGTGTGTTTGGTGTGCTGTCTGGCTTGGAGGTGGTACGCAGCCTGAATGATAACGGTATCAAAACCCGTCATCCGATCGAGATTTCAGTTTGGACCAATGAAGAAGGCTCACGCTTTGCGCCAGCGATGATGGGCTCGGGTGTGGTATCCGGGCGTTTTACCCTGCAGGAAATACTGGATAAAACCGACGTCGATGGTATCCGCCTGGGTGATGAATTGGAGCGAATCGGCTATGCCGGTGATACGCCGGTAACCGGGCGTGAGTACCATGCCTTCTTTGAAACCCATATTGAGCAGGGCCCTTATCTGGAAGCCGAAAATAAGGTCATCGGTGTGGTGACTGGCGGACAGGGGCAGCGCTGGTATGATGTTGAGCTGACAGGGCAGGAGTCTCATGCTGGTACTACGCCCATGCACCTGCGTACCGATGCCTTAACCTGTGCATCTTCTTTGATACTGGCGGTTCAGGCCATTGCGCAGCAGCATAAACCCGGTTGTGGCACAGTAGGTTTTATGCAGGTGATGCCCAATTCGCGCAATACTATTCCCGGGAAAATTAATCTGAGTGTCGATCTACGTCATCCGGATGATGCGCAACTCAGTGCGATGGATACTGAACTGACTAAGACCGTTGAGCGTTTGGTGGCGGAGACCGGTGTGCAGATTCATCTCAAACCTATCTGGTACTACGCGCCGATTCCGTTCGATAAAAACTGCATCGAAGCGGTGCGCGGTTCAGCGGCTGATCTGGGTTATAGTCATATGGATATTATTGCCGGTGCCGGTCATGACGCCTGTTATGTATCCGATTTTGCCCCGACCAGTATGGTATTTACCCCCTGTTTGAACGGCATCAGTCACAATGAAATCGAATCCACAACGCCGGAAGAGTGCGAAGCGGGCTGCTCGGTATTGCTGAATGCCATGCTACGCATGGCGGAAGTGGTTTCGGCTGACACGGATCGGGAAGAGGAAAGGCTGGTGCTGCATCGGGTGGGTGAGCTGTAAAGGCTTATTCACACCTGATTGATGCCGCAGCCCTTCAATACCATACGGATAATCAGGTCTGCACCCTCGTTGTAGTCCTGATCATCCAGTTCCGTTTTACCTAACAGAATACTGCTCTGCACCTGAAAGTCAGCATAAGCCTGGGTGGTTGACCAGAGCATAAACATCAGGTGTTCCGGGCTTACCGGGTCCATCCATTTTTTCAATATCCACTGACGAAACACCTGGCAGGTTGTCTGGAACTGATCCTTCAGATCGGTTTCCAACTGCTCTTTCAGGAAAGGCGCGCCATGCAGCACTTCGGCGGCAAAGATGCGTGAGGCATAGGGGTGTTCTTTGGATTGGCGTATTTTCTTGACGATATAGCTGCGCAGCGCGTCCCGTGGGTGCTGATCTTCGGTCATATCATTCATGCTCAGCATCCAGATCGACAGAATATTGCTCAGCACTCGCTTATACAGCGCTTCTTTGGTGTGAAAGTAATACAGCACATTGGCCTTCGGCAGGCCCGCTTCCTTGGCGATGGCTTGAATGGTGGTGCCGTTGTAGCCGTTGTCACTGAACAGGCATTCGGCCACCTTCAGAATATGATCAGAGTTGTCCTTGCGGATTCTCGCCAGACTGCGTCGTACGGGTTTGCTACTGGATCGCTTTTTTTCGCTCATATTCGGACTGAATTCACTGCAAGCTGCACCATGCATGGCACAAAAATAGGGTGTGATGCCTGAAAAGAGTGCAGAAAAAATTAGCCTGTAGCAAGCGCCAAGGTGAAAAATTGTCAAATAAGCCGCTGTTATTACCCTCGGATAGGGTGGTTAATACTATTAAAATCAATAAATTGTCTGGTTTATTAAAAATCTTCTGACCATTTGGTCAGAAGATGGCACGGAGTCTGCATTCCCTAGAGTCATAACAACGATGAACCTGACTGTGTTTGTGAAAACCGGAGAACCTGACAATGAGCCTTCAACCGCCGGTGACCAAGGTGTCACCCCCACAGGATATCGATCAGTACTTTACTGATATCCATCCCCCCTTGACTGACAGACAGGCGCTGCTGGAAAGTGCCCGCTGTCTGTATTGCTATGATGCACCCTGTATCAAGGCCTGTCCCAGTGATATCGATATCCCCAGCTTTATTCAGCAGATCCATTCCGACAATCTGCAAGGAGCGGCCCAGACCATCTACAGCAGCAACATCCTTGGTGGCAGTTGTGCCAGGGTGTGTCCGACCGAGATTCTCTGTGAACAGGCCTGTGTTCGTAACAAGGAAGCTGAGTGTGCGCCAGTGCTGATCGGTTTGCTGCAGCGTCATGCTACCGACCATGCCGAATTTGAAGGGCATCCCTTTAGCCGTGCCGCTGCAACAGGTAAGCGGGTGGCTGTCGTCGGCGCCGGGCCCGCCGGTTTGAGCTGTGCTCACCGTCTGGCGATGAAAGGGCATCAGGTAGAGATCTTTGAAGCCAGTGAAAAGCCCGGCGGTCTGAATGAATACGGTATTGCCCGCTACAAAATGACCGATGATTTTGCCGCTCGTGAAGTCGAGTTTATTCTGGGTATTGGCGGGATCACCCTGCACACCCATAAGGCGCTGGGACGAGATGTGAGTCTGGCTGAATTGCAGTCCGGCTTTGATGCCGTATTTCTGGGCTTCGGTCTGCAGGGTACGCGTAAATTGCTGCTGGAGCATGAATCAGCCAAAGGGGTAGAAGATGCGGTGGATTACATTCGTGTGCTGCGCCAGGCCTCCGATCTGAGTCAGATCCCTGTACCTCAAAGCGCGGTGGTGATCGGTGCGGGTAATACCGCCATCGATATCGCCTGTCAGTTGCGTCGGCTGGGATGTGAAGAGGTCACCCTGGCTTACCGTCGCGGTGAGGAAAGCATGGGCGCAACCGGGCATGAACAGCAGATTGCCCGCGATCATCAGGTGCGCATTCGCACCTGGAGCCGCCCTGAGGTGTTGCTGCTCAATGATCAGGGAGAGCTGCAAGGGCTGCAACTGCGCCGTACCCGACTCGAAGCGGGTGAGCTGGTGGATACAGATCAGGCGTTTACCCTGCCGTGTGATGCGCTGTTCAAGGCTGTCGGTCAGACGCTGGTACTGCCGGAGCCGGATATGCAGGAACAGCTGCAGATTGAGGGTGGCAAACTCTGGGTCGATGCACAGTATCGCACGCCCTTAGACAAGGTGTTTGCCGGGGGTGATTGTACCTCTGTCGGTCAGGACCTGACTGTTGAGGCCGTCCAGCAGGGTAAGCTGGCCGCCGAATCCATCCATCAACTGCTGATGCCTGTTCAGGCCTAATCCGGGAGACTCACCATGGCTAATTTATTCACACGCTTTGCCGGTATCGAATCACCCAATCCCTTCTGGCTGGCTTCAGCGCCGCCCACAGATAAAGCTTACAATGTTGAACGCGCGTTTGAAGCGGGTTGGGGCGGGGTGGTCTGGAAAACCCTGGGCGAAGATCCCGCCGCTGTCAACGTATCCTCACGCTACTCGGCCATATACGATGCCACTGGACAGGTTACTGGGTTCAACAATATTGAGCTGATCACTGATCGCAGTCTGGAGATCAACCTGCGCGAGATCGAAGCGGTCAAGAAAAACTGGCCAGATCGAGCCTTAGTCGTCTCGCTGATGGTGCCCTGTGAAGAGGAATCCTGGAAAACCATCGTCAAGCTGGTCGAGCAGACTGGGGCAGATGGGCTGGAGCTGAACTTTGGTTGTCCGCACGGCATGCCGGAACGCGGTATGGGCGCGGCCGTCGGGCAGGTGCCGGAGTTTGTCGAGATGGTGACGCGCTGGTGCAAGATGTACAGCCGTTTGCCTGTGATCGTCAAACTCACGCCGAATATCACCGATATTCGCTTTTCCGCCCGTGCGGCACATGCCGGTGGTGCCGATGCGGTGTCGCTGATTAACACCATCAACTCCATTACCGGTATCGATCTGGATCAGATGGTCGCCCGTCCGATTGTGGATGGTAAAAGCACCCATGGTGGCTATTGTGGTCCAGCCGTTAAACCTATTGCACTGAACATGGTGTCGGAAATTGCCCGTGATCCACAGACACAGGGACTGCCGATTTCCGGTATTGGCGGTATCAGCACCTGGCGGGATGCTGCTGAATTCATAGCACTGGGCGCTGGTTCGGTGCAGGTTTGTACCGCAGCGATGGTGCATGGTTTCCGTATCGTTACCGAAATGCAGGATGGTCTTAGCCGCTGGATGGATAGTAAAGGTTATCAGACACTTGATGATTTCCGCGGGCTGGCGGTGCAGAATACCACTGACTGGAAATACCTGAATATGAACTACAAGATCGTTGCCAGCATCGATCAACAAAGCTGCATTGGTTGTGGCCGCTGTTATATCAGTTGTGAGGACACCTCTCATCAGGCGATCAGTCTGACACCCAAAGCGGATGGTACTAATCAGTTCGATATTATTGAGTCGGAATGCGTGGGCTGTAATCTGTGTCAGATCACCTGTCCGGTGAATGATTGCATCAGCATGGTGCGTAAAGAAGCTGACAAACCCTATATGAACTGGCTGAACGATCCACGCAACCCTTATGGTGAAGCACGTTAATTGAATTCATGGCTGTGTCGTCATTGATGGCATAGCCCTTGCTGCGAAAACAGAGGGTTTAACCTGAATTAAACAGAGGATTCTGTGATGAAAGAAACGGATTATCCACTCAGTGAAGTCCCCGCTGGGGCACGTAAGGGGTTGGTGTCTACCTCCCTGGTATTACTTGGTTTTACCTTTTTCACCGCCACCATGTGGGCGGGCGGGTCATTAGGTGCTGCGTTCAGTTTTACTGAACTCTTGCTGGTGATCCTGATCGGTAACCTGTTACTCGGAAGTTATGCCGCAGCGCTGGGCTATATTGCCTGCAAAAGCGGTCTCAACTCTGTGTTAATGGGACGTTTCTGCTTTGGTGAAAAGGGCAGCAAACTGTCGGATTTCGTGCTGGGTTTTACCCAGATCGGTTGGTATGCCTGGGGGACGGCAACCCTGTCCATCGTGCTGATCAAAACCACCGGTTTACCGGAAAGCCTGGAAATACCCTTGATGATACTATTTGGCTTTGCTTTCTGTGCCACGGCCATGATTGGCTATAAAGGACTGGACATGTTGTCACGCTTTGCCGTACCAGCGATGATGCTGTTTATCCTCATCAGTCTTTACAAAGGCTGGGTGGATGTCGGTGGCTGGGGTAGTCTGACGGGTGAGTCAGGCAATGGCAGTATGAGTTTTGCGGCGGCAATTACGGTGATCATCGGTACATTTGTCAGCGGAGGTACGCAGGCGACTAACTGGAGCCGTTTTGCCGCCAGCCCGAAAATCGCGGTACTGGCTACGTTGGCGGCGTTCTTTGTCGGTAATGGTTTGATGGTGTTCACCGGTGCCCTGGGGGCGCTGATCTATCAGCAGGCGGATATTGTCGATGTGATGCTGGCACAGGGCTTTGTGGTGCTGGCGGTGCTGATGCTGTTCCTGAATATCTGGACCACGCAGGACAACACCATCTATAACTTTGCCGTGGCGGGTTGTAACCTGCTGCGCACTGACCGTCGTCGATTGGTTACGGTTGGCGGCGCAGCCATAGGTACAGTATTGGCAGTAGGGGGAATGTACAATATGCTGATTCCTTTCCTGATTCTGTTGGGTACTTTTATTCCACCGATTGGCGGAGTGATTATGGCCGACTTCTGGTTGCGACATAAAGGCGAGTACCCATTGCTGAGCAGTGTTGCCTTGCCGGACTTTAACTGGCTCGGTCTGGCTGCTTATGCCGTCGGTTCTGCCGCCGCGTATTTCTCTCCAGTACTACCTCCGGTTGTGGGTGTGCTGGTGGCGGCGCTCTGCTATGGTGTACTGCTAAAGTTGCCGGTACCTGCCGCTAATTACAGTTCAGCTAAATAATCATTTTTCACCGATTTGGACAGGATTTATGGAAATTATCAACGCCCGTTTACGTCATTCGACCGAGTACCATCGCCTGGTAATTCGAGAAGGGCGTTTCAGTCGGATTGAGGTACAACCAGGCTTGCTGCCGGTTAGCGATGAGCAACTGGATGCTGGCGGTAACCTGCTGTGTGCACCCTTTGTTGAACCGCATATCCACCTGGATGCGGCCTTAACGGCGGGGGAGCCGGACTGGAACCATAGTGGTACGCTGTTCGAGGGCATTGAGCGTTGGGGGCAACGTAAACCCATGCTGAGCGAGACGGATATCCGTCAGCGTGTGTTGAAGACCCTGGAGTTGTTGGTCGGGCGTGGCGTGCAGCATGTGCGCACCCATGTGGATACCACTGATCCCAGCCTGCTGGGGTTGCATACCCTGTGCGCCTTGCGGGATGAACTGCGTGATCGTATTGATATCCAGGTAGTGGCCTTCCCGCAGGAAGGTATCCATTCTTTTCCAGATGGTGAAAAACTGTTAGAAAGCGCGGTGGAGGCGGGGGCCGATGTAGTGGGTGGCATCCCGCACTTTGAATATACCCGCGAGCTGGGCGAAGCCTCGGTCAAAACACTGGTACAGTTGGCCTTGAAGTATGACAAGCTGATCGATGTGCACTGTGATGAGATCGACGACCCGGCTTCGCGTTTTCTGGAAGTGCTGGCGGCTGAGGCCTTGTTTAACGATATCGGTGATCGGGTTACCGCCAGCCATACCACCGCGATGCATTCCTACGATAATGCTTACTGCTCACGCTTGTTTCGCTTGCTGAAACGCTCGAATATCAATTTCGTTTCCTGCCCGACCGAAAGTATTCATCTGCAGGGCCGTTTTGATACCTATCCCAAGCGTCGTGGCGTGACGCGGGTGAAAGAGCTGAATGCGGCTGGCATGAATGTCTGCTTCGGTGAAGATTCTATCTTTGATCCCTGGTACTCCCTGGGTAACGGCAGCCTGCTGCGTACCCTGGATTTCGGGCTGCACATCTGTCAGATGATGGGCTACGAAGATTTCCGCACCGCACTGGATTTCATCACCGATAACAGCGCCCGTACCCTCAACCTGGGCGAAGACTACGGCATCGCCGAAGGCAAACCCGCCAGCTTTATCCTGTTACAGGGCGAAAACGACTATGCCGTACTCCGCCAGCAAAGCGAAGTGCTGCTATCGGTACGCCAAGGCAAAATCCTCCTGCAACGCCAACCCGCCCAAATCCTAACCCCCCCAGTGTTCGTTTAAACGAAACCATTCAAAGGGGTCAGTAACCTTTCCTTCACCGGCCTAGCTGGTGAAGGAAAGGTTTATCTTAGCGGGTGTTAAGCCTGGGCAACTGGGTTTGCTTGACGGTGGTATACCCCGTTGAGACTGTCGGATAAGTCCTCCAGCTCTTGGCTGGTGGCGCAGTGATCCGCTAAAATCGCTGAATCGAATTTGAGATCAGAGGTAGCAAGGGATGGCGCGGTACAAACACTACGATTACAACCAGACCAAGATGATTCCGCTACGTTTCGCGGATCAGATCCAACCTGGCACCTTTGAGTATACGCTGAACCACGTAGTGGATAATGACCTCGATCTCAGCGTGTTTGAATCCCGCTATCGCAATGACGTCAACGGTGCTCCGGCATACGATCCGGCAATTCTGCTTAAGGTGGTGTTATTCGCTTACTCCCGAGGTATCACCAGTAGCCGCAAGATTGCTCAGGCATGTCGAGAGAACGTGATTTTCATGGCGCTGTCGGCTGACAGCCAACCTCATCACAGCACGATTGCAGATTTTATCTCCCGCATGGAGGAAGTGATCGCGCCGCTGTTTACACATGTTCTGATGGTGTGTGATGGGCTCAATCTGATTGGTCGGGAGATGTTTGCCATTGATGGCTGCAAGCTACCCTCTAATGCAGCCAAAGAGTGGAGTGGTACGCGAGCCGAATTAAACCGTAAACAAGCTAAGATAGACCGTGCGGTTTCACGCATGATGACCGCGCATCAGCAAGGTGACCGTCAGGATCAACCGCCTGAAATCCTCGCCCGTGAACAGGCCCAGATTGAAAAACTTGAAAAGGTCTCTGCCAAGATAAAAAAGCACTTGGCGACCGCGCCTGAACGGCTCGGTCAGCGTGGCACACCGGTAAAAGGAAATATCACTGATCCCGATAGTGCCAAGATGAAGACATCGAAAGGTGTCATTCAGGGCTACAATGGCGTAGCGGCTGTCGATAACAAACACCAGATCATCGTCCATGCTCACGCCTATGGCGCTGGTCAAGAACAGCACACCCTGGAACCCATGCTAATGGGGATTCACCGCCAGTTCCGGCAGATACAACCAGACTCATCGATTCTGCGTGAAGCCAAGATTACGGCTGACAGTGGATTCCACAGTGATGCCAATATGAAGCTGATCTATCGTTTGGGTATCGATGGTTACATTGCCGATAACCAGTTCCGTAAACGCGATCCACGCTTTGCTGAGTCCGTAACCTTCAAGACAGCCAAGGCACAACGGCGTAAAGAACGTGGTGGCCAGGTGGCACAACGCTTCACACCCGCTGACTTTGATTATGATCCGCTGACTGAAACCTGCCGCTGCCCGGCAGGTCAACCGATGTGGAAACGCTTCAAGGGAGTGATAGGTGAACAAGAAACCATCAGCTTCCAGGGTTACCGCCAACACTGTCGAGACTGCTCTCTAAAACATCAGTGCCTGCGCCGAGCTAATCAACAAGATGGACGTCAGGTTAGCTTTGCACTGGGTGAGCGCAAACCCCTGTCCAGTTTTATCGAGAAGATGAAGCAGAAGATCGACAGTCCAATGGGCCGCCATATCTACAGTCAGCGCTTGGGAACAGTCGAGCCAGTGTTCGGTAACCTGGAAAGCAACAAAGGTTTGAATCGGTTTACCCTGAGGGGTAAATCCAAGGTGAACGCACAGTGGTTGATGTACTGCATGGTGCATAACCTTGAGAAGATTGCGACACAGGGGCAATAAAGGCATTGAGTTAAGTCATAATCTACTAAATGGTGACTGTGATAGCCTAAACCAAAGAGTATCGGCTGTTTGAATGAGTGGCAATATTTACCTGATTTGAGCAGGTCACAATTAACAGAATGAGGAAGGGGCTGTCGATGCTCGGGATTTTGATTTCAAAATGTCTAATCCGACAGGCTCGTTGGGCGTGGGTAGGTACATGTTTTTCTAAGTTTGAGTTATTAATAAATTTATTAAATTGAGATATTATTGATCTGAAACGGATATTTTGTGCAAATCAACACGAAGGATTGTTATCTTTTTTCGTAGCAACACTGCGCTGGATAAAAACTACGGCCGTCTATCTTTAGATGAACTCAAGCGACAGCTTAAGGTGCCTATTCAGCATTCGGTTGAGTCACTTTACGAACACTTTTCACGTCAATTGGATTAATACGGTGCACTTAATGCGCTAAGGGAGGGATACTATGTCAAACTCATTTGGGTGGCGATTTTTTGTTGTAGGCATTCTTATTTTAATGATGTTTATACCGCTGTTCTTTGTGGGCGAAATTGTCGATGATCGCTCGCATTATAACCGCACTACACGCTCCTCGGTTGGTATGGAATGGGGTGGGCCTCAAATACTCAGCGGTCCGGTGTTGGTGATCCCAGTCGAGGAATCAACGCTGGTAAAAGAGCGTCGTGAACTGTTTGATCCAGAAACAGGAATGCAGCGACTAGACACCGAAGGAAAGCCTGTTTTTCGCATCGTCGAAGAGCTGCGCCAGGTTCAGCGTTCGCCGCTGTTCATTTACCCCAATCTGTTTGAGGTCGAGTTGACCAGTGAAACCGAAGCGCGTCAGCGAGGTATTTTCACCGTGCCGGTTTACAGTTCAACGGCCGAGTTCAATTTTGATTTCCCGCTGGATACCGTTGCCAATCTTCTGGGTAGTGAAGAAACTCCGCTGTGGAATCAAGCCGAGTTGCATTTGTCGGTGACCTCGAACCGAAGCCTGCGCGGCAAAGCTTCCCTAAACGCTGGTGACGTGTCATTTGAACTTGAGCCCTTGCAACACCGTCGTGGAGAAGATGGGGGCGTCATGGCACTGACTGGTGATCCACGCGCGCATGAAACCTATCAAATGACTTTTGAATTTAATGGTGCTGAGTCTCTGATGATCGCTCCAGTGGGGCGCAATAGCCGTATTCGCATGGTGAGTGATTGGCCGCATCCGAGTTTCACCGGCGCCTTTCTACCCACTACACGTGAAATTTCTGATGAGGGCTTTACCGCCGATTGGTTGATTCCCCATTTAGCGCGGGCCCTGCCGCAGATAAGTCGCGAATCCTATGATTCTGTTGCTCGGAGACAGACTAGCTTCGGTGTGAATCTCTACCAACCGAATGACTTGTACCAAAAATCCTATCGCGCCGCACGCTATGGCATCTTGTTCATCGGCTTGACCTTCCTGATAATTTTTCTGATCAAGAGCCAGGGCGCACGCCCTACGCATCCGGTTCAGTTCATACTGGTAGGTCTTTCACAATCGACTTTCTTTCTGCTTTTGCTTGCTTTCGCCGAGCAGATCGGATTTGGCGCGGCGTACTTGGTTGCCTCGTCCGCGACCGTGCTGCTAATCGTAGCTTTTGGCGCGGCTGCGCTGCGTTTGGGGAAACGCACCTTGGTATTGGCACTGATGCTAACCTTACTTTATGGCGTGCTTTATTTGATCCTTCGAAGTGCTGACTATGCCCTTTTGGCTGGGTCGATATTAACCTTCATCGCGATTGCCGCCACCATGTACGCAACCCGCAATGAAAACTGGTATGAACCTCAGGGGGAAGGCTCGGGTCGACGCGGCTGGTTTAAAAGTAAGGCGATCACGCCAAACCCACCAGCAGAATAAGGCCCTAGCCGTGAGCAATGCTACTGCAATATTCTGACGACACCTGTTTTGCCGTCTAGTTGTACTTGCATGCCATTTTCCAACCGTGTCATTACGCCCCTGACACTCATCACTGCCGGTAACTGCAATTCACGTTGAGCTTCCCCCAATAAAACGGACGGTTTAATTAAGACGCGGTGCTTCTGGTGGTGGTTGGCGCTTGGGTTTCACCGGACGAACGACGTGTCATTAGAAATCAGTTTCTTCATGAGAGCGACTCAGTGTATTAAGGTATGTGTAAGACTATGGCTGATTGATTAGCTTCCGATTAGCATTCGGCATAAAATACCAATTTATATCCTGACCCGTTTCTGAGTCTTTTTTCCATGCCTACCGAACAACCTTCGGCTCAACAAGCCTGGCTTGCTGTGATCAGCCTCGCATTTTCTGCCTTTGTGTTTAATACCTCGGAGTTTGCTCCCATAGGGCTGTTGTCCGGTATTGCCGACTCTTTTGACATGCACATTGCAGAAACCGGGCTGATGATGACCTACTACGCCTGGGTAGTGGCGCTGGCGTCTTTACCGGCGATCATTTTGCTCAGTGATGTTGAACGGCGGCGCCTGCTGATTGCAGTGTTCAGTCTGTTTATTATCAGTCATCTGCTGTCCGCTGTGGCTTGGAGTTTCACGGTCTTGATGATTTCTCGCATAGGTATTGCCTTGGCCCATGCGGTGTTCTGGGCAATCACCGCGGCTATTGCCATGCGTATCGCACCAGAGGGCCGAAAAACTCAGGCTGTGAGCCTGCTGATTACCGGTGCCACGCTGGCCAGTATTCTGGGCTTACCGGTGGGACGGCTCGTTAGTGAGTGGTTCAACTGGCGTGTTACTTTTCTACTGATTGGTGGCTGTGCAGCATTGGTGTTGCTGGTGATTCTGCGGGTAATGCCTAACCTGCCAAGCCGTAATGCCGGATCCATCAGTAGCTTACCGCTGTTGTTGCGGCGACCGGCATTGATTGGATTGTATGTGCTGGTGTTGCTGATTGTTACTGCCCATTTCACGGTGTATTCCTACATAGAGCCACTGGTGCAGCAGGTATTAGGGTTCAGCGGCAGTCTGACCACGATGGTGTTACTGGTGTACGGATTGGCAGGTTTTCTGGCGGCGCTGATGTTCAGTCGTCTTTACCGCCACCTAAAAGCTGGTGTGCTGGTATTTGCAGTAAGCCTAATCGTGCTGTCAATGCTAGCACTGGTACCCCTAACCACCACCAGCACTCACCTGATGCTGATCGCTGCCTGCTGGGGGATGGGCATTACGCTGATAACCCTGGCCGCTCAGGTATTGGTGCTGGAGCTGGCCGCTGATGCTACGGATGTAGCAACAGCAATTTTTTCGGGTATTTATAACGTCGGGATTGGCGGCGGCGCGCTAGTGGGCAGCCAGATCATTCTTAGCCGAGGACTCGATCAGACAGGTTATGCTGGTGGTCTGATCGGATTAGTAGCACTGGCCTGGCTGGTGTTTTTCTGTTTCGTTCACCTGAGTAAGAGCAATTCAGCTGCTTAAGGGCAGTCCAACACCTATCAGCACGAACAGGCTGCCACAGACTCGGTTGAAGCCTTTACCACAGCGTCCCAGCCAGTTGGAGACGCTGTTAGCAAAACCGGCTATCAGCAATTCGACGGTACATTCAACCAGTACAAACGTCAGCATCATGATCAGAAACTGTAACCAGAGGTCGCTGTTGGGGTTGATGAACTGGGGTAGAAATGCCGCAAAAAATAATATCACTTTGGGGTTCGACAGGGCTGCTAAAAATCCCTGCCGTGCCATCTGCCAACCACAGACACGGCCGACTGTCACGCCGATTTGACCCGGAGCAGGTGAGCGCCAGACCTGAATGCCCAGCCAGATCAGATATAGACCACCCAGAATTTTCATCGCCAATAACAGCTCTTCGGCCAGCTTCAGTAGTGAAGCGATGCCAAACATTGACAGTGCGATCACACAGGCAAAGCCTACAGCACCCCCGGCTATGGTTTTCAGCGTACGGCCTGGACCATGGATTGCGCCATGAGTCAGTGCCAGCAGGCTGTTGGGACCAGGAGTCAGCGACAGGCCCAGTGTGGCGAGAAGATAAATCAACCAGGTTTCCAGTGTCATACTAAACTCCTGAGTAAGATAGCGGCGAATAATATTCTTAGTATGCAGGTGACAGTAAGGTTAAATCGTGTCTTTGTCGATAATGATAGTGGCCGCGTTAGTTTTACGTAGGTATCGCAGGGAATCAAAAATCAGCATAGCAAGTGCTGACCAGATAAGCACAAACGTTGTGAGTTTTTCGGCACTCAACGGTTCGTCATACATAAATACCGCCAACAGAAACATCCCAGTCGGTCCTATATATTGAAAGAATCCGAGTGTCACCAGGCTGACACGGTTCGCTGCGGCGGCGAAACACATCAGCGGGACCATGGTCACCGGTCCAGCGGCAAACAACAGCCAGTTTATGTTAGCACTATTTTCAAACATATTGGCGGTAGGTGAATCGATTAGGGCTAAGTATAACAGAGCGATAGGCAATAGAATGGCGGTTTCTATGGCCATGCCGGTAAAGCTGTCTACAGCGACTTTTTTACGTACTAAGCCATAAAATCCAAAGGTAATGGCGAGTGATAGAGCAATCCAAGGCAAAGAGCCAAATTGAATTACTTCAAAGACCACGGCACAAAAACATAAACCCACCGCAATGATGCGTACTCTATCGAGTTTGTTTTTAAAGAAAACCACGCCCAATAAAATGGTGATCAGTGGGTTGATGTAATAGCCCAAGCTGGCGCTTAGCATTTTATTGTTCTGAATCGCCCAGATAAAGGTTCCCCAATTTAAGCCGATGAGAAGCGTCGAAACCAGCATGGCCATGAGTGTTTTCGGTGATTGAAGTACTTTTTTTAATGCACCGGTATAACGCAGCAGAATGATCAACACAAAAACAATCACACAAGACCAAATCACCCGATGGGCAAGAATTTCAGTCGCGGGAACAAAGGACATCTCTTTAAAATAAATCGGCGCAACAGCCCACAGAAAAAATGCACTAAGCGCATAAACAATCCCACTACGAGAAGACGTTTCCATCACATTTCCCTATAACTTTAAGGGGGCAGTATCCTTTAGCGAAAAAGGCTACTAACCCCTTTTTTTAGCTGGTGTTTTTTTGTGCTGATGGCGACCATTAGCATGGCGACAGCGATGGTGGGGAGCATTAGCAGGTTGAGGATTTCCCAGCCGAGCAGGCTTTGCCAGTAACCGGCCAGCAGACTGCCGATGGCGGCGCTGCCGAACACCAGAAAATCATTGATACCCTGGACCTTGGCTTTCTCCGCCGGGCGGTAGGTGTGGGTCAGCAGTGAAGTTGCGCCAATAAAGGTGAAGTTCCAGCCAATCCCAAGTGCCACGAGTGCGGTCCAGAAATGCCAGTAACTGGTGCCTAACTGGTTAAGCAATACACACAGGATCAGCAGCAGACAGCCGGTCTGGATGACTTTGGCTTCTGAGAAGCGGGTGATCAGTCGGCCAGTGAAAAAGGAGGGCGCGAACATTCCCAGTACATGCCATTGAATGACACTGGCGGTACTGCTGAATCCAAAACCGCAGCCTTGCATTGCCAGTGGAGTTGCCGTCATGATTAGCACCATGACGGCGTAGCCAATGACACCGGCAGAAATGGCGGCGATCAGTTGCGGTTGACGGAACAGTTCGGCATAAGGACGCACCTCCCCCTGAAGCTCGGCACGGGTCGGTTTTTTTAACGGGATTAGCGTGATCAGCAGGGTAGTCAGTAGATACAGCCCGATCAATACCGCAAACGCGCCCAGATACTGAGTGGCTGGAAGCAACTTTTCGCCCCAGATCGCCAAATTGGGCCCGAGGATAGCTGCAATCACGCCACCGGCCATAACCAGGCTGATAGCGCGAGGGTGCAAGGGCGGCGGGCAACCTTCGATAGCAGCAAAGCGATACTGCTGCCCGACACCTATGGCCATGCCTAACAGAAACGTGCTCAGGCAAAAGAGTGTAAAATCTCCGGCTGCAAGGGCAAAATAGGCCAGAGTTGCGCCGCCAACGCCAATCAGGTTGCCAATTAAAAAGCCGGTTTTACGTCCCAGCCAGCGCATCAGATGTGCTGCCGGCAGGGTGACGCCCATCAGCCCGAGGAATTGTAAGGCGACGGGCAGGGTGATCAGACTAAGACTTGGCGCAATTTGTTGTCCAATTAATGCGGTGACCGAAACCAACAGAATGTTACCGGAAACCAGCAAGGCCTGGCCCAACGCCAAACCCCAGACAGTTACAGGAAGTCGCATGACAATAAGTCCTTATTCACCCAGCCAAAAAAACAAATATAACAGGCGGTGCACTAAAAAGCAGGGTGGTGTGAGCCTGTGAAGCTGTTTATTGCTGAAAAACCCTCGTTAGGGCGGGCAATCGCGGAGGCACTGCCTGGCCCCAAAAAGCGTGAAGAGGGCTATATTCGTTGTGGCGATGACACCTGGGTGAGCTGGTGTATTGGGCATTTGTTGGAGCAGGCTGAGCCGGATGCTTATGACCCCGCTTTCAAACAATGGCGTCTGGAACATTTGCCAATTCTACCAGGCGAATGGCAACTGCAACCCAAAAGCGGCACGCGTAAACAACTGACGATTTTACGCAAGCTGGTGAAGCAGGCCGATTGTCTGGTCCATGCGGGAGATCCGGATCGGGAAGGTCAGTTACTGGTAGATGAAGTGATCGCCTGGTTGAAAGTGCCTGCGCAAAAGCGTGCCAGTGTTCAGCGTTGTCTGATCAGTGACCTGAACCCCGAGGCGGTGCGGCGCGCCTTGGCGCAACTCAAGCCCAACCGTGACTTTGTCCCCCTGTCGACTTCGGCCTTGGCACGTTCACGTGCTGACTGGCTGTATGGCATCAATCTGACTCGCGCCTGCACTTTGCAAGGCCAGCAGTCCGGGTATCAGGGCGTTCTGTCGGTGGGGCGGGTGCAAACACCGATTCTGGGGCTGGTGGTGCGCCGGGATGAAAGCATTGAGGTGTTTGTCAGCAAACCTTTTTACGAGGTGCTGGCGCAGCTTGAAACCCCGGCAGGCGAGCGCTTTCAGGCTAAATGGCAACCCAGTGAAGCCTGTGCGGCCTATCAGGATGAAGAGGGGCGAGTGGTCTCCAAAGCTCTGGCGGAGAATGTCATTCGACGCATTACCGATCAGCCTGCGCATATTACCCAACTGAACCGAAAAACCAAACAGCAGCCTGCGCCCTTGCCCTATAGCTTGTCAGCCCTGCAGATTGATGCGGGTAAGCGTTATGGCATGAGTGCACAACAGGTGCTGGATACCTGTCAGAGCTTATATGAAAAGCACACCCTGATTACTTATCCACGCTCCGATAGCCGTTATTTACCCGAGGAGCATTTTGCTCGGGCTGAGCGGGTTGTTAAGGCTATTCGCAGCACCTGTCCGGCACTGACTGAAGCAGCCGATGGCACAGATCTGCATTTACGCAGCAAAGCCTGGAATGATAAAAAGGTGGATGCTCACCATGCCATTATCCCCACGGAAAAACAGGCCAGCAGCACGCGTCTGTCAGCGAATGAGCAGCGTTTGTATGAGCTGATCGCGCGCCAGTATCTGATGCAGTTCTACTCCCATTGGCGCTATCAGGATACCGAAGTCATCCTCGATATTGCCGGTGGTTGTTTCATCGCCCGCGCCCGCGAAACGTTAGACAGTGGCTGGAAAGTGCTGTTTCCATCACGTCAGAATGATGACGATGGTGATGAGCCTAGTCAGTCTGCACTGCCGCCACTGCAGCAAGGTCAGACCCTGCACTGCTTGAATGGAACCCTGCAAGAAAAAATGACTCAGCCACCCAAGCACTTTACCGACGCAACACTACTGGCCGCTATGACTGGCATCGCTCGATATGTCAAAGATCCGGAAATACGTAAAATTCTGCGTGAAACCGATGGATTAGGTACAGAAGCGACTCGGGCGGGGATTATTGAATTGCTATTTAAACGTCAATATTTGATGCGCCAGGGTAAGCAGATACTGGCAACGCCAGCAGGTAAAGGGCTTATTAATAGTCTGCCAGAGTCTACGACTTTGCCTGATATGACAGCGGAATGGGAAGCTCAGTTGGAAGCGATTAAACAGCGTGAGATGCCCTATGCTGCGTTTATGCAGTTACTGGAGCAGACATTGCGTCAACTGATCCAGCAGGTCACTCAAACCTCGATTCGACTGCCTGCTGGAGCATCGTCCCCTAAATCACCTGTACACCGACGCCGTAAGACTGGGCGTCGGACTGCCAGGGCTAAAAAAGCTTAAAGTGCGGCCAACAGCGTTTCAGCGCTGGTTTTGTCGACCCCTTTGGCATCGACATTCACCAATTCAATCTTGCGATCATTGATGATCATCGCATAGCGCTGACTGCGCACACCGAGTCCGGCAGCGGACAGATCCTGATCCAGACCTGCGGCTTTGGCCAGTTCACCCAGCCCATCGGCCAGCATGATAATTTCGTCAGCATTTTGCGCCTTACCCCAGGCACCCATCACGAAGGCATCATTCACGGCGGTACAGATAATGCTGTCGACACCTCGTGCCTTGATTTCATCTGCCTTCATGACAAAACCAGGCAAATGGGTATTAGAACAACCGGGGGTAAACGCGCCTGGAACGGCAAAAAGTACCACTTTCTTGCCACTCAGCAGGCTGTCGGTAGTGACGTCTTCAGGGCCCTTATCACCCAGAATTTTCAGAGTCAGTGAAGGAAAGGTGTCACCTGTTTTAAGACTCATATCTATTCTCCTTTTAAAGATTGATAGCGATCAGTATCCTCGTCTTTGTACAGTATAGCAATAACATAGGAATTTACTCGGATATTGGTCTTGAGCGTTGACGCGAATCGGGATATGGCGGAAGATAGCCATCTTCCTGATATTTTTATTGATCGATACCGTCACAGCTTATGTGCGGTGCCTGCGCCGTTGTGATGACGGCTTCGGAGACATGATGTCTATACCGGTTTCCTATCTTGCTGTGGTGTTAATCTGGTCTACTACGCCCCTGACTATTGCCTGGAGCAGTGAAACTATCGATCCGGTTTTAGCTGGATGGTTACGTATGGGGATTGCAGCCCTGCTTGGATTGGGATTGTTGGCGGTACTACGTATTCGGCTACCGCTGAATGCGCGTGCCCAACTGGCCTATGCCTATGCTTCACTCGGGGTGTTTGGTGCGATGTGCTGTACCTATATTGCCTCACGTTATGTACCTTCCGGACTGATTTCGATTATTTTTGGTCTTGCACCCATCCTCTCGGCGATCTTTGGTATGGGATTGCTGAACGAGCCTGCTCTGAGACCCTACCGCTGGATTGCCAGTGCACTGGCTTTTCTGGGGCTGGGGGTGATTTTTACCGACGATGTGGTGCTGGGGCGTGAAAGCCTACCGGGGGTATTCCTGCTGTTAATGGCGGTGAGTTTGTTCAGTCTAAGTGGTGTACTGGTCAAACGCACCGGGGCCCAGGTGCATCCGCTGGCACATACGGTTGGCGCATTGCTCTGGTCGTTACCCGGATTTGGCCTGACCTGGTGGTTGATGGGCGCAGCGCCTTTGGTGATCGATCCGTCCACGCGCGCCTTCTGGTCAGTGCTCTATCTGGCAATCTTTGGCTCTCTGATCGGCTTTGTCAGCTATTTTCATGTGTTACGTCACTTGCCAGCCAGTACGGTGGCGTTAGTGACGCTAATCACGCCGGTGTTTGCCTTAATGCTTGGCCATCTGCTAAATGCTGAGCCGCTGACAGCCAGTTTATGGAAAGGCTGTCTACTGGTGGTCAGCGGTCTGGCACTGTTTTTCTGGGGGCATCGTCTCCCTGGCCGTCGCCCTGTCACTTGAGTTCAGTGATCAGGCGGCACCCTCCGTCAGCAGTGAAATCTGTGTACGCCGCGTTGCCTTGACGGCTTCCAGAAATTCAGAGCCCCAGCGGGCAATGTCGTTGTGACAAACGATCTGATACATCGCCTTCAAACGGGCTTCACGGTCGGCTTTGCCCAGCGTCAGACCGATATACAGGGTGTCGCGCAGGTCATGCGGATCGTGTGGGTTGGTCAACAACGCGCCATGCACTTCGGCGGCTGCCCCGGCGAATTCCGATAACACCAACACCCCGTTACCACCACAGAGCCCCTGAGTAGCAATATATTCCTTGGCGACCAGGTTGAGGCCATCGCGCAGGGGGGTAATCCACATCACATCAGCCATCAGGTAGTAGGCAATCAGTTCCTGAAACGGAAAGGCACGGTAGAAGAACTGCACCGGAGCCCAGCCCACGCGGGCGAAGCGTCCATTGATGCGTCCCACTGCCTGTTCTATTTGTGCCAGCAGTTCATCATAGATGGTCATCTCCCGTGCTGCTGGAACACAGATAGTCATCAGGCTGACCTTGCCAATCAGTTCCGGGTGCGCATCGAGCAATGCCTCGAAGGCCAGCAGTTTCGCCAGGGTGCCTTTGGTGTAATCCAGCCGTTCTACCGACAAGACCACGCGGGTATGGCGTAACTGTTGACGCAGTGTTTCCATCAGTTCCTGGCAGACTGGGTCCTGACGAATCGTATCTATACGGCCAACATCCAGTCCGACCGGGTGCGCGCCCAGGCCGATATAACGATCATGAACACGGATCGCCGTGGTCATGCTGTCGAGTCCTACAGCACAGCCGTAGGTAAGAAAACGCGGTGCACAACCGCTGGTTTCGACGACTTCCAGCGGGGCGACACCGCGGGCGACATCGACGAAGTTTTCCGCCTGACGGGGAATGTGAAACCCTATATAGTCACATTGCAGCAGGCTACCGATAATCTCACGTCGCCAGGGCAGCACGTTGAATACGTCCGCTGAAGGAAAGTAGGTGTGGTGAAAAAAGGCAATGGTCAAATCTGGTCGCAAAGGGCGCAGGTAGGCCGGGACCATCCATAGATTGTAGTCGTGTAGCCAGACAATGGCACCTTCGGCGGCTTCGGCGGCGGTGCGTTCGGCAAACAGGCGATTGACTTTAAGGAAAGTGATCCAGTCTTCTTCCCGAAAGATGGCCCTTTCCCAGAAAGTGTGCAGCGTAGGCCAGAAGGCCTCTTTGGAGAAACGTTTGTAGAAGGTATCCACATCATCCTTGGTTAGCGCCACACGGGCGGCGACTAAATTAGGGTAACGCTCAGGATCCACCTGGGTATGTACTTCAAACGCGCGGCCTCGACGCGGATCATGGATCGACCAGGCCACCCAGGAGCCGCGTTGACCACTGCTGAAGAAGCTTAGCAGGGTGGGTAAGATGCCATTGGGAGAGGTGGGCGGACGGCGGATCAGCTTGCCTGATTCTTCGACCTCTTCATAGGGTAAACGGTGATAAACCATCACCAGATCCGCTTTGCCTTTGATAGTCAGGTCGGGTAGTTCGTGATCGACACCTAACGGACCGAGAAAGCCAAAATGACCCACAGCTTCCAGTATCCCGCCACAACCACTGAGACGTGCTTGCAGCACACTGGCTCTGTCGGCTGTCGCTTCCAGCAGAGCGGGTTCAGACTCACCAACGCAGACTCCCTTGAATCCTTGCTCATACATTGACAGGTCATTCAATGTATCGCCTGCCACCAGTACATCGTCTGCCGGCAGTTGCAGATGCTCTACCAGGCGTCGCAGGGTTGAGCCCTTATTGATCCCTTTGGGGAGGCAGTCCAGGTACATGCCGGCTGAGAACAGCATGTCGCAACCCAGTGCTTCAATGGCTTGTTTGAGTTTATCGGTCACGGCGCCGGGTTCACAGAAATAAGAGCAACGGCGTTGCTGCGGGACTTCCTGGCGCTCCAGTCCGGGAAATCCTTTCAGTGCTTCAATAATGCTGAGCTCGCCGGGCCAGCGCGCATTAATTTCACTTTGAACCGGATAGACAGGTTGTAGAGTTTCACCATCCACCAGCGTCGCACCAACATCACAGATAATATAATCTGGGCGAGGAATGGCGGGATCAGAAAGTAGAGGAACCACGACTTCGAGGCCGCGTCCGGTAACAAATACCAGTTTGATACCCTGATGGGCGGTGATCAGTTGATAAAGGCGCTGGCGATTTTCCGGATCGCCTGCTAGAAAGGTTCCGTCAAGATCTGTTGCCAGAATCATAGTGCTAATTACTCCTGTCTGTAGCTGAGTCGTCTGTGTCTTCCTGTTCGTCAGGCGTCTGGTCATCCAGCATCATTTCCAACACCACTGGTGAGGTGCGAACCATGGGTACATAGTGGGCTGACTCGTCAACGATAGTATCACGCATACGACGTGTCTGCAGATGGCTGTAGATGGCACAGAGGGCAAAGATTACGCTGAAATAGACTGGCAGCGCCTGAGGGCTGGTGTAACTCATGATCCAGCCCGCCGTGGCCGGTCCTAATGCAGCACCGACGCCATGTAGCATCAACAGTGCCGCATTACCGGAGAGAATTTCATCCCGATGCAGGTGATCGATCAGGTGGGCAATGACCGCCGGATAGACGGCAAACGCACCGGCTCCGAAGACCACAGCCCCGAGTAAAAACCACTGGCCATAGGGACCTAGTACCAGCATCAACACCCCTCCCAGTGCAGCCAGCATGGAAATGATAGCCAGGGCTTTACGGCGGTCGATTCGGTCAGACAGGATGCCCATGGGCCACTGAAACAAAGCACCAGAGACAATCACCAGCGAAATAAACATGGCGATGTCTGCTGGAGCGAAGCCTATTCGACCCGCGTAAACCGCACCTAGCCCCCAGAAACCACCCATCGCCAGTCCTGACAGCAGTGCTCCGGCACAGGCAATCGGTGCGGCCTGCCATAAGCGCTTCAGCGATAGCGACTGGGTATCATTGATAACCGGTTGTGCTAAACGTGTCGCTGTCACGGGCATCAGTCCCAGAATGACCAGGATTCCAGCGATGCCGAACAGGGTAAAGGTTAGCGGACTATCGATACGCAACAGTTGTTGCGCCAGCGCCAGCGCACCGAGGTTTATCGCCATGTAAACAGCGAACACCCGCGCACGACGTTCAGGTGGTGCCTGAGTATTCAGCCAGCTTTCAATTACAGTGTAGATACCAACTAGCGCACTACCGGTAATGACGCGCAGTACAAACCAAACTATGGGATCGATAATCAGGACATGCAGTAGTACACAGGTGGCTGTGGCGGCGGCAAAAAATGCGAAAGCCCGGATGTGGCCCATGCGCCGAATCAGTCTGGGACAGAGCCAGGTCCCCAGAATAAAACCGATGAAGTAGGCGGAACCCAGCAACCCGAGGGTTTGATCGGTAAAACCTTCTGCACTGCCTCTAAGGGCTAGCAGGGTGTTCAGTAGCCCGATACCCAGCAACAGCAGGGCAATGCCGCTTAACAGTGCGCCAATGGGCAATATAATCGCTATCATTTGTGCGGATCTCTCCTTCTGAACTGTCTGGAGGACGGATCAGTCAGGTGGCAAATGGGGCTCCTATCTATTTTTGTCTTTCTATAGACCCTACCTGATTCCGTCATGTGTTTCCACTCGGGAAGGTTAAATTCACTTTGGGAATCTAATTCTCTTGCTCGGTGCAGCTGTTGTATACTCATGCTTCTATCAATCAGTTACAGGGTAAGCTGAGTGAATTCAGCCAGGCTGAAACTGGAGTTACGCTCCTATTCAGATGAGGTGGCGAGCCACCATCATGATCACCATCAACTGGTATTGCCGGTTGATGGCGAACTGTGCCTGAGTGTCAATCAGGTCGAGGGTGCGGTAACGTCAAGGCAGGCCGGTATTATTCCTGCAGGTGCCGATCATGGATTTTATGCCCCTTCAGCCAACCGCTTTTTGGTAGCCGATATTCCTACAGTAATGGCTCCCATGCTAGAGCGACTTCCAGCTTTTATACAGTTGGATCTGGCTTTGAGTCACTATATCGCTTTTTTGTGTCAACAAATGCAGCGTAGCAACAATCAGAATTCGACTGAAACCGAGCATCAAATGCTGCGCTTGCTATTGCAACTACTGCAGCAACGTTTTGTTCTGCCGGTTAAGCAGGATCGGCGCATTGAGGTTGCTAAAACCTATCTGGAACAACAACTGCATCGCCGAATTTCACTGCATCAGTTGGCTGTCGTTTCTAATCTGAGTGTTCGTCAGCTCACTAGCCTGTTTCAACAACACTTAGGCCGATCACCACAGCAATATCTGCTGGAGTTGCGTATGCACAAAGCGCGGCAACTGTTGGAATCCAGTGATCTTCAAGTGCAGTTAATTGCTGAGCAGGTGGGTTACACCAACCTTGCCGCCTTCAGTGACCGCTTTCGCCGTTATTACGGTAAATCTCCCCGTTATTTCCGCCAGCACAGCAAACAACAGGGCTGATTCGGCAAAGACAAGCTTGCTGTCAGGCAATACACTGGTGTTTTTCTGAGTTGACAGAGTCTGATGATGATCCCGCTGCATAAGGCAACACTGATTGGTTCGGTATCAATTTTCCTCTGGGGTACCCTGGCATTATTGACGCGCATGACAGGTGGTGCCATTCCCGAGTTTCAGATGATGGCGATGACCTTTGCCATTGCCTTTCTGCTGATGTTGATCCGCTGGCGTGGACAAAAGCGTTCCGGTTTACGCTATCTGCGACAGCCGCTGGCCGCCTGGGTGATCGGTGTCGCCGGGCTGTTTGGCTATCATTTTGTCTATTTCAAGGCGATGACCCTGGCACCCGCTGTTGAGGTGAGTTTGCTGGCGTATCTTTGGCCGCTATTGATTGTAATTTTCAGTGCGCTGTTACCCGGTGAACGTTTACGCGCCGTGCATTTAGTTGGAGCTTGCCTGGCATTGTTTGGTTGTTGGATATTGATTGGTCAAAATCACAATGGCTTTCAACCCCAGTACCTACCTGGATACCTACTGGCCTTGCTGTGTGCTTTGATCTGGTCCAGCTATTCGGTGTTGAGCCGTCTGGTCAAGGCCGTGCCCACTGATGCTGTCGGCTGGTTTTGTGCTGTCACGGCGGTGTTGGCGCTGGGGTGTCATCTGGTGCTGGAAGAAACTGTTTGGCCACAGGGCTGGGCGCAGTGGGTGGGAGTGATCGGATTAGGATTGGGGCCAGTAGGTATCGCATTTTTTACCTGGGACTATGGGGTTAAGCATGGCAATTTACAGTTGCTGGGAACCCTGGCTTACAGTGCGCCCTTGATCTCGGTGGTGTTACTGGTGCTGGCGGGTGAGGCTGGTGCCAGTTGGACTCTATTCTATGCCAGTATTGCCATTGTGAGTGGTTCGTTTATTGCTGGGAAGCGGCCGAAATCGGTGGGGTAAAGCGCCCATGGAGTGGGCGCCTACAGGGGGTGAAAGAGGGTTAGTTGGCTAGTTCTATGCGTTTGAAGTCGAGGGTGTTTTCCTCTGGCGAGGCCTCGATTTCAAGTACTTCTTTGCGTTTGTAGAACAGAATGTAAGCAAAGCAGCCAAAGTAAATGGCGATAACCAAAGCTCCCACCCACTGAATTTTCAAGAAATCTAACTGGAAGAGGATGGTCAGCGCACACATGGCAGCAAAATTGCCTAAAAAGTAGCGTGTTTTACCAATATGATGGGCGGTCAAGTTGAGGTTCTCTGTGTAGAGACGTATCAATGAATCCAAAGAGTTAACAACCATTAAGATACCCACTGAGATCATCGCCAAATTGATGAAGCTGCTGATATGCAGACCTTCAGCGTGGTAGTGGTAGAGCACGGTAAACCAGGTGCCGATGGCCACTGATGGAAACACTAGCATGGCCAGCATCAACTGCCAGGTACGCAAACCGCTAACAAAACGTGCGGTGAACTGACCAATCATGATACTCCAGGAGAACCACCAGAACAGATAAAATTCGTGATAGTCATTCAATGGCAACATAAATTGATGCAGGTTGGTAAAGTATTCAGTGATCAGGCCAGCGGTGGCAAAAAAGTCACTGGGGCTGCCGTTGTCTGTCAGGAAGGCACCGCTCCACATCATCATGATCAAGCCGATGAACAGCCAGGATGAGCCCAAACTAAGAATACGTACATATTTCAACTGACTGCTAGAGTAAACAGCAGCGGCAATGGCCAGTAATACGATCAGATAGAAGGTGGGAATAACACTTTCACCATCACCTATCTCGGGTAGATACCAGGGCAGATTGATCAGCAGTAAAAACGCCGTAAAGGCACAGGTGCCGATAATGACAGCATTGTTGACCACCTTGACCAAGGGTATATCAAAGAAGCGAACCTTAGGTTCGACCACGCAGAAGTAAAAGCAGGTGAGGAAGTAAAATCCCCAGATCAAAAATGCCCAGAAACCAAATTCTATCGCCAGGGGATTAGCAAAGTTGTACTCTGGACTCGCTGACAGGTCTGCATAGCCAGCGAATTCGGTTAGTGGGAACATGATCAAGCCAACATCCAGTCCGGATGTAAACAGTATGGCGATGAAGGTAAAGGTGCGGACCGGCGTGACGCCAATACAGCGTAGATTCCACCATTTAGTCAGTACCGCGATAATCGCAGCGAAGGTGAACAAGAGTCCAATGGATAACCAGAGAGTCATGCGCGCCTCCGGTAATAACAGTCAATCATTTTACGAAACAGCATGGGTGTTCCTCCTCTATTGAAACAGGCGTTCATTCGAATTGGACACAAACCACCGCGTGTTAACGGCTCAGGCTGCAATTTGGTTACAGCCTGATGGTTTGCACGTTGTGTTGAGGCTGCGCGAGGCTTAGATAGCCTTGCGCTTCGCCTCCTGGGGGCGTTGGCGTTCCTGCCAATGTGCATCCAACGATACGTCAGCGTTCGATGGTGCAAGGGGCTCCATGCCCCGAATCAGGTCAGCGGCACGTTCGGCCAACATAATGGTGGGCGCGTTCAGATTGCCGTTGGGTATCGTCGGAAAAATAGATGAATCAACTACCCGCAGCCCTTGCAAGCCGTGGACTCGGGTGTGTGGATCCACCACGGCCATTGCATCGACACCCATTTTGCAGGAGCAGGAGGGGTGGTAGGCACTTTCGACAGCGCGACGGACAAAGGCATCGATCTGTTCATCACTTTGAATATCTAGTCCTGGCTGAATTTCATCGCCACGGTAAGAATCCATAGCAGGCTGGTTGATGATTTCCCGTGTCAGGCGTACACAGGCACGAAAGCCTTCCCGATCAGCTTCCTCTTGAAGATAATTAAACTGTATCCGTGGTGGTTGATGAGGATCGGCAGACACTATATCTACTGAGCCGCGACTTTTGGGTTTGTTATGGCCGATATGCAACTGAAAGCCATCACCATCAAAGGCTTCTTTGCCATCATAGCGCATTGCCGCAGGTAGAAAATGGTATTGCAGATCCGGCCATTCAACACCGGCTTTAGAGCGAATAAAACCGCAGGATTCAAAATGGTTGGTGGCACCCAGCCCATCCTTTTTAAGAATCCAGCGCGTGCCAATTTTCAAGCGACTCCACCAGCCCAGTTTGCGGTTCAGAGAAACCGGTTTCAGGCAGCGGAACTGAAAGTAAAACTCCAGGTGGTCCTGCAGGTTTTTACCCACACCGGGTAGGTCATGTTCTAAGGCGATACCGGCTTTAGCCAGCAGCTCTGGATCACCTATACCAGAGAGCTGCAGCAGGTGAGGCGAGCCGATGGAGCCCGCCGATAAAATCACTTCCTGTCTGACGCGAGCAGTGTGGGTACGACCCCCTTGTTCGTAAATCACGCCGACGGCTTTTTTGTCTTCTAGCTGTACTTTATGCACCAAGGCATGGGTAACCAGCATCAGGTTGGAGCGGTTCATGGCCGGACGCAAATAGGCATTGGCCGTGGAACAGCGACGCCCCCCTTTGATGGTCATATGCATCGGCCCGAAGCCTTCCTGCTGCGCAGCGTTATAATCGCTGGTATTGAAATAGCCAGCCTCAACACCGGCATCAATAAAGGCCTGATAAAGCGGGTTCTGCATCTGGTTGCCGTTGTTTACGCCCAGCGGACCGCTATCACCACGGTAAGCATCCCCACCAAAGGCCCAGGTTTCCGCCTTGCGGAAGTAGGGCAGGCAGTGTTGATAATCCCAACCCTCAGCGCCGCTTTGCTGCCACTCATCAAAGTCGCGGGCATGGCCACGCACATAGACCATGCCGTTGATGGAGGACGACCCGCCCAATACCTTGCCACGCGGGCAGTGCATACGACGGTTATCCAGAAAAGGCTCGGGTTCGGTCTCAAACTGCCAGGCGTATTTCTTCGTGTTCATCGGAATGGACAGCGCCGTTGGCATTTGAATAAAAATACTCTTGTCACTGCCACCGGTTTCCAGCAGCAGTACGCTGTGCTTACCATCTTCGGTCAGGCGGTTTGCCAGCACACAGCCAGCCGAACCTGCTCCAACTATGATGTAATCAAAAGTGTTTTCTTGAGTGCTCAAAATGGACTCTCCAGATCAGTCATACCAACATACACAGATTTGATTTGTGTATAGTGGTCCAGGGTTACGCGGCCATTTTCACGGCCGATACCGGATAGTTTGTAACCACCCACGGGCATTTCAGCCGGGGATGCCCCGTAGCTGTTGATCCAGCAGATGCCGGCCTGCAGTTGATGAATAACCCGGTGGGCACGACGCAGGTCATTGGTGAATACCCCGGCAGCCAGACCAGTTTCGGTAGTGTTGGCGCGGCGTATCACCTCGTCTTCATCACTGAAGCTCAGTACTGACATGACCGGACCAAATATCTCTTCACGGCAAATGGTCATGTCGTCGGTGCAATCACTGAAAATAGTGGGTTCGACAAAGAAACCACCTGGAGCCGCCGCCGGTTGTACCGCCTGACCGCCATGCAGCAGTTTCGCACCTTCTGCCAGACCGATTTCGATATAACTGAGTACTTTTTGCCGATGTTGGGCTGAAATCAACGCGCCGAAGTTGGTTTCCGGATCGGCCGGATCACCCAGGCGAATATTGTTACGTGTGCGTTCCAGTAGGCGCTGTAAAAAAATATCCTGAATGGCTTCATGAACAAATACACGGGTGCCATTGGTACAGATTTCACCCTGGGTGTAAAAATTACCCAGCATCGCGGCTGAGACGGCATTGTCGATATCCGCATCATCAAAAATGATCAGTGGTGATTTGCCGCCCAGCTCCATGGTGACCTGCTTGAGCGAGGAGGCGGAAGCCGCCATCACTTTCTGACCGGTGCCGACTTCTCCGGTGAAGGAAACCTTGGCAATATCCGGATGGTGTGTCAGCCAGGCTCCCACCTTGCCATCACCTTGAACCACATTGAATACTCCAGCAGGTACACCGGCTTCAACAAAGATTTCTGCCAGTTTTAATACACCCAGCGGGGTTTCTTCCGAGGGTTTGAAAATCATGCTGTTACCACACGCCAGTGCCGGTGCTGCTTTCCAGCAGGCAATCTGTAACGGGTAGTTCCAGGCGCCGATGCCGGCACAAATTCCCAAAGGCTCACGGCGGGTGTAGTAAAAATCACCGCCAAGATCCTGCTGATTGCCTTCAATCGATGCCGCCAGCCCTGCAAAAAACTCAATCGAGTCAGCGCCAGTGACCACATCGACAGCTACAGCTTCCTGCCAGGGTTTACCTGTGTCCTGCACTTCGACCTTGGCCAGTTCATCATTGCGCTCACGCAGCAGCGCCACTGCACGCATCAGAATACGGCTGCGAGCTACGCCATTCATCGCAGACCAGCGAGCAAAGCCTTCATGAGCACTGTCGATAGCGGCCTGCTGGATACTGGCATCGGCAACTTCCATCTCGTAAATCACCTGGCCGGTACCCGGATTAATGACGCTGAAAGTTTCACCACTGAGGTTGGCCTGATAGCAGCCGTTAACAAAGTTTTGATAGCGAGGCAGAGACATAAAATAGTTACCTTAATCTGTAGCGTTTAAATAGGGTGATGTAGTTGGCTGTAGGCAGCGTAGCGCAAATTGTTTGCACAGCCTTTCACCTGCAGCAAAGCTTTCCTGTGGGTCCAGACTTAACGCACTGCGCAACCAGAAGCCATCGATCAATGCCGCCGTCTGTCGCGCCGCTTCCGTGGCGGCGTGTTTTGGCAGGCGCAACGCAAAGGCGTAGCGCAGATTGCTATAGAGGCGAGCGTTGTTGATCTGCTGCAGGCGCTTGAGTCCTGGTTCATGCATAGAGCGCGCCCAAAAGCTTAACCAGGTTCTTGCTGCGAGGTCTGAGCGCTGAAAATCGGTGAAGTTGGCTTCAATAATACTTGCCAGGCGTTGTTCTGGTGAGCCGTCAGACCCTTTGATGCGTGCCCGAAAATCCTGCCCCAGCTGTTCCAGCAAGTGGCGCAAAGCAGCTTCAATCAACCCCTGCTTGCCACCAAAATAGTGGCTGATAATACCGGATGACATCCCGGCACGGCGGCTGATGGTGACAATAGTGGTGTTCTGTAAACCCAGCTCAGCAATTGACTCCAGTGTGGCCTGAATCAGTTGCTGTTTGCGGGTGTCTTTGACGCCGACGATGGGCATATTTTTCCTTAATTGAACGTTCAATTAATAAAAGACTACCGAATAACTATGCAAGGATCAACCCTGAGGGTGGTTGAAAAATGTCCAGGTAGTATTCCGGTAATACCCTGAAGATATAAATCTGTGAGATGTTTGATACTGGGTTATAACAATTAAAGGAGACCCCAGATGAGCAAGAAAATACTGATGATTACTGGCGACTTCACCGAAGATTATGAAACCATGGTGCCTTTCCAGACGCTGCAGGCGTTCGGTCATCAGGTTGATGCGGTTTGCCCTGATAAGCAAGCCGGTGACAGTATCGCTACGGCGATCCACGATTTTGAAGGCGATCAGACCTATAGCGAAAAACCAGGGCATCGTTTTACTCTGAATGCCAGCTTCAGCGAGATTCAGGTTGGCGATTATGATGCCCTGGTTATTCCAGGCGGTCGAGCACCAGAATATCTGC
This sequence comes from Nitrincola iocasae, assembly GCF_008727795.1. Classification (NCBI taxonomy): domain Bacteria; kingdom Pseudomonadati; phylum Pseudomonadota; class Gammaproteobacteria; order Oceanospirillales; family Oceanospirillaceae; genus Nitrincola; species Nitrincola iocasae. The sequence continues at coordinate 2,511,106 of NZ_CP044222.1, read as the reverse complement.
GGCTGAATCCAGAAGTCATAAGCATGGTCCAGCACTTTTTTGAAGCGGATAAACCGGTCGCGGCTATCTGCCATGGTGCACAATTGCTGGCAGCTGCTAAAGTGTTAAAAGGCAGACGTTGTTCTGCTTATCCAGCCTGTAGCCCGGAAGTGGAAGCCAGCGGTGGTGAATATGCCGATATTCCGGTTGATTCAGCCGTAACCGATGGCAAGCTGGTAACAGCACCTGCTTGGCCTGCACATCCGGCTTGGCTGGCGCAGTTCCAGAAACTGTTGCAATAACACTGTTCAGAGGAGAGGGGTATGTGCCGACTATTCATCAAGGGCGATCCTGGCTTATGGAAAAGCTGCACACATTCATTGCGTATAGATGGCATGGTCACCAGTGTGCGGATGGAAAACTATTTCTGGAAGCTATTGGAAGAGATCGCTCAGCGTGACGGTATGCAAACCCCTCAACTGATTACCCGGCTCTATCATGAATCGATTGATGCCGGGCATGATCTGGGTAATTTCACCTCGTTTCTGCGCGTCTGTGTGTTGCGTTATCTGGCCTTGCAGATCCAAGGTGATATTCCGGTCAACACAGACATCCCAATTGGATCACTCGATGCTGAGCAGATACTGCTGCAGGAACAGCAGTCCAGACGTCATTGATGTCTCGATTTTGGAGTCCTAACTAAATTCTAAGTAGGTTAACTCTACCACCTTATCATCGAGATCATTGGTTAATATTTCAATGCTGGTATCACCTTTTACATATTTGCCATATTCAAGTTGAAAGCCTATGTCTTTCAAGTGAGTTAAGATCACATCGATTGCAAGAGTACAATTCATGGTTGTTATGCTGATTGAATTGGGACCACTTACTAATCTTGAAATAAAGCGAGGTTTGTCTTCGCAAAATTTGGTCATAGTAGACATCTCTGATGGAGTCAGCAGGAAGTAGTCCAGGCTCTTATAGCTATATTCGTGATGCTCAGAAAAACCAATGCGTGCTACATAAAAAACAGAGCCAATAATGATGGCAACTGCTACAAATACTAATATCAGTGCGCGCATTTTATTGCACCTTTGTTATCATGTTTTTGGTGTTTAAATAGAAAGTTAGTTTTAGTTAATTAGAGTATTTTTTGATTGGTGCTGCTAGGTAATTATCTGAATTAAGGGTTATAATTAATACTCATATAAAGTAACCTCCGTAACCTTGTCGTTAGTATCATCGTATAAGAATTCAATTTTGGTATTGTTCTTTACGTATCTGCCGTGTTTGTTAATTTCAAATCCTAGTTCTTTTATGTGATTTAAAATAATTTCTCTATCGAGAGTGCAGTTCATCGCTGTGTATGAAGCCTTGTTTCCATCACCTATACTGTAGATAAACGATGGTTTGTCTATACACAAATTTGTCATTTTTGATATCTCTGAAGGTGTTAATAGATAATAATTAAAGCTTTTGTATGTATATGGATAATGCTCTGAAAAAATAACACTAGCTAAATAAAAAAAGCATCCGATAAAGACTGTAAATGATGATAATGCTAAAATTAACATACGCATATTATTGTGCCTCTTTGAAGAGAGTTCCCGGTGTTGCTGGTATAATTGTGTTTAGTTCAGGAGGTAAGGTTCCACACATTGGACCTCCTTGGGCGGGTGGGATTGGGTATAAAAAAGGTAAGTGAGTATGATTTTTATTGGTGCCTAGAGCACCATATCTATCCCAAATTTGAAGGGCAATGTCTTTACTTACGGGTTGGCAAATCTTCAAATAATCTATATGTGGGTTGAGTGTGCGATAAAAAGAAATTAAGTTAGATACTAAATCCTCAGCACTATACCCACTGTCTGTTTTCAACCGAAAGGGCCATCTAGTCTGCATGGACTCAAAAGCGTGAGATGTATCTAAGAAAATTGCTAGTGCGACTGATTTTGCATCAATTGGGGTGAGATTTTTTTTTATATCGTACTTTTTTCTAATGCCAGCACCAACTGTGATGTTGAATTTTGTTGTCCTCATTTCCTGATGATACCTAATCCTGAAAAATCCCTGTTCTGTTCGTTCCTCGGTCTGTTCGTGAAGTATTTTAGTCCACAATTCCCTAGGCCCTTCTGGATCGGCATGTCCCAGATCTATCCATCCGCATCTCTTTGTATAGATTAATCCTCTGTTTCGACCAAAAGCCTGGGAACCGTCGATAATATCTGTCCTTTGTGACATACAATTCGTCCCTTTTAAAAGCGCATGAGTTTTAGAGTCTTTCGTCATGGCTTATGTCATTACTATTGTAAATATAAAGTCTAGGCAAAAAAGGAGGGTAGCATTGAGCTGTGTTGGCTACATATCCTTATGTTGATCTAAACTCCCTGAACCAACATATTACCCCCTAGTCGATTTTAATCAAGTAAATATTTAGTATCCTTATCATGCAGCCTAAGACTTTCCTTTGCATCGCTGTTGACAGTGCCTAAGCAAGTTTTAAGTGGTTCAGAAGCCTATAGCAGAGTGCATATCCAAATATTTCAAGTTGCGTTAGCATAGGGCCAGTCAGCCACGCCTGATGGTTCACAGCAACGGAGAATAATAACTATGCCGACTGCGATTCATTCCGCACCTATCGATCAACGCATTGAGTGGCTGATGGAGCTTAGTCGTACCCACTCAGCGCTTTTCTGCGACCCTGAAAATTCACTCGCGCGTCAGCGTTATCTGGCCGAACACCCTACCCGTATCATTGCCCTGAAGTGTATGGATGGGCGTATACACTTGCCTTATGCCACTAAAACACCGCTTGGCATAGTGCATCCATTTCGTAATCTCGGTGGTATTTTCGATCTGGGCTGGCCCTATATGGGTGACCTGTTGGAAAGTCAGGTGATGGAAGCGATTCACCAGGGCCGACGGGTGTTGATTATCATCACCTACCATTTTTCCAAAGGTGATAAGTCCCGCGGTTGTGCCGGTTTTAACTGTGATAAAGATGCCGCCATGGTGCATGCAAATGAAATTCGTGAGCAGGTAGAGGCGATTTTTGGCCATGGGCACAAAACGGTGTATCCCTTGGTGTGCGGTTTTGAAACTGACGAAGATGCCTTGATTCTGCACAGCAGCGAAGGGGAGTCGCTTGATCTCTCCACACTGAAACCAGATGAGCTGGACAGTTTGCCAGTGAAACTGGAAGGTTTTTTTACCGATATGCCTGCCCAAGTGCGTCATGACTTGTTGCCGCTGGTCGAGGGTAATCTGCGCCATATCGATGAAATGCGTCAATTACAGCGTGATCTGGATATCGAACACAGTGAGTGGGTGATCTGCGTCGGGCGTGGCTTTGATTTTCTGCATGTTCCCAATGTAGCGTTGATCATCGGTCCCTACAGCCCAGATCTGTCCGATCCCATCATCAAAGCGGCCGGTATTATCCGCGCCAATATGGCGCAAGGCCGAATACCTGATGATGGTTTCCTGCTGCTATCTTCTGCACCCTATGACGAAGTCGGCCCAGACCAGGCGCGCGCTGAACTAAAAGCCCGTTTCATGGCCGAGTTCGCCGCCAATGTGATTGGTGAAACACAACCGGCACTGGCTGAGAAAATGCTGATCCGTACGGCCACGCTGCACTGGTCGACACGACGGTTGGAGTTGTTATAAGGGGACCTACGCCAGTTTATCAGGTCCAAAAATAACGAATAAGATGAAAATACACGGGCGCCGCAAAGCATACTGAGTCGATGCGATCGAGCATGCCTCCGTGTCCCTGGATCATGGCTCCCCAGTCTTTAATGCCGCGATCACGCTTAATGGCCGACATCACTAAGCCGCCAGCAAAGCCAAGCGCATTGACGATAAAGGCTATCACAACGGCTTCGCCAAAGCTGAAAGGTGTTATCCAATGCAACGCACCACCGACCAGCGTCGCTAAGAAGACGCCACCGATTAGGCCTTCGAGTGTTTTAGAGGGTGATAAGGTGGGGGCTACTTTGCGCTTGCCCATCAGTTTTCCGCAAACATATTGAAATACATCAGAAAGTTGAACTACTAAAATTAACCAGGCAATTAAAAGCAGGTTGCGCCCTTCGTAGCCGATGATCTCTAGTGTTAGCAACGCTGGTACGGAGGAAATGCAATAGACGGCAACCATCAATCCCCATTGCACTTTGGCGGTTCTTTCCAAAAAGTGTTGTGTGTCGCCACTGATTGAAGCCAGGATGGGCAGTAGTAAGAACACATACACGGGGATGAAAATTGAAAACAGTCCATACCAATCGATAGCAATAAGCAGGTATTGAATCGGCAATGCAACATAAAAAGCCACGAGTAGAGCCCAGTAGTCCCCTCGTCGTGTTGGTAATAGGGTTAAAAACTCACGCAGTGCATAAAATGAAATGCCTAAAAAGAGTAGAATAACCGCATACTTACCTGCCGCAAAGGCGACACCCAGGACAAGTACCATCACCCACCAGGCATTAATCCGCTGATTGAGGTTATCAACAACCGCAGTCTTGCCTTGTTTCCAGGCAAGCAGTTGACCTATGAGTGATGCGAGTAACAAAAAAGCACCTAACCCTAAAAACAGCAACAGCGTTGTGGTATTCATACGGGGGTGTCCTGTTTCAGAGAGAGCAGCTCGCTAGACGCTAAATGCAATGTATCGTTTTTGCTGACCTGGCTCGATGCGCAATACTGAGGGCCAAAGTTTAGGGTGCAAAGTAAGGGCAAGGGTAGCGGGTAGCCCTTGGGCATGGCGCGGTTTAAATTGCTGATCCAGACAGGTTGTAGTTTAAGAGAAGGGTGATGTTTAATTAAATGGTACAAGCCTGATTTAAATGGCAATAACAGCTCGTCACTCAGGTTGCGCGTTCCTTCCGGGAAAAAAATGAGTGAGTCACCTTGATCCAATGCCTTAAGCAAAGGCTCAAGAGGGTTGTTGGTTGGTTGGCAACCTTCTCGACTGACTAATACGCCATTAAAAACCTGATGAATTATAAAGCGTCTAAGAGGGGTTTTATCCCAATAGTCTGCACCCGCTACCGGGCGTGTTTTTTTGCGAACATCGGCAGGTAGACTGGCCCAGAGTAAAACAAAATCACCATGGCTGGTGTGATTAGCAAAATAGAGGGCTGGTGAAGCGTCCTGTTCAAACTCAAGGTTGCCAACGGCTCTGGCACCAGTGATGAATTTTGCTAAGCCGATTAAAATAAAGCGCAGCAGATGAGCAAACATAGGTGAATTATCCTTTTATAGTGATGTGTTCGCGTCATCAATACCTTTACGGATACGGTTGATGAGTGTGACGAATAACAAACACAGGGTGATCAGCATGACCAGGTTAAGTATGTTGGCTGATAGGAGACCCAAGGCATAAGCCAAACCTAAACAGCCAAACACAAAGGCACGATCACTTTTACCCATGGGGCCATCATAGCGACGTGTAGCGCCGATCATTGGGCCGAGCACGCCTGCATATTCGCTAAGCACTGACATAAATATAATAGCCAGCAGTAGCTCAAAGTGAACACCTGGTAGCATCGCAAAGGGAAGATAAAGGGCGGCATCAGAAACTACATCGGCCAATTCGTTCAAGTAAGCGCCCAGATAACTTGCCTGTCCAAATTCGCGGGCTAACATGCCATCAACCGCATTCAATCCCATCCGTAATACCATCCAAATAGGCAGCAGCAGGAAAATCAAGGGATGATAGGTGTTAAAGAAGAGCAAGGCCCCTAAACAGATAGAACCGAGTGCAGCAAGCAGGGTGACTTGATTCGCGGTGATGCCCCATTTATACAGTAACGTAACACTGGGTCTGAGCAGGGCTTGAAAGCGGGTTTTTAGCTGGTAAATAGACAGGCTCATGCTGCATCCTTGTTCAAAATCCTTGCATAAATCCTACCACGCTTCAGCTCGGGTTGAATAGAAAAAGCCAGTCAATTCTTGGCTTTTAGTAAACAACGAATATTGAAAATATCATCACTATTTCTAATCCGTACGGCCATGCGGCACTGCCGACGCGACGGTTAGATATAATCGGGTGAAGCTTCGGCATAGCACCTGGCTGTGTTCGAAGTAGTTGGCTCAATTATTTATCTTGAAGTAGTATGTTGACGTTAATAACCGCATATATGTGAAACATATAGTTACCCATGCAGAGTACGATAAAATTTGTAAACGATATGCCAAAGGAGAACTTTTATGACTGCTGTAGCGTTTAAAGAGGCCTGTTACAGCTTCGCCGAAGCAGCGGCTCCTTATGCCTCCATTAAGGATGATGCACACTATGAGGAGGCTCTGGCGTTGATTGAAAACCTGTTGGAGGAAGCTGATGACTCCCTCAGCGACCCGCTCAATGTCATCATCGAGCTGCTCAGCCACGCCATCGAAAACTATGAAAACAGTGATGAAGAGCTGGCCACCTTTGAGCAACACGCTTTGGAAAAACCTGCCGACCTGGCCATGCTGCGCTTGCTCATGGCACAACACCAGCTCGGCACCGCGGACCTCCCTGAGATCGGTTCGAAGTCCATGGTATCCCGAGTACTGTCTGGTGAACGCAGCCTGAGCAAAAAACATATTGCCGCACTGTCTCAGCGTTTTCACATAGATCCGGGGCTTTTCTTTTAAGACCATCGTTGCCTAGATCCAATCTTGCAACACCATTTTCATAAACCACTATTATCGTGTGCCTTTACGCAACTTTACCTTTGCGCAACCCTGCTTTGCAGTTTCCAAGCGCATACTTAAGCCATCTGAAAGCGTCTAAACACCCAAAGGTGTTGATTTTCACTATACCTGTTTCTGGATGGAATCTCTGATGAAACACATTAAAACCTTGTTCGTCGCCTTTCTGGCGGTTCTTACTCTGGCCTGGCTGATGGCTGATACTTTGTGGCCTGAACCACTGTCCTATTTCTCTTTCCGCGCCGGGTTTGTCCAGTATAGCGGTGTGATTGCCATGGCGGTGATGAGCCTTGCCATGATCCTGGCTCTGCGTCCTAAATGGCTGGAGCCCCACTTGCGAGGACTGGATAAAATGTACCGTTTGCACAAATGGCTGGGTATAACGGCTTTGGTTATGGCGGCTCTACACTGGTGGTGGGCCAAGGGTACCAAGTGGATGGTTGGTTGGGGTTGGTTGGATAGACCAGCGCGAGGATCTGGAGGTATGCAGGAGACTCTGGGTGCCTTGGAAGCCGCTCTGCGCAGTCAGAGGGGGCTGGCAGAAAGTGTGGGTGAGTGGGCTTTCTATGCCATAGTGGTGTTGATCGTTCTGGCATTGGTTAAACGCTTTCCATACCGATTATTTGCCAAAACCCACAAGCTTATTGCGCCGTTGTACCTGTTGATGGTTTTCCACACAGTGGTGCTGATGAAATTCGATTATTGGACACAACCTGTAGGATGGCTTATGGGATTGCTGCTGGTCGGAGGATGTATCTCGGCCTGTTATTCTATTGCTGGTCGCATCGGCTCAGTGCGTCGGACTAGTGGCAGGGTTGAGTCGCTGACTCACTATCCCAGCCTGAAGGTTCTGGAAACTACCCTGGTTATGGATAACCTCTGGCCAGGGCACACCGCTGGTCAGTTTGCCTTCGTTACTTCCGACTCTAAGGAAGGTGCCCATCCGTTCACCATCGCGTCGTCCTGGAACTCGAATGATCGGCGTATTGTCTTTATCACCAAGGCCCTCGGTGACTATACCAGCCGCTTACCAGAGGAGTTGCAGGAGGGCAAAACCATCCAGGTTGAAGGCCCTTATGGTTGCTTTGATTTTCGCGATAATCGACCACGGCAGGTGTGGGTTAGTGGCGGTATAGGCATCACCCCGTTTATTGCCCGAATGAAACAGCTCTCGGCGGAACCGGGTGAAAAACCTATCGACCTGTTCCATGCCACCGCCGATATGGATCAGGCCGCTCTGGATAAGCTGACCTCCGATGTGGCCGCCGCCGGTATACGACTGCATTTGTTGATCAGCCCAAGAGATGGTCGGCTGGATGCAGAAAAAATCCGCTCAAGTGTACCGCAATGGCAGCAGGCCAGTTTCTGGTTCTGTGGTCCGGTCGCTTTCGGTAAACAGTTACGTCAGGATTTGGTCGCTGAGGGCTATCCTGCCGGTCAGTTTCACCAGGAGTTGTTTCAGATGCGCTAGGGCTATGCGACCCTATCGGGTGGTTATAGCCGAAGACATTAATCAACATTGAAGGCATGTTCATCATCTCAGCCATAGAAAAATTGTGCGTTTTCTGGCATGATGCGCAGCCTTCAAGGCCTTGTCGCTAAGCAAGGTTAATATTTCCCTGCTTAAAGATAAGGTACTGCCATGAGTGATCTGCCTAATTGCCCAGCCTGCGAGTCAACTTATACCTATGAAGATGGGTTGATGTATGTCTGTCCTGAATGTGCCCATGAGTGGTCAAAAGATGCGGCGGCTGATGCTGACGATGAAGGCCTATCTATCCGCGATGCCAATGGCAATCCGCTGCAAGATGGCGATACCGTCACTGTAATCAAGGACCTCAAGGTCAAGGGTTCTTCACTGGTGGTGAAGGTGGGGACACGGGTTAAAAATATCCGTTTAGTCGGGGGAGATCATGATATCGATTGCAAGATCGATGGCATTGGCCCGATGAAACTCAAGTCTGAATTCGTCAAGAAAGCCTGACCGGAACCCTGATTTCCCAGATAGCCATGAAATATATTATTCGATTTTTCCCGGAAATCACGGTTAAAAGCCGTGCGGTTCGTCAGCAGCAGATCAAGCAGCTGAAGAAAAATATTCGCCAGATTGTCAAAGAGATCTGGGAGCCTGCGCGGGTCGGTGGCTGCTGGGATCTGCTGGAAGTCGAAGTCGGTGACGATGCGCCGGAAGTGATTACGACACAGATCAGCGATGCGCTGACTTGCATCCCCGGCATACATCATTTCATGGAGGCACAGGAATACGATCTGCCGGACTTTGATCGTATCTGTGAGCTGACCCTCGAAGCGGTGGGCGATTCACTGCGTGGCAAGACCTTTGCGGTGCGGGTGCAGCGCGCGGGCGTGCATGATTTCCGTTCTATCGATCTGGAACGCTATGTCGGTGGCTACCTCTTTCAGCATACAGATAACGCCGGTGTGCGCCTGAAAGATCCGGATCAACTGGTGGTACTGCAGGTGCATCATCAGCGCCTGTTTATTATCAATCGTCGCCGTGAGGGCATGGGTGGTTATCCGCTGGGTACCCAGGAAAATGTTGCCACGCTGATTTCCGGTGGTTATGACTCCTGTGTGGCCACCTGGCAGATGCTGCAGCGTGGAATCTATACCCATTTTATCTTTTTCCGTCTCGGTGGTCCGGCACATGAAGAGGGGGTTAAGCAGGTAGCTTACTACCTCTGGCAGCGTTACGGACGCTCGCATCGGGTCAAGTTTGTTACTGTACCCTTTGAAGATGTGGTTGAGGATATTCTGACTCAGGTGGATAACCCATTGATGGGCGTGGTGTTGAAGCGCTGCATGATTCGTTGTGCTGACCGGGTCGCCTCGCGGTTGAAAACCACGGCGCTGATCACGGGTGAGGCGATCTCTCAGGTCTCCAGCCAGACGCTGACCAATCTGCAGGTCATTGATCGGGCAACGGAGCGTCTGATTCTACGGCCACTGATTACCACCAATAAACAGGCGATAGTTGATCAGGCGAAGATGATCGGTGCGGCGGTATATGCCGAAGCCATTCCTGAATACTGTGCGGTGATCAGCAAGCGTCCGACCACGCGAGCCAAGCTGCATGAGGTTGAAGCGGCTGAGGCCAGGTTAAGCCAGGCGGTGATGGCGGATGCGCTGGCGATGGCCAGCTACCAACCAATTACTGAAATACCAGCTGATCTGGCTGCCAGAGCAGTCGCAGCGGATCTGCTGCCAGCCTCGGCATCGTTCAATGAGCAGGTGGTGGTGCTGGATGTACGCGCCCCTGACGAGGTGGATAATGCGCCCTTGCGTCTATCTCAGGTAGATGTGGTGCCTATGCCTTTTTACCGATTGCACAGTGGTTTTGCTGCACTGGATCAGAGCCGCGAATACTGGCTTTATTGCGACAAAGGGGTCATGAGTCAGTTGCAGGCGCAGAACCTGCGCGATGCCGGGTTTGATAATGTGCGTGTTTACCCGGCTGAACTGGCTCAATAACCGTAACGCAGTTTGAGCTCTTCGGGATGCGGGTTAAGGTAAACCTGCTGATCGACGAAGGGCTCTTCAAACTCATTCAGATAGTGTCGAATCAGTGTCACAGGTACCAGCAAGGGCAACAGACCTTCGCGGTACTTGTCGATGCTGCCCTTCAATTCCTGTTTCTGCCTGGCAGTCAGCCGGTCGGAGAAAAACCCCTGAATATGCTGCAGCACATTGGTATGGCTGCGGCGATTGGCATGGTGCATCAGTGTCTGCATAAACAGGGTAAAGTAATTCTGTGCATCTTTATCCAGATCATCGGTGAAGTTGGCAACCAGACGGCCTAGCTGACGATACTGTTCCTGATGGTGGGCCATCAGCAGATACTTGTAACGGGTATGAAAGGCGACAATGGCTTTGCGGCTGAGCCCTTCGGCTAAAAGCTTATGCCAATCATGATAGGCAAACACCCGGGTGATAAAATTCTCGCGCAGCACCAGATCATGCAGGCGACCATCTTCCTCTACCGGCAATAACGGATAGGTGTCCATCAACCTGCGGGCGAAGACACCGACACCGGCCTTTTCGCTATAACCGCTTTTGCTGTCATAGAGCCTGACCCGCTCCATACCACAGGTCGGGGATTTAGCGCAGACGATATAGCCACTAAGGAAGTTCAGTTCAGTGGTTTTTTCAGTGGCGTAGTCATTGAGTTGTTCAGTAACATCAAAGCTGTCATCACTGGCTTTAACGCGGACTTCACCTTCATGATTCACCAGGCGAATGGTTTTCCGTGGTGTGCCCATGCCAATCGCCATTTCCGGGCAGACGGGTACATAGTGAAAAACCCGTGACAGTTCATCCATACAATAGCGTGATTGCTTATGCCCGCCATCAAAGCGTACCTGTTCGCCCAGCAGGCAGGCGCTGATACCTATTTGAATCTGATCGGGTTTGAACGCTGACATCTATACCATCCACTGAAGGCCAAGGAGGATTTCAGTTTACAATACTTGTGTCCTTTAGGCGAAGTGAGTCGCTAGAGTTGTTTTAATGTGCGGCATAGTGATTCCTGTTCCAGATCGGAATAGCGCTGAAATGGATCGAGTACAGCAGCGCCCAGAGCGTCTTCAAAGGCCTCCTGATTGGCCTGTCCCGCCTGAAGTGCTTTATCCTCGTCACCCAGGTTGGACTGGAAGATACCGGCGGCGCTGACAGGTAAAAAATCTTCATAAATGATAGGTTCAGCCAGCACCAGCCCATCATCGATTAACTGCTCCAGAATCGGCAGGCTGCTCAGGGGAGCGGCTTCACGACCTTTATCAGACAGGCGGTAGCGAAAATAAGCGAGTTTTTGTGTGCGCAGGCTGTCTTCCTGATCCGGGAAGGGCTCAAAGGCCTGTTCTAACTGCTGCTGGTAGCTGGCATTATCCTGATCCATTCCTGCCGTTTGTGTGAGTGCATTATTCAGTAACTGATCATAAAGGGCACGCCCCCTGAGGGTCAGCGCCATACCGCGTTGTTCTATTTCACCAAAGCGTGCCGTGTGTTGCCCAGTCGTGCCGTCAGTAAAGCGCACAGGCTCCTGCAGGGCTTTAAAACTGGTCTGGCGCAATAATACCGGGCAGCGTTGATGCGGCGGCCCTTCGATCACCGCTTTGGGAGTAATGTCGTACTCGGGCATACGCTGCTGTACAGCATCTATATCCAGGGTGCGCGGGGTGAGATGATTGATGTGCGGTCCACGAAAGCACACCACATCCGCAATCAGGCGGTGCTGTTGCAGCAGTGCCTGATAGGTGGCGGCATCAACAGTGGCGCTGTCATGCCAACGGAAGGTTTCCAGCGCTTCAGTTACCAGGGCCTGACCTTGATCGGCGTTGAGTCCTCCCTGTTGCTCGGCCAGTTCAATCAGTTGTTTTAGCGCCGGGGTGAAAATATCACGTTGTTGCAGTATGTGGCTGGCCTGTTCACGCAAGGCTGGGTCCTGGATCAGCTCCAGGCGCAGCAGGGAAGTGAAGATGCGGAACGGATTTTTCTGCAGTGCGTCCTCATCGACCGGGCGAAAGGCAGTGGAGTGGACCGGTACGCCCGCGCTGGAAAGATCATAATAGCCGACCGGGTACATACCCATCACAGCAAACAGGCGGCGTAGCATGGCGAGTTCGTCAGCCCGACCGACGCGGATGGCGCCATGACGTTCCAGGCTCAGACGTTCCAGTTCACCACGCTGCTCCAGCGCCTGTTTCAGTGCCGGGTTATCGGCCAGTACCCCTTGATTGACCTCATCAACCAGATCCAGCAGGGTTTGATACTGGGGTACTTCATTGCGGTACATGTCTGACATGGCAGATGAAAACAGGGTACGTAATTGGTCTGGTGTCAGGTAGGTTGTATCCACTGGAAAACTCCTGGTTGAGTCATTTGTTGTTATCAGAACAGATAAATCCGGCTTGCTTCAAGTGAAACTTTTCTCTGAGGTCATTCCAAAATTTCGTTCACACAGGGCGGTATGGACTTCATATCCTGCTCCAGCCGGGTGGCAATCCAGTCAGTAAAACGGCTGATTTTACTTAGCTCAGCCTTATGTTCCGGGTAGGCCATATAATAGGCGTCGCGACTTTTCAGGGCATAATGCCAGGGAATCACCAGCTTGCCTTCCAGCAGTTCTTCGGCGGCCAGAAAACGTGGTACCAGTGCCACGCCGCAACCCGCTTGCGCGGCGCGGATGGACATGTAAAAGCTGTCAAAGCGGGGGCCGTGATAGCTTTGTTCGGTATAGAACCCCTGAGCTTCAAACCAGTCATGCCAGGCTTCCGGGCGCTGCGCATTCTGCATCAGCACCAGGCGGGTGAGTTGCATGGGACTATGCAGGCCTTCCGCGGCCAGTATGTCAGGTGAGCAGACCGGCACCACTTCCTCATCCAGCAAGTGCACACATTCAGCACCCGGCCAGGCACCATGGCCGAAGAAAAACGCAATATCGATGCGCTCCTTTTCCAGGTCAAAAGGCTCAGCGCGGTTGGTGATATTCAGGGAGATATCCGGGTGACTGAGGCGAAAGCCTTTCAGACGGGGGATCAGCCAGCGCGACCCGAAGGTCGGCAGCGTGGCAACATTCAATACTTCACTGTCTGCTCCATAAGAGCGCATATAGCGTGTCGACATCTCCACCTGTGACAGAATTTTTCTCACCTCAGTCAGATACACCGAACCTTCGGGGGTAAGTTGCAGGCGTTTGCGCACGCGCCGGAACAGATGGTGGGCCAGCAGCGTTTCCAGTTGCGACACCTGTTTGCTCACCGCACTCTGTGTCAGGCTGAGCTCATCGGCGGCGCGGGTGAAGCTCATATGCCGTGCGGCGGCTTCGAAACATTGCATGGCGCTAAGTGATGGAAGGTGGCGTTTATTTATCATCTTGGCTACTTTGCATGAAAAAAAAGAATGATATTGGTCAAAAACGTCGCTTGTGTAAAGCCCTGGCACCTGAGCATACTCGGGTTAAATCAATTCCGTGAACTAACAGGAGTGACCATGATTAAGGCAATTATGCAGCGTTTGGGTGTCAGTGAAGCCAGCTGGCAGGGTGGCGATCTCAGCGTGATGACACCGGTAGATGGCCGTGTCATCGGCCAGGTGAAAATCGATACACCGGCTGAGGTGGACGCAAAAATTACAGCGGCACAGTCGGCCTTCGAGCAGTGGCGCTGTGTGCCGGGCCCCCGTCGTGGTGAACTGGTGCGCCTGTTTGGTGATGCCTTGCGTCGTCACAAAGATGATCTTGGTGCACTGGTTTCCTGGGAATGCGGCAAAATTCTGCAGGAAGGCCTGGGGGAAGTGCAGGAGATGATCGATATCTGCGATCTGGCCGTGGGCCAGTCACGCCAGCTGTTTGGGTTGACCATTGCCTCAGAGCGGCCTGGCCATCATATGCGTGAAACCTGGCATCCACTGGGGACGATCGGCCTGATCACGGCGTTCAACTTTCCGGTGGCTCCCTGGGCCTGGAATGCGGCGCTGGCGCTGGTATGTGGTAACAGTCTGGTGTGGAAGCCTTCAGAGAAAACCCCTCTGACCGCACTGGCGTGTCAGGCCTTGCTGGAACAGGCGATGCAGGACTTCGGTGAAGACGCTCCGGTCGGGTTGAGCCAGGTTGTGATTGGTGAGCGTGAAGCTGGTGAGGTCGTGGTCAAAGATCCACGTGTCGCACTGATCAGTGCTACCGGCAGTACGCGGATGGGTCGTGCAGTGGCTCCGTTGGTGGCTTCGCGTTTCGGTCGTTGTATTCTGGAACTGGGGGGCAACAACGCTATGATTGTGGCGCCTAGTGCTGACCTGGATATGGCCGTCAGAGCAATACTGTTTTCGGCAGTGGGAACCGCTGGACAGCGCTGTACGACTTTGCGTCGTCTGATCGTTCACACTTCACTGCGCGAGGAGCTGCTGACGCGGCTGAAAAAATCCTACAGCGGCATCGTGGTGGGTCATCCTTTGGAAGGCGCGTTGGTCGGCCCGTTGATCGATGCGGATGCCTATCAGAATATGCAAACAGCTCTGCAAAAAGCCCGAGATGCCGGGGCTAAAGTCTATGGTGGCGAACGACAGTTGGAAGACCACTATCCGGATGGCTATTATGTCTCACCGGCCATCGTCGAGATGGATGCCCAGACGGATCTGGTGCGTCAGGAAACCTTTGCGCCGATTCTCTATGTGATCAGCTATTCCACCCTGGATGAAGCGATTGCCTTGAATAACGATGTGCCGCAGGGACTGTCGTCCTGCATTTTCACCACGGATGTGCGCGAAGCGGAAACCTTCGTATCGGATGTGGGCAGTGACTGCGGTATCGCTAACGTCAATATCGGCCCCAGTGGTGCCGAAATCGGTGGAGCCTTCGGTGGCGAAAAAGAGACCGGGGGTGGTCGTGAGTCCGGTTCGGATGTCTGGAAAAGCTATATGCGCCGTCAGACCAATACGGTTAATTATTCACGTGAACTTCCGCTGGCACAGGGCATCAAGTTCGATTGAGTCTGGTCGTGAGCCAGTAACGAGGTGGCTATGCTGGAACAGTGTCTATGGCAACTGACATCGGCTGAATCGCAACCTGAAAGTCAGTGCCTGAATACTGATGTGCAGACCCAGGTGTGTATTATCGGTGGTGGCATTACCGGATTATCTACGGCGGTGCATCTGCAGGAGATGGGCATTGCTAGCTGTATCCTGGAAGCGGATGAGGTAGCCGCCGGTGGGTCTGGCCGTAATGTCGGGCTGGTGAATGCCGGTATGTGGCTACCACCCGAAGACATCTGTACGCGCCTCGGTGCTGAGCGGGGGGAGCGTGCCAATCGTTTGCTGGGTGACGCCCCTTCATTGGTATTTGAGTTAATCGAACGCTACGCCATAGATTGTGAAGCCAGACGCGAGGGCACCTTGCATCTGGCGCATAATCAGCAGGGTGTGAAAGCCTTGCAGCAACGTTTTGAACAGTTCAGTCGTCAGGGCGCACCTGTTGAGCTGTTTAAAGGGGCTGAGGTTGACGCCTTGACCGGCAGTAGCCAAATACCCGCTGCGTTACTGGATCGACGAGCAGGCTCAATTAATCCCTGTGCTTATACCCGAGGTTTGGCACGGGCGGCCGTATCCCTGGGGGCACAGCTGTTTTGTCACAGTCCGGTAACGGCTCTTACACGTGACGGGGATGGCTGGTTAGTATCAACGTCAGCGGGTCAGGTTAAAGCGGCTCAGGTGGTGCTGGCCAGCAATGCCTATACTCAGGGGGACTGGACGCATCTGTCGCAGCATTTCTTTCCGGGTTACTTTTATCAGGTAGCATCGGCTCCCTTGGACGGTGATGCCGCTGCAAGCATTTTACCTGGTGGTCAAGGCGCCTGGGATACACGGACGGTGCTGAGTAGTGTTCGCCGGGACGAGGCCGGTCGGTTGATACTTGGCAGCCTGGGACGAGGCGAGCGTAAACCTGATGCCTTGCTGCGCTGTTGGGCCAACCGTATTCAAAAACATTATTTTCCTCAATTAGGTAGCGTGGATTGGCAGGTAAGCTGGACCGGGCGCATGGGCTTTACCCCGGATCATGTGATGCGTATCTTCGAACCGGCTCCCGGGCTGATTGCCGCCAGTGGTTACAATGGCCGTGGTAACACCACTGGCACCCTGATGGGGAAAGGGTTTGCCCACTGGCTAGCCGAAGGTAATGATGCCTGGCTACCCCTGCCATTGAGTCAACCACAACCTATCAAGCAGCGTAAGCTATGGTCTTTGGCTTACGAGACTGGATTTAGCCTCTATCATGCAGGACAATGCCTTAGAGTTCTGATCTGAGACTCATTCAATCCTTCATAGATCGGAGAACGCAATGGCAGGTGGTTGGTCACGCGATGGTGCCGTACAGGATCAAATTGATGCGAGCGTTGCCGATGCCGTGCAACAGGCCCGAAGTAAATTAGCCAAGGGTGAGAGCGCCGTCCATTGTGAAGAGTGTGACAGTGTTATTCCAGAAAAGCGCCAAATCACCTTTTTCCAATATTTGTCATAGTTGTGCTGAACTGAGCTTTTTGAAATAATGCTTTTGTGGTATGGACGAAGAGTAATCCATAGTCCCTTATTTATCGTAGCTATATTGGCTGCAGATACACAAAGGACTCTGCCAAAAATACATGGAGGTTGAATGCTAGTGAAACTATTCAGCATTATTAATGCTATCGTTATGCGCTACCCGGGTAAATACCAACGGCACTGCGCCTCCACTACCAATATTGCTTTGACATTTTTATGTCTATGTCTCGCTCATCTACCAGGCATTGCTATTGCTCAGACCTCATATGAGGAAATGCTCGATCAGGCCAAAAATAAGTATTATTCAGGGGCTTTAGAAGAAGCTAGGGATATTTTTTCGAGTTTAGTGGAGCAGAAGCCAGGTGATGCATATTTCTTCTTGGCGATGATTGAAAAGGCTTCACCCTCATCAAATGAATATCAAAACACAGTTATCGAATACCTGAGACGTGCCGTGGATTTCGGAAATGCTTCTGCTATGTGGGAACTGGGGCAGTCTTATGAAAATGGTGATGGAGTGCCTGTGGATCTCTTGGTCGCTATGGATTGGTATCGAGCCTCAAAGTCGCACTCTAATAATTCACCCGATGTTATTTTTTTTGACACAAATCGTAGGGATCTAATTCAGCGCACAACTGAAGACGTTATTGAATCACTCAAGCATAAAGCTGCCCTCAATGATGTTGAGGCTCAATATCGTTTGGGCAATGTGTATGATACAGGGTATCTGGTGCAGCCAGATGAAGCACAAGCATTCTATTGGTATCATCAAGCAGCGAAAAATGAACATACCTACTCACAGTTTGTCTTGGGCTATTTCTATTGTAGAGGGATCGGCACTGAAATTGACGTGCAAGTGGCAAATGATTGGCTTGAAGCATCAGGTCGATCTGCAAGCTGTCTCATATTCGAAAAGGATGAATGAAATGAACCGAGAGCAAGAGTTAGTTTGGGAACTTCAACAAAACGAGCATGTTTTTCAAATTGTTGAATTAGAACATCTTAAGCTTGAGTGGGAGCATATTAAAGAGAGTGCAGGTACTGTTGCAAGTTACTCAAGCGCGGCAATAGATACCTATACCGCTGGGCAGTTAATCCGTGAGTTTGGTCTTCAGCCTGAAAGAGTCATCATTAAGCGCTACGCAGGTAAGGAATATGTGATTTTCAAGGGAAACCCACATAGCCGTAAAATTCTTACTGGAACGCGTTACTTGGCTAGCAATCCTAAGGTAGTGCGTATGGCTATTGGTCCACGTGGCATTATTCAATCAGCAAAAGGTGGCTTTGCTGTTACTGCTGTTTTATCAGTTGGAATTGAAGTGTTCGATTACTTCATAAGAGATTCATATACCCTAACTAGATTACTAGGTACTGTTAGTAGTGATCTTATTAAAATAGGTGTTAGTGCGATTGCTGGCGCAGTGGCTGGTTTAGCTGTTGGTTCTTCGGTAGTTATTGGTTCTATTGCTGGTGCCCCTCTTATTGCAGCTATTACTGTGGGTCTGGTCACGGGTTTGTTGCTGGACAGAATCGACAGCCGGTTTGGTGCAACTCAGGCACTGATTCGTGCCTACAACGACATGGGGGTTCAGCTTGATGAAATCAGACGTAGTGTCAATCGCAATTTGAACTATTTGGAGCGGAATCCACATTTGATCCCTTGCTTATTCGGCCCTTGTTCCGGAATTAGGGGGTATTGATGTCACCGAGAGTATCACAGGTATTGTTCATTCTCTTTAATCTACTAGCAATTCCTGTGGTCATTTTTGCTATATACGATATTGTTCTTGTGTTTGATGGAGTTCGAACAGAAAGCGAAATCATCCCTTTAGATACCGGTAGTCAGTATCTGTTACTTATCTCAGTTTTTTGGGTGCTCGCTTGCCTGCAGTTTGCCGGTTTGAGAGGTTTTACCGGTTTCGTCAAGCGATGGGGAAGTATAATTGTTATCGCTTGGTTTATTATTTGTTTGGTCGTGGCTGGTTTGATGCCTATAGGTTTGCGTTCAATGCTTGAAAAGGCAGGCTATAAACCCTGCCAAGATACTGCCTATGTATCGCGTATATCTAGGGGTGATAGCTTGATTTATGTGAAAAGTTCCTGTCCAGATTAAGAAGAGCCAAGTCATTGCTCAAATCAAAAAATACGTGAGTATATTTTTTATAATATTTTTCAGCCCATCTTCACTCTAAAAACCACAATATACTCTACAGCACATAATCCCATAGCCAATCAGGGGATGATGTCAAATAAGAGTGTAAATTGGTCTTTGGCTTACGAGACTGGATTTAGCCTCTATCATGCAGGACAATGCCTTAGAGTTCTGATCTGAGACTCATTCAATCCTTCATATATCGGAGAACGCAATGGCAGGTGGCTGGTCACGCGATGGTGCCGTACAGGATCAAATTGATGCGAGCGTTGCAGATGCCGTACAACAGGCCCGAAGTAAATTAGCCAAGGGTGAGAGCGCCGTCCATTGTGAAGAGTGTGACGGTGTTATTCCAGAAAAGCGCCGCCAGGCGATTCCTGGCGTTCGGCTTTGTATTGCCTGTCAATCAGCCTTGGAAAAGCAGGAAGTTAATTCAGGCGGTATCAATCGCCGTGGCAGCAAGGATAGCCAGCTCAGGTAATTAACCTCAGCTCAGGTTGTCCAGATTTCTGGGATGACTACAAATGTATTGGTGCTTTGTAGTCATCCTGTATATTTTTATTAAGCAAAGATAAACCGATAAGCCACATAGAATAACAACAACGCCATCACTCGATTCACCCATGCCATAACCTTGGGGTTCATCGCGGCTTTTTTAAGACGAGCGCCTGCCAATAAATACACACTCGGTGCACCGCATGCCATGATGGAAAGTCCCAGTGACCATAAAGCAATTTGCCCACCTTCGATCTGTGATCGTGGAAATTGCACCGTGACAATAGGCACTATCGCCACTAAAGCCTTAGGGTTACAGAGTTGTAAAATCAGGCCAGTTTTAAAGTTCACTGAAGCGTATTTAGCATGGCTGGTTTGTTGTTGAAAGCTCGACAGCAGGATTTTTACCCCAAGATAGGCAATATACATTCCACCTAAAATTGCAATAAGCGATTGATATTTTATGGGAATAATCTCACTGCCAAGATAACCTATCAGTAGAAACAAGATCAGCATGGCAAGCCCTACACCAACACAATACAGAAAAGCACGCCAGCCCTGCCCACTGACACCCGCGAATAACGCCAACAGATTTGCAGGTCCTGGGCTGTACATAATGCCAAAGGCATAGATGATTATTTCGAGCATAGGAATCCCTCAAAAGGATATTTGATAAAAATCAGCAATGGGTAAAAAGTAAGATCTAAAGCGAGTTTTGCTGTTAGGTGCGCAGCAAAGTACGCCTAAATTGATAAGGGGTGAGGCCGAACATCGGCTTGAAACGTCGATTAAAGTAACTTAAATCGCTAAAGCCGAAGGTAAAGGCGACATCGGCTAACGGCATCCCCAGCTCTAGGGCCTCTTTGGCGCGATTGATGCGGTAATTTTGCCAGTATTGATGGGGCGTCATGCCGAAATAATCCCGAAAGCAACGCAGCAAGTGATACTTCGACATATGCGCCACGTGGCTTAATTCATCCAAAGAGACTTCCTCGCCAACATGGGCGTGCAGATAATCACGTACTCGCTCAAAAACAGGGTCTTTGGCACGTCGTTTAGACTCCACTAGGCCAACAGGGCGGGGGATACCCTGCTGATAAGCAAGATATTCAGCAAACTCAAACAACGCAGACGAATATTCCAGCGCTGATGAAGAGTCACTTTCTACCAATGCAGCCAAGCGCAAAACATGGGCTTTTAATACTGTGTCGTTTTGCACCACCTGCTCAATCCGAAAATCTTGTACTCGGCGAACGCCGGCACTTTGCAACATAGGCAATAATTGATCAGGGTGAACGTACAGCATTTTATAATGCAGCGTATCGTCGCCACCGGAATGGCCGTCGTGGGCGTCTTCTGGATTAAACACAATGACATTACCAGAGTAACTTTTATGATGTTCGCCCAATGCAAAAAAGTCCTGGCGGCCAGATAAGGTCACACCAAAGGAAAATTCTTCATGGGCATGGGTACCGTAAGAAAAATCACTCATCGAAGCTTCAAGCAACATGATCTCATCAAGAACGGTACTTTTAGCAAATTGAAAACGATTTTCAGTCGACATCACAACCCTCTGCGAATATCCCAAATCAATAGAGGCAGATTACCCAATTCCAAACTAAAAAGATTGGACGATATTGCGAAATTAAGGCAAGCATGGAGGACTTTTAGCACTGAGCAGCAACGCCAGCGAGTCGCGCAGTAGATTATCTGGGTGGCCGTGAGCTAGCACGGGTAATATGGTTCCTGATGGTGAGTGCTGGATGGCATGCTTAATTATCCTCTGGTAGACGTTGGCTCAGCCGCTTTTACTTCCGGGAACTGATAACTCAGTACCTTGCTGGTCTTAAGACCCAACCCCACCATGGCGTCGGCAAACGTTACCGCGATACGCACACCGTCGAGCACCGGAACGGACAGATCCGCTTCCATGCGCCGAACCCATTGGCCCATGCCAGCACACCCCAGCACGAGCGCCTCCCCTCGATTCGATTCGAGTGCCTGGCGGGCGGCATTGAGCACGTGCTGATAACTGTCGGGATCCTGCTCCAGTGCCAGCACCGGCACTTTAGACGCAAAAATACCTGCACAACGAGAGGCCATTCCGTAGTGGTGCATATTACGGGTCAGGATAGGTACTGAACGCTCCAGCGTGGTCATGACGCAAAAATTCTGGCACAACAACGAGGCGGTATGCATTGCCATTTCGCCGACGCCCAGTACCGGTGCCCGGGTCAGTTCCCGGGCACCGTCAAGGCCGGTGTCGTCAAAGCAGGCGATCACGTAGGCTGAGGGTGGTGTTGCACCAGATTCTAACTGACGTACCTTGTGCGCGACCCAGTAAGCTGCCGACACGCCGTCGCTGTAACCTTCAATGCTGGCTGGGGCTTCGGCGCAGCGGTGAAAGGTCAATTCGTGATGCAAACCGCTCAGGGCGTTGCACTCACGCGCCAGTTGTTCGGTCATCGACACCGAGGCATTGGGGTTAATGATGGCAATCATGTATCAGCATCCCGCCCCGGCTTACGCCGGAATAGTCGTAATGCAATTAATGTCAGCGCGATCACGGACAGGGATATCGCCGTGGTTAAGGTGCCCAGCGCATACAGAACGGGGCTGGTGACATTGGTGGTCATTGCGAACAATTCGAGCGGCAGCGTATTAAAGCTGCCGGAGGTCATCAGCGTACGCGCAAATTCGTCATAACTGAGCGTGAATCCGAACAGGCCGATACCCATCAGGCTGGGCGCTAGCAGTGGCAGCAGAATGTAACGGAAGGTCTGCCAGTGAGAGGCACCCAGGTCTACCGAGGCCATTTCGTAGCTCGGATTAAAGCGATTGAATACCGCGAACATGATCAGTAAGCCGAATGGCAGGGTCCAGGTCAGGTGCGATCCGAAGCCGGAGCTGTACCAGGCCGGTTCGATGTCCAGTCGGTCAAACATTAGCCCGATGCCAAGACTGATCAAAATGGAGGGAATGATCAGGCTGGTCAATGTCAGATAGAAAATCACCGATTGACCGGCGAAACGCTTGCGGAAGGCCAGGCCGGCGAGGAATGAAAACACCACCGTGCAAATCATGACAGCCAGTCCGAGAATCAGGGAGCGCCGTAATGAGGTGCCGAAGTTACCCACGGCCTGGGCTTCGAACAATTGCCCGAACCAGTGCCAGGAAAGGCCGCGCATGGGAAAGGTCAGGCCGCCTCCGGGTCCTTGAAAAGAGAGCAGGGCAATGGTCAGCGTCGGGCCGTACAGAAACAGTACGAAGAGGGCGAAAAATGCCGCCAGCAGATAAAAGCTGCGTGGTCGTTTATTCATGGCTACAGCTCCTTGCGTATGTTGACCAGCCGGAACAGGATCACCAGCATGATCATAACCGTGGCGAGCAGGACGATGGCGCTCGCAGCGGCAGCGGGGTATTGCAACAGGGATATCTCGTTGTAGATCATCATGCCTACGTTGGCCTTGATGCCGCCACCCATGATCTTGACTGTAACGAAATCGCCCATCACCAGGGTGAATACGAAAATACTGCCGACGATGATGCCGGATCGGGACAGCGGTATAATAATGTCCTTGAGTATTTGAAAACCCGAGGCGCCCGCGTCCACCGCTGCTTCCACCAGGTTACGGTCGATGCGCATCATGCTGTTGAAAATAGGCACCACCATGAATAGCGTATAAAGATGCACATAGGCCAGCACGACGGAAAAATCGCTGTAGAGCAAAAAGCTTAAAGGCTGGTCAATCAGCCCGCCTGACTGCAGCGTGGAGTTAACCAGGCCATTGCGTCCGAGCAAGGGTATCCAGGAGATCATGCGGATAATGTTCGAGGTAAAAAATGGCACCGTACAAATGATGAAGCAGAGCGTTTGCGTGCCTGGGGAGCGTATATGGAAGGTGAGAAAATAGGCCACCGTAAAGCCAATCGACAGGGTGAAGAACCAGGTCAGGGCCGCATATTTGAACGTATTCAAGTAGGCTTGCAGCGTGACGGGTGAACTCAGCAGATACTGGTAATTATCGAGAATAAAATCCGGTATCAGTGAGTAGGAATTGTAGTCCCAGAAGCTGACAATGCCGATCACCACGATGGGAAACACCAGAAATGCCAGTAATACCAGTGTTAACGGCAGCGCCTGCCAATAGCTGTGCTGGTTGTGGGCTGTTATCATCGGGGCCATAAGAACTCCTTGAAGTGGCGATGCCAACATTTGCTGGCACAGCCAAGGTTAAGGTCAGGAAACGATGAATTCGTTCCATTTACGGACCATGTACTGGTTCTCGTCCATGACCGAATTCCAGCACGCCACGCTACCCATGCGCTCTTCGAAAGAGCCACCGTCACGCACCGCACCTGCTTGTTCCATTACATCGCCGTTCGGACTCACAATATCGCCCTGTGCTTCCCGGCCTTGCATCCAGAAACCCCATTCGTCTTCGCTCATATGAGCCCGTGAAGTTTCCGGTGCGGCACTGTAGTAGCCCTGGCGGTTCAGGTAGGCACCGACCCAGCCTGAAAGGTACCAGTCGATGTATTCATAGGCGGCATCAAGTTCCATACCGGACAGATGTGATGCCAGGCCCAGCCCGCCACCCCAGGCGCGGTAGCCCTCTTTCAGTGGCTGATAAACACAGGGAACACCCTGGCTGCGCACGGCAGCAACGGCTGGAGACCACATGCTCTGGATCAACACCTCACCTGAGGCCATCAGATTCACGGATTCATCGAAGGTTTTCCAGAAGGCGCGGAACTGACCGTCACGTTTGGCTGCCTTCATGATTTCGATGGTCTGGTCGATCTCCTCGCGGGTCATATTGCCCTTGTCGGCATAGGTGATCTCGCCCATGGCTTCGCAGATCATCGCTGCATCCATAATGCCGATCGATGGAATGTTGATAATTGAGGTTTGGCCTTTGAAGGCTAGGTCCATAATATCGGCCCAGCTAGTGATGGGTCGGCCCACCAGATCCGGGCGAATGCCCAGGGTATCGGCATTGTAGATCGTCGGGATCAGTGTCATCCAGTCGGTTGGTTGGTCGGCGAAAACTGTGGCATTCCGGTCCGGAACAAACCCCACAGTGTGAGGTGCTGTACCCTGAGCGATTTCTGCATCATCAGTCAGCTTGCCGGTAATAAACAGCGGTGAAATTTTGTCGTAATTGGTAAGTCGCCGCACATCCAGGGGTTGCATTGCACCTGATGGGAACACTTTTTTGCAGATCCAGTATTCAATATCGGCGATATCATAGGAGTTGGGCTGGGTGACCGCTCGTTGGGTAACACTGTCGGAATCCAGGGAGGTCAATTGCAGATTAAAGCCCAGGTCCTCTTTGCACTTGTCGGCGATGGCGTTGAGGTTGGACACCCCGGTGCCAAACTGGCGCAGCGTGATGTTCTTGATATTCTGCGCCCAGATCATTGGAAATCCGGTAATAGCGCCACTGCCTAAGGCTACAGCACCGACACTGGCAGCACCTTTGAGTAGTTTGCGGCGAGTCAGGCCTTTGCTTGTTGTCGTTATTTCTGCGGTGTTTTCGGGAGTATGGTTGTCATTCATCGTTGGTTCCTCAGCGAGTTGTTGCAGGTGGGTCGAACAGATTGATGGCACTCTTTTCCCAGTGCAGCGCAACACGCTGACCGAGACACATCAGAGACTCATTCATCCGGGCTTCAGGGAGATAGCACATCACCAACTGGCCATCGTCCAGTCGGGTTTCCACAAAGAAGAACTGTGCCTGGAACTCGATATCAACGATGGTTGCTTCCAGACGGGTAAACGTATTGGGTGGGGTGTAATCCAGGGGCTCGATGACCAGGTGGTCGGCGCGGATGGAAAAGGGTTGCTGCAGGTCAGCTGGCATTCCACCGTTGGGCTGCAGAACATTGTGTCCACCAATAAAGTTGGCCACAAACTCGGTTCTCGGCGCTTCAAAAATGTGGCGTGGGTGACCACTTTGTTCGATACGTCCATCCGACATCACGATGGCGAGATCCGCCAAGGCAAAGGCTTCTTCCTGCGAATGGGTCACATGGATAAAGGTTAAGCCGAGCTGTTGCTGCAGGCTTTTTAATTCTTTGCGCATCCGCACGCGCAAGAATGGATCGAGTGCTGATAAAGGTTCGTCCAACAGCACTACATCCGGTCGGCAGATCAACGCCCGGGCCAGCGCAATGCGCTGTTGCTGTCCGCCTGAGAGCTGCCCGGGCAATTTGTCGGCAAATGCACCCATGTTGACCAGTTCCAGCATTTCTTCGGCGGCGCGGTAACGTTCCGCCTTGCTCTTGCCTGCGATTTTTAAACCATAGGCTACATTGTCCCGACACGACAGGTGCGGAAACAGCGCGTAGTTCTGAAACATCATGGCGGTGCCGCGCTGGCGCGGCGACAAGGAGGTGACATTGCGATTATCGAGCAGGATGTCGCCATCGGAGACCTCTTCATGCCCGGCGATCATCCGTAAAGTGGTGCTTTTGCCACAACCACTAGGGCCCAGCAAGCAACAGTAGCTACCCCCAGGCACTTTGAGGTTGATGCCATCAACTGCCCGGTGACTGTCATAGAACTTGCTGGTTTTGATTAATTCAACCGAACCCGCCATACTGTAATTCTCACAAATTGTTAACAATTAATGATGGATATATTGCAAGGTGGGTGCCAGATTTTCTAAACGTTGAATAAGCATCTGACTTCATACAATTTTTACCGATAATCATTGTATTTATGCGGTATTTTGAATATATATGGCAATCGTTTCTGGCTTCAAAAATGCTTCGTTTTGGGTGCGTAAGTAGGGTTGCTGCACAGGTTCGGTGCTTTGTCTAACGAAAAATTGTTAATAATATTGGAGTCGAAATGAAACCCGCCAATAAATCATCTGAAATAGAACGCATCGTCACTACCCTTGCCCGGGCCGTGGCCGAGCAGCGGATACCACCCGGCACACGGCTGATTGAGGCGCAATTGGTGAGCAGTCTGAAGGCCAACCGCAACCACGTTCGTTCGGCTTTGCAGCAACTGGCACTTCGCCGCATCGTTAGCATCGAACCCAACCGGGGTGCCAGCATCGCCCAACCCTCCGTTGAAGAGGCCCGGGCCGTGTTTACTGCACGGTCGGTGATTGAACGTGGCATTATTGAAATTCTGGTGAGTCGAGTGCGGCAACTCGATATTTCACTGTTGAAGAAACAGCGCGACAAGGAACAAGCGGTTATTCTCAGTGGGCCGCGAGAAGCCATCATTCGCGAGTCCGGTCAGTTCCACCTGCTATTGGCGCGACTGGCCGGCAACCCGGTACTGGAAGAGATGCTCAACGACCTGATCACCCGTAGCTCACTGATCATTTCCCTGTATCAGAGAAACAATGATCTTCAATGTGGTTGCGATGAACATAATGACATTATCAGTGCGATCGAAGCGCGTGATTCAGGCAAAGCGGTGCAGTGCATGAGCCACCACTTGAATGATATTGAGATGCATCTGAACCTGACATTCTGGGAAACCCGAACAGTGGATTTTAGACATGTGTTTGAAGGTGATACTGAGCCAAAACGAATCTGAAGGCAGATGAATAGCCCAATACCCTTGCCGCACGGCTGAAACTGGTTGAACGCTATTACCCAGATCTGGTAGCGACAGCTTGCCTCTTTGGCTTACGAGACTGGATTTAGCCTCTATCATGCAGGACAATGTCTTAGCGTCCTGATCTGATAATAATAACAGGTGGGATGAAGACTCGTGATCAAGCCTGACTGGAGTGCCCCGTTTGAATACCGTAATCAGTGGCGTTGGCCTGTATACCCCAATAGATGTTATCAACAATGACGAACTCGTCGAATCCTTTAACTGCTTTGTAGCTGACTACAATACCCGCAACAGTGCGGGTATAGCGATCGGTGAAGTCACCGAGCTGCAACCCTCCTCATCGGCTTTTATCGATAAAGCTTCAGGCATTCTTAGCCGTCATGTGATGGATAAGCAGGGCATTCTTGATCCTGAGCGCCTCAAGCCGTTTATTGCTGTGCGCGACAACGACAGCTTGAGCTTGCAGGCCGAAATGGCGCTGCAGGCGGCCAATCAGGCTTTGGATGAGGCAGGATTAACCGGTGCTGACCTGGATTGTGTCATCGTTGCATGTTCCAACCTGCAGCGGGCCTATCCGGCCGTGGCCATCGAAGTGCAGCAGGCATTGGGTGCCGGTGGCTTTGCATTTGATATGAATGTCGCCTGCTCGTCCGCCACCTTTGCCCTGCAGTTGGCCAGTAATACCATTCAGGCTGGGAATGCCACTCGGGTGCTGGTGGTAAACCCGGAGATCTGTTCTGCACATCTGAACTACCGCGACAGAGACAGCCATTTTATTTTTGGTGATGCCTGCACCGCCATGATTGTTGAAGCGGCTGAGCTAGCCAGCTCAGCGAATCAGTTCAGTATTGTGGGCACCCGGTTGAAAACCGCCTTCTCCAATAATATCCGTAACAATTTCGGTTTTTTGAGCAAGTGTGAAGATCGTGATCCGGACTCGGCCGATACCTATTTTGTCCAGCAGGGGCGCAAGGTATTTAAAGATGTGGTGCCGATGGTCGCTGAGCTGCTTATTGATCATCTAGCGTCACTGAATCTGTCAGCTTCGGAACTGCGTCGTTTGTGGCTGCATCAGGCGAATATCAATATGAATAGCCTGATCGCGCGTAAAGTGCTGGGGCGTGACCCTGAAGCGCATGAAGCGCCGACTATTCTGCATGAGTTTGGTAACACCAGCTCGGCGGCATCGATTATTGCCTTTCAGCGTTTTCGTGATGGGCTGCAGACAGGCGATTTATGCCTGCTTTGTTCTTTTGGGGCGGGATACTCAGTCGGCTCTGTGATTCTGCGGAAAGTCTGAAGGGCCTGAAGTATCAGGCCCGGTTAAGGATGTAACCGCATTAATAGCCGCGTTGGCGATCAACCTGTCCGCTGATGCTTTCGCCCGCCTGCAGCGCCTGGAGTTTCTCGGCTATCTGGCGGATGGTTTCTTCGCGCAGCGTGGGTGCGGAAATGTGCGGTGTCAGGGTGATCTGTGGATGTGACCAGAAGGGGTGTGTTTCCGGCAGAGGCTCCTGCTCGAACACATCCAGCACCGCATGCAGTAACTGGCCCTCATCCAGTGCGGCCAGCAGATCATCTTCATTCAGATGCTGTCCACGGCCGACATTGATAAGCACGCTCTGGGGTTGCAGCTGCGATAGCAATGACTGATTGAGAATGCCCTGGGTTTCCGCTGTCAGCGGCAGGGTGTTGATCAGAATGCGGGTTCTGCCAAGGAAACTTGCCAGTGCGTCCTGACCACTGAAGCTTTCGACACCCGGAAAGGTTTTAGCCTTGCGGGTCCAACTGGCAACCGGGTATTCCAGCAACGCCAGTGCCTGAGCGGCTTTGTTGCCGATCTGTCCCAATCCCAACAGGCCAATCGGCCAGTCTTTACGGCGGCAGGGCGCTTGCATTTTCCAGTGTTTATCTTGCTGCTGCTGACGATAAACCGGCATGGCACGGGTGATTTCGGCTATCTGGTGCACCAGGTATTCAGCCATCTGTGCCGACATGCCGGCATCTTCCAGTCGGTAGATGGGCAGTGCCTCCGGCAGGGCAGGAAGCTTAAGCAAGGCATCTACACCGGCTCCCAGGTTGAAAATTGCCTTGAGTCCGGGTTCATTTTCAAATAGCACCGCCGGGGGTTGCCACACCAGTGCATAATCGGCTTGTTGCGGTGGCATATCGTCCTGCCATGCGATGAGTTCAGCATCGGGCAGGGCCGCCTGCAAAGGGGTGATCCAGCGCTCGGGGCGCGGATCAGGGGATACAAACAGTATTTTCACGTGACCTCCTGAGTTCTGCCTTGAGTGTATAAGGGAAGTCAGAGCAATGCATCCCCGCTATCAGCCAATTTGTCATCATGACGAAATTTTAACCCAGTAGGCTCAAGGCTTGGTTTACACTGTTTTCTTTAGTTGAAGTACGGCGAGCACCCACTCATGAATCTGGCTATGTTGTCTGTTTTTATTCCTACATTTTTCTTTGTCTCTGTGACACCGGGTATGTGCATGACCCTGGCGATGACGTTGGGCATCACCCTCGGTGTTAAACGAACCCTGTGGATGATGTGGGGAGAAATGCTCGGTGTGGCCCTGGTCGCTTTGCTCGCTGTACTCGGTGTGGCGGCGGTGTTGTTGACCTACCCCGGTTTCTTTCAGGTATTTAAGTGGATCGGTGGTGCGTATCTGATCTATGTGGGTGTACAGATGTGGCAGTCGCGTGGCCGCATGGCCATTCCGGAAACGGCTGCTGTGCGTCAGACGGTGTCAGCCTGGCAGTTGTTTATGCAGGGGTTTGTGACAGCCGTGGCTAACCCCAAAGGCTGGGCTTTCCACGTAGCGCTGTTGCCGCCTTTTATCGATCAGAGTCAGCCGCTGGTACCGCAGTTATCCTTGTTGCTGGGTATTATTGTGCTGCTGGAACTGGTTTGTATGTTGATTTATGCCGGTGGCGGTAAGGCTTTGCGCTTGTTTCTACAGCATGCTCACAATGTGCGTCTGCTTAACCGGATAGCGGGTAGTTTGATGCTGGGGGTCGGGGTTTGGTTGGCTGCTTTTTGATGGCTTAGCCTGCTAAGGTCATTGGGTCTGTGCCATGCAGGAGTGGTGATATCGCTTTGGTGTGACACGCTTTTCGTCATCCATGACCGCTCGACTGCCGCCGTCCGGGCGGCAGACGGTCACATCAAAGCGATACCACCACCCCGCCGAAATCCTGTGCCAATCCAAATATCGGGCAGAGCAAGCTTCGTAGCATGACCATGGCATAGGTCATTGAGTTAAGATTCTAATTTTCTTTAAGGCAAGGGTTTTGCAAAAATACTGATTTTAAGCCAGCTTTAATTTGGCACTGAATTTGGTGGGGGCTGATGGGGTCGGATTTGACTGACCCTGTGCGCCAGGACGGCGCACTGGAGCCCCCATGGATGGGTTAATGGCGCGTCAGACAAACGCCGATCCCATCAGCCCCAAGCCCACGACAATCCCACGAAAAAGATGCTTTGTCTGGCCTGATGCGATAAACTGCCGCCAACGAGCCGTCCGACGTGACGGCTTTTTTTGTTGGCAGGGTGTTTGACCGGAATTTCGACGGCCCTTTCCTGCATCAGGCCAGATGGCCATACTGCTGTTAGCGCAACGATGAAACCTGTTCCGGTGTTTTTAATCCGCCAGCTCTTTTTCAAGGTTGGATGCGCGAATTCGGCGATTTAACCAAGAGATGATTTAATGAGTTTTGCCACACTGGGGTTATCTGACTCCATTCTGAAAGCAGTAACCGAACAGGGTTACGATACCCCTTCCCCGATCCAGAGCCAGGCCATACCCATTGTGTTAGCAGGTAAAGACCTGATGGCCGCTGCGCAAACGGGTACAGGGAAAACCGCCGGTTTTACCCTGCCGATTCTGGAACGCTTAAGCCAGGGTAAGCCCGCAACGGCTAACCAGGTACGCACCCTTATTTTAACCCCGACACGTGAACTGGCCGCTCAGGTTGCTGAAAGCGTGAGCACTTATGGCCGTTATCTGCCATTGCGCTCGGCTGTGGTGTTTGGGGGGGTAAAAATCAATCCGCAGATGATGAAGCTGCGCAAAGGTGTGGATGTATTGATCGCTACGCCGGGTCGGTTGATGGATTTGTATAAGCAAAATGCGGTGCGTTTTGATCAGTTGGAAGTACTGGTGCTGGATGAAGCTGACCGGATGCTGGACATGGGTTTTATCCATGATATCAAACGTATCATGGCGATTCTGCCTGCCAAGCGTCAGACACTGATGTTTTCGGCAACCTTTTCCACAGAGATACGTAAACTTGCCAAGGGTTTACTTAATGATCCGCAAGAAGTGTCGGTGACACCGTCCAATGCAGCCGCGCCTAGCGTTGAGCAGTGGATTTGTCCGGTGGATAAAAACCAGAAAGCTGGTTTGCTATGCAATCTGATTCATCAGGGAAAATGGCAGCAGGTGTTGGTATTTACCCGAACCAAGCACGGTGCTAACAAGCTGACCAAACAGCTGGAATCTAACCATATTACCGCTATCGCTATTCATGGTAATAAGAGCCAGAATGCGCGTACTAAAGCCCTGGCTGATTTTAAAGCCGGTGAGGTACGGGTATTAGTAGCAACTGATATTGCCGCGCGTGGTCTGGATATCGATCATCTACCCCATGTGGTTAACTATGACCTCCCTAATGTGCCGGAAGACTATGTGCACCGTATTGGTCGTACCGGACGTGCCGGAAAGGTCGGTGTCGCTGTGTCACTGGTGTGTGCCGATGAACTGGATCATTTGCGTTCGATTGAGCGCCTGACCCAGAAAGTACTGGAACGTCGTTTGGTAGCCGGTTTTGAGCCGGTTCACCCTTTGCCAGATACCAGTCTGGCAGCTCCTAGACATAAACCTCAGGGTGCCAGGCGTAAGCCCGCAACCGGACACCGTGATGGTGTGCGTTCAGGTGAACTGGCCAGAGGGCATCGACCCGCGCGTCGATAATGTTTAGCAATGGATAAGCTACCGGTTATTCAAGGGTTCCCACCCTTAGTGGCTGAAGGGGCACGGGTCCTCATTCTGGGCAGTATGCCAGGTGAGGCTTCGATTCGTGCCCAGGCTTATTATGCCCATCCCCGCAATAGCTTCTGGCCGATCATGGCCAAACTGTTTGAATTTGATCTGGCCTTGCCTTATGCCCAGCGAGTGGCGGAGCTGCAGGCTCGTGGTGTGGCTGTCTGGGATGTGTTACAGGCCTGTCAGCGACAGGGGAGCCTGGATACAGCCATTTGCCTGACTTCAGAAGTGCCCAATGATTTCGAGCGTTTTTTTGCGTGCTATCCACAAATAGACTCGGTATTTTGTAATGGTAAAAAAGCCTGGAAGAGTTTCAGACGTTATGTGCTCAAGCCCTTGGCTTTGCAATCCCTGCATTGTCAGCGCTTACCCTCTACCAGCCCGGCGCATGCCAGCCTGTCTTTTCAGGCGAAACTGGATGCATGGCAAGTTGTGGCAGATGCCTTAAGCAGGCAGCCCTAGTTCAACCGTCCTCCCTGTTCATTAAAACACTACCCACAAAGTTCGACTGACACTTAACGTCAGCAGGCTTTAATCACTGACCTTTTCCGTCATAGCTCACCAGACCGGGGTTCGTTAACATCCATGCTAGGCATTAGTGTAATGATCTCTGGAATCAGGTAATCGATCGTGCACACCACAATAATAAAAAAAACGTTGTTTCACATTGGATTATGCCAATGTGTCACGTTTGGAGCTTACCGTGAAAAGCTTTTTATACCCTGCTGTTTATCTGATGAACCAACTTGGATATATCTATAAATTCGGTTTGATCAGTCTGCTGTTTCTGCTGCCATTATCGGTCATGAGTTATAGTCTGATTAGTCAGGCTTATCAGGGACTCGCTGTCACTGCGCTGGAAAAGGAGGGCGTTGTACTGCTGCAGCAGACTTCCCGATTGATTCAGTCTGCCGAGCGTTATCGGGATCTGCGGGCGGTTGAGCACTATCGTGACCTGGCTGAACTTGGCGCTCTAATCGAACAGCAACGTTCTGAGGTAGTTGAACATCTACGACCCCTCCAGTCTTCCACATCAGCTTTGATTAAACAGGCGCCGATACAGACAAATCTGGATACAGTGGTTCAGCACTGGCAACGGCTGAGCAGTGAGGGAGCCAGTAATCAGGGTGCGATTGATGCACAGTTTAATGTTTATCATGACTTTGTCAGTGATCTGTTGCGCCTGCAGCGCTCTATTGCGCAGGTGAGCGGTTTGACCAAGGATCCCAGTGAAACTGTGCTGAATCTGGTTAATCTGGTAGTGCGGGAGCTGTCTTCCGGACTTGAACTGATGGGACGAAGTCGCAGCTACGGGGTGTATGCTCTGAATGGCGACTTTATGGAATCCAGTCTCAGTGATCGTCTTAATATGATTTTTGATGGTCTTAGCGACGCCCAGCATGATCTGCACCAGGTGATGGCTCTGGCAGTAGAGCCAGTTTATACCCGCGCCTCCGAGCTTGAGCCATTAGCGATCAGTGCAGACGCATCCTTGTTGACAGTGCGTGACAGAATGGATGAAGAGGTAATAATGGCAATGTCTCTGGAATTACCCTGGCAGCAGTATTTCAGCAGCACCAGCCGAGATATTGATTTCCTGCATCAATTGAGTCAGGCATTACTGCCACAGGTTAATCAGCTGCTTGAGCAGCGTTTGGCTACCGATAGTCGGCAGCTTTACCTCTTACTTGCCACGCTGGCTGTTGTGCTGTTACTGATAATCTACCTGTATTCAGGTTTCTACCTGTCAGTTCAGACGTCTATCAATCGTATCTGGCACGCCAGCCGCAGCATTGCTGAAGGGGATATGACTGTGCGGGTTAAATCGGAAACACGTGATGAAATGTCAGCCCTTACCCTGGAGTTCAATCGTATGACCGAACGGGTGCATAATCTGATCACCGAGGTGCACGCAACGGCACAGCAGGTATTTGAAAAAGCGGGACAGGTGGAGAGTATTTCCATTGAAAGCCGTGCCGCCATTCAGGGGCAGCGTGACGAGACCGAGCAGGTGGCTGTGGCTATGAATCAGATGACACTGTCTGTGGCGGAAGTCTCACGCTTCGGTACAGAGGCACTGGCCGCTGCCGTTCAGGCTGATGAGCATACGCACCAGGGACATCAGCAGGTTAGTAGCGTTCTGGGGCGCATCGAGGCGCTGGCTGAAGAGATAGAAAGATCGGTTGCGGTGATCAATAGTCTGGAGGCGGATAGTCATCAGATCACCCAGGTGCTTGAGGTAATCAAGGGGGTGGCAGAGCAAACCAACCTGCTGGCACTTAATGCAGCGATTGAAGCGGCACGAGCCGGTGATCAAGGCAGGGGCTTCGCGGTTGTCGCCGATGAGGTGCGAGTCCTGGCTCAGCGTACACACCAGTCAGCTGAAGATATCGATAAAATGGTAGCGGGACTGCATCAGGGTGTCAGCGAGTCCGTTAAGGTGATGCAGAGCAGTCAGCAACTGGCAAGGCATACGGTAGCGGAGTCCGGCAGGGTCGGGGCGGCGTTACAGAGTATTTCTTCGTCTGTGCATACGATTGTAGAGATGAATGAGCAGATTTCCAGTGCCTCCGGTGAGCAGGCGGGTGTGGCCAGTGCAATTGACAACAACATCCTGACGATCAGCGGGGTGAGTGAGCAGACGGCGCAGGGCGCCGAGCAGGTGGTGGCTGCAAGCAAGGAGATGGCCGCAATGACAGCGCAACTGAAGCAGGTGTTGGGTACGTTTAAGGTTTAATCTGTCCACCCCGTTCGTTGATCTGCCAGTCATTGTCGGTGATGGCTACACCCCCCTTGGCAGTGACCTGCACTGTGTCACTGAGGCCAATACCCCACTCCCCAGGCAGGCGAAGACACAGGGGGAGGTGGAATACCATGTTTTCCTCAAAACGGCGGGTGAGGCCGCGGGCGATATAGCCGGTGCCTTCAACCCAACTGGGCGGGAACTGCGCGCCTACCGAGTAGCCGAATACGCCAGAGAAAAATAGTCGATCCGCATAGGGAGCAAGGGCCGCTTCGGCAGCCTGGGCTGCATCATCAAAGGTATTGCCAGGGTGCATGGTTTCTTTCAGGGCGGCATAGAGGCTTCGGCACACTTCGGCGACCTGGTGCATCTGCGTTGTGGCTCTGCCTGCTACGGCGGTGCGCATCATCGGCGCGGTATAGCGCTGGTAGGCTGAACCAAATTCAAGGAAAACCGGGTCACCTGCTTCAATAACTGTGCGTTTATGATTGACGTGTATCACGCTGATGCGCTGACCGCTGGTCACGATTGGCTGCAGGCTCATGAACTCGCTGCCCGCCGCGAGCAGGGCACGTGAGCCCTCGGCAGCTACCTCATTGTCAGTGATGCCGGGCTCGATGATAGCCTCGGCAGCTCGTAATCCGATTGCGGTGATACGTGCGCTCTCACGCAGGCAGTTTAGCTCGGCTGCGCTTTTGACCAGACGCTGACTATCCAGCAATGCGCCGCCATCATTGTGAAAGCGTGCTTTGCCCAGACGGTCTAACAGCGGTTGAATGATGGCATAGCGCAAACCGGCAAAATACACATCCAGGCCTATATGCTGGCAGGGAGACAGCAAGGCCAGTAACGGCTCGATGACTTCGTTGATATCTTCCCAGCGGTAACCGATGATTTCATCCACCCTTGCGGTAACAACGGCCGGTCCGGTCTCAATCGACGGTACCTGCAGGACCACACGTTCAGCCGTGA
Source organism: Nitrincola iocasae (assembly GCF_008727795.1). Lineage (NCBI taxonomy): Bacteria > Pseudomonadati > Pseudomonadota > Gammaproteobacteria > Oceanospirillales > Oceanospirillaceae > Nitrincola > Nitrincola iocasae. Next base: position 2,475,386 of record NZ_CP044222.1, on the reverse strand, counting down.
CCAGTAACGCGGTATGCACCGAGACCTCAAAGGTGTGATAGCCGGTCAGGTAGAAAATATCGGCAGGATCGGTCAACAGCAGGGCATCACGTCCGGCTTCAGTCATCAGGGCCCGGGTGCGTGCCAAACGGAGACTTAATTCATCAGTCGGGAAGGGTAATTCGCTGCCTTCCAGAGTGTTGGCTAAAGCGTGGCGGTAAGCGTGGAAATCCATGGTAGTCTCCGGAGTTAATAAGGGATTACCTCAGTGTAGGATCAAAACTATTTGTCTGTGTGTAATAGACGGGACGGGCACCTACAAGCCTTATTTTTCTTTTGTAAAACCATCTGATAAGGTTTTGATTTATAATGATCTGAAGGTTTTTATTTTTGCCCTTTTAAGGTGCCTGGAAGCATAGTAAGGTAATGATATAAATGAAAAAATTATCGGTTTTATTTGTCTGTCTGGGGAATATCTGCCGTTCACCCACCGCTCAGGGGGTTTTTGAGGCCAAGTTAGTGGCTGCAGGTCTGCATAAGCAGGTCAGCGTGGATTCAGCAGGCACAGCGGCCTGGCATGTCGGTAAAGCTCCCGACCGGCGCAGCCAGCAAGTGGCCGCACAGCGTGGCTATGATCTCAGTCTGCTTCGAGCACGCCAGGCTACGCGAGAGGATTTTGAACAGTTTGATTATGTATTGGCGATGGATGCGGATAATCTGACAGACTTACGGGTGCTGGAACCCGCCCACTATAAGGGCGTGCTTTCGTTGTTTCTGGAGTATGCCTTTCCGGGGGCGTCGCGTGGGGTACCTGACCCTTACTACTCACAGGGTGATGCGGGTTTTCATGAAGTGGTTGATCTGATAGAAGCTGCATCAGACGGACTGATTAAGGTATTAAAAGAACGCCTGTAGCCATTATAAACTCTCGAGTTTATCGAATTCAGCTAGAATTTAAATGATTTCGACAAACTGCAAATACGGAGTCCTGATGCTTTATCTGTTTGAGGTGCATATTAAACCTGGCTACACCGCCGAAGATTATGCTGATGCCTGGGTACGGGCCAGTGAGTTGATACAGCAGGCACCTGGAGCACGTGGTACGCGTCTGCATCGTAAGCTGGATGATCCTAAAGTACTGATTGCCATTGCTGAGTGGGACACTAAAGCTGATCGTGATGCCATGGAGCGTCAGCATAGTCCTGAGATTGCCGCGATTATTCGCAGTGCGGTACCCTTTTGCGAGATTCGTACAATTGGAGAATTCGACGAGGCCGAGTGGGTGGTTTTACCCCCCGGTGCCGAACAGTAATTATTTTCGATGTATTCAAAAAATCGCTTTCGGTCCTCTTGAAAGCGACTCCTCACGCCCTTATTCAAACTACTGAAAGGGCGAGACACCTGTCTGCCCTGATTCGTGTGAAACAGGAGGACTCAGATCATGGCTATTACCCGTTATGAACCCTGGAGCTTGCTTAGACAGTTGCAAAAAGAACTGGAGTTGAATCGCGATGATAATACCGAGGAAAGCTCCATAGCGACTGCCGAATGGGCACCCACCGTCGATATTAAAGAAGAGAGTGACAAGTTTGTCATTTTTGCCGATATTCCTGGCGTTATGCCGGAAGATATTGAGGTTAGCATGGAGGCAGGTGTGCTGACTGTTAAGGGACAAAAAGAGTCGGAAAGCAAAACCGAAAAAGATGGTTACAAGCGTGTTGAACGCAGTTTTGGTTCTTTCCATCGACGCTTTAGTTTGCCTGATTCGGCAGATGGTGATGCAATTCATGCCAAATGTAAACATGGCGTACTGGAGATCACTATTCCCAAGCGTGAAGCAGTGCAGCCAAAGCGCATTCAGGTTGCGTCAGAAGAGTAGTCATTCTATATTGAAAGAGTGAAGAAAAATGCTTAATAAACGGGTAGTTATTAAAATACTGCCCGTTTTTTTCCTGTCGATTCCGGTGGTGAAAATAGTTTCCGCAATGCAGCGCCCTGTTTTTTCCCGTATGATAACAAGCAGCACTATTGAGTAATATTGTCGACATATTCCACCATAGGTGAATGGTTTGTGTTGCTGGAGGCTTTATAATTCCAGCTTTCTTATTGGGTAAGGGTGAGGATAGAAATGACCGCAAGAACAGCCGATGTTTTGCTTGTCGGGGCAGGTGCAATGAGCTCCACCCTGGGTGTGATGCTTAAGCAGTTGGATCCGTCTATCAAAATAATAATGGTTGAGCGACTGGATCATGTTGCTCAGGAAAGCACCGATGGCTGGAATAATGCGGGCACTGGCCATGCCGCCTATTGCGAGTTGAACTACACACCGAAAAAGCCCGACGGCTCTATTGATGCCACCAAAGCATTCAATATCAATGCGGCGTTTGAACAAAGCCTGCAGTTCTGGTCCTATCTCGTTGAGCAGAAGGCCCTACCCGATCCAAGCCAATTTATCAATACGGCCCCCCATTGTAGCTTTGTTTGGGGTGAGGAAAACGTTGCCTTTTTACGCCAACGTCACCAGTTGCTTTCTGCCCATCCAATGTTTGAAGACATGAAGTACAGTGAAGATCCGGATGTGATTCGCAACTGGATGCCGCTGGTGATGCAGAATCGAAAGGATGGTGAGCCAGTGGCAGCGACTCGCGTTCCTTATGGTACAGACGTCAATTTTGGTGACCTGAGTCGCTTAATGGTTGATTATTTGGGGCATCAGCCGGATTTTGATCTGCTGGTTGCCCATAACGTCAACTCTCTGGTCAAGCAACCAGATGGGCGCTGGTTAGTACAGGCACAGAATAAAGCTGATGGGCATGTCACACCGATTACAGCTGATTTTGTATTTTTGGGTGCTGGCGGTGGAGCGCTGCCGCTATTACAGAAGACAGGGATTGACGAAGGCCATGGTTATGGTGGTTTCCCCGTGAGTGGCCAGTGGCTGGTCTGTACCAAGCCTGAAATTGTTGAGCAGCATCACGCCAAGGTGTATGGCAAAGCACCGTTGGGCGCACCACCCATGTCGGTTCCACACCTGGATACCCGGATCATGAATGGTAAAAAATCCCTGTTGTTCGGACCATTTGCTGGTTTTACTACCAAGTTCCTCAAATACGGCTCATATATGGACCTGATCAAGTCTATTAAGCCTAGCAATATCGGCCCGATCATGTCGGTCGGTATGAAAAATATGGATCTGACCCGTTATTTGATCAGTGAGTCGCTGCAGTCGCACGAATCACGCGTTGAAGCCTTAAAGAATTTCTTTCCCGATGTTAGTGCGGATGATTGGGAGTTATCGATTGCCGGGCAGCGGGTGCAGATAATCAAGAAGGACCCAGCCGGCGGTGGAAAGCTGGAATTTGGTACCGAAGTCATCGTATCAGCAGACGGCAGCATGACAGCTTTGCTGGGTGCGTCACCTGGGGCGTCTACTGCGGTTCAGGCGATGCTGACCATTTTGGAGCGCAGTTTCGGCGACAAGCTAAAAACGCCGGAGTGGCAGGCTAAGTTGAAAGAGATGATCCCGTCTTATGGTGAATCTTTGATCGATAATACCGAATTACTCAAAAGCGTGCGTCAGCGTACCTTGAGCATTTTACAGCTGAATCGTCAATCCTGACATTTTTGATTCATCCCAGAGGTTGCTGTCAGGCAACCTCTGTCACCTTGATTATATTAGAATTCCTGAATTCAACTATTAACTGCAACACCCGCTCATATTCTGTCGCAATTGCTCTTTAAAAATTACGTCTGGTTGAATGAATCCCAGTATTTTCCTGGGACGCAGATTTAGCCTTACTTGAACCTTTGCAATCAGGGCTTGGGTTACAGTCCGCAAATCCGTGCCCTTGGGTATGTATTGACGCAATAGTCCATTTGCATTTTCGTTTGCGCCACGCTGATAAGACGCATAGGGATCTGCAAAGTAAACATCAGTATCCAGTTCACGAGCAATGCGTTTATGATCAGCGAATTCTAAGCCGTTGTCGGCGGTAATGCTGTGAACCAAAGCTTTAAAAGGCTGTAGCATATCTATCGTTGCTGCAGCCACCGCATCAGCACGTTTACTAGTCACTTTCCTAACTAAATAAAAGCGGCTTTTTCGCTCTAAAATAGTCACGATAGCCCCCGTTCCTTGTTTGCCAATGACCGTGTCTATTTCCCAGTCACCATAGCGGCCTCGATCATCAATAATCCGAGGTCTATCGTGTATTGAGCGCCTACCCAGGATACGGCCCCGCTGCTTGTGAAGCCGCTTTTTATAACGTTTTAACCGATGTCTCAGATGGGTAAACAAAGCGCCACCCTCATTGAAATCAGCCAGTACATAGCTATAGATCCACTCGTGACTGACGGTGTAGCCAATCCTAATGCAAATAGCCGATATCTGTTCAGGACTCCAGTCAAGTTCGAGCATGAAATCAACGGCATTCTTTGTGTTCTCACATATTCGCTTAGCTTTTGGCTTTAAACGGCGAAATAATGAGTACTGTTGAGCTCTATCGGGGTCATATTGACCTGCTTCATCTCTGTTACGTCGCAACTCTCGATTAACGGTCGAAGGTGCAATGTTTAGTTTTCTTGCAATCTCTCGCTGTGAAAAATCTTGTGAGAGAAACGACGAAATCTGGTATCGTTGTCCCTCGGTCAGCTGCCGATAACTCATGTGTAGATCTCATTTTTTTTGGTCGAAAAATAAGGCTACCACATTTCGGTAGCTGGCCTCTCTCCGACCTGGCCCATTACATGAGTGTTGCGGTTATTATCTGAATTCAGGATTTATTAATATAATCTGAGAGTTGTATATTCTTTACTTTGTTCTAAATTAATAATAACACCATGCATCTAAGGGAGTTGTTTTAATTAATACCCCTTTGCAACGGAACACACACCATGAATACAAGTACTGCCAGTGGTGGGAAAGAGCGCACCTTTTCCGAAGATCAGCAACTCATCTCTTCTACTGACACCGAAAGCACCATCTGTGACTGTAATGACAACTTTGTTGCTATTAGTGGCTTCTCTCGAGATGAGCTGATTGGTCAGTCGCATAATATTGTACGCCATCCTGATATGCCTGCAGAGGCATTTAAAGGCTTGTGGGATTTTATTCGCCGTGGCAAGCCCTGGATGGGTGTGGTCAAGAACCGCTGCAAGAATGGGGATTACTACTGGGTAGATGCCTACATCACACCAATATTCAATCAGGGTAAAATTACCGGTTTTGAGTCTGTGCGTCGTAAGCCGTGCCGGGAAAATATAGCGCGTGCGGAAAAACTTTATACACGTCTCAAGGCAGGTAAAGGCGTGCCGAAGTACCGGCGTGTACGCAAGCGGGAAGTGAGTATCTTGCTGGCTTCCCTGGCGGGAGCTGTTTTGCTCGGAGCCGTATTACAAGCAGCCGGTCTGAATCAGCTTTGGTTAACGGCGGCTCTCGGCGCACTGCTTGGTTATGCCGGTATCTGGTTTAATAGCCGTCGGGATATGAAAAACCTGCTGTCATTAATGCCCCAAGCTTTTCGGGATGAGGCTGCAATGCTCAGTTACACCGATGACTCGGGTTTGTATGGCCAGCTTAAAATGTCCATTCTTAGCGATGCGGCTCACCTGAATACGGTGATTACACGCCTGGAACATGGAGCCCAGGATGTTGCAGTGCAAGCATCGGAAGCCCATGTTTTATCCACTCAGGCAACACAAGGGGTCAGGGATCAGCAAACGGAAACTGAACAGGTTGCAACGGCCATGCATGAAATGGCGGCGACCATTGCCGAGGTTTCCGGTCATGTTCAGGAAACGGCTACACAAGCTGATCATGTCGATCAGATGGCCAAACAGGGCCAACAAGTGGCTGAAGGTACGCAAGCCTCGGTCGTGCAATTACAGCAAAAAGTACATGAAATTGCAGGGGCCGTGACGGCCTTGTCTGAAGCATCGCAACAAATTGCCGGTACAACCGATCTGATTGAAAAAATTGCCGAGCAGACCAATCTATTGGCACTGAATGCGGCGATTGAGGCCGCTCGTGCAGGGGATCAAGGGCGTGGTTTTTCGGTGGTTGCAGATGAGGTGCGTCAATTGGCATTTCGTACACGTGAGTCTACCGGTCAGATTCAGTCTACTATCAATGAACTGCAGCAGAAGGCTAAAGCTGCTCAGGTGTTGGCCAGTGAAGGTGAACAGGACGCTGAATCAGCCGCCACAGAAATGGATCGGACGCAGGAAACCCTGACAGATATATCGGCCTCGGTGTCCTCTATCGCCGGCATGACGGTACAGATGGCCGCCGCCATTGAAGAGCAAGCCAGCGTGGCAGAGAGCATTAACCAGCAGGTGGTGAATATCAACGATCTGGCCGCGCATAGTATGGAAAAGGGCACGGCCGCCTCCGAGCGCAGCAAGTCGCTGGAAATTACGGCCGAGAAGCTTTATGAGCTGGTGGAGCGCTTTAAGCGCTGAGGTGTGAGAGACATCACCCGCAGGCGGTTGGCGTTGCTGACCACCGTGACGGATGACAAGGCCATAGCGGCGGCCGCGTAAGCCGGGTTCATCAGCCAGCCAGTAATGGGGAAGAGGATCCCGGCTGCCAGGGGAATGCCCAGACTGTTATAGACAAACGCACCGAACAGATTTTGATAGATATTTCGCAGTGTAGCCCGAGAGATGCTCATGGCATCGGCTACTCCTTCGAGTGAACCACGCATCAGGGTTATGTCAGCACTCTCAATGGCTACGTCTGTACCTGTACCTATGGCAAAGCCCACATTGGCTTGCGCCAGTGCTGGCGCATCATTAATACCATCACCCACCATGCCTACGCGCAAGCCTTCAGCCTGAAGCTCACGCACCTTGTCGGCTTTCTGATCCGGCATGACTTCAGCAATAACTTCATCTATGCCGACCTGTCTGGCGACAGCCTGGGCTGTACGTTCACTATCACCGGTCAGCATGATGACTCGAATACCCGCGTCCCGCAGGCGGCTGATAGCCCTGCTACTGTCTTCTTTGATCGGATCAGCAATGCCCAACAGGGCAGTTAACTGACCATCGATAGCCAGCATCACCAAGGTATTGCCCTGATCCGACAGGGTTTGAATGCGTTGATCTGCCGATGCACTGATGGTAACGCCTTCCGCTTGCATGAGCTTCAGGTTACCAATGGCCCAGCGTTGATTGTGCAGTTGCTCGGAGATCCCCTGTCCCGGATGTATGTCCGGTGAACCGCTATCAGGGAGTCGTATAGCACGAGCTTCAGCGGCGGCTACCAAAGCGTGCGCCAGAGGGTGTTCAGAGGCGCGTTCGATACCTGCTACCTGTTGAAGCAGATAGTCTTCTACTGACAGGGTCTGATCCGTGTTGTTAATCTGGCTGTTTTCCGCATCCATCAGCTCTATACAGGTCAGGGATGGTTTGCCTTCCGTTACGGTGCCGGTTTTATCGAGGACTACAGCATCCAGTTTTGATGCTTCTTGTAAGGCATCACCCTTGCGTATCAAAATACCTTTGCCAGCAGCGCGGCCTACGCCGACGGTAATCGACATGGGGGTTGCCAGGCCCAGCGCACAGGGGCAAGCGATCACCAGTACGGTCATGGCGGTAATAAAGGCGTAAGCACTGGAAGGTTCAGGTCCGAAGTGCCACCAGATAACGGCGGTGAGCAGGGCAACGAGAATTACCACAGGTACAAAAACGCCGCTGATTTTATCGGCGAGTCGTCCGATGGCCGGTTTGCTGTTCTGGGCCTGACGTACCTGGGTAATGATCTGCGCCAGTGCGGTGTCTTCACCTACTTTACGTACCCGCAGTTTGATGCTGCCAGATAGATTAACCGTTCCGGCTGAGAGCCAGTCTCCTTTGTGCTTGAGAATAGGCAGTGGCTCACCGGTCAGCATGGACTCATCGACTCGGGTTTCACCACCGGCTAGTTGTCCATCAACCGGGATGCGCTCGCCAGGCTTCACCCGTAACAGGTCACTAGGTTGAATCGAGGACAGGCGCATGGTTGTTTCTTCGCCGCCAGGCAGAATCAGGGTGGCGCTGTCGGGTTGCAGCTGCATCAGTGCTCGTATGGCTTGAGAGGCCTGACCGCGTGCACGTGTTTCCAATACATGGCCCAGGTTAACCAGGCCGATAATAAACGCAGCGGCTTCATAATAAACATGTCGTCCTTCAACGGGTAGTAAGTCTGGCCAGACGATGACCAGCGTTGAGTAGATCCAGGCGCTGCCGGTACCCATGGCAATCAGGGTATCCATGGTGGCGTGACGGTTTTTCAGGGCCTTCCAGGCACCACTGAAAAAATGACCGCCAGAGTAAACCATCATCGCCAGCGTCAGCAGGCCGATCACCGCCCAAATCAGCCTGCCTTCATCCGGCATCGGCAGGAGACCGGTCATCATGAACAGCATTTGCGGAGCACCCAGTAACAAGGCCACCCAGGTGCGGCGTTTAGCCTGTACCAGTTGTTGTGCCTCTTCAGCCTGACGTTCAGTCTCACCGTAATCAGCATTCATTGGTGTGGCATTGAATCCGGCCTGATCAACGGCCTTAAGCAGTTGTTCAACCTTGGCATGACCCTGGATATCAGCACTGCGATCAGCCAGATTGACGCTGACCGACTGCACCCCATCCACCTTATTGAGCGCGTCTTCAATACTACTGACACAAGCGGCGCAACGCATACCGCGCAGCGCGAGTCGGGTGCTATCGGTCATAATGTTTCCTATTCTAGGTATTACCTGTCTGAAAGTTTGGAACTATCAGGCTGCAGTCGCTTCAAATCCAGCATTTTCAATAGTTTCGATCAGCGTATCCAGATCTACTGAGCCATTGATAATGGCCGAGTCTTGTGTAACTTCGAAGGATTCGATACCGTCGAGCTGTTCCAGAGCTTGTTTAACGACTTTTACACAGCCACCACAAGTAAGACCATCGAGTTTCAGTTTATGTTCCACCATACTATCTCCTGTTTTAGGCAAACTGTTTTGTTAGGTACTTAGTGTACACTGTAGCGAGATTCTGGGTTATCTGTACAGGGTTATTGAGTAGGGTCTTATGCGTAAAAAAATTAAACGCTGGTTGCGAAAATTGCTGTTTTGGCTGTTGCTGCTGAGCGTTTTATTTCTGCTTATGCTGTGGCTCATGCGCTGGATAACACCTCCTACCACAGCCTTTATGTTGCAGCACAATGTTAGCGCATTATTTAGCGAAGAGCGCCACTTTGCCCGCAACCATTGGGTACCTCTGGAACAGATTCCAGCCGCAATGCAACTGGCTGTGATGGCATCGGAGGATCAAAAGTTTCCGCATCACTTTGGGATAGACATAGAAGCAACCTGGGCCGCTATCATGGCGTACCGCAGTGGTCAGCAAGCCGGCGGCGGCAGCACCATTACCCAGCAGGTGGCCAAAAATATGTTTCTCTGGGGAGGGCGCAGCCGGTTTCGTAAAGCTCTGGAATGGGGGCTGTCTGTGTTACTGGAACTTTTTTGGGGTAAGGAGCGTATTCTGGAGGTCTATTTAAACATTGCGCAGTTTGGCAAACAGGATTACGGCGTGGGTGCTGCCAGTCAATACTTGCTGCAGAAGCCGGTAGAAAATATCAGTTGGGAGGACGCGGCACTACTCGCCAGTGCCTTGCCGTCACCTGCTCGTTTTGATGTGACCCGGCCCAGTCAATACATGCGTGCACGTCAGGCTTTTATCCTCAGACAGATGCACAATCTGGGCGGGGAAGCCTACCTACAGAAAATATCGGCCAGATCCGAGATTACTAGTCCTCGTGATGCAGCTTTTTTAGTTGCTGTAATAGAGTTTTCGGAAGGTTGCGAATCCTCAGCACTTCCTGCTGAGGATCAAATTCCACTTCTTTCCCCAGGCTGGTGCTGGCAAAACTGATCGACAGGTCGTTGTTCTTACCCGTAAAGCGTAGATAATTGCGCAGCTGTTTACGATCTGGTATCAGCTCATCTTTGGGGGTCTCCTGATGCTTACGCACATAACGCTCCAGACCTGGATCGACCGTTTCTGAGAGTTCATTGAACACCACCGCTTCTCCGGCTTTGTCCTGATCCATGCAGTAGTCGATCACTTTTTCGCGCAAGGGCTGGCTTTCTTCTTCAGGCAGGTCGTTACAGTAGGTATCTACCAGGGCGAGAAAGTGTTCAGTCTCAGCACGTTTATCGACGGTGTCTATATAACTCAGCCATTCGCACACCACCGGCTTGATCCCACGGTCGCCCCGTCCGAAACTCAGGGTAAGGCATTTATCGGCCTGGTCTGCAAAGCTTTGCAGGTCGATACTGACACCGAAGCCTGTTTCACTAAACTCGATATAATCGGTTTCCAGTAATTCCAGGGATTGATTCAGCGTCAGGGCGGCGGTTTGGCGTAGATGAAAGATAAACAGCCGGTCTCCTCGTTCCAGAGTTTCGGCAAGAAAACACAGGTAACCCTGAAATAACTCTTCATGCGCATCAAGTTGCAGACCGAGTTGGCGGGTGACCTGTTGGGCAAAGCGGGCAAAGGGGATCTGACCTTCACGCCATTGCATCAATAAGGCTTTAAAACCTGGATGTTCAGGGCCGAAGGTGCCGTACTGACGCCCGGCGCGACTCCCCTGAATACGCTTGAATTCACTGATGATTGAATGGGCATATTGCTCAGTGGAAAACTCGGCGTCTTTTTGTGTGACTTCACTGGCTTGCTGAGTATCGGTTTTACTGATTTGTTGAATGGTAAAATGAGTAACAGGCATTTAGGTTAATCCCCGGTCGAGTTGGCTCTGCCAGCGTGCAAACATCATTGCACCGGTAAACAGGGTGCTCAGCAGCAGTGATTCTGCCAGACCTAGCCAGCGGGTGGGTGGCATGAGCGTGGCGAGTACAGCGCCAAGAAAATAAAACAACAATAGGAAACACAACCAGGCATGGCCGCGAGCATCGCCACGAATAATCACCCGGATAAAGGCAATCAGCGGCAGAAAATGCACCAGCCAGATCACCCAGGGGTTTTCACCCTTGGCAGGTGCTATGACCAGGTACCAGGCCGTCAGCAACAGCAGTAGCGCTGTGTAGCTGACCAGAGTGACAACACGGCTGTAGCGAGCTTTCTGAGCTAGGGTCATACAGGTCTCCGAAGAAGTTTCAGGGCGAGTTCACCAAGACGTTTTCCCTGGGCTTGGCAGAGGTTCAGTTCATCCGCATCGGGTGCGCGTTGGTTGTCGCTACCAGCGACATGCGTGGCGCCGTAGGGTGTACCACCGGTCTGCGTGGTCATTAAAGCCGACTCACTGTAAGGCAGTCCGGTGATGATCATGCCGTGATGCAGTAGTGGTAGCATCATGGTCAGCAGGGTTGTTTCCTGTCCGCCATGCAAGCTGGAAGTGGAACTGAACACCCCGGCGGGTTTGTTGATCAGTGCGCCGGATAACCACAAGCTACTGGTCGAGTCGATAAAATACTTCATCGGGGCCGCCATATTGCCAAAACGTGTGGGACTACCCAGTGCCAGGCCTGCACAGTGTTGCAGATCGTCATGGGTACAGTAAGGCGCGCCTGAATCAGGGACGGCAGGTGCCGTGGCTTCGCAGTCAGCGGAAACTGGAGGCACACTGCGCAGGCGTGCGGCAATGCCGGCCTGTTCCACGCCTCTGGCGATATGCCGGGCGAGCGTGGCTGTTGCGCCATGGCGGCTATAATAGAGTACCAACAGGTAGGGAGGCTGCATCAGAAAATCTCCAGCACCTGTTCTGGAGGACGGCCAATGCGGGCTTGACCCTGATGCACGACGATCGGACGTTCAATCAATTTAGGGTAACGAGCCATGGCTTCGATAATGGCTGCATCGCTGATCGTCTGATTCTCTAGGCCAGCTTCCTGATAGTCAGCTTCTGTGGTGCGTAACAAGGCGCGCGGAGCTATATTAAGCAGGCTCAAAAGCTGCTTGAGTTCGTCAGTCGAGAGCGGTTGCTTAAGGTATTCACGAACTTCCGGTTCAATACCTCGCTCCTGGAGTAATTGCAGGGTCTGGCGCGACTTTGAACAGCGTGGATTGTGGTAAATAAGGGTATCAGACATGGCTCTCTCCGTGGTTCCTGTTTGAGTTTACAGGCAGGGTATTGTATATCTCCGGGTAAGAGTTACCAACCAGCGAGAGCTATTCGTGAATATAAAATCAATTACCGGGTCGTCAATACTGCTGTTTATCCGTGACCTGATACGCCAGTTCTTCATTAATCAGGGTATTTTGAATGCATCGGCACTGACCTATACCACACTATTTGCCGTGGTGCCTTTGGTCACGGTCTCCTATTCTATGCTGGCCGCTATCCCGACTTTTCAGGGGGCGGGTGATATCATCCAACAATGGGTTTTCGAAAATTTTGTGCCAGCGACCGGGCAGGTTGTACATGAGTACCTGAGTGATTTCACCACGCAGGCTCGCCGGTTAACGGCGGTGGGTGTGGTGTTTTTGGTCATCACCTCCATCATGATGATGAAAAATATTGAGGCGGCGCTGAATCGTATCTGGCGGGTGAGTGAGCCGCGCAAAGGCGTTTCCAGTTTTCTGCTCTACTGGGCCGTACTGAGTCTGGGTCCGTTCCTGGTTGGGTTGGGGTTATTGGTTACCTCGTATATCACCGCGTTACCAGCTTTTAGCACGGCCTCCGAAGTGGTTGGACAGGGACGAATGCTGGCACTGGTGCCAGTGGTTTTTTCTGCAGTGGCATTTATGCTGTTATATGCGGCTGTACCTAACTGCCAGGTACCACTGAAAAATGCTTTTATTGGCGGGGTTGCAGCGGCGTTAAGCTTTGAAGCGGCAAAACGAGGATTTGCCTTTTTTGTCACGCAGTTTCCGTCCTATGAATTGATATACGGTGCCTTTGCTGCTGTCCCTATGTTCCTGGCCTGGGTATTTGTCTGCTGGGTCATCATTCTAATGGGTGCAGAATTAAGCCGGGCACTGACCATCTATCAGATTACCCAGCGTAATCGAAGCGAACCACATCTCTATACTGTGTTGGGTGTGTTGAACCGGCTTTGGTACGCACAACAACAGGGGCGGGCGCTGAGTGATACGGAGTTGTTGCAACAAACTCCTGGGTTGGATCAGGGGCGTTGGGACGGCTATGTGCAGTTGCTGCTGGAAGCTGATGTGATCCGACGCACCGATTCGGGCAGCTATCTGCTGGCACGGGATCTTAACCGCTTTTCCCTGGAGCAACTGCGAGCGCTGATGCCCTGGCCTATACCGGATGCAGTGGACAATCCCGAGGCCAGACCCTGGGAGTTGCAGTTGAGTGAACGTCTGGCTGAACTATCCCGCACCCGTACAGAGCTGCTGGAGATAGATCTGGCAACTTTGTTTTCGGTACAGGACACCAAGTCTTAGTCACTACTTCAACAGTGATCCCAACACACCGCGGATCAGTCGGCGCCCCAGGCCACTGCCAATACTGCGAGCGAGACTTTTTAGCATAGCTTCACTGGCTGATTCGCGGGTTCTGCTGGTGCGGCGGGTTGGGCTGTCAGCACGGGTTTTGGCCGCTTCAGTGGCCGCCTGTTCTTCGGCCAGCCGCTGTCGACTTTTTTGCAGTCGCGCCTCGATTTCTTCATGGGCTGAGTGGGGATCGTAAGCTTCTTTGTAGCGGCGTAGTAATGGGTCTGCGGTCAGTTGCGCTTGACGCGTTTCTTCATCCGCAGGTCCGATGCGCGATCTGGGTGGACAGATCAAGACCCGTTCAACCTGAGTAGGTACGCCCTTGTCACCGAGAACAGACACCAGTGCCTCACCCACACCCAGATTAGAAATCACCTCGACCGTGTCCAGCTCAGGGTTGCTGCGAAAAGACTGTGCAGCTACATTCACCGCTTTACGCTCTTTGGGGGTGTAAGCACGTAGCGCATGCTGAATACGGTTGCCCAACTGGGCCAGTACGGTGTCAGGCAGATCAGCCGGGCTTTGGGTGACAAAATAAACCCCGACACCTTTTGAACGAATCAGGCGTACCAGTTGTTCAATTTTGTTGACTAGTACGCGGGGTGCCGAGTTAAACAGCAGATGGGCTTCATCAAAGAAAAATACCAGTTCCGGTTGATCCGGGTCGCCGATTTCCGGCAGGGTTTCGAAAAGGTCTGACAATAGCCAAAGCAAAAAAGTGGCATAAACGCGCGGGGAGTGAATCAGTTTCTCCGCGCTGAGAATATTGATCATGCCGCGGCCGTTGCGGTCACAGCGAATAAAATCTTGCAGTGCCAGCGCCGGTTCACCGAAAAAATGCCGGCCACCTTCACGTTCAATCATCAGCATTCTGCGTAAAATCGCATTGACTGATGCCTTGGATACCGCCAGATGACTGCCGAGCTCACGGCCATGTTCTGCAACATAGTTAAGGGTGGTACGCAGGTCGTTAAAATCAACCAGCAGCATGCCTTCATCATCGGCATACTGAAAAATCAGGGTCAGTATACTTTCCTGGGTTTCATTCAACTCCATCAGGCTGGCAAGCAACTGCGGACCCATCTCGGACACGCTGGTTCTGACCGGTATGCCACGTTCACCGAACAGATCCCAGAAAGCGACCGGAAAAGAGTCTGGCTGGTAATCCGTCATGCCAATAGCCGCAATACGCTGATCAATTTTGGGATGGGGTGTGGCGGTACAGCAAAGCCCGGATAGATCACCTTTCACATCGGCCATAAACACCGGCACACCGATATTGGAGAAGGCTTCAGCCAGTACTTGTAGCGTCACGGTTTTACCTGTGCCTGTGGCACCGGCGATCAGTCCATGGCGATTGGCATAGCGGGGATTCAGGTGGATTTGCTGGGCGTTACCACCGATTAGAAGTCCTGGGTTCATCTATGCGTCCTGTGTGGCTGAGAGGCGATTTCTGCAGTGTAAGATATTTTTACTCTGTGGCGTAGATTTTATTTGGTGATGGCTATGGGGGGCTGGTTTGTGCTGGTGCCATGCTGGGGTGGTGGTATCGCTTTGGTGTGACGCGTTAGGTAGGTGCCTCGTTGGGGTGGTGGCATCACTTTGGTGTGACACGCTTTTCGTCATCCCTGACCGCTCCGCTGCCGCCGTCCGGGCGGCAGAGGGTCCCACCAAAGCGATACCACCACCCCGCCGAAACTCTGTGCCAAGTCAAATTGTAGACGGATTAGAATAAGACTGCAGGGACATCGTATATACCAATCTATGAAAGTGCATTTTCAGACATTATCTCTGCACCCAAGTTTGAGAGGGCTGATGGGGTCGGGTTTGGCTGACCATCTGCCGCCCGGATGGCGGCAGTTGAGCCCACAGGGATGTGTTTACGGCGTGTCAGACAAACTCGACCCCATTAGGCCTGAGCGCACTCGAGTTAACGAAATGTATTGATATTAGTAAATACTAATATATAATGCTGGTCATTGTGCAAAGCTCTACTCTGAGGTAAATGACTATGCTGCGCGACCGACTGGTATCGCTTTCCATCAATCACCCACGTTGGGTGTTTGTGACCTTTTTATTCCTGGCGGTGATCGCTGCGATACAGCTTCCCTCTATCCAGGTGGATACCGATCCGGAGAACATGCTGCCGCATGATCAGGTGGATCGTTTGTACCATGAAGAGGTCAAGCAGCGCTTTGGTATGCACGATATGATCGTGGTTGGGGTGGTGAATGATAGTCATCCTGCCGGGATCTACAATCCGGCTTCGCTGTCTGCCCTGCATAGTCTATCTGAATCGATTCTGACACTGGACGGGGTGATTCGTCAGGATCAGATGGCACTGAATCTGGTAGATGACATTTCTCAGGAAGGCGTGGGGTCTATCCGCTTTAACTGGATGATGCAGCAGCCGCCTGAAAGCCAGGCTGAAGCCGATGCCATACGCGATGCGGTAGAGCGTTTGCCGATGCTGCAAAATACGCTGGTATCTGGTGATAACCAGGCCGCAGGTATCTATGTGCCGATTACACATAAATCAGAAAGTTATCGGCTTTCAAATGAGATTCAGGCGATTATTGATACCCTCGACAGTGAGGATGAATTCTATATGGCTGGTCTGCCGATAGCGGAAGACACTTTCGGGGTGGAGATGTTCATCCAGATGGCGATCTCGGCGCCCTTGGCTGGCTTGATGATTTTTGTGTTGATGTGGGTATTTTTCCGCAGTTTCCTGTTAATTACTGCGCCGATGATTGTGGCTATGGGAGCGGTCATTATTACCATGGGGCTGCTGATCGGGCAGGGCTTCAGTGTGCATATCATGAGTTCCATGATCCCCATCTTTCTGATGCCAATTGCGGTGGTGGATTCGGTGCATATTCTGTCGGAATTTTCAGACCGATATAAACCGGGTGAAAATCCACGTGAGGCACTTAAAAATGTCATGGGGCATCTGTTTACACCGATGCTATTTACCTCGGTTACCTCGTCTATCGGCTTTGCCTCACTGGCTTTTACCCCGATACCACCTGTGCAGATTTTTGGTTTACATGTGGCGTTTGGCATCATGCTGGCATTTGTGCTGACAATTTTATTTGTACCGGCTTATATCATGAGCTTGTCAAATAAGCGCTTGGCACAGCTCAAAGACCACAATATTCAGCAAGATGACAACTCGTTACTGGGGCGGGTGTTGTCCTGGACCGGACGCTTTTCGGTCAAGGCTGCCAAACCCTTGCTGGCCGTGTTTATGGTGGTGATACTGATCAGTGCCTGGGGTGTGACTCAGATTCAAATCAACGATAATCCGGTGCGCTGGTTTAAATCAGATCATCAGTTGCGTATTGCTGATCGTGTGATGAATAACCATTTCTCTGGAACCTATGACGCCTTTTTGGTGCTGGAAAAAGCAGATGCCGTACCGCCACACCAGCAATTACAGCAGCAACTGGAAAGTGCGCTGGATCAGGCTAATATCGATCCAGCCTTGCGGGCGTCACTAGACGAAAAGCTCAGTGCCGCTGAAGATCAGGATTTTGACCGTTACACCAGTGAGTTGGGGGCTTTGCTGGATCGGGCCTCTTACCAGGACCGGGATAACGAAGACTTCTGGCTAGACCTGTTGGATCTGGTTGAAGCCGCCCAGATAGAGGCCAAATATTTCCTCAATCCGGATGTGCTCAAGTATATGGATCAGATGATGCTGACCCTGGAGCAGAGTGACGATATTGGCAAGATCAATGGATTGCCGACCCTGGTTAAAACGGTATTTCGTGAGCTGAACGGTGGCGATGAAGCGATGTATCGTCTGCCTGAGACGGCCCGGGGCACGGCGCAGACACTGCTCAGTTTCCAGTCTTCACATCGTCCGGATGATCTGTGGAAAATGGTTACGCCGGATTATCTGTCCAGCTTGCTGTGGTTTCAGCTCAGCAGTGGTGATAACCAGGATGTCAGTCGGGTGATGCAGCAGGTTGAGGACTACATCGCCGCCAACCCGCTACCTGAAGGTGTCAGCGCCAACTGGGCAGGCATGTCTTATATCAATGTTGTGTGGCAGGAAGAGATGGTTAATGGCATGCTCAATAGCCTGATGGGGGCCTTCGTCATGGTACTTATTATGATGGTAGTGCTGTTCCGCTCGGTGAAAATGGGTCTGCTGGCCATGCTGCCTTTGAGTATTACCATCCTGTTTATCTATGGGCTGATCGGCTGGGTGGGCAAGGATTACGATATGCCAATTGCTGTGTTGTCGGCACTCACTTTGGGCTTGTCAGTGGATTTTGCTATACACTTCCTTGAACGTGCTCGCGCCATATACCGTGAAACCGGAAGCTGGCCCGCGACGGTGGATGAGGTCTACAAAGGCCCCTCACGTGCGATAAGTCGCAACGCCATCGTAATCGCCATAGGTTTTACGCCGTTATTACTGGCGCCGCTGGTACCTTATATCACCGTCGGCTTTTTCCTGGCCACGATTATGGCGGTATCGGCTCTGGTCACGATCGTGGTGCTTCCAGCCGTTATTGAGCAGATTAAAAACAAAGACCGCCTGTTTGGCGGCAAACAGGAGGCATAAGATGAATAGCTTACTGCGCAAAATGGCCGCAACAACACTGAGTGCATTTTTCAGTTTGACAGCCTTGGCGGCTGATATGACGGATGTGGATGAGATTGTACGTCAGGCTAACCTTGCCAGCTACTATCAGGGGGATGATGGCCGCAGTGAAGTGCGTATGACGATCACGGATGGTCAGGGACGTGAACAGCAACGTCAGTTCACTATTTTACGGCTGAATGAAGAGCCGGGCGGACGTCAGCATTTTTACGTCGCCTTCAGCCGTCCGGCCGATGTGCGCGATACGGTGTTTATGGTGGCTAAAAATATAGATCGGGATGATGATCGTTGGCTGTATTTGCCCGGTCTTGATCTGGTACGACGTATTTCAGCCGGAGATAAACGCACCAGTTTTGTCGGTTCACATTTCTTCTATGAAGATATATCTGGACGGCAACCGACTGAAGACAATCATGTGCTGACCGACACCACCGCCGAGCACTATGTGGTCGATAGTACTCCAAAAGATGCCAGCACGGCCGATTTTGCCAGTTACCGTTTGTGGATTAACAAGACGCATTTGTTGCCGGAAAAAATTGAATATGCAGATGCGCAAGGAGAAGTCTATCGCCGAGTTGAAGTCCTTGCTGTGGAAGAGGTTCAGGGGTTTCCGACGGTTATGCACAGCCAGGTCAGCGACCTGCGCAGTGGCGGAAGTACGGTGATGGAGTTTGGTTTTGTGTCCTATAATATAGGCTTGCCCAAGGATCTGTTCAGTGAACGTTCTCTGCGACGTCAGCCGCGTGATTGGCTGCGGAGACCCCAGTGATGCGTGTCCGCCGACTGCCGGGGTTGGCAGTATTGCTTTTGCCACTGCTGTTGCTGCCTAGCCTTGTACAAGCGGAAGATTGGGATGATCCCTGGGCGGAAGAGGAGTCGACTCTGAGTCTACACGGGTTTTATGAACTGGGCGCTGGCGCACGCATCAACCGTGATCCGGTGTTAGGTCGGGATATGACGCTGGCTGAAGCGCGTGCCCGTTATGAACTGAGTGATTATCTCGGTGGACTGCACTGGAGTCTAAAAACAGATCTGTATGCCGATGGCGTTGAGGATAAACTGCGTATCGATCTGCGCGAAGCGATGGTCGATTTTAAGCTGGGAAATGATGTGGATATGCGCCTGGGACAGCAGGTGCTGACTTGGGGGACCGGCGATATGCTGTTCCTCAATGATCTGTTTGCTAAAGACTGGCAGTCTTATTTTTCCGGTCGTGATGATGAGTACCTGAAAGCCCCTTCGTTGAGTGCTAAGGCGAGTTACTTTACTTCAGTTGCCAATCTGGATCTGGTGTGGACGCCCGAATTTCAGTCAGACCAGTTTATCAACGGTGATAGATTCAGTTATTTTTCCGCCATGAGTGACTCGCAAATGGCCTCACCGGACGGGCGTATCCGACCACAGACACGTGATCGCTGGGGGCAGGAAAGCCAGTGGGCCGCGCGCCTATATGGCACAGCCGATGCCACCGAATGGGCATTATATGCGTATCGCGGCTACTGGACTCAGCCACTGGGAATGACATCGACCGGTGAGCCTTACTTTCCCCGTCTGGATGCCTATGGTGCCAGCGCGCGTGCTCCTCTCGCTGGCGGTATCGCCAATGCCGAGATTGCCTGGTATGAGGGCAGTGATACCCGAGGTGATAATGCCCGGATTCCTAACGACCAGCTACGGGTTTTGCTGGGGTATGATCGTGAGGTCATGACAAATTTTAATGCAGCTCTGCAGTATTATCTGGAGTGGACCCAGGACTATGCTGCATTGGAGCAAAGCTGGCCCCTGGCGGATGGGCGTTACCGCCCGGATGAGTACCGCCATTTGCTGACATTGCGTCTTACTCAGCGTTTACGTCAGGATAATTTAACCTTGTCGTTGTTTACCTATTGGTCACCCAGCGATAAAGACTACTTCGTGCGTCCAGCCGTGAATTATCGTTTTGATGATCATTGGCTACTCACTCTAGGCGGAAATCTGTTTGGTGGGCAAAAGCCGCATACCTTCTTTGGTCAGTTTGAGGATGCTTCCAGTCTGTATGCGCGGTTGCGTTACAGCTATTAGTTCATCATACGCTCATTGCACGGAAATAATTATTTTAAAAAACCTTTAAACATACATTCATGCATGTATAATAACCCGGTTGAATAATTAGGCCGCTCTGCCTCTGCTTGGCAGTGGTGATGGTTGGTTTAAATCGGGAGAATTAGTTAGTGATGCAATGGTTTAAGAGTGAGCGATTGTCTGCGAAGGGTTCTACCTTGCTTGGTATGGTACTACTCCTTGTCTTGGTGGGTTGTCAGGCAGACGATGATGTTGCTCAAGCGTCGAGTGCACCCTCTGCGGCACCCGTGCGTGTAGTGACAGTTAACCTGCGTGAAGTGACCCTGACAGAAGAGTATGCCGCACGTGTTCAAGGTTCACGCGAAATTGAAGTGCGGGCACGTGTTGCCGGTGTATTGGAAGAGCGCCTGTATGTTGAAGGTCAGGTTGTAGAGCAGGGCACGCCACTATTTCGCATTGATCCTGAAATCTATGAAATAGAGTTGCAGCGTGCCAGTGCAGAGCGAGCTAATGCGCGCGCTGAGCTGAATCAGACTAATCGTGAATGGCAGCGCATCAGTGCACTCTACCAACAAAATGCAGTCAGTCAGCGCGATCGGGATAATAGCATGTCGGCCAGAGAGCTTGCTGAGGCGCGTTTGGCACTAACTGAAGCGGGTGTAGCAGCGGCTGAACTTAACCTGAGTTACACGCAGGTAGAGGCACCTTTGTCGGGCATCACCGGCCTGGAAAGTTTGCCCGAAGGGAGTCTCATCGAACGGGGTACTCTGCTGACTCAGGTTACTCAGCAGGATCCAGTGCATGTGCGCTTCTCTCTGCCGGAACGCGATGCGGCGATTCAGCAAGCCGCACGCCGAGCTATGCGTGGCGAACCACTCAATGGAACACGTGAAGCCCGTTTGCAACTGCCTGATGGACAGATCTATGCACTGGTAGGCCGGATTGACTTTACCGATAGCAGTATTGACCCACGTACAGGTAGTGTCTCTGCCCGAGCCGTATTCCCTAATCCTGATGGTGAGTTAGTACCGGGGCAGTTTGTCCGTGTCCGTGTTGATATGCAAACACTGGGTTCGGCTTTTGTTATTCCGCCGGAATCAGTGGGTCAGGGACCACAGGGGCCGCAGGTGTTTGTTATTGAAAACGGCCAGGCACACTCACGCATTGTTGAACTGGGACCGGTGACAGCTGAGGGTCAGGTCATTCTTTCAGGCTTGCAAGCTGGAGATCTGTTGGTGATCAGTGGTCAGGTAATGTTAGGTGATGGTGCCCCTGTACGTGTGCTTGATGCTGATTCACGAGAGGGGGTGTAATGCTGAAATTTTTCATTGACCGACCCATTTTTGCGTCGGTGCTGTCGATTATTATCGTGCTTGCCGGCCTTGCTTCCTTGAGAGCACTTCCTATAGAACAGTATCCTGATGTGGTGCCGCCACAGGTGGTTGTGACAGCAAACTACCCGGGTGCCAGTGCCGAGGTACTGGTTGAAGCTGTAGCAGCACCTTTGGAGCAGGAGATCAACGGTGTTGATAATATGCTCTATATGGAATCCAGCTCTACCGATTCCGGTAGTCTTCAAATTACTATTTCATTCACTATGGGCACTGATCCTGATCAGGCGGCTATTAATGTGAATAACCGGGTCCAGGCTGCTTCCCCGCGTCTGCCGCAACAGGTACGAGATCAAGGGGTCAGTGTCGAAGCGCGCTCCACTAACCTGCTGATGGTGCCGGTACTGTTTTCACCGGATGGAAGTCAGAGTACCCTGTTTTTATCCAATTATGCGTTGCTGAATATCCTTGATGAATTAGTGCGAGTACCAGGTGTTGGTGATGCCTCGTTATTTGCTGTCGAGGATTATTCTATGCGTATCTGGCTCAGCCCAGATAAGTTAGCACAATATGAACTGACGCCTTCAGATGTGGCTGCTGCTATTCGTGAACAAAACGCACAGTTTGCTGCCGGTAGTCTAGGCGCAGAGCCTGTACCCGACGAACAAGCGTTTACTTTTACTGTAACCACCCGTGGTCAGATGTCTGAGCCGGAAGAGTTTGAACGAATCATTCTGCGTTCCGAGGTAGATGGCAGTACTTTGCGTTTGGGTGATGTTGCGCGTGCCGAGCTAGGATCGCAGAGCTATGCCTCATCTGCTACATATAATGGCCAAGCTGCCGTACCTTTGGGGATCTATCTGCAACCTGGAGCGAACGCGCTGCAAACCGGGCAGGCAGTGATTGCGGTGATGGATGATATATCCCAGCGCTTCCCTTCCGGCGTGGAGTACACGATTGCCTATGACACTACTGAGTTTATTGACATTTCTATTAACGAGGTGTTCGTCACCCTGCTGATGGCGGTGCTCTTGGTGGTACTGGTGACCTTCCTGTTTCTTCAGCATTTGCGAGCTACGCTGATTCCGGTGGTTGCTATACCCGTATCACTGATTGGTACCCTGACCGGTATGCTGTTGATGGGCTTCTCCATCAATATGCTGACTCTGTTTGGACTGGTACTGGCAATCGGTATTGTTGTGGATAATGCCATTATCGTGTTGGAAAACGTTGATCGTCTGATCCAGGAAAAGGGTATACCTGCTCGTGAAGCAACGATTGAAACCATGAAGCAAGTATCGGGTGCTGTGATCTCATCGACACTAGTATTGGTTGCCGTATTTGCTCCTGTGGCATTTCTGGGCGGACTCAGTGGCGAGCTCTATCGACAGTTTGCCGTTACGATAGCCGTTTCTGTTGTGGTGTCCGGTGTGGTAGCACTGACCTTGACCCCCGCCATGTGTGCATTGTTGTTGGATAAACAGTCGCATCGGGTAGCTAAGCCTTTTCAGTGGTTCAATACGGCGTTTGACCAGTTAACGGCTGGCTTTTCCTGGCTGGTTTCAAAATTGTTACGTCATGCGCTGATAGGTGTTTTACTGTTTACAGGTGTTATTGTGCTGGCAGTAAGTCTGATGGCTCGTTTGCCATCTGGCCTTGTACCTCAAGAAGATCAAGGTGTTGCTATGGTGGTATTCCAGTTGCCACCGGTATCAGCCCTATCGCGTACATCAGAAGTGCGTGACCAGTTATCTGTCGTCCTGCGGGAACTGGATGAGTTGCAGGCATTCACTGCGATTTCCGGATTTGACATCATCTCCGGTTCCTTGCGTACTAGTGCCGGTGTAGGTTTTGCCAACCTGACAGATTGGAAAGAACGTACCGGCGAAGGGCAGGATGCGCTGTCTCTTGCTGGTCGGATTATGGAGGTGGGTGCGCAGATTCCGGAGGGTGTGGTAGTGGCTTTTACACCGCCCTCTATCATGGGAATGTCATTGACAGGCGGTGTTGAGGGTTATCTTCAAGTCCGTGGTGATGCCACCACTGATGAAGTGGAAGCTCATGTGCGTCGACTGATGACAGCTGCGAATGAACGTCCTGAGTTAGTTAATGCACGTACCACGCTTGATACCCGGGTTCCGCGTTATTCGGCAGAAGTAGACCGGGAAAAAGCTAAAGCGGCTGGTGTGCCGATTAATTCAATCTTTGAGACAATGCAGAGCACGTTTGGATCGTTATATATAAACGACTTTACACTGTCTGGGCGTATCTGGCGGGTTAACTTACAGTCCGAAGCGGAGTTTCGCAGTCAGCCGGAAGATCTGAACAAAGTGTTTGTTCGTTCCGATCAGGGTGAGCTGATCCCGCTTAGCTCTCTGGTTACGCTGGAGCGCCAGACCGGGGCTGATATTCTAAATCGGTTTAATGTCTATTCGGCAGCGAAGTTCCTAGCTGATGCTGCTCCAGGCTATACCACCGGACAGGCCAAAGCAGCAATGGAAGCCGCTGCCGCTGATGTGTTGGATGATAATAATCTACTGATTGGCTGGATTGGTGAAGCCTACCAGTTAGATGTTGCGGCTGGTGCTGGCGGTATGGCATTTGCTATGGGAATGGTGATGGTCTTTCTGATCCTGTCTGCTCAGTATGAGCGTTGGTCATTGCCGCTGGCGGTAGCAACAGCAGTGCCTTTTGGTGTGCTTGGTGCTGCACTGGCATCACTGATGAAAGGTTTCCCCAACGATATCTACTTTCAGGTCGGGTTGCTGGTTTTGATTGGTCTGGCAGCGAAAAACGCTATTCTAATTGTTGAGTTTGCTGTTCAGAATCGCCGTGAAGGTATGAACTCAACTGATGCTGCAATGGCTGCTGCCCAACAGCGCTTTAGAGCGATTTTAATGACGGCTCTAACTTTTATCGTGGGTAACTTGCCATTGGTCTTTGCCAGTGGTGCTAGTGCGGTAAGCCGTCAGGAGATCGGTACCGTAGTGGTTGGCGGGATGCTAATGGCCAGTTCACTGGCACTAATATTTGTCCCCTTGGCCTATAAACTGGTAGAAGATTTTGCCAGTCGGCGACGTTCGCGTCATATGGTTGAGCCGTCCAAGGAGGTGATGGGTGAGTAACCTCGTGCGTTTACCTCTATTGGGTTTGGTGCTGATCTTGACTGGTTGTGCGCTGGGACCGGAATATCAGCGTCCGGCAACTAACCTGCCAGAGCAGTGGTCTGTATCTGAGGCAGATTCACGCATGCAGCATGAGGAGTGGCAGGATTGGTGGCAGAAATATCAGGATCCAAATCTGAATCGTCTGGTGGTTTTGGCGCTGGAAGATAATCTCGACTTGCGCTTGCAACTGGCACGCATTCGCGAAGCACGCGCTCGCCTGGGGTTCACTCAGGCTGATAAGCTCCCGTCCATTAGTACTCAGGCCGATGCAGCACGCGAGCACCAAGCGTCAGATATGACTACAGCTGATCGGTCAACACTTAATAACCAGTTTGCAGTGACAGGTATGCTGAATTACGAGCTTGATCTCTGGGGGCGTCTGGCGCGTGAGCAAGAAGCAGCACAGGCATTACTGGAGCAGAGCCACTTCGTGCATCATGCGTTGGAGTTGAATGTGATTGCAGATCTGGTGGCTACCTATTTTGATCTTCGTAATGCTGAAAATCAGCGTCGTATTACCGAGGCTACCATTGAGTCACGTGAGGAAACGCTTAGGTTGGAGCAGTTACGCTATCAGGCCGGACAGAGTGATGAACTGTCGTTACGTCAGGCTGAGTCTGAGCTTCAGTCTGCGCGAGCACAATACCCTGTGCAGCGTGAACGAATTCGCGTGCTTGAGGGAGCTCTTGCCGTGTTAACTGGTATGTCACCTGCAGAATTGATGGATACCCTCAGCTATGGTGATACCCATTTGGAGGCGATAAGGTTACCAAAGGTGGTGCCTGCACTGATGCCTGCTGAATTGTTGCAGCGTCGTCCGGATATCCGGGCAGTTGAAGCGGTACTGATGGCAGCCAATGCCTCCATAGGTGTGGCCGAAGCCAATCGCTTCCCTCGTTTTAATCTTTCTGCATTACTGAGTAGTAGCAGTTTGGATGCTGCAGATCTGTTCACTAGTGGTGCAGCTGGTTGGGGCCTTTCGGCAGGTCTGGTTGGGCCGTTGATTGATTTTGGTCGGAACCGTTCGCTAGTGGCATCCGCTGAAGCTCAGGCGGAACAGGCTGAAATTCAGTATTTATCCAGCGTACAATTGGCTTTCAATGAAGTGCGAGATGCGCTGGTAATTTATCAGACCAGTGCTGAGCGAACGACAGCTATCAGGCTTCAAGAAGAAGCTTATCAGCGAACCCTGCAACTGGCTGAAATACGATATCGTGAGGGGTTGATTGGATTCATTGAAGTACTGGATGCGCAGCGAGTATTGATGTCGGTGCAGCAGGCGCATTCAGAAGCTATCCGCAATGAGCTGATTGCCAGTGCGACGTTATTCAAAACCTTGGGGGGTGGTTGGGAAGGCTGACCCTTCGACTCAGGACACCTTTACTGTACAGATTAAACGCAGTAATGTGTCCACCATTTCCATGCCGCGCTCTTGAATCGAGTAATCTTGCGGGTATCGGAGCCAGTCGTGAAAGATACCACTCAGCATGGACTGCAGCATACGGGCAGCGGTTTGCGGAGACATATCTGCCCGTAGCTGCCCCTGCTGATCTACAGCATTAAAGTAGGTGGTCAGCATGTCGAAAGCTTCATTGGTGATCTCTTTTTGCATGGCCAGCGAGTCCAACTCAGCCAATCCCCCACTGTGATAGACCAGAATGCTGTGTACTCGATGGTAGCGCGGTTGTTCCAGTCGTCTCAGGCCTTCTATGCAGGCCAGTCGTATCGCTCGTGCAGGGTTCTCTTTCCGGTCAGGTTCATCAAGTTCTTCAATGAACTCTTCGAAGGGTAAACGTACCCGGTCCAGCATTGCACGGAAAACCTCGGCCTTATTCTTAAAGTGCCAATAGACTGCTCCACGTGTTAACCCAGCCTCTTTAGCAATCTGTTCCAGTGTTGCATTAGCTACACCTCGGGCAAGAAAGACATTTTCGGCAGCATCCAGTAATTTTTCACGTGTGGCAGCAGCTTCGGCTTTGGTACGTCGGGCCATTGAGTCTCCAATAAAAGCAGAAAGGAAAGTGCATTATTGTAACCTGACCCCGCTAGTTTTTCATGTTAAAGCGTTTATTTAGATATTATGTGTTTTATTGAGCACTATGGGTAATATCCCTAATACTTTAGTTGTTAATCAAGACTAAAGTCGTTCCCTTGTGTATCGACTTCTCTCTCTATAAGGGTATACCTTTACGACTCCCCGTGAAGTGCGCTGGATTCGCACTTCAATCCGTATTTTAAGGCATAAAACAGAGAGAGCATTATGTTATATCAGCGTAAGCATGGTGAGGAACACCCTTACTGGCCTGCCGGCCCGTTTAAGATTCGGTTGCCGTTTATTCATTATCGCTGGGAAGTGGCGGAAACGATCCAGGCTTTGGTCATGTTTGTGGTCGCTATGGGGATGATCCCCCTGCTTGAGCGCTATCTTGGCCTGCCTTATGACGTTGCTTTAGCGTATGTAGTGATTTGTGGTATCGGCTTTATGCTCCCCAACCTGTTGGGGGTGCCTTTTGTACCTGGGTGGATTACACCGGCGATACCGGTGGTGCTGCTGTTTATCGGTGGTTTTGAGCCGGGTCCAGATGCCATCAGGGCGCTGGTTGCGCTTCAGTTAGTGGTAACCTTTATCTTCCTGTTTATGGGAATAACGCGGTTGGGCTCCAAGCTGGTTAATAACATTCCCAACTCCATCAAGGCCGGGATTTTGCTGGGTGCGGGTATTGCAGCGATTAGTGGTGAAATCAGTGAAGGTGGCCGTTTGTATAATACGCCTATTTCACTCGGTATCGGTGGCTTGATTACCGTGTATGTACTTTTTTCTTTGTCGTTTCGTGACTGGGTGGAGAAGCATCGCTGGGCCAAAATTATTGCCGGTTACGGTATGGTACCGGGTATGCTGATTACCATGGTGATAGGTTGGACTGTGTCCGAGTATCCGCTTCCGGCAGTAGAGTGGGGAGTTGAATTGCCGGCATTTGGTCAGATCTGGAACTACCTGCCGTTTACTATAGGCTTTCCATCTATGTCACTGATTCTGGCCGCTATACCCACGGCGATTATTGCCTATATTATTGCCTTCGGTGATATTATTGTCGGGCAGAGCCTGCTTAAGCGTGTCGATCACCTGCGTCCGGATGAAAAAATTGAAGTTAACGTTGACCGTGTTCATCTGGTCACCGGTATCCGTAACCTGATGCACTCCTTTTTTGCACCTTACCCAGGGCTTGCTGGTCCATTGTTTACCGGTGTAATGGCGACAATTGCTGAGCGCTATCGCTATGGTCGTGGAGCTATGGATACGATTTATTCGGGTGCGGGTGTTTTCTGGATTGTGGGCTTCATTGCACTGTTTCTTTTGCCGCTGGTCACACTCTTCCGTCCGGTATTACCGATCGCCTTGTCTATTACCTTGCTGATAACCGGCTACCTGTGTATTGCTGTTGCTGTTGAGCAGATAGATAATGCCACCTCTATGGGTGTGGCTGGCATTATGGGCGTGGTTCTGGCAACTCATGGTGCGGCCTGGGGGCTTGGGATAGGTTTTGTACTATGGTTATTGATTGAGCTGCGTAGCAAGCAGTCCTTGAAAGAGCACGCCGGGGAGGAGCCGGAGGAACCGATTCATATTGAAGAGGAGCCCGATCCTCTGGTTGTTGCCGAGGGTCAGCAACCACACTAACGGCTGAGATAAACTCATAAAAGCCGCACTGAGCTTGCCAGTGCGGCTTTTATCTATGAGGGGTGCGAATCAGCTGGCAATAGGTTATATTCTTGGTATGAATAAACTTCCTCAAATACAGTTGGTTATAGTCGCACTTCTGCTGTTGGTTCTGGTATCCGGTTGTGCTTCATCACCGCCGCCAGCCAGGGCACAGGATAATATCTGTGACATTATTTCACATGATCCTTCCTGGTATCATGCGGCTAAAAAATCCGAATCCCGCTGGGGCACGTCAGTATCAACCCAGATTGCATTTGTACGCCAGGAATCTGCGTTTCAACATAATGCCAGGCCTCCCAGACCTTATCTGTTTGGTTTGATTCCGATGCCCAGAAAATCATCAGCCTATGGTTATGCACAAGCACAGGATGGCACCTGGAGTGATTACCAGCGAGCCACAGGCAATCGATTGGCTCGGCGTAGCAGCATCGAAGACACACTGGATTTTATCGGTTGGTATAATCGTGTCTCATTTCAGCGTAATGGTGTCGCATTACGTGATACATACAATCTTTATCTTAATTATCATGAAGGCCATACAGGTTTTAAAAACGCCAGCTACAATGCCAAGCCCTGGCTGATCAATGTAGCCCGCCAAGTTCAAAGCCGGGCGCAGTTGTATGAAAGCCAGTTACCGGGTTGTCGTTTGCCCACAGGCTTGTGTCTCTGGCCATTTTGCTGAGCCTGGTCAGCAATAGTGCGCTGAAACTCAGCTAAAATTAAGATAAATAAGTGCAGCAAGGAGTGGCATCATGACTAAAATTTCAAAGCTATTGGTTAATCTTACCACTGACGAGAATACCGAGGGTCTGTTGGAGAAAGCCGTACGCATCGGTCAGTCAACGGGTGCGGGTATCGAACTGTTCAAATGTGGCTATCAGTCTTATCCCAGCAGTATGAATATGGTGGGGCCGACTCTACTTGAGAACCTTCAACACCAGCAATTACGGTTGTTGGAAGAGGAGCTTGATCGTATCGCGGCTTCTTTTCGGCGTTTACAACCTGGCATTACCACAGATGTCGCCTGGGCCAGAGATATTTCCGATGGTGTTTTGACTAAAGTAAAACGTTACCAGCCTGATTTGCTATTACATGAGGTTGCTGAGCATCCGCACCTGTTGCACCGCATACTGGTACCGCAGGACTGGGAATTGCTGCGTGAAGTCAAAGTGCCGCTGTTGTTGTGTAAAGAACGGCCTTGGCCGGATCGTATGCGTTTGGTGGCGGCGATAGATCCCTTTCATCTACATGACAAAGCGGCTTCTATGGACCATGAAATTCTGGAGCAGGCGCGTTTGCTAGCGGAAAGCTTGGGGGCTGAATTGCATATTCTACATACCTATGCATCGGTCCCTCAATCGGCTATTTTTGATGACAGTGTCATTGGTGATTTTGAATCCATGCAAGCGCGCATTAAAGAAGAGCATGAAAACCGGTTAGTCCAGGTAGTGCAAGACTTTGATCCGGATTTTGATCTGTCACTCTTGCATGTTATTGAAGGTGAGATCCACCAGAAACTGCCCGAATTTGTTCGCGATCAGGGCATGAATCTGGTGGTGATGGGCTCGCTTGCCAGAGGCATGTTGGATCGGCTGTTGCTGGGTAGTAGTGTGGAAAGGGTACTGGATGTCGTACCCTGTGATGTACTGGTGTTAAAACCGGATGCTGCTTAGTAATCAAACTCCGACCAGACAGGGGCATGATCAGAGGGTTTGATCATGCCACGCACGTCATAATCTATATCGCTTGCGATACACGTTTGAGTTAAAACTGGTGTGGTGAGGATAGCATCAATGCGCAGACCACGTTTGGGATCATCTTCAAAGCCTTTACTACGGTAATCAAACCAGCTGAATTTGTCGTCTTTGTGTGGATGGACCTTACGGTAGCTGTCCTGAAGACCCCACTGATGCAGTTTAGATAACCATTCACGCTCTTCCGGCTGAAAGCTGGTCTTGCCGGTCTTGAGCCAGCGTAGGCGGTTAGGTTCACCTATGCCGATGTCGATATCTTCAGCCGAAATATTCAGATCTCCCATCACCACCAGCGCTTGATCAGTCGAGTATTGAGTCTGTAGCAGGCTGAGCAGATCAGCATAAAACTTACGCTTAGCGGGAAACTTAATTGCGTGGGCAATGTTTTCTCCCTGTGGGAAATAGCCGTTAATGACCGTGTAGGTTTTTCCGGAAGCACTGATAAAATCACCGGTTATCAAGCGTTTTTGAGCTGTGTCATCGTCACTTGGGAAGCCTTTCTCTATCCGCAAAGCTGGTTGCCGCGATAGCAGGCACACACCGTAATGGGTTTTTTGACCATGGAAATAGGCGTGGTAACCCAGCGCTTCAATTTCAGCCAGTGGGAAGGCTTCGTCGGTGACTTTAGTTTCCTGTATGCCGATAACATCTGGCTGATGGGCCTCAATTAGTGCTTCCAGTTGATGTATGCGCATACGGATACTATTGGTATTGAACGAAACCAGTTTCATAAAGCTCACTCTTGGATTGTCATAAGAGGCATTATTCTAAAAGGCTTCAGCCAATCCGGCAAACTGATTGAGGAGTTTTATTGATAGTTAATATTAATAAGTTTTTTAGCTTAACTAGATTGGTCAGTATCTGGCTACAGCGTGTATCCTAATCACTATTCTGAAAACCTGAGGAGTCAGTCGTGAGTCAGTTTGATTTTGATCTGTTTGTTATCGGTGCAGGGTCGGGTGGTGTGAGAGCAGCACGTATGGCCGCATCCATGGGTGTGCGGGTGGCGATCGCCGAAGAGCGTTATCTGGGTGGTACCTGTGTCAACGTTGGCTGTGTGCCGAAAAAGCTCTATGTCTATGCTTCACACTATGCTGAAGGTTTTCATGAAGCGGCTGGCTTTGGTCTTCAGACCGAGTCACTAAGCTTTGACTGGCCGACACTCAGAGACAATAAAATCCGGGAAATCAGTCGATTGAATGGTATCTATGAAAAGATGCTGTTGAACGCTGGCTGTACACTGATTCAGGAGCGCGCCACAGTAGTCGGCCCCCACGAGGTTAAAGTGGGAGATAAAACCTACAGCGCTGAACGTATTCTGGTTGCTGTAGGTGGCTGGCCGTTTGTGCCAGATATTCCTGGAGCTGAACACATTATTAGCTCCAATGAAGTGTTTGATCTGGATCGTTTTCCTGACAAAGTCATCGTTGTTGGCGGCGGCTATATCGCTGTCGAGTTCGCCGGTATTTTTGCCGGGTTGGGAGCAGAAACGCATCTGGTACATCGCGGTGAGCTGTTTCTGAAAGGCTTTGATCAGGAGGTGCGTGAGTTTACTGCCCGTGAAGTCGCTAAAAAAGGGGTGCAGTTGCACTTCAATACAAACCTGACAGGGATAGAAAAAACGCCTGAGGGTAAACTGATTGCACAGTTCGATGATGGCCACCAGGAAATAGCTGATCAGATCATGTATGCAACCGGTCGTGTACCCAAGACTCAGGGGTTGGGGCTGGAGCAGGTTGGCGTTAAGCTCAGTGGTAAGGGTGCTGTAGTGGTGAACGATCAGTTCCAGACGGTTGTGCCTTCGATTTATGCCGTTGGGGATGTGATTGACCGGGTACAATTGACACCCGTGGCTTTAGCGGAAGGGATGGCGTTGGTTCGCTCGCTTTATGCGCAGGGAAATCCGGCGGTGGACTATGAATTGATTCCAACGGCGGTGTTCTGCCAACCCAACATCGGTACCGTGGGATTGACTGAAGAGCAAGCGTGTGAACGCTATTCGAAGGTGGATGTGTATCGTTCAGAGTTCCGGGCGATGAAGCATACACTGAGTGGCAGTGATGAGCGTACCTTGATGAAGCTGCTGGTCGACCGTGAAACAGATAAAGTGCTGGGTGTGCATATGGTCGGTGCCGAAGCAGGGGAGATCATTCAGGGGATTGCTGTAGCGCTGAAGGCAGGCGCAACCAAAGCGGTATTCGATGCCACCATTGGCATACATCCTACCGCGGCTGAGGAGTTTGTTACGATGCGTGAACCTTCAAGCCCTTTTACCGGTTGAGTTAGACTTGGCTGTCGTTAACCGGCAGCCAGATACGAATATTACGGAACCAGTTTAGGCTTTCCAGCTCTTCTTGCAGATTGGTTTCCAGTGTTTGTCCAGCCAGTCCGGTATTTTCCAGCAATGCATAGATCTCGTGGCTAAACTTGATTTCGAGTTCGATGAACTTGGGTGCATAGTAGATGGTCAGTTCATAGGCTGGACAATCACCTAATAGTCGACTGACAGCGGCGTTCAGGTGGTTTTCCACCTCATTGCGTGAAGGCATCAGTGGTTGCGTGAGATCGGGTATTAACTCATCGTCATAAGTGTCGATGTGGTAGATGATGTAACCTATGTCATCAAAACGGTCTTTAAGTTTGGCGCAAACGATATCACCAATAAAGTGTCCTTCAGACGCGCTCATGTGAGCAGGTATCTGCAGATGCATCTCCAGCAGACCCTGCCCTCCCATCATACGGGTTCTGAAGTTGTGTACATCGATCACACCGTCAACTGACAGCGCCGTTTCACGCAGCTGGTTGACCCGTTCCTGTGGCAGCCCGGTATCAACCAGTTCAGCCAGACTTTTAAGTAGCAGGTCGATACCTATCTTGGCGATTAACAGCGCAACCAGCACGGCCGCGAGTGCATCCAGCCACCAGACACCCAGAATAGCTCCGGCTATAGCTATCAGGACAACAATCGATGATAGAGAATCTGTTCGATGATGCCATGCATTGGCAATGATCAGATTGGAATGGTTTGCTTTACCCACTTTCAGGGTATAGAAAAACAGCACTTCATTAGCCAGAATCGAAATGGCAGCGATGATCAGCGCTGGCCAGGATGGTGGTGAAGGGATTTCGCCCGCAAAGAGTAACTTGAGGCTGTCCCAAGTCATGAAACCAGCAACTGAAAGCAGAATGACTGCCAGAAATACGGTGCCTAGTGTTTCAAATCGACCATGCCCCCAAGGGTGCTCTTTGTCCGGTTTTTTGTGAGAAATGCCCAGCAGAAATATGACCATCATGTCGGTGGCCATGTCAGATAACGAGTGCAGCCCGTCAGCAATTAGTGCGGTGGAGCCGGTCAAAACACCACCGATTACCTTCAGCGCGCTTAAGAGTGCATTGACGATGGCGCCAATGATGCTGATTCGTTGAGCTGCCGCCTGTCGCTGATCGGATGTGTCGCGCATCTGTAAAAAACCGCATGAATAAAAAATCACTATCTTACCCTGTGTCAGCTTGAGCTGCCATCATGAATAGTTAGAAATAAAAGCGACACGGGAATGAAATAAAATGTGAATAACATTCGATAAAAGGGTTGACAGGCGAAAGATCTTCACAAAAACGGAAAAAACAAAATCCAATCCGGAAATTCTTGATAAGTCGTCAAAAAATACCATAACTATTTGATTTTTATATATAAAAATAAGTGATTAATTTTTGATCAATCTGTGTTGGGGCGTGTGGAAACGGGGTTAAAAAACACTTATTGTCGTTCTTTGCACAGGGTTATCCACAGAAGTTGTGAGTAGGCTTATACAGCCTATGTATACTGCGGGGTTCAGCGTTTTGGACAGGCCTTTCGGCCAGGCTTGAAAGGCTAAAAAGTTTTTTGCAATGCAGCATTTAGCCTGTGCTTCTGCTAAAATTTTTGCATCATTCAGAAAAGTCAAAAGCGGGTTGATTTTATGCAAGCGACACTGGTTAGTCAGATCTTTCTGCCTTTTGCTTTGTTCATTATTATGCTCAGTGTCGGCATGTCACTTAAACTGTCGGATTTTATGCGTGTCGCCCGACAGCCTGTTCCGGTTTTTCTGGGTATCCTGACGCAGTTATTAATGCTACCTGTACTCGGTTGGATTGTAGTACAGCTGTTTAATCTGCCGCCATTGCTTGCTGCAGGACTGATGATATTAACGTTTGCTCCCGGTGGCGCCACGTCGAATGCGATTACCTTGCTGGCCAGGGGGGATGCAGCGCTGTCAGTGTCGTTGACCGCCATTAATAGCCTGATTATTCCGTTTACTCTGCCGCTACTGACAGCCTTGATTCTGAGCTGGCTATCATTGGAAGCCACGCTAATCCGTTTTCCGGTAGCTCAGGCAATCGGTCAGATGATATTGATTACTTTGTTACCGGTGATATTAGGCATGTTGTTTAGTCAGTATTGTTCGGAACTGAATCGTAAACTTCGCGCTCTGTTTCGTTCATTAGCGCTGATCCTGATGTTAATGACCGTTATTTTGCTGGTAGTCAGCAGTTGGGATCGTTTGACAGTATTACTGCCTCAGCTTGCGCTGCCAGTTTTGGTTTTGGTATTAGCCGCTATGAGCCTGGGTTATGTACTTGCCAGACTGGTGGGGCTGGATGAGCCGCAGCAGATTACATTGCTGGTGGAAGTGGGGCTGCAGAATGCCGGAACTGCGTTATTGGTGACCAGCACCCTGTTGCAGAGTCCGGAGATGTCGGCCAGTGCATTGGTTTATGGTGTGTTGATGCAATTGCCTGCGCTGCTGTTGATTGCCTGGCGTAACCGTTTTTGGTTGTTTGGCATCCTGAAGCAACTGTCGGTGGGTAATTAATCTATGCCAATCAGTTTGTGGGTTTGCAGGCTGAGTTTCCAGCGTGGATGGGCTTTACAATAGTCAATGCAAGCAACCAGTGATGCTGCTTGAGCTGGGCCATCCATGGGTTGCAGATAAAAGTGGTCGAACTGCAACTGCTCAAAGCGCTCAGGTAAAGCCTGAGTCTGGGGATAAACCAGTTTTAGCTCATTACCTCCTTGCAGATATAAGGGCGTATCTGCTTTGGGGCTGACACAGATCCAGTCGATGCCGTCAGGCAGCGGTTTGGTGCCATTGGTTTCTACGGCAATAATAAATCCTTCCTGGTGCAAAGCGTCCACCAATGTTTGATCCAGCTGCAGAGCAGGCTCACCACCGGTGCAAACCAGATATGGGGGCTGTGTAGTGGT
This sequence comes from Nitrincola iocasae, assembly GCF_008727795.1. Classification (NCBI taxonomy): domain Bacteria; kingdom Pseudomonadati; phylum Pseudomonadota; class Gammaproteobacteria; order Oceanospirillales; family Oceanospirillaceae; genus Nitrincola; species Nitrincola iocasae. Next base: position 2,440,067 of record NZ_CP044222.1, on the reverse strand, counting down.
GAGTGGCCAAAAGCACTTCAGGTGAGCCACCAGCGCCTCTGCAGAAGCAAACTTGCCACCGTTCTGTCCATCGGTACCGACAAAGTCTGTATCACAAAAATTACATACCGCTGAGGCACGGTCCTGTTCACGACCAGACCAGAGGTTGCAGCCGGTAAAGCGACAGAAAATAGCCGGGCGACCCGCATGTGCACCTTCTCCCTGCAGGGTGTAGAAGCTTTCTTTTACGCTGTACATGACGGTACTCTGTTTGGCGCTGAGTTAAAAAACGAATTTCCCGGCAGATTAATCGCTGACAGGTTCGCCACCGAAGCTGTTTGCCAGTGCCGGTAGCAGGCGAGTCATTTCCAGTCCCATACGGGTAACCGCGGCATCAAAGTCTGCCACTTCGTCTTCCGGACGGTCGTGTTCCAGTTGCTCATTATACTGGTCCGTCAATTTGAGGCGGTGAAGGGTCAGATCGGCATGCAATACAAAGCTAAGTTGCTCTTCCCAGGTAACCGCAAGACGAGTGACCTGCATGTCAGTATCCAGATGCGCACGTATTTCATCACTGAATAATGGTTGCCCCTTGATACGAATGACGCCCCCCTCGGCAGAGGTGTCGCGTAGCTCACATTCATCATCTACTTCAAAGCCACTGCTGACCTGGTGGATATCCTGTAACCACTGTGTCATCACACTGGCTGGAGCCTGATTAACATTCAGGGGTTTTACTTTGAGTGAGCCAAGGGCCTCGCGTAATGCATTCAGTAACAGCTCACCCCGGTTGAAACTGCCAGAGTCGATCAGCAACCAGCCTTGCTCCGGCATTAGCAGGGCACGGCAACTCTGGCGCTTGGAGAAAGCGCGTGGTAACAGTTCCAGCACGACTTCATCTTTAAGTTGGTCTTTCTCTTTTTTGTAGACTTTGCGTGCGTCAGCGGCCTCTATACGACTGACTCGTTCCTGCACCTCATCACGAATGACACTGGCTGGCAGAATACGCTCTTCCCGCAACAGGGTGATCAGCATAAAACCGCTGCTGGTGAACACTAAAGAATCAGCAAAAGGGCAGGGAGCTACCCAGCCACTGCGCTGTAATTCATGGCGTCCACAGGGGGTGAAAGGGTGTTCTGACAGCGCTTTTTCAAGAATTTCCGGTGACAGGGTTGAATCAGGTTCAAAGCGGTAGCAAAGCAAATTTTTAAAACTGTTCATGATTGTTACAGGCCCTCATAAGCCAGCAGGCTAAATACGGCGACATTACTGTCCTGGATTTTTTGAGAACCCATCAGGTCGGGCAAATCAATCAGTGAGGCGACTTCATGAACCTTGCCACCGAGCTTGTTGATCAGGGATAAAGCGGCCATGACCGTGCCACCGGTAGCAATCAGATCGTCAAATACCAGCACGTTAGCTTCAGCTACTGGCTGTAGCGCATCTGTCTGCATTTCGATGGCAGCGGTACCATATTCTAAATTGTATTCCTGAGACAGAGTGTCGCCGGGCAATTTACCTTTTTTTCGAATCAGTACCATCGGCAGATTTAACTGATAAGCAACCACTGATCCAAGAATAAAACCCCGGGCATCAATGCAGGCTATGTGGGTTATATCCGTGTTCATGTAGCGCTGGATAAACGCATCACAAACCATGCGCATAGCCTTGGGATCTTTAAAAACAGGAGTCACATCACGAAAAATGACACCGGGTTCCGGCCAGTCAGGGATCGAGCGGATCACCGACTTGATATAGAGTTCGTCGTAGGACATTTATGTCTCCGAAGGCAAGGGATTCAGCTTGTGGATGCGCTGATTAGCGGCCGCTCTTGCAGGCATTATCAGTAGATTGAGCTTCGCCTGAGTGCTCGTTGAGCTTTTCACTGTCCAGGATTTCAACTTCTTTTCCATCTACATGGATCAGTCCCAGCGTCTGAAAACGGGTAAATATACGGCTGATGGTTTCAACGGCGAGTCCCAGATAGTTGCCTATCTCGTTACGTGACATGGATAACCGGAAGAAGCTGGCTGAATAGCCGCGTTCATGAAATCGCTGCGATAGCTTCAGCAGGAAGCTGGCTACGCGTTGTTCGGCATTTTTCTTCGATAACAGCATCATCATCTGTTGGTCGTTACAGATTTCCTTGCTCATGGTACGCAGTAACTGACGTCTGAGTTCTGGCATGTGTCCGGAAAGTTCATCCAGGCGTTCAAAGGGAATTTCGCACACCGTAGTGGTTTCCAGCACTTTAACTGATACTGGGTAGGTCGATGTATCGTAAGCACTTAAACCGACCAGTTCACCGGGGAAAAAGAAGCCAGTGATCTGCTCTTCACCGTCATCGGTAATACTGTAGCTTTTTACCGAGCCAGCACGAATGGCATAAACGCTGCCAAAGGTATCACCTTGGCGAAATAGGTGCTCACCCTTTTTTAAGGGTCGACTTTTGTCGATGATCGTATCCAGCCGTTCCATTTCTGTCATGTTGAGTGACACCGGCAGGCAAAGAGAACTCAAACTGCAGGTACTGCAATGCACCTGATTCAGGCTGTGGAGCTTACCCGTTGCTTTTTTATTTTCCATTTGCTTACTTTCCCGTGAACTCATAGTTATAGGCACCATTATGTAACATTTCTGCGGCAGGGTGAAGGCTGCACCAGAATAGTTCAGCCTATTCTGCTAGCGCCGATGTTAAATAATGCGTGAATAACCCCGTGTCGGCTGTTGTTTGGGTATGTAAGCGTCGAATGCCATACAAATACGGCGGATGAGCAGACGACCCGAAGGGGTAACACTGATATGGCGTCCTTGACGCTGAATCAGACCATCGTCTTCAAACTGAGCCAGTTCTGCTAACTCTGCAGCAAAGTATTGATCAAAGTTTAGATTGAAACGTTTTTCGATTGCAGCAGGATTCAATTCAAAGTGGCAAATCAGCTGGTTAATCACCGCTCCTCGGATAAGGTCATCATCAGTCAGACAGACCCCGCGTTTGATGGCGTGCTGCTGTTGTGTCACCGCTTGCGTGTAGGCTGCCAGGTCGTGTTCATTCTGGTAATAAACCCGGCCTATCTGGCTGATTGCTGAAACGCCCATGGCCACCAGATCACATTCAGCATGCGTTGTGTAGCCCTGAAAGTTTCGATGCAGTTGACCTGCCGCCTGAGCCAGTGCCAAGCTATCATCGGGTTTGGCAAAATGGTCCATGCCGATATAGACATAACCTGCGTCCAGCAGTTTATCAATAGTGTTTTGTAGTATCGCCAGCTTGGTTTCCGGCGAGGGCAGTTCATCTGAATTGATATGTTTTTGAGAGCGAAAACGGTCCGGGAGGTGGGCGTAGTTAAACACTGACAGGCGATCAGGATTCATGCCGATGACTACGTCCAGGGTCGCATCAAAACTTTGCTCAGTCTGATGCGGCAGACCATAAATCAGGTCCATGTTGATGGATGAAAAGCCCAATTGTCGCGATTTATCCAGAACTGCCTGGGTTTGTTCCAATGGTTGTACGCGATTGACGGCACTCTGCACCTTAGGGTCCAGATCCTGCACCCCTAAGCTGATGCGGTTAAAGCCTGTTTTGCGCAACACCTCCAGTGTTTCCGGGCTGGCTTCGCGTGGATCGATTTCAATCGAATAATCCCCTTTGTCATCATCACGCAGATTAAATTGACTGCGCAAAGCAGACATAAGCTCATGCATTTGCTGGTCGCTGATAAATGTCGGTGTACCACCGCCCCAGTGCAACTGATCCACGATCCGGTCATCACTGTACCATTGTGACAGCTGCTTCATTTCGCGATAAACAGTTTCGAGGTAAGGTTGAGCCCGGTCACGATTGCGGGTGATAACCTTGTTGCAGGCACAGTAATAACAAACATGGGCACAAAAAGGGATATGAACATAGAGTGACAAGGGGGCAGACTTGTCAGCTGAAGCTTGCCCCTGGGTAATCAGCGATTCAGGTGAAAGTGCCGGATCAAACTGCACTGCTGTCGGGTAGGAAGTATAGCGTGGGCCTGACAGATCATAGCGTTTAATCAGATCCATATTCCATACAATGCGGCTATCGTTTATCACCAAAAATACCTCAATTTAATCAATCTTTAAAACTTTGTCGGTGTCAGTCTGCTGATTCTACAGGTTGAACAGACTGTTGAGTGGCAAAGTGTAAATACCAAAGCCAATAATCAGTGCGCCTGCTATCTGGCGCGTCAGGCGTTTCTGCATCAGACTACGTACCTGGCGGGCGAGCAGTCCAGTGGTAAACATGGCTGGCAAGGTACCCAGACCAAATGCGGCCATTAGCAAGGCGCTCTGTTGCCAACTTCCTGCGGCCGAAGACCAGAGCAGTGTGCTATACACCAAACCACAGGGGAGCCAGCCCCAGAGTATACCTAATAACACCGCTTGGTGTGGATTACGAACAGGCAAAATTTTGGCCGCATGAGGCTGGATATGCCGCCATAGATGACCACCCAAGGTTTCCAGCCGGGTAATGCCAAACCACCATTGACCAACATAAAGTCCCATAGCTATCAGTAATATGCCTGCAAAGGTTTGCAGTATCAGACCTGTGATGCCTGTTGCAACCATGGCGCCTGCAATGCCTATTAGAGCACCTGCAAGGGTATAGCTACTGATGCGGCCGAGGTTATACCCCAGTAGTATCAGCCAAGCCGGGTATCTGCCACCCTGAGTATTCAAACCAACGCTGGCCGCAATGCCCCCACACATGCCGATGCAGTGGGTGCTACCGAGTAGTCCGATCAGGAAGGCTGTGGTCAGCAGCAGGGGTTCAGTCATCCAGTTTCCGGTTACTCTTTGGGTCTACTTTAGCATCATCAGGGATCATGTCGTCATCATCGTCATAGAGAATGCTGTGAGCGGGTGAATCTAGGTCCTCGAACTGACCGCTGTTAACGCTCCAGAAAAAAGCCCAGAAGGCTATTCCAGTTAAAATCAGAGCGATTGGAATCAAAATAATGATAACTTCCATCAGGTACCTGCCTTGGCTTTAGCTGACTCAGGCCGTGGAGCTGTCTGAGTAGTTTGTGGGTTTTTGGCACGACGTGCCAGGCGCATGGCATTACCGGTTACTATGAGTGAACTGGCAGTCATGCCGATGGCCGCAATATAGGGGGGAACTAGGCCCAGGGCAGCGGCCGGGAGGGCGATAATATTGTAGAACAAAGAAAGGCTCAGGTTTTCTTTAATGATCGTTCGGGTCTTGCGTGACAGACGGATGCCTACGGCCAGTGTTTGCAGGTTGTTATTGGTTAATACGGCATCGGCATTGGTTTTTGCCAGGTCAGTCGCGGCGCCCATGGAGACTGATGTCTGAGCACCAACCAGCACCGGTATGTCGTTAATACCATCGCCCACCATAATGGTTTGCTTGCCCTCAGCCTGGAGTTTACGGATGTGTTCCAGTTTTTGCTCCGGACTCATGCCACTGTTGATCTGATCTATTCCGAGCTTTTCAGCAATGCGCTGTACCGCCGGTGATGTATCCCCCGTGAGTATCTCAATACTCAGCCCCAACGTCCTGAGCTCATGGATCGCCTGGCGGGTCTCGCGACGGATCTGATCGTCCAGTGCAAACCAGCAAAGAGCCTGAGATTCATCCGCCAAGAGTATCCACTGGCGTTGCAGATCGGGCATTACAGGCAAGGGTTGCCCCGATAGCTGCATAACATAGTCAGGTTTGCCGATACGGTAGCGCTTATCTTCAATACGGCCTTCTATACCTTGACCAACAGTCACTTGAATGGCTTCTGCAGCGCGGGTGTACCAGGGGGTAAAAGCTCGTCCTATAGGGTGCTCAGACAAAGACTCAAGTGCAGCGCCCCAGTTAAGAGCATCTGCAGACGATATACCATTCAGGGGGTGCGTTTCCTGAATAGCCAAACGTCCTTCAGTAAGTGTGCCGGTCTTATCGAAAATGATATGTGTGGCTTTACTGAAAGACTCTAATACATGACCTCGGGTGATCAGCAAGCCCTGTTGACGGAGGGTTCCTGTTGCAGCAGTCAGTGCCGTGGGCGTAGCGAGTGACAGGGCACAGGGGCAGGTTACAACCAGAACGGATAAGGTGATCCAAAAGGCATTGGCAGGATCAACGATGTACCAGATCGTAGAAACGCAGGCGGCCACGATCAACGTAGCGCCGACAAAATAACGCGCAATCTGGTCGGCTACACGAGCCACATAGGGCTTTTCACTTTGAGCACGTTCCAGCAGTCTGACAATGGAGGAAATACGACTTTTTTCACCCACCGCACTGACCTGCATCTCTATCGGGTTTTCGATATTGATAGTCCCGCCTACCAGTGAATCCTGAAGCTTTTTTGAGATCGGCATATATTCACCGGTCAGGGCGGATTCATCAACTGATGAAAAGCCACGGGTGATGAAGCCGTCAGCGGGGATAGTTTGTCCTGGCTTGATACGAATCAGGTCCCCAGGGTGCAATGAGCTGGCAGCAACCAGCTGTTCTTCGCCTTCAGCGTTAATGCGTAAAGCACTTGCCGGAATAAGGTTAAGCAATGCATTTCCCGCGCGGCCTGTTCGTTGCCTGGCTTTCATTTCCATAAAGCGACCAATGAGCAGGAAAAAAGCAAACATGGTCACCGATTCGAAATAGATATCACCGGTATTGAATAGTGTGGCCCAGGCACTGGCAATATAGCCTCCCCAGATGGCAATGGAGACTGGGATGTCCATGGTTAGATGTCTGGTCTTAAGGTCGCGAAAAGCATTTTTCAGAAAAGGCAGTGCCGCATAAAGTACCACAGGGGTTGCAACCACCAGACTGGCCCAGCGCAGCAGCATGACATATTTTTCCTCCATGCCGGTGCCGGCGATGTCGGCAGCATAAATGGCGACTGCAAACATCATCGCCTGCATGGCACCAATACCTGCCACACCCAGTCGTATCACGGAGCGCTTACTTTCCTGGGCGAGTAATTGCTCCTCTTTGTCAGGGTGGTAAGGATGTGCTTTGTAACCGATACGAATGATTTCAGCTAATAGTTGGCTGAGTTTGATATCGTCCGGATGCCAGACCAGACGGGCCCGATGGTTAGCCAGATTAACGCTGAACTTGATCACCCCGGGTTGCTTGGACAGGTGATGTTCAAGTAGCCAGACACAGGCCGCACAACTAATGCCTTCGATAACCAGCGTTGCTGTATGTGTATCGGTATTTTGACCTGAAACGAACGCTTGTTGAATCTCATGATTATCGTAGAGAGCCAGCTCTTTGGTCAGTGACGCTATTTCGGAAAGGTCGGCTGTTGCCGGACTGAGTTCATCACCACGATGCTGGTAAAAGTTGTCCAGTCCTCCTGCGACGATTGTCTGTGCCACCGCCTGGCAGCCGGGGCAGCACATACGTTTGTCTTCTTCATTGATGCGTGTGAAGTAGTTGCTGGCTGGAGGAATGTCAGAGCCACAGTGAAAGCACTGCTCAGGCTCTGTGTTTAGATTGACTGCTTGCATCAGTTACTTCCAATCGGTCCTGCTAGGGTATAAATGCCAGAACCTTATCTTCAAAGGGGGGGCGGGCAACCTGCATGATTTTCCATTCATTTTCTGGTGACATCAGAATAAAGGTCGAACGCGCTGTAATGGGGTGCGTCAGACGGCCATTGAACTGGTGTAGATCACCCAGACGATGGAGTATTATGACATGATCGCGTTCCTGGTTGGCGCCCACTTTAACAAGTAATTCCAGTGTGGCAAGCTCAGCAGGCAGATCACCCTTCATGGTTAACACGGCTTCGCCGGTTTGGGTATCCAGCCTCAGGTCGGCACTTAATCCCAGCGCTCTGGCGTTTTCAATCATCGACTCATCTATAGAATAACCGCGGCCATCCCGGACAAATTCTTTATTCAGTGGTGGATCTATGCGCTGTTGAGAAATGGAAACCGACAGCATAATAAAGCCTACAGTCATGGCGGCCAGTATGGGCGTTAAAATAAACCACAGCCAAGGCTGTTTGTACCAGGGTATTATGTGAACAGTGTTTCGACTCATCTAGAGACCTCAAGAGAATAGGCGGCAAATAAATTGCCGCCTATTATACTGAAAAACAGTTAGTAGTTTTACCTTTAGCGAATTGGTGCAGGTCCCATGAAGCGACTCTCAACCGTTGCGCTGACTTTAGGTTCATCGACTGTTTCGACAGTGAAAACAATCGGTGAGTTCGCTGTACTGAGTTTATTTTTTTCTATCTGAACCCGGATCGGGTAATCCAGTAGTTCACCGGCACTGACATTAAACACAGGATCATTGACTAAATTAAGTCCCTCAATGCCTTCTACCGTGATCTGGTAACGCCTGTCGACCTGCTCTTTGTTGGCGACTTTCAGAGTGTAGACGTTCTGAATCAGAGTACCTCTGACTTCATTAAACAGTGCACCGCGATCACGTATGGCTTCAAACTCAATTGGGACGCGGTTTGACAGCACATAGACAAATGCAGAGCACATAATCACAACCGCTGTCAGGTAGCCCATCAGGCGTGGACGTAAAAGCTTGGTAGGTTTTCCATTAAGGGAGTGCTCAGTGGTATAGCGAACCAGGCCGGGCTCATAGCCCATTTTGTCCATAATCTCGTTGCATGCGTCAATACATGCACCGCAAGCTACACATTCATACTGCAAACCATCACGAATATCGATGCCAACAGGACAGACGTTAACGCAAGCGTAGCAGTCGATACAGTCACCCAGGCCCTCGGCTTTGTAATCAGTACCTTTTCTGCGCTTGCCACGCTTTTCACCGCGTGCCTCATCATAAGAAATGATCAGGGTGTCCTGATCAAACATAACACTCTGGAAGCGGGCATAAGGGCACATGTAAATGCACACCTGTTCGCGTAACCAGCCAGCATTACCGTAGGTGGCAACAGTCAGGAAGCCCAGCCACCAGAGTTCCCAGGGCCCTAAATCGGCACTGAGAATACTGGGTATCAGCTCACGAATCGGACTGAAGTAACCAACAAAAGCTGTTGCGGTAGCCGCTGCAATGATCAGCCATAAGATGTGCTTGGCTGTCTTTCGCAGAAATTTTTCGCGGTTCATGGACTCTTTGTCCAGGCGCATGCGTTTGTTTCGGTCACCTTCGGTGATACGCTCAGCCCAGATGAAAAACCAGGTCCAGACAAACTGAGGGCAGGCATAGCCACACCATAGACGTCCTGCAAATACAGTAACAAAAAACAGGATGAAGGCCAGGATGATCAGTAACCAGGAGAGCAGCATGAAATCCTGAGGCCAGAAGGTCATACCAAATATATGAAACTGGCGGTTAGGCAAGTCAAAAAGAACGGCTTGGCGGCCATCGTACTGCAACCATGAAAAAGTAAAAAACATCACCAGCATAAAAAAGCCAGCGGCAGTGCGCAAATTTTTGAAAAAGCCTTTGTAGTATTTGACGTAAATATGCTCTCGTTTGGCATATAAGTCGTAGGATTGACTGTTGTTGTCTTTTCCTGGGGTTACATCTTTGACGGGTATCTGGTTCATGGTCTGCCTGCCATCGTTTAACAAGTGTGGTTGTTATTCGATTGATTGAATAAGTAAACGCTTAAGTAATGATATTATGCCAAAAAAAAAGGTGATATGACCTATATCATATCACCTTTATTTAGATTACATGCAATCAGTCGTTACTAAGACTCATGACATACGCTGTAACCAGATGTCTCTGGTCATCAGTCAGAAGAGCGCTGAATGAAGGCATTACACCAAAGCGGCCCTGACGCAGAGTTTGTGCGATCTGCTCGAAGCTACCGCCATACAGCCAGGTATCATCGGTCAGATTCGGCGCACCCAGAGCTTGCATACCAGTACCTTCTGCGGTATGGCAGGCTGCACAAAGGGAGGCGAACTGAGGTTCAGCACGTGCTGCAGATTCAGCATCGTGCTCACGATCGCTGAGACTTAGAACGTAATGAGCCATGTCGCGCACACCATCTTCACCCAGAACCGCACCCCATGCAGGCATGGCGCCGTTTCGACCCTGATGCAGGGTGGTTTTGATGGTTTCTGCAGACCCGCCCCATAACCAGTCACCGTCAGTCAGGTTAGGGAAGCCGTAAAAACCGACACCCCCGACACCGTGGCAGACTGAGCAGTTGTTGGCGAACAGGCGCTGACCAATACGTAATCCTTCGGCGTTTTCTGGCTGCTGAAGCTCTTCAACAGACAGAGTAGCGAAGCGTTCGAAGATTGGGGCGTAATGCTCTTCAGCATATGCCATTTCTTCTTCCCACTGACCTGTTGAGGTCCAGCCAAGCAGACCTTTGAAATTACCCAGACCTGGGTAAAGTAACAGGTAAACCAGACCGAAAACCACGGTGGCGACAAACATCTGAAACCACCATTTTGGCAGCGGGTTGTCCAGCTCTTCGATACCATCGAAAGAGTGGCCAACCGTTTCTTCAGTTTGTTCCTGATGTGGCTGACTTCTTCTGGTTGAAAGTAACAACCAAGTACAACCCAAGATAACCACTAAAGTGATTACCGAAATCCATGCGCTCCAGAAAGCACTCATTTCTCATCTCTCCCGTTATGGGCGCGTTCATTGTCATTTTTCTGCACCTCATCCTCGTCTTCATCAGCGAAGGGAAGGTTGGCAGCATCATCGAAAGGCTTTTTGTTCTGGGGCAATAGCACCCAGATAAACAAACCGATGAACGTGATCAGCATGATCAATGGAATGAACGGGCCATAGACTTCATAACTCACAATGGATTACCGCACATCATAGTTTGAGTGGGTTTTACCGAGTGCCTGCAGGTAAGCTACCAGTGCATCAATCTCGAGAATACCCTCTACGTCTGTTTTGGCGTTGGCAATCTGCTCATCAGTAAAGGGAACGCCCAGAGTTCTCAGGACTTCCATTTTGCTGGCAGTATTGTCACCGCTGACCTGACGTTCAAACAACCATGGATAAGATGGCATTTTTGATGTCGGTACAACGTCACGCGGGTTATAAAGGTGCGCACGTTGCCAGTCATCAGAGTAACGCTCACCTACGCGGGCCAGATCAGGACCGGTACGCTTAGAGCCCCACAGGAACGGATGCTCCCATACGTGCTCATTGGCAGTAGAGAAGTGACCATAGCGCTCAGTTTCGGCACGGAATGGACGGATCATCTGCGTGTGGCAGACATGACAGCCTTCACGAATATAGATGTCACGGCCTTCCAGCTCAGCAGCTGTATAGGTGCGCATATCCTGAATAGGCTGAGTCGTAGAGTCTTTGAAGAACAAAGGCACAATCTCAGCCAAGCCGCCGGCACTGATCACGATGATGATCAGCATTGCCATTAAACCGGCATTCTTTTCAATAGTTTCATGTTTAATCATTGCTATATGCTCCTCGCCCGAATCATGCAGTCTGCGCAGATGTTTCAGCGTCGGCTGCTTCTACGGAGCTGCCGCCACGGACTGTCTGCCAGACGTTGTAAGCCATGATTAACATACCCAGCAGGAAGATAGCGCCACCGATCATGCGTACAAGGTAACCTGGATGGCTGGCTTCCAGCGCTTCAACAAAGCTGTAAGTCAGTGTGCCGTCCTGGTTGACTGCGCGCCACATCAGGCCCTGCAGAATACCGTTAACCCACATAGACACGATATAGAGCACGGTGCCTATTGTAGCGAGCCAGAAATGTACGTTGATCAAGCCAACGCTATGCATTTTAAGCTTGCCGAACAATTTCGGAACCATATGGTATACCGCACCGATGGAGATCATTGCTACCCAACCCAGTGCACCGGAGTGAACGTGACCGACTGTCCAGTCAGTATTGTGGGATAGCGCGTTGACTGTCTTGATCGACATCATCGGACCTTCGAAGGTAGACATGCCATAGAATGACAGAGAAACCACCAGGAAGCGCAGGATAGGGTCAGTACGCAGTTTATGCCAGGCACCAGACAGCGTCATCATACCGTTGATCATACCACCCCAGGATGGAGCCAGTAGAATCAGAGACATGACCATGCTTACAGACTGGGTCCAGTCTGGCAGAGCTGAATAGTGAAGGTGGTGGCCACCGGCCCACATGTATGTGGCAATCAGTGCCCAAAAGTGCACAATTGACAGGCGGTAAGAATATACCGGACGGTTAGCTTGCTTCGGTACGAAGTAGTACATCATGCCGAGGAAGCCCGCTGTCAGGAAGAAGCCTACAGCGTTATGACCATACCACCACTGAACCATGGCATCGATAGTGCCAGGGTAAGCCGAGTAGGATTTGATCATGGTAACTGGCATAGCCGCACTGTTTACTACGTGCAGCACAGCAATAACCAGGATAAATGCCATGTAGAACCAGTTAGCTACGTAGATATGAGCTGTCTTGCGCTTGAAGACAGTACCCATAAACACGATCGCATAAGCTACCCAGACCACAGTGATCAGGAGATCGATTGGCCATTCCAGTTCCGCGTACTCTTTAGCTGAGGTTAACCCCAGTGGCAGCGTAATGGCGGCTGAAAGAATAACCAGTTGCCATCCCCAGAAGGTAAATGCAGCCAGTCCGTCAGAGATCAAGCGAGTCTGACAGGTACGCTGCACCACGTAGTAAGAGGTAGCAAACAGGGCGGAGCCACCAAATGCGAAAATTACCGCATTGGTGTGTAACGGACGTAAACGTCCGTAGGATAACCAGGCTGTGTCAAAGTTCAGTGCTGGCCAGACCAGCTGGGATGCTATCAGTACACCTACGGTCATACCGACAATACCCCAGACTACGGTCATGATGGTGAATTGACGCACCACCTTGTAGTTGTAGGTTGAATGATCAGTTGCAATGCTCATATCAGGCTCTCATCAACAAGCTGTTAATAGTAAGAAGAGTTCCACTGGCGATTATCAGTGAATTACCCCTTCATTTCAATGTGATCCAGGGTTTATCTGCGACAGCTTGTCGCGGGTCATGAATGATTTTTTTGTAAGTTATGTTCGGTTTTGTTTTGTTTTTTGATTTGTGTAATATATTGAAATTTATGAATTAATCAGATAAAAATTCATGTATTTTAGACTTTTCTTATATGTTTTTTTGTTTGAATTACGCTTGTGGATGCTACTTTAGACGGGTTGGGAGCGGCTGTTTTTTTATGTTTACTTGATATGGATCAAAAGTATTTTGCAGTAATTATTCAGGTTATGCTGTCTTCCCCAGGTTAAAGGTCGAGTTGATATGTCATTTACATCCATTTTATTGCAGTGTCGAGCCGGATTTGAATCAGAATGCGCGGCTGAATTCTCTGAACAAGCTCTTGGGGCAGGGCATACGGGTTATGTTCGCTTTGAACGGAATGCAGGATATGTACGCTTTATGTTGCAAACTGACGCGCTTGCACTGTTGCAACAAGTATCGTTTCGGTCTTTGGTGTTTACGCGTCAATGGTGTGCTTGTCTGGAGCCCTTTGATCAGTTGCCAGCAACCGACAGACTGAGTGTGTTGCTTGGACCGGTGGCAACCCTGCCTGCCTGTGCGGAGTTACTGGCCGAAGTGCCGGATACTACTGAAGGTCGGGAGTTACTTCCCTTTGCCGGAAAACTCAGCTCAGCGATGGCGCAGACGCTGCGTCAACAGGCTATTATGTTGCCGCGTAAAGCGCGCACCGATTGGCGGATGCATCTGTTTGCGTTATCTGGCCGTCATCTGCTGATGGGTGTCAGTCCGGTGAACAATGGAACTAAATTGGCTATGGGTATACGACGGCTGAAATTTCCGGCACAAGCACCGAGCCGCTCAACCCTGAAGCTTGAAGAAGCCTGGCACTGGTTTGTTCCTCGTCACCAGTGGGGCGAACGCCTGGGTGGCGGTAAAACTGCCGTGGATCTGGGTGCCGCACCTGGTGGCTGGACCTGGCAACTGGTGCAGCAAGGCATGTTCGTGACAGCGGTAGATAACGGTCCTATGTCTGAAGATTTGATGGATTCAGGCCAGGTTGTCCATAGCCGGGAAGATGCATTTTATTATCAGCCGCCAAAACCGGTTGACTGGATGGTGTGTGATGTCGCGGATAAACCGGCACGTGTTACGGCCAGAATGCTGGAGTGGGCACTGCGAGGCTGGTGTCGTGAGATGATTTTTAATCTGAAATTGCCGATGAAAAAGCGTCACCTGGAGGTGCAGCAATGTCTGGATATGATCCGTACGGGTCTGGAACAGGCTGATATTTCCTATAGTCTCTCGGCGCGACATCTGTATCATGATCGGGAAGAGGTGACCTGTTATCTGGATTTACGGCGGTAATAATGCCTGTAAACCTGTTATGAATGCGTTTAGCTGGTTTCTAAGGCACAAAAATTCTGAGACAATGTATCTCTTTTTCTAGAAGCTGGCAGTAGCGGATGAACCAACCTGTATCAGACATGACACTGGATACTTCTGGGTTACTATGTCCGGAACCTGTGATGTTGCTGCACAAAAAAGTTCGAGAGCTGACGCCCGGGCAGGTGTTGTTTGTTAAAGCAACTGACCCGTCTACTCAGCGTGATATTCCCCGGTTCTGTGCCTTTCTGGGGTATGAGTTGATTGAGCAGCTTCAGCAGGAAGATGGTTATGAGTACTATATTCGAAAAGGTGCTGAGTGAGGCAGAGCAGGCCGCCCTCCGCACGGAGAAGTTACTGCGTGAATGTGAACAGATTCTTGAGCAGGCCGAATACAAACGACAGCGAGTTGAGAGCAAAAAAGTGAGCGATTCAGTAAACAGTGAAAACTCAGGGTCTGCAGTGGCAGGCGGCAAACGCAACAAAAATCGTGCTGCGAATATGGCTGCCGTACAATTGCTGATGGATGCTTATCCTGAGGTTTTTTCACGCGACAAGGTACGGCCTTTAAAAATTGGTATTCAGGAAGATCTGGTTGCTGATGACAAGGTGTCGCGTACGAAAATCAAGCGCGCGCTTGCTTCTTATGTGCGCTCTCCTCAATATCTGCGCAGCTTTCAGGAAGGTGCTGAACGTATTGGCCTGGATGGCCAGCCTGCCGGCACGGTCACGGCTGAAGAGGCCGGGCATGCCAAGGGTAAGCTTCAGGCCATGCAGGATGCGCGTCGTGAACGTATTAAAGAGCAAGCCCGTGAAGCTAAACAAAAAGAGAAAGAAGAACGCTTGAGCAGTAAGCTGGATCAGTTGCTGACATTGAATAATCGCAATTAACCCCTGTGAGTGTCATAAGGTCTGGCCGACACTGAGCCCGCAATGTGTGAGCAGTGTCTGCCAGGCTTCAGTATGCTTTTTCCTTGCCTGATCAAATCTGTGTAGAACGCTGCCTGCCATCTCACTATCAAACAGTTGCGAAAAATAAGCCTCAGAACTGGCTGGCAAGGGTAAGTGTTGCAGAATGGACTGATGACTGGCTTGCCAGTACTGGCCATACTGATCTGTCAGTGCCAGATAAGGCTGAAACTCTCCCGCATAATAATTTCTGAATACATTTTGAATAATGACCGAGCGGTTGTTGGGCTGCTGATTGAAGCAGATCGGACGTCTTTCCAGACGTGCTTCTATGCCTTGAGCGACCTGTTCCATCGTGTAACTGAGTAGAAATACACTGCGCAGCCACTGCTGACCTGACTGCAGGCGGTAGAGTTGCTCGTAATGAGTTTCCATCTCGTCGATAAAATGCATGTCAGGCCAGGTGGCGTCCGTTGTGGCCAGATGGCTGATCAGAACAAAGGCATCCAATGTATTTCTGGCCTGATTGATCAGGCCTCGAGCCTCTAAAGGTAAAGGCTCAACTGAACGAGAAAACTGCTGTTCCATCTCTTCGCTGGTATAAATGCTGTTCCAGATTGTCCGAGGAAGCATTTGCTGTTTATGTGACAGAATTTGTCGTACTTTGTGTAGCAAGGGTAGCAGAGACGCCTCTGTTGTAACGCGGCGGGTCAAGTCTTGCTCGCAGGCCTTCACCGCAGGTAAAAAGCGTAGCTCATACTTCAGTTTCTGGGAGGGTGGCATAACGCGGCCAAGATTGCTATTGCGCTCAGCAATCAAGGGCAGCAGGTCGCAGTGACGCAGCTGCAAAACTTCAATCAGGCCTTCGCGCAGGTCTTCAACAGGTAGTAGACGTTCTCTGCGTGGTGGCAGTACTGGAAAAGGTGAGTTGCCGGGTGCAAACTCAATCGGTTCATCCAGTGCATTGCTAACCCGGCGGGTATAATCCTGCAGCATTGTTTCCGCATCAGTTTGGCTGCAACCATAAAGCAGGCTGAGTAGCAGTAGCAGGCTAAGTGGTCTCCACATGTCGTGATACTCTATTCAGGCGTGTCATCAGCATTACGGCCCCTGCGCTCAGTCCGATCAGTAGTCCATACCAGAAGCCTGCAGCTCCCATCGCCGGAACCAGCCAGTCAGTCAGCCCTAAAAGGTAGCCAGCAGGCAGGCCGATCAGCCAGAAGGATACAAATACCAGTAATAAAGGAATGAACGTATCTTTATAGCCCCTTAGCGCGCCTGCAGCACTGACCTGAAGTGCATCGGAAAACTGGAACAGCGCCGCGATGGTTAACAATAGGATAGCCAGTGTCGCAATCTCTGTGTCAGGTGTATAGAGCCTTGCGATCTGTGAGGCTAGCAGCATCGTCAGCAGGGTGGTAACAAGCGCAACGACCAAGGTGAATTGAATGCCGGTAAAAGCAGCCAGGCGTGCCTGGGCCTGATTTCCGGCTCCTTTAAGTTGACCTACACGAATTGTCAGAGCCATGGCGATACTTAATGGAACCATGAAGATCATGCCGGTATAGCTAAGGGTAATCTGATGTGCGGCTAATACCACTTCACCATAAGGGGCCAGTAGCAGCGCAATCACACTGAACATACTGGCTTCGATAAGCAGAGCAATGCCGATAGGCATACCCAGACGCAAAAATTGCGCTATGGTTTTCAGGTGAGGTCTGTGCCATGGATGCCACAAGGGCAGTTGGCTGAATTGCTGGCTACGTCGGGTATAAATAACCCCGGCACTCAACATGACCCACATTACAATGGCGCTGGCCCAGCCGCAACCCACACCCCCGAGTTCAGGTAACCCGAACTTACCAAAAATCAATATATAGTTCAGGGGAATGTTACAGAGCAATGCCAGTAAAGCAATTTTCATAATAGCGCTGGTTTTGCCATAGCCCTCACTAAAACCACGAATGTTCTGATAAACCATCAAGGCTGGAAAGCCCCAGGATATTGCTTCAAGATATCCCCGGGTTTTATCTTCCAGTGATGGTTCTAATGACAGTAGCGACAACAGGGGTTGCGTACTCTGCAACAGCCAGAGGGACATTAGGCCGAGTAACAGGGCTACCCAGACACCTTGATGAAATATTTGCGGTGTTTCGTTATCCTTTCTGCCACCAACTAAATGGGCAACCAAAGGTGTAATCGCCATTAAAATACCAGAAAATGCCAGGTAAATAGGTATCCATAGGCTGGTACCCAGTGCGATGGCGGCCAGGTCTTCACTGCCAGCACGGGCGGACATGAGAGTATCAACAAAACCCATGGTATTTTGAGCCAGTTGCGCAATCATAATTGGCCAGGCCAGCAATATCAGGGTTTTTATTTCGGCTTTTTTGATGGCGAAATAAGAGGGGCTAAGAGATGTGTTCATTAATTATATATTATGCCATCAGAGCCAGGCTTCCGATGCCGTTAGTTACTGACAGTTAATTGAAAAAAACAAAGGGCGCTGATCAGCGCCCTCTGGTGTTATCCGTGGATTGCGATGTTATCAGTCCAGACGAACTTTAACATAACTACCCGGGGCAGCTTCAATCGGTTTGTGTGTAGCGTTGCCGTAATCCTTGGGTGCATCAACTTTTTTACCAGCACGTCGTTTCAACCATTCAGACCAATGTGGCCACCAGGACCCTTCCTGCTTCTCAGCTGTTTCCAACCAGTGATCAGGTCCTTTGCCAGTTTCACCCTTAATCCAGTAGTGGCGACGGTTTTTTGATGCCGGGTTGATAACACCGGCAACATGTCCGCTGGCACCCAGTACAAATTCCAGCGGTCCTTTGAAGGTTTCCGTAGCTGAAAAAGTGCTTTTCCAGGGCGCGATATGATCTTCAATGGCAGAGAAGAAATAGCAGGGTGTTTTTATCTTGCCCAGATCTATAGCTTCACCACAAATGGTTAAGCCATTAGGTTCAACCAGTTTATTTTCCAGATACATTTTATTTAGGTAGAAAGTGTACATTCTGGCTGGCAGGTTAGTTGGATCGCTGTTCCAGAACAAAATATCGAAGGGTGGGGGGGTCTGTCCCTTCAGGTAGTTGTTCACCACATAGGACCAGATCAGGTCATTTGAGCGCAGCATGTTGAACGATGTGGACAGTTCACGTCCATGCAGTATGCCTTCTTTGTTGACCTTCTCTTCCAGTGTCTTGACCTGGTATTCGTCAATAAAGACTTTCATATCACCGGGATCGCGGAAGTCGGTCAGCGTCGTCAGGAAAGTCGCCGAGGTCACGCTGGTGTCCTTGCGATTTGCCATCACTGCTAGAGCGGTGGCCATCAGTGTACCGCCAACACACCAGGCAACGGCATTGACCTTATCGGACTCTGCAATGTCTTTGGTAACCTCAATAGCTTTTAATACACCGCGTTCTACATAGTCATCCCAACTGAGAGTGCTCATCTCTTTAGTCGGATTGACCCAGGCAACCAGAAAGACATTGTAGCCCTGCTCAACACAATATTTGACGTAAGAGTTGTGTGGTTGCAGATCCAGGATATAAAACTTATTGATACTGGGTGGTACTATCAATAACGGTTTCTCAAAAACCTGTTCGACTTCAGGTTTGTAATGCAGTAACTGGAAAAGATCGTTCTGAAATACCACAGCACCTTCAGTGGTAGCCAGATTCTCGCCCAGCACGAAGGCATTTTCATCGGTCATGGTGATATGACCTTTATCAATATCGGACAGCAGGTTTTTTAAACCTTCGATCAGGCTTTGGCCGTTTGTTTCCAGAGCCTGATTCAGGACTTCCGGATTGGTCATAGCAAAGTTGGTGGGTGATAGCGCATCAACATATTGTTGCGTATAAAATTCCAGCTTTTTCTGCTCTTTCTCAGACAGGTTGGCATTGGCTGCCATTTCTGTCAGCATTTTTGACGACAACAGGTAAGATTGTTTGATGTAGTCGAAAATCGGATTTTTCGACCATTCTTCGTTTTGGAAGCGGCGATCACCAGCTGAAGGTTTAGCGACTTGTTCGCTACTGCCGCTCCAGATGTTTTGCCACAAATTGAGTTGCGCTTGCTGGTAATCTGCAATCGCTTTGATCCAGACAGTAGGGTCTTCCAGCGAACGGGTAGCCAGTTCCGTCCAGGACGTGGTGAACTGACGAAAGATGTCATCTCCCCCAGTAGCTGAATACATCTCCAGAAGCTTGGAGGTTTCTTCACTGACGTGGTTGATAAACTCTTGCGGGTCGTTGGTAAAGCTGTCTTTTTTATCCATAGGTGCTGCCTGTTATGCGTCCGGTTAGCTGATCAGGATATCCATCAGTAAACTGTATAGTATCTGAGTTGTCTATCACATTAGCACTTAGGTGGGTTTGAGTCGAATACTTAGGAGAGGATTATGTGCACTGCGGAAGAACCGCTGGCGGTTTGTAAGTTGGAATTGATGACAACCCAGGGTTGTCATCTCTGTGACCAGGCTATCGAGGTCATGCTGCAGGTATTGGATGCGGATAGGTTTTGCGTGGATTTGGTGGATATCGCATTTGATGATCGGTTAATGGGCCGCTACGCAACCCGCATTCCGGTGTTGGTCGTTCCGGCTTCAGGTGCTGAGCTGAACTGGCCGTTTGGCGCAGAACAGCTGCGTAGCTTTAGCGATCAGGCATTATCAGCGCGATGTGCTCCAGGCGAGCATTGAGCGTTCTTGCTCACTGAAAACGCGTGCTGGTTTCCCCGCCATAGTATTATAGATGACACCAAAAGCGAGGACGTTCAGCACATAGCTACGGGTTTCATCAAAAGGAATGGTCTCTATCCAGATATCCAGCGGCAGGTGGCCGCGGGCAGACAGCCATTGTCTGACGCGTCCGGGGCCAGCGTTGTAAGCCGCTGTTGCATGAACCCGATTACCTTCGAATTGCGATTGCATTTGCGCTAGGTAGGCTGAGCCCAGGCGCACATTGACATCCGCATCGTTAAGTCGACCCAGGTCTATTAACGGAATCTCGGCTCGTCGAGCCGTTTCTCTGGCAGTGGCTGGCATGAGTTGCATCAGTCCCCGGGCACCTGCACCTGATCGGGCCACTTCCAGAAAGGCGCTTTCCTGACGGGTAACCGACAAAGCCCAGGAAGGCTCAATAGCGAACTCTTGTGAGGCTTTGTCAAACAAATCCCGATAAGGGGCGGGGAAACGCAATGCCAGATCATCCCAATTATCGCTGATAATCGCACCGCGAATGCCTTGGAAATACCAGCCCCAGTTCTGGATTACATGGGAGGCCGCATGGATTTGTTCGGGTGATAAGGTGGCTAGCATCAGGTTCCATTCCTGGGTAGCTTCGCGTATTTGCTCCAGGCGATAAAGCTCGTGAATACGCTGCATGGGTGCAAGTTCAGTGATCTGAAGCAATTGTTCCTGGTTGAATTTGGCTGGCTTGTCATTCAGAGCAAAAGGGCGCCGAGTCAGTTCGGCGGCTTTGAATCCGTAATAGCTTCGCTCTGCGGTGAGTTGCTCCAATAACAGTGGGTCAGGTGACTGGCCTTGTTGCAGATCGGCAACAAGTCTCCAGTACAGCCAGCGTCCCTGCTGACGAATTTCATCAGGCAGGCGTGTAATTAGTTGCCGGGTAGCTGGCCAGTCCTGTTCAGTGAGGGCAAGCCGGATACGCCATTCAGTGAGTTCAGGAAAAGAGTAGTCGGGGTCGATCCTGGCCAGCAGGCTTGCTGCATCTGGGTGAAAGCGTTTGGCGTAAAGTACACCCAGGCGGTTGATTAATTTGGCCTGATCGTCAATGGGTATTTGCAGACGCTGCGCTTGCTCACTGAACGTCAGCAAGGCAAGTCGCAGATCATTGCTGGCTAAGCGGTTGGTGGCAAGCAGTGCCAGGCGTATGGCATCCGGGGTGCTGCCATTCAGTAAGGCTGGGTCAGCGGCGAGGGCTTCCGGTTGGTTAAAAATCTGCCAGATTAAAGCCAAATGTTGTTGTGCTGCCGGTGTAGTAATGAAGCGTTCAGCATAGTGTGCAATGCTGGTGTTACCCGCTTCCAGTGCCAACAATACCCGTTCCAGTCCCGCGTCAGAATCAATTGATCCAGCTTGAATTAGCTGATCAAACAAGGGATCACAGGCATTGTGTTGAGAGTTGCCGGTTAGCCACAGGCGACGTCCATCTGTATAGGCTTGCTCGGTATTTTGTAGTGCCAATTCACCGCGAGTGGCCAGGCATTGTAACTGCGCACCTGGGGAGCGGATACGGGCATAATAATGGAAAAAATCCGGCCATTGTGCCTGTTCACCCAGATGTACTGACCAGGTTTTTAAAAAACGTTGGTAAAGTGGGGTGCCGTCAAGTTTTAACAGCAGTGCTTCTGCATCGTCTGGCGTCAGTATCTTGAGTTGCTGTATAGCTTGTTCGTAATGAATATAGGGCACTAACGGATAGTCATGCAGTGCGGATAATGCCTGGTTGACCTGTGATGCCTGACCTGATCGCGCCGCCTCCAATGTGTCCAGATACAGCTCACGCTGGGACTCCGGATGATTACTTGCCAGTAGCGAGGCTGAGAACAGCATGCATGAGGCAAAAAGAGTTAACGGTTTAAGCAGATTCACAGTGATACCTCCACACCTGGATAAGCCGTTTGTGGTCTCCAGTAACGGACAGTGTAGCGTCTGACGGGTTGCCTTGAGAAGGCCTCAGGGAAGGATTGTTTATAAATAGACACTAGGGATTAAATTATCCATCAATAAGTTGTACAAGCGGCTTTTCTGATAGAATGCCGCCCTGTTGAAAAGAGGATTAAACGGAAGAATTATGGCACTGATCAGAATAGATGCATTATCCCTGGCGTTCGGTAACCGCGTATTGCTGGATAATGCCGCGTTACAAATTGAAGCCGGTGAACGAATTGCGCTGGTGGGTTTGAATGGCGCGGGAAAATCAACCCTGCTGAAACTGATCAGTGGCGAAATACACCCGGATAACGGCACGCTGTGGCGCGCACCTGGCGCCCGAATCGCGCAATTACCTCAGTCGCTTCCGGCGGCGGACGAGCGCTTGATTCGTGATGTGATCAGTGCGGGCCTGGCTGATGTCGTCGCAATGCGAGAGGCCTATGAAACCCTGGCGCAGCGGCCGGATGATGCGGCTATGCGTCAATTGGAACAGCTACAGCAGCAGATAGAAGCGGTGGATGGCTGGGACCTGGAACGCAAGGTGGAGCGCGTCATGACGCGTTTGGGCTTGAATCCGGATCAAACCATGGCTGAGCTCTCAGGTGGCTGGCGACGACGTGCGGCGCTAGGTGCTGCGCTGGTTCAAGAGCCGGATTTGCTGTTGCTGGATGAGCCTACCAACCATCTGGATATCGAGGCTATTGAATGGATGGAGCAGATGCTGCTGGATTTCAAAGGCGGGTTGCTGTTTATTTCGCATGACCGGGCATTGGTTGAGCATCTGTCCACAGCA
Source organism: Nitrincola iocasae (assembly GCF_008727795.1). Classification (NCBI taxonomy): domain Bacteria; kingdom Pseudomonadati; phylum Pseudomonadota; class Gammaproteobacteria; order Oceanospirillales; family Oceanospirillaceae; genus Nitrincola; species Nitrincola iocasae. The sequence goes on along the minus strand of NZ_CP044222.1, from coordinate 2,417,389 downwards.
ATCGTAGAGCTGGATCGCGGTATTTTGACCAAGTTTCCGGGTAATTACAGCCGTTTTCTGGAGCAGAAAGAGGCATTGCTGGAAGAGGAAGCCCGTCATCAGGCGGAGTTTGACAAGAAACTGGCTCAGGAAGAGCGTTGGATTCGCCAGGGTATCAAGGCACGTCGTACCCGTAATGAAGGGCGCGTGCGTGCTCTGGAACAGCTTCGCCGGGAACGCTCCCAGCGTCGTGATCGTCAAGGTAAGGCCAGCTTTTCGCTGGATGATGCCGAAAAATCCGGTAAGTTGGTGGCTGAGCTGGAAAATGTTTCGCATGGCTATGGCGATAAGCGCTTAATTAATAATCTAAGCCTGAAAGTTCAACGTGGTGACCGTATTGGGCTGATCGGCCCGAATGGTGCCGGTAAAAGTACGCTGTTACGCATCCTGCTGGGTCAGTTGCAGCCTGATGCCGGTCAGGTGCGTATCGGCACCAAAATGGAAGTGGCCTACTTTGATCAGATGCGCGATACGCTGGATCTGGAAAAAACTGTGATTGATAATGTGTCGGGCGGACGTGAAAGCGTCGATGTACAGGGGCGCTCTCGACACATAATCAGCTATTTATCCGATTTTCTGTTTAGTGCTGAACGAGCCCGTACACCGATCAAAGCGCTATCTGGTGGTGAATGTAATCGCGTATTGCTGGCTCGATTATTCAGTAAGCCGGCGAATATGCTGGTATTAGATGAGCCCACTAATGACCTGGATGTTGAAACTCTGGAGTTACTTGAAGAAATACTGATGGACTTCAATGGCACCGTGCTGCTGGTCAGCCATGACCGTTCGTTTCTGGATAATGTGGTTACCAGCTCTTTGGTATTTGAGGGCAAGGGCCAGGTTAAAGAATATGTGGGTGGCTACAACGATTGGTTGCGTCAGCGTCAGCCAACGACAGCCGTGGTCGCACCTAAAGTAGCAACAGTTGAAACCAATCCCTCGTCAGTCAAGCAAGGTGGTGTTGTCAAGAAAACCGTGGCTCGTAAGCTCAGTTACAAGCTGCAACGCGAGCTGGATGCCTTGCCAGCTGAACTAGAGAATGCAGAAGCGGCATTGGAAACCATTCAACAGACTATTGCTGATCCGGATTTTTACAGCCGTGATAATGCCGAAGTCACCGAAACATTAGGCGCATTGCAGCAGCAGGAAGCCCGCGTTGAGGTGTTAATGGAGCGCTGGCTGGAATTGGAAGCGCTCCAAGAGGAAAGCTAGATCTTAGCTTTCTTTACTTTGAACCCGGATGGCCAGTACATCGCACCGTGCGCCATGCAACACACCATTAGCTGTGGAGCCGAGTAGCAAAGCCAGCCCATGGCGGCCATGACTGCCGACAATGATTAAGTCAGCTTCGGTTTCACTGGCCACGCGATGTATCTCAGATTCTGTGTGGCCAGTAACTATGTGGCGTCGACTGACTGGGTGGTCGATAGTGGCACAGAGATGGTTCAGTTTCTGCTCAGCATGTTCGTCGAGCTGTTCCTGAATTGTGGAAAGATCCATTGGAACGTCACCACCATAAGCGAAGGTGAGTGGTTCAACAACATGGATAATATCCAGGTCAGCCTGATACAAACGCGCCAGTTCAGCAGCTTTAGTGATCAGTTGTTCAGATTCGTCAGAAAGATCAATGGCTAGCAGTATGTGTGAATAGGTACTCATGACGGTGCCCTTTAATAAATTGATTTACATTAAGTATAGGATAACAGGATGGAATGGGTAATCTCTATAGCGGTTATATTGTCACTGATTGGCTCGATTATGTGGGTTCGCCCTAGTCCGCGTGAACATATGCTATCAAAAATTCGCTTGCATGCCCGCAAGTTGGGCTTTTCTGTACAAATTGCTCATCTGGAAACACCACGCGGTAAAGGGCAAATGGAACCGGAAAAAATCCGCGTGCCTGCGTATAGAATTCTACGCAGCGACCTGTCGCGTGATGAGCGTGACCAATGGAAAACCTGGCAGATTTTTAAAACAGAGAATGTATCTAATCAAGGGCTGCCAGCAGGCTGGTCCTGGAAACGAGGCGAATACCAACTAAGTGACATTGCCTGCGAGCAGATTGCCACGTTGATTCAGTCTTTACCAGTTGAGGTCATTGCGTTGGAGTCCACACCGGTTCATTTCAGTGTGTATTGGCGTGAAGCGGGTGGACCCGAACAACTGGATGCCATTCATGCTGCGCTACAGCCTATTTTAGCAGCCAGAATTTAATCAGGATAAAATATGCTATTACCTTCTCCCGGACGCTATCGTCACTACAAAGGGCATGAATATCAAGTGCTGGATTGTGCTCAGCATTCCGAAACTGAAGACTGGATGGTGATTTATCGTCCTTGCTATGGCGAGGGCGGACTTTGGGTCCGGCCAACTGCTATGTTCAATGAATCTGTCAGGACGGCTGACGGTGATGTTCAGCCACGCTTTCAGCGCATTGGGGACTGATACGGCCTAGTTGGGATCATTGAGATAGGCGTCAATAGAGTCTGCCAGCGCGCCTGGACCAAAATCGCGTTTAGGCTGCAGTTGGTCAATTAACTCTTGTACCGGTTTCAGTCTATCCTGTTTCTGACGTTGCGGTACGGCCGCTCTTACCAGAATTGCTTTGGCATGTTTGTAGTGTGACAAGGCGCCCAGTTTGTCACCCTGCTGCATCAGTGTACGTCCTTGAGTGATATGTGCATCGGCAACCATGGAAATATTCAGCCAGTAAAGCTCTTGCTGATAGGTATGGGCCAGTTGTGGCGTCATTTTGCCTTTATTGGCCATATCGATAATCAGTTTTTCAGCAAAATTTATATAAATCTGTGCTTTTCTGACCGCTCTGTCGTTATTGAATGGTTCTTGCTTGGGGCGCGTTCTATCGGTAGTGTCTTTGATTTTACTGACATCTGTCATGAGTTCAGAGTCGGGCGCAAGCACGCCGATCTCTTCAATCAGTGACAGCGCATGCTGGTTGAGCTTGTCAGTAATGTCTCCCCTGCAGTTGATCTCTTTCAGTACCGCCAGCGAATTAAGTGTATGTTCTGATTGCTCTTTTAGCCATTTTAGGCGGGCGTTGCGGGTTTCTTTGTATTTTTCTCTGGAGGTGATGACATAGTTCACCGACAAGGCAGCTAAGCCCAGTGCTGCAATCAGAAAAACGTAAATGAGGTTGTCACTCAGCATCAGCTTTGGCACTCTGGTATAGAGAAATCGTAAAAAAGCGCTTTTACAGAGCGATTTAGCTCTATTATGGCAACTTTTTTGTAAAGATAAACCGTATTGATAAGACAGTTTAACTTGACCCCGCTCAACTCAACACTTATATATGCACGATATTTTCCGGCGCACAGCGACATAAAGGAACAGATTCAATGGGTAAAACCCTCGTTATCGTGGAGTCACCGGCCAAGGCTCGCACTATCAATAAATACCTTGGTAGCCAGTATGTGGTGAAATCCAGTGTGGGTCATATTCGAGACCTGCCGACCAGCGGTAGTGGTGGCACTACCGATCCCAAAGAGCGTGCACGTTTGGCAGCGCAGACGCGCAAACTGTCTGATGAAGCCAAAGCGGCTTACAAGAAAACCAAAGCGCGGGAGCAATTGATCCGGCGTATGGGGATCGACCCTGAACAGGGATGGGCGGCTCGCTACGAAATTTTGCCGGGTAAAGAAAAGGTGGTAGATGAGCTGAAGAAGCTGGCCGCCAATGCTGATGAAATCTATCTGGCAACGGATTTGGACCGCGAAGGGGAAGCGATAGCCTGGCACTTGCGCGAAGCCATAGGTGGTGATGATAGTCGCTTTAAGCGGGTAGTCTTTAATGAAATAACCAAAAAAGCCATCAAGGAAGCTTTCAAAGAGCCAGGTGATCTGGCCATGAGTCGTGTTAATGCACAGCAGGCACGGCGTTTTCTTGATCGGGTGGTGGGTTATATGGTGTCGCCACTCTTGTGGGAAAAGGTGGCCCGGGGCTTGTCGGCTGGCCGTGTTCAGTCAGTTGCGGTACGCCTGGTGGTTGATCGTGAGCGTGAAATTCGTGCGTTTATTCCTGAAGAATACTGGGAAGTGTTCGCCTCTACGATCAGCGAAAGCGGTGAATCCCTGAGGCTGCAGGTGATGCGTCAGGGTGAAAAGGCTTTTCGCCCGACCTCCAAAGATGAAACCGACAAGCTGCTGGCGCTGCTGAAGAGCGCTGATTACCGTATTACCGGTCGGGAAGATCGTGCCACCAGCAGCAAACCGTCTGCACCCTTCATTACCTCGACACTGCAACAGGCCGCCAGTACCCGACTGGGTTTTGGGGTCAAGAAAACCATGATGATGGCGCAGCGCTTGTATGAAGCCGGCTATATCACTTACATGCGAACCGACTCAACCAACTTGAGCGAGGAAGCAGTCGCTACCTGTCGTGACTATATTCTGGATCAATTTGGTGAGCGTTACTTGCCGGAGCAGCCGATACGCTACAGCAGCAAAGAGGGCGCACAGGAAGCGCATGAGGCGATACGTCCCTCAGATGTTAATCAAACCGCCGATACACTGAGCGGTATGGAGTCTGATGCTGAGCGTCTGTATGACCTGATTCGGCGGCAATTCCTGGCCTGTCAGATGACGCCAGCACTCTATACCAGTACCCGGATTACCGTGCGCGCCAGTGATTTCGAGCTGGCTGTGAAAGGTCGAATTTTGCGGTTTGACGGTTATACACGGGTATTGCCAGCGCGCGGCAAAAATGATGAAGATGTGATTCTGCCAGACCTGAAAGAGGGCGATACCTTATCGTTGCAGGGGCTCGAGCCGAAACAGCACTTTACCCGTCCGTCTCCGCGCTATACCGAGGCAAGCCTGGTTAAAGAGTTGGAGAAACGCGGCATTGGTCGGCCTTCAACCTATGCGGCGATTATTTCCACTATTCAGGATCGTGGTTATGTCGAAGTCCAGGGGCGGCGTTTCTATGCCTGTAAAATGGGCGATATTGTGACAGAACGCCTGAGTGAAAGCTTTTCAGATCTAATGGACTATAGCTTCACCGCGCGAATGGAAGAATATCTGGATGAAGTCGCACGTGGCGATCTGGATTGGAAAGCCTTGCTGGACAAATTTTATAAAGACTTTGTCCAGGATCTGGAACAGGCTCAAGACCCGGAAGCGGGTATGCGCCCCAACGCCCCCACGCCGACTGATATCGATTGCCCGGATTGCGGCCGCAAGATGATGATTCGTACCGGTAGTACGGGGGTGTTTTTGGGTTGTTCCGGCTATTCGTTACCGCCTAAGGAGCGCTGCAAATGCACCATCAACCTGATTTCCGGTGATGAGGTGGTCAGTGCAGATGCCGATGAAGAGGCCGAGTCGCGTATACTGCGTAATAAGCACCGTTGTAAACTGTGTGGTACGGCGATGGACTCTTACTTGCTGGATGAAAAGCGCAAGTTGCATATTTGTGGTAACAACCCAGACTGTCCAGGTTATGAAGTGGAGCAGGGTAGCTTCAGGATCAAAGGCTACGATGGGCCTACCATTGAATGTGATAAATGCGGTTCTGATATGCAGTTAAAAACCGGTCGCTTCGGTAAGTTTTTTGGTTGCACCAATTCAGAATGTAAAAATACTCGTAAACTTTTACGTAGTGGTGAAGCGGCCCCGCCTAAAATGGATCCAGTTGCAATGCCTGAACTGCAGTGTGAGAAGGTGGATGACACCTACGTACTGAGAGATGGTGCCAGTGGCTTGTTTTTGGCTGCCAGTCAGTTTCCGAAAAAGCGTGAAACGCGTGCGCCTTTCGTCAGTGAGCTGTTACCGCATAAAGCCGAAATTGATCCAAAGTATCACTTTCTGTTAACCGCACCTGTTCAGGATGAGGAGGGTAACCCGACTATTGTTCGCTATAGCCGCAAAACCAAAGAACAGTATGTAATGACTGAGAAAGAAGGTAAAGCAACCGGTTGGCGTGCTTTTTACGACAGAGGCAATTGGACAGTCGAGCAAGCCAAAAAGCGTGTTTCCAAATCTTGATACAGCGATAGTCTTAAAGCAAATATCCCAGAGCAAACCCTGGAGGGGTTGATATGAGTGAAGTGTACCTGGCCCGTACTAACCAGAAGTTGAATTTTGCCAGATTGCATCTGGATGCGCTGAAGAATGCTCAGAATTCATCGGCCTGGAGTAAACATGCGTTAATTGAATCCTATCAGGAGTCGGTACTGTTTCATTTGTCATCTACTTACAGTGCGTTGTTGCGCGAAGTAGCTGAGCGTTACAGTGTGGAAACTGAGACTATTGTTGGCTTGGCAGATTTAGCTCTGGGGTTTGAAAAGGCTGGGTATGAATCGCCTGAGTTAAATGAATTGCAACAATTGGAAGCGCGTCAGGACAGCTGGCTGCATAAGTTGCTCAGAGCTTATGCTGCTTGCTGGATAGCTATAGATAAACGCGAACAGTCTTCGGCTTCTTCAAGTCTCTCAGAAATTCACGTGATGCAGGTTAATCCGGATCATGCTGAAGATCAGGATGTTTATACTGAGTATCAGGTCTGGCTGGGGAGCATGCGTCAGTTAGTTGATCGACTCAGAGAGGGTATGCAGGAGTGGTGAGCACTCCTGCAGTTTGACGCAAGTTTAGCTCTGTTGGCGAATAACACCCACACCGAGCCCTTCAATGATCAACTCGTCCTGAGTCAGGTCCAGCTCGATTGGACTGAACTCTTCGTTTTCAGCGATCAGGCTGACTTTGCTGCCCTCGCGCTGGAATCGCTTAACTGTCACTTCATCACCGATTCTGGCGACTACAACCTGGCCATTGCGTATCTCCTGGGTTTGGTGCACAGCCAGTAAATCACCGTCCATAATACCGATATTCTTCATGCTCATGCCGCGCACACGAAGCAGGTAGTTAGCCGGGGGATGGAAGAAATCCGGGGCAATATTGCAGCGCTCTTCGATATGCTCCAATGCCAGGATCGGCGAGCCTGCCGCTACAGAACCAACTAAGGGGAGGCCGGTTTCCTCTGGATCATTGATGGGTTCTTCAGGCAAGCGTATCCCTCGAGAGGTGTGCTGAATCATCTCTATCGCACCTTTTCGCTGCAAGGCTTTAAGGTGTTCTTCTGCTGCATTGGCGGACTTGAATCCCAGCTCGCGTGCGATTTCGGCGCGCGTGGGTGGGTAGCCAGTGGATTCGATATGGCGGCGAATACAGTCAAGTACTTGTGATTGACGCGCTGTAAGTTTCATTTTATAACCTGTTTTTGTGTACAGTAACTGCATTTTTGTACAGTATTGTCGCTACGTCAAGTCTGTTGTGTCTGATTGACGTAGATTTTGATAAAATAGATGGCTGAAATAACAGAGGATCTTCGCTTGCTGGAAGCGTCACTAAAAAAAGAGATACAAACAGCCTACAGTCGTTTTCTCGACAGTCGTGGGTTAAAAGCCCGTCCGGCACAGAAGCAGATGATTGCCGCTGTGGCTCGAGTGCTGGGGGCTATCCGTGCGGATGAGAAAGGCAAGCGGTTAGGTGAGTCCCATTTGATCGCTGTCGAGGCGGGTACAGGGACTGGCAAAACCATTGCTTACTTGCTGGCGGTGTTACCCATTGCCAAGCAGCGGGGCCTGAAACTGATTGTATCCACCGCCACTGTGGCGCTGCAGGAGCAACTCACCGACAAGGATCTGCCTGAACTGGAAAGCCATGCCGGATTGAGCTTCAGCTATAGTCTGGCCAAAGGTCGCGGGCGTTACCTCTGCCTCAATAAAGCTGAACAACTCCTGGACGATCAGGGGACGCAGGGTCAAATGGCGCTTTATGAAGACGAACAGGCGCGCGTTATCGAACCTGGCGTGGTGAATGCGGTCAGGGGATTAATGCAACAGTATGCTGAGGGCAAATGGGATGGTGATCGCGACCGACTGGATGCGGCACCCTCCGATGAAACCTGGGGGCATCTGACCAGTGACCATATGCAGTGCAGCAACCGCCGCTGCATCAATTTCAGTGTTTGCCCGTTTTATCGTGCACGTGAACAGATGGGTGATGCGGATCTCATCATTGCCAATCATGATCTGGTGCTGGCCGATCTTTCCCTCGGCGGGGGCGCCATTCTGCCGGAGCCATCCTCATCCTTGTATATTTTTGATGAAGGGCATCATCTTGCCGATAAGGCTGGCGGTCATTTTTCCTACAGTTTGCGCTTGAATGCCGCACTGCGTCTGATCGGCGGCATGGAGAAAAAACTGCAGCAGTTTGCCGGGCAGTGCTCTTCTGCGTATCTGGATGATCTGGTAGTCAAGCTGCATCAACCTGTTGCTGATCTGCTGCTGGCACTGGATGGCATGAAAAATCTGGCAGAAGCCCTACAATTTCAAGATGATCGAGGTCGTACCCCGAGAGTGCGCTTTGCCGGAGGTCGTCAGCCGGAATCCTGGTTGTCGCCTGCAAATGAAACTGCCCAGTGCAGTCAACGTATTCTGATGCAGCTGGAACAGTTGGCGGCGCTGCTTAAGGAAGCGTTGGAAGGCAATCTGGACGATATAGAACGCTCTCAGGCGGAAGCATTCTATCCACAGCTGGGCTTTCTGATCAATCGGTTACAGCAAATGCATTGGCTGGCGGGTAGTTTTGCTCGTCCGGATGAGCCAGGAGTGAGTCCTACTGCGCGCTGGGTAGTCTTGCAAGATACGCTGGCCGGGCGGGACTATGAGTGCTGCAGCAGTCCGGTCTCTGTGGCTGCAACGCTGCAGGAGCATCTTTGGGATGTATGTTTCGGCGCACTGGTTACGTCAGCCACACTGACAGCACTGGGGCGCTTTGATCGCCTGAAGGCCACGCTGGGACTGCCCGAGTCGACGCCCTGCGAACAGTTGGCCAGCCCATTTGATTATTTTAATTCAGCGGTTCTGGAAATACCGGTGATGCGCTCAGATCCCGGGCGGGCAAACGAGCATACCGATGAGGTGGCCGAGTATCTGAATCGCGAATTGCCAGGGATACAGGCTTCATTGATACTGTTCAGTTCGTGGAAGCAGATGCTCAGTGTGTTGGACCAATTAGATGCCTCCCTGAAAACGCGAGTGACGGCGCAGGGCAGCAGCTCCAAATCTGCCATGCTGCAACAACACCGGGAACGCATTGATGCCGGTCAGCCCAGCAGCTTGTTTGGTCTGGCCTCCTTCGCCGAAGGGGTCGATCTTCCCGGGGCGTATCTCACCGATGTGATTATTACCAAATTGCCCTTCAGTGTACCGGATGACCCGGTTGATGCCACTATGTCCGAATGGATTGAGCAGCAGGGTGGCAACCCGTTTGTTGAGTGGACGGTACCGGCAGCGTCGATGCGCTTGACCCAGGCGGTGGGAAGGTTATTGCGCACTGAGCAGGATCGTGGTCGGGTGGTGATTCTGGATCGCCGTTTGACCGGAAAATTTTATGGTCGTCAAATTCTGAATGCCTTGCCACCTTTCCGACAGGTGTTCTGACAGGGTAAGATATAGCAGCAATTGATCAGTAATCAAAAGGTACTCACTTGAATACAGAAGCACAGACACAGACTGAAACCCCAAACGAGCAGCCCTCAAGCGGTAATGCAGAACGCAAGCCGCGCCGCAAGCGTCGGGACAGTCGTGGCAATAGCCGCAAGAAAAGCTGGTCACCCAGTGAGTTTGTTGTGCCTGCTGTTGCCGACAAGAAACGTTTTCATGATTTCAATCTCCCTGATGATCTGATGCATGCTATCGCTGATCTTGGGTTTGAATATTGCACGCCGATACAGGCTGCCACGATTGAACAGGCGCTTGAAGGCAAGGATTTGATTGCCAAAGCGCAGACCGGGACTGGAAAAACTGCTTCCTTCCTGATGGGGATTATTACCGATTTGCTGGATTTCCCCTTGCCTGAGCCGCGTAAGCTGGCTGAACCTCGTGCACTGATTATCGCACCTACGCGAGAACTGGCGTTGCAGATTGCGGCTGATGCCGAAGGTCTGGTGCGTTATGCCGGTATGTCGGTGGTGTCGCTGGTTGGCGGTATGGACTTCGATAAGCAGCGTAAAGCCCTGGCAAAAGCCCCGGTCGATATTCTGGTAGCCACCCCCGGTCGCCTGATCGATTTTGTGCGTTCCAAAGATGTGGATCTTTACCATGTGGAAGTGCTGGTGCTGGATGAAGCCGACCGGATGCTGAGTATGGGCTTTATCCCGGATGTGCGCACAATTATTCGCCATACTCCGCGCAAAGGTCCGGAGCGTCAAACACTGTTATACAGTGCGACTTTCTCTGAAGAAATTATGCAACTGGCCCGGCAGTGGACAGTGGATCCGGTTCAGATCGAGATAGAATCCGAATCACAGGTCACCGATAACATCAGTCAGAAGGTGTTTCTGGTGTCGGCTGCAGACAAGTTCAAACTGTTGCGTAACTATCTGCGCATCAACAATGTTGAGCGGGCAATTGTGTTTTGTAACCGCCGCCATGAAGCCCGTGATCTGGCTGAGAAGCTGCGTCGTGATGGCGTCAAGTCGGCATTGATGTCCGGTGAGATTCCTCAGAACAAGCGGATGAAAACCATGGATGATTTCCGTAGCGGCAAAATTGAAGTGTTGGTCGCTACTGATGTGGCCGGGCGAGGTATTCATATTGATGGTGTCAGCCATGTGATCAACTATCAGTTACCGGAAGATCCGGATGACTATGTGCACCGCATCGGTCGTACGGGGCGCGCTGGTGCAAGTGGTACGTCCATCGCCTTTGCCTGTGAAAACGACTCGTTCATGATTCCGGAAGTTGAAGCTGGAACGGGGGTGAAACTGGAGTGTATTCACCCCGATGCCGCTCTGCTGGAAGATCTGTCTGCGCATCCGCCACAAGCTGAGAGTGCTGTACAGACTCAGGCAGAAATCCAGGATGACGTTGCTGCTGCAGATGAGGTTGAGGAGTCTGCGCAGGAGCTTAAACCTGAACAGCCAGAGCAGAAAGATCTACTCGCTGAAGTTAATATCCAAGGCGTATCAGATACCACTGATACCCAGCAGAAAAAGATGGATTAATGATGGAACAGCAGGATAAGCATCGCACGCGAAAAATCAGGAACCTGCTGGGCATTATTGTCAGTGCTTTATTTGCTGTAGTGGGTGTGGCCGGGTTTCAGCGTACTGGCGATCCGAAATTGTTATTGGCTTTTCTAGTCGTGGCAGTGTTGTCTTTTGGTATAATCAGCCTGGTATTCAGGCTGGTGGATCGCTTGCTTGATAGTCTGGACAAGCAGCATCGGAAATAAGCGTTTTACGGAAATTAGCGTTTTACGGAGAGTCACGTGAGTCAATCGACACATATCGCCGTCCTCGGGGGCGGAAGTTTTGGTACCGTGATCGCCAATATGGTAGCGGAGAAAGGTCTGCCAGTGCGTTTCTGGATGCGAGATGCCGCGCGTGCTGACCAGATTAATGCAGAGCGTTGTAACCCGCGCTATGTGCCTGATTATCCGTTAGCAGAAAGTCTTGAGGCCACCGCTGATCTGCAGTATGCCTTGCAAGGGGCTGAAGTGGTTTTTATCTCCATTCCCAGTCATGCCTTTCGCAGTGTATTGCGTCAGGCTGTAGAATGGTTAAATCCTGAGCAAATACTGGTTAGCACCACCAAGGGTATTGAAATGGAAAGCTTTAGCCTGATGAGTGAAATCATCACTGCTGAGGTACCTGGGGCGCGTATCGGGGTGCTCAGTGGCCCAAATCTGGCTAAAGAAATCGCCAAGCGCCAATTGACGGCTACGGTGATCGCCAGTCAGGATGAAGCCCTGCGTACCCGTATTCAGCAATTACTCCACAGTCCTTACTTTCGGGTATATGCCAGCACGGATACCTATGGTGTCGAACTCGGCGGTACCCTGAAAAATATTTATGCTATTGCTGCCGGTATGAGCGCCGCTCTAGGCATGGGCGAAAATACCAAAAGCATGCTGATGACCCGCTCCCTGGCAGAAATGAGCCGTTTTGCGGTTTCCATGGGTGCTAATCCCATGACGTTTTTAGGGTTGGCGGGTGTGGGTGACCTGATTGTGACCTGCATGTCTCCCCTGAGTCGTAATTACCGCGTGGGTTATGCACTGGGCGAGGGAAAAACTCTTGATGAAGCTGTCTCGGCACTGGGCGAGGTAGCTGAAGGGGTCAATACCCTGCGTCAGGTGCGTGACAAAGCCGCTGAGATGGATATCTATATGCCACTGGTCAGTGGTTTGTATGAGGTGGTTTTTACCGGCGCACCCGTTTCAGAAGTAGCGCGCAACATGATGGTTAATGTACAGAGCAGTGATGTGGAATTTGTCTTGCCCCGGCATGAATGTGCTGTTACCGGCACCCAAAAGACAGAAGTACAGTGATTCCCGCACAATACAGCTTTACCTTGCCTCACATGCAGCTGGCTGGTCAAAGTTGGGGTGACAAGCAAGCTGAGCCGGTTATTGCGCTGCATGGCTGGCTGGATAATGCTGCCAGTTTTAACTGGCTTGCTCCCAAACTCAGCAATTATCATATTGTTGCCCCGGATCTTGCTGGGCATGGCCGCTCTGATCATCGACCTGCAGCAACTCCGTATTACATTTGGGATAACCTGGCCGACCTGCTGGCACTGGCAGATCAGCAGGGCTTTGCCCACTTTCATCTGTTAGGCCATTCTATGGGCGCCGGTATCGCGACGCTGCTGGCGGCTATAGCACCGGATCGGGTGCGCTCACTAGTGTTGCTAGATGGTTTGGCACCTATGACTACAGCCGCAGAGCAAGCGCCGGCCCAGATGGCACAAGCCTTGCGACAGCGCAATCGAATCGGCAGCCGACACGTCAAGCATTATGCATCCTTTAATGATGCCGTAGTGGCCCGGGAGCGAAGTCGTTTCCCGGTTTCCCGAGCTGCTGCCGAAGCGTTAGTGGAGCGTGCTTTATCCCCGTCATCGGCCGGGTGGAAATGGCATACAGATCCCTGTTTGATTCTGCCATCTGTGCTAAGGTTAACAGAAGCACAAGTGTGTGAATTTCTTAAATTAATCAAAGTGCCAGTGCTGTTGTGTCTGGCGGAGCAGGGGATCGCGACCCCACAGACCCATAAACTGGCCGCTTGCATCGATTCTATACAGGTTGAACGTGTGCCCGGCAGCCATCATTTTCATATGGATGAAGAAAGTGTGGAGCCTCTGACCGCTCATATTCTTCGGCACCTGAACGCGTCAGCCAGTGGATACAGCGAAATAAATTAGGAGTTACCATGCACAATTGCTCAATCAGGATATTCGTACTCGTTATTGTGCTTATCAGTGGTTCGGCTATGGCAGCCGATCAGTTACCCGATTGGTTTGAACCCTATCCGCTCTCTACTCTTGAAAATGAGACAGAGCGAAATGTGCCTGACTACCTGCTTCCGCTGAGCCAGATTGCCCGTATTCAAGGTCTACTGAGAACTCAAAATGAGATGCGACTCAGTGGCGAGTTGATACGTCGTACATGGCAATTGGCTACCGGTAACACACCGGAGCAGGGCTTCGACCATGTTCGCGATCAACTGCTGCGTGCTGGTGCCTCGATACTCTACGAGTGCTCATCACGTCAGTGTGGTGCCAGCAATCTATGGGCAAATCAAGTATTTGCTTATGCCAATCTATTGGGTGTAGATAGCACGCAGAACTATCTTGCCGCTGAAATAGCCACAGGCCATATGGCGGTCTATAGCGTCAGGCGGGGTAATGGACGTGTGTACCTGCATGTCGATTATATCCATTCTGAAGAGATGGCTGCTCGCTCTGAGAACGATACGCACTGGCAAGAACGTCTTAAAAATCAGGGCTATGTGATCTTGCCTGACTGGCAGCTGTCCCGAGATGATCGGGTGCTTGAGCTACTGCAGCTTATGAGTGATCGTCCGACATGGCAGTTGCGTTTGGTTCTGCATCAGCGCGTGGCGAGTGGTGATACTGGCCTGACGGAAAGTAATGCTGAGGCACAGCAGTTGGAAGCATTGTTTCTGGATACCGGGGTAGATCGGGATCGAATCTCGGTCTATGGTGTCGGGGCATTGGTACCCTCTGTACTCGGTGAGCATGAATCAGTCCTAACCGTTATCCGTCTGCAGGACTGAAGCATGCCGAGTGTGTCCTTAGTGTTGGGTGCCGGTGGCGCGCGTGGCTACGCGCATATTGGGGTGATAAACCAACTGGTTTCACGCGGCTACGATATTGTTTCAATTTCAGGAAGTTCTATGGGTGCCCTGGTCGGTGGCATCTATGCCGCTGGCGGCTTGCAGGCTTACAGTGATTGGGTTAGCAAATTGCGTTGGATGGATGTGGTCCGTTTGCTGGATCTGCACTTTAGACGCGGTACTATTCGTGGCGATAAGGTGTTTCAGCACATAGAGAGCCTGATTGGCAATCCGGCCATCGAAGATCTGTCACTTCATTATACGGCGGTGGCTACCGATCTACGTGGCCAGAAGGAAGTTTGGTTTCAGAAGGGCTCTTTACTGGATGCTATTCGAGCCTCATCAGCCGTACCCGGGGTGTTTACACCGTTTAAGAAAGCCGGGCAGATCCTGGTTGATGGTGGGGTGTTAAATCCTTTACCCATCATACCCACGGTTGCAGTGAATGCCGATCTGATTCTGGCGGTTGACCTGAATGCCAGTGATGACGAAGTGTCTGATACAGTGATGCCTGGTATCAGACACTTACTCACAGACCGCAGTGCACGCACCATGAGTCGTATGGGTGTAGTCATGAGCTCTATGGAGGTTATGCTGGGGGCTTTGAGTCGTTACAAGGTGGCAGGCTACCCGCCCGACATGGTGATACATATTCCTAAATCATTAGCCGGGTTTCATGAGTTCCACCGTGCGGCGGAGTTGATTGATCTGGGTTGGCGTATCGCTGCCAAGCAGTTAGATCAGTTGGAAGCTCGCAACTATGACGATTTTGGCACAGAAGACAGATACAGTTGAGTCATTTGGGGCGTGCTTTCAGCAGTACATACACAGCCCCGGTACCACCTTCCTTAGGTTGTGCTGAGCAAAACGCTACTACATCACGCATCTGTCGTAACCAGTCATTGACACAAGACTTCAGCGTCGCGGGTTGGCCCGGCTGGGTAAATGCCTTGCCATGCACAATTAATACACAGCGTGCTTTATCTCGGGCGGCATCGCGGATAAAGCGGCTGACTTCGTCGCGCGCCTGATCAACGCTAAAACCGTGCAAGTCCAGCCCTTGTTCCCAGGGTATATGACCTTGACGCAAGCGTTTCAGCCGTCCTATCTGAACTCCAGGTATGGCGAACAACAGATCATCCTCTGATTCGACCAACTCGGTTGCTTCAGCTGACAGTCCGTCGATGAATTGCTCCGGCTCACGCGCTGCCATCAAGCGCCTGTAGGCTACCGATGCGTCACGCTGAGTGGTTTTTGGACCTAAATCTGCGCGTGTTTTTTCCAGGGGAGTAACCCCTTTCATTAATGTGGAAAAATCCAGATCATCTTGGTCATCGGGTGGTGGGGTAAACTCTGTCATGGTGTTTGGGTCATTATTTTATTAAGATTGGCGGCTGCTTGCATGTGAATGCTAAGCGATTAACTTGGCTTATGACAACAGGATATACAATATGTCCGGTAATACCATCGGAAAGCTTTTTACTCTGACTAGCTGTGGCGAAAGCCACGGGCCCGCTCTGGCTGCCATCGTAGATGGTTGTCCGCCGGGTATCCCGCTGACGGAGGCTGATCTGCAGCTGGATCTGGATCGCCGTAAGCCCGGGACTTCGCGCCATACTACACAACGGCGGGAGGCGGATCAGGTGCGCATACTTTCCGGTGTGTTTGAGGGGCGAACAACGGGTACACCTATCGGTTTATTGATCGAGAATACCGATCAGCGTTCCAAAGATTATTCCGATATAAAAGATACCTATCGACCGGCCCATGCTGATTATGTTTATGATCATAAATACGGCTTTCGTGACTACCGTGGTGGTGGTCGTTCGTCAGCGCGTGAGACCGCTATGCGTGTTGCGGCGGGCTCCATTGCCAAGCAGGTATTAGCTCAGCTTGGTGTCTCGGTTAGAGGCTATTTGTCTCAGCTAGGGCCCGTGTGTATTGATCCGGCGCGTTTCAGTTGGGATGAAGTGAGTCGCAATCCGTTTTTTTCGCCGGATGCCGATGCTGCAGAAGCTATGGCTGAATATATGGATGCCCTGCGCAAGGAGGGTAACTCTGTGGGGGCTAGAATTTCGGTTGTAGCGTCTGGCGTACCTGTAGGGCTCGGAGAGCCGGTCTTCGATCGTCTGGATGCCGAACTGGCACACGCGCTGATGAGCATCAACGCGGTTAAGGGGGTCGAAATAGGAGATGGATTTTCCGTTGTTAATCAAAAGGGTACTGAGCATCGGGATGAAATGACACCAGAAGGTTTTCTCTCTAACCACGCAGGTGGTATCCTTGGAGGTATATCAACCGGGCAGGATGTTATCGCCCATATTGCCTTGAAGCCGACTTCCAGCATGCGCTTGCCGGGGCTCAGCATCAATAACCGTGGTGAAGCCGTTGAGGTGGTTACCAAGGGACGGCACGATCCCTGTGTCGGTATTCGGGCAACGCCGATAGCCGAAGCCATGATGGCCATCACCCTGCTGGATCACTTGCTAAGGCATCGTGGCCAGAATGCCGATGTCAGAACGAGTTTGTTGACACTAAAGTAGGCCTATGAGCATTAAAGATATCAATGACACGCAGACGTATTTCAACACGCTGTCACAGCAGCGAAGCTGGCCTGTGGGTTCGGCTGTAACTCATCGCGATCGTAAAGATTTCTTTATTCGTCGTGATGATTATGAATTTGCCGGTAATCACCTGATTATAGACCTGTTTGGTGCGCAGATACTTGATAGCCTGGATCATATGGAAGAGGCTTTGAGAGAGGCTGTTGAAGCGGCGGGGGCAACGTTGCTGCATATTCATTTGCACCACTTTACCCCCAATGGTGGTATTTCCGGCGTGGCCGTATTGGCTGAGTCGCATATCAGCGTGCATACCTGGCCTGAACGGCAGTTTGCGGCGTTTGATGTGTTTATGTGCGGAGATGCCCAACCCGCTAAGACCCTGCCGGTGCTGGAGCGTTTCTTTACTCCGACGGGGGTGGATGTCAAAGAATTCATTCGTGGCCGTATGCCGCTGGATACCGCCGTTACTCCATGAAAGCTTTTACTGAAACCCTTAGTGATGGCTATGGCCAGACTTTAAGTATCGATACCTGTTTGTTTGAATTGCAAACCGACCATCAGCATCTGATTATTTTTCAAAATCGTTTTTTTGGTCGGGTCATGGCTCTTGACGGCATCGTGCAGACCACCGAGCGCGATGAGTTCATCTATCATGAAATGATGGTGCATGTCCCTGTACTCGCGCATGGGCAGGCTACAAGGGTATTGATTATAGGTGGCGGTGATGGCGGTATATTGCGCGAGGTACTCAAGCATCCGCAGGTTGAACAGGTGGTGCAGGTCGAAATAGATCAGGCGGTGATTGATCTATGCCAAGAATACTTGCCTGGACATTCAGCCGGGGCGTTTGATGATCCCCGTGCCGAGATAGTGATTGCCGACGGTGTTGCTTATGTCAATACTGCCACGCCAGCCCCTTTTGATGTAATCATATCCGACTGTACAGATCCGGTGGGCCCGGGTGAGGTGCTGTTTTCCAGTGAGTTCTATGCTGGTTGCAAGCGCTTGCTGAAACCCGGTGGCATTTTTGTGGCACAGAACGGGGTGGTGTTTATGCAGCCTGATGAGTTGCAGATGACCCGTCAGCGTCTGGGGCCTTATTTTACTGATCAGAGCTTTTATACTGTGTCCGTACCCACCTATGTCGGCGGTAATATGGCGTTGGCCTGGGGCTGTGATGATGCCGCTAAACGCTGGGTGGATGAAGCGGCACTGGCTGAGCGTTATCAGCGCGCTGGACTGACTTGCCGTTACTATACGCCAGCACTGCACCGAGCAGCGTTTGCCTTGCCAGCCTTTATGCAGGCCTTACTGTCCCCTGATGCTGCTATTTTTTAGTGCGCCATGTCTGTGTTTGGTGCATTTTATTAATAGATAAAATTTCTAATCATCTGAAAATAAAGACTTTTCAATCTTAACATCTCTGGTATGATTCGTGCTTGATTCTTACTACCCTAAGAATCTGTACCCTGGGCTTTCACAAGAAGCCGGGTACTTGAACCCTTATTGACCACAAGTCAGTATGCAAAAGAGGTTGTATCATGAGTACCACTCACCGCTGGCTCTCCTTGTTTGAGGGCTGTTTGCTCGTTGCACTGGGTGTGCATCTGTTAAATGCTGCCAATCTGCTTATTAGTGGTACGGCTGGGATCGGTATGATTCTTACGCAACTGACACCACTTTCCTTTGGTCAATTGTTCTTCCTGCTCAACCTGCCATTTTATCTACTTGCCTGGAATACACTGGGTATAGACTTCACTGTCAGAACATTTTTCAGTATCTCCATGCTTGCAGGTCTCTCTGAGCTGATGCGACTGTTTATTCATATAGATATAGATCCGCTGTTCTCTGCGCTATTGGGGGGAATGCTGGTTGGTTTTGGCCTGATTCTGCTGTTTCGTCACAATGCGTCACTCGGTGGCCTGAATATTCTTGCGCTTTATCTGGAGCGACGTCTGGGTGTTCATGCTAGTAAAACCACTCTGGCTGGTGATGCGCTGGTGCTACTGTTGGCCGTCATGGTAGTGGATATGACCAGTCTGATGTATTCATTGCTGGCATTTTTGACCTTGTGTTCAGTCGTGGGTCGCTACCATCGACCGCCCGAGTGGGCACGTGTCCAGGCGCACAGCTAAGGCTTATCATTCAGCTTACCTTCAGTCCTCCTCGCTATACTCAAGTGCTAATTCGGCTTGGAGATCTAGGATGAAAACATTACTGATACTGCTGTTGGCTGGTGTGGTGCTACCAGTATGGGCTTCACCACCGGATTTTACACCGGCAGGGCAGGAGCGTGGCCGGTCAGATGGGGCAAGGGAGCAGTCAGCACGCGAGTCTTCTTCACGGGGATCACAAGGTCGCGTGAGTGATAAAAGCAGGGATTCAGAAGGCTTGCTACCGGCCTTAACATCCACCGAAACAGAAGGGTTGATAGGCCGAGTACTGGAAGAGTATTTCGGTCTATCGGCTCCTGAGACACGTCAGGCCTATAATCAGCGTGCACTGCCGCCTGGGTTGCAACGCAAGCTTGACCGCGGTGGTAGCCTGCCACCAGGCTGGCAGAACAAGCTGGCACGAGGTGAGGTGTTGTCTGCGGATATTTACCGGCAGGGGGTGCGTTTACCCAATGATTATGGCCGCTACTCGCAAGATCAGCAGGATGAAACAGAATTGTTGCTGCTGGGGGATAAGATCGTTCGGGTAGTGCAAGGGCAGGGTACAATACTGGATGTGATTGATATCACCAGTGCTATTCTGCAGCCTCGCTAGGGTTGCGTGGGTAGATAGATACAAGGCGTAATTTCATATATCTAAATATTATAAATAAAATTATTGTTATAACCATTGTCTTAATATAATCTCTTCACCCATAGATAAATGCTTTTTATGCGTTTCTAGAATATGTGGAGATATTATGACACTGGTAAAAAACGTTAAGACGCTTGCCGCAGCCCTGACCCTGGGGTTTGCCGCTGCTCAGGCTCAGGCTGCCGATGACTCACTACTGAATTCTTCTTACGACATCGCTCGGGAGCTGTTTGCCAGCTATAACGAGCACTTTGCTGACTACTGGGAAGATAAAACCGGTAACAGCATTGAAATTCGTCAATCGCATGGTGGCTCTTCACGTCAGGCCCAGGCCATTATTCAGGGATTACGTGCCGATGTTGTAACCTACAATCAGGTCACTGATGTCGATATTCTGCATGAGCGCGGCAATTTGTTACCGGCAGATTGGCGCAGTCAGTTGCCCAATGCCAGTTCTCCCTATTACTCCACCATGGCGTATCTGGTGCGTAAAGGTAACCCCAAGGGTATCAGTAACTGGGACGATCTGGCGCGTGATGATGTCAGCACCATATTACCTAATCCCAAAACCTCCGGTAATGGTCGATACACGTATCTGGCAGCCTATGGTTATGCGCAGCAGGAGTTCGGCGATGATCAGGCAAAAATTGACGAATTTATTAAAACTTTTCTAAGCCGTGTGGCGGTATTTGATACCGGTGGCCGTGGCGCAACTACAACCTTTGTTGAGCGTGGCCTGGGTGACGCACTGCTGACCTTTGAGTCTGAAGTGAACAATATTCTGGCGCAATACCCAGAACAGGAATTTGAAGTAGTCGTGCCTAAAGTCAGCTTCTTGGCTGAGTTTCCGGTGGCTGTTGTCGAACAGCATGCTGAGCGCAATGGCAACACTGAACTGGCGCGTGCTTACCTGGAGGAACTCTATTCTGAAGACTCTCAGCGTCTGTTAGCCGGTTTTAACTATCGGGTACACAATGAGGTGGTGAAAGCTGAGTTTGCTGATCGTTTCCCTGAGTTGGAATTGCTGACAATCGAGCAGATCGCTGGTAGCTGGGAAAATGCTATGACAGAACACTTTGCCAGTGGTGGCAAACTGGATCAGCTGCAGCGTCGCTGAGTTGATTAAGGACTGACCGACAATGTCTACAACTGCAGCACCTTTCATCACTTTGACTCCCGGTAAGCGCGTCTTACCGGGCTTCGCGCTGAGTATGGGTATTTCATTACTGTTTATCAGCTTGGTATTGATGTTACCGATTACCGGATTACTGGTACAAACAGCTGGTATGTCCTGGCAAGAGTATTGGGGGGTAATCAGTGATCCACGAGTTGTAGCGTCTTACAAAGTGACACTTTGGGCTGCAGCTATTGCTTCACTGTTCAATGGTATGTTTGGCCTGCTGCTGGCCTGGGTGTTGGTGCGTTATGAGTTTCCGGGCAAGCGAATCGTTGATGCGTTAATGGATCTTCCCTTTGCATTGCCTACGGCTGTGGCCGGTATCACCTTGTCGGCCTTGTTTGCTGAAAATGGTTGGTATGGTTCGATTCTGGCTGAAGCAGGAATCAAGGTGGCCTATACCCCACTGGGTATTATAGTGGCGATGTCGTTTACCAGTCTGCCATTTGTGGTGCGGACGGTTCAGCCTGTGCTGGAAGATCTGGCGCCAGAGGACGAAGAAGCCGGGATTACTATCGGTGGATCTGATCTAACGGTCTTTCGCCGGGTGGTTTTTCCGACGCTCTGGCCAGCTTTGTTGACAGGAGTGGCTTTGTCATTTACGCGCAGCCTGGGAGAGTTCGGCGCGGTTATTTTTATTGCCGGGAATATGCCTTATGTCAGCGAGATCACCAGTCTGATGATCTTTATCCGTCTGCAGGAGTTTGATTATGCTGCAGCCAGTGCGATTGCCTCTGTGGTCTTGTTAGCGTCATTGATCCTGTTGTTTTTGATTAATATCTGGCAGGCGCATTATCTGCGCCGTATACACGGGCGGTAGACCTATGCGTACAGCATCACATCTGCGAGTCGGTGATCATCCTTGGGTTAAATGGTCATTGATACTGCTGGCTTTGAGTCTGGTGGGATTATTATTGGTGGTTCCGCTGGTAGCTATTTTTGCTCAAGCCTTTTCTGGTGGTATGGAAACCTATCTTGCCAACCTGACTGACTATTACACCCTCAGAGCGATAGGTTTAACTCTGTTTGTTGCCGCACTGACCGTGCCGATTAACCTGGTATTCGGGGTCTTTCTGGCCTGGTTGGTAACCCGGTTTGATTTTCCAGGGCGCAAGCTATTGATCACGCTGATTGATATTCCTTTTGCAGTATCACCAGTGGTCGCAGGTTTGCTGTACCTGCTGTTGTACGGTTCCAATGGCTGGTTGGGTGGCTGGTTGATGGATAAGGATATTCAACTGATGTTTTCCTGGCCGGGGATTCTGATGGTCACAGTGTTTGTGACCTGTCCTTTTGTTGCCCGAGAGCTGATTCCACTGATGCAGCAACAGGGGCGCGATGAAGAGGAAGCGGGTGTGACACTGGGTGCATCCGGTTGGCAGTTGTTCCGTCGTGTGACCTTGCCAAATATCCAATGGGCATTGATTTACGGTGTAGTGTTGACTAATGCACGCGCTGTTGGCGAGTTTGGTGCGGTATCCGTGGTGTCTGGCAATATTCGTGGGGAAACTAACACACTGCCTTTGCATGTGGAGTTGTTGTATCAGGATTATAACGCCGTGGGTGCGTTTACCAGCGCGTCTTTATTAGCCGGTATTGCCCTGTTGACCCTGGCTATAAAATCCTTTGTTGAGTGGCGTCAGATGCGTCAGAGAGCATTGCTGAGTGAGGTGGAAGCATGAGTATCCGGGTTGATAATATCAGCAAGCGTTTTGGTAAGTTTCAGGCGTTAGAGCCCTTGTCTCTGGAAATTCCAGATGGTGAGTTGATCGGCCTGCTTGGGCCATCTGGCTCAGGAAAAACAACGTTATTGCGTATTATAGCGGGCCTGGAAACTGCCGATAGCGGTAATATTTATTTTCATGGCGAAGATGTAACCCGTGTGCATGTACGTGATCGTCGTGTTGGTTTTGTGTTTCAGCACTATGCCTTGTTTCGCCATATGACAGTGGCTCAGAATATTGCGTTTGGACTGGAGGTGATGCCGAAAGCGCGTCGACCTGGTGCAGCTGAAATCAACAAGCGTGTGGCTAATCTATTGGAGATGGTGCAACTGGGACATCTGGCATCACGCTATCCGGCGCAATTGTCAGGTGGGCAAAAACAGCGCGTGGCTCTGGCTAGAGCACTGGCCATGCAACCTCAGGTGCTGCTACTGGATGAGCCTTTTGGAGCATTGGATGCAAAGGTGCGTAAGGATCTGCGCCGCTGGCTGCGCAATCTGCATGATGAGCTACATTTTACCAGTGTGTTTGTTACCCACGACCAGGAAGAAGCGCTGGAGCTATCAGACAAGGTGGTGGTGATGAGTGCCGGACGTATTGAGCAAGTAGATTCACCACAGCAGCTTTATGCTCAACCGGATAGTCGCTTTGTGCTGGGTTTTCTGGGGCATATTAATATACTTGAAGGGCGGATTAAATCAGCACGCATGCAGCAGGGCAAAGCCTGGATTGATCTGCCGGAAGCGGTAGCCGATTTACCTGAAGCGCAGTTTTATTTGCGGCCCCATGAGGTGCGTCTGCAAACTGAGCCTGCTGCTCATGCGCATTTACCGCTCAAGGTGAATGCAGTCAGTCTTATCGGTGCGGAAGTGCGGGTAGAGCTGGAAGCTGATGGCTGGAGCAGTCCAGAACCCTGGGAAGTGGGTATCAGTCATGCGCAATACAACAGTTGGCAGCCAATGCGTGGCGATCCGTGCTTCGCCGTGCCAGATGTGGGTCATCTGTTTACCCCAGCCAGCACTGAGCCGAGTCTGGTTCACTGGGATAAAAAAAAAGGTTCACTGGCTGAAGCTCCAGCGAACCTTCTGGTCAGAAGTGCCTGAGGTTAACCTCAGGCAAGCCTGAATCAAGCTATACCACTAGCGTTGGGCACTTGGCCCGGCTGGCGACTCGTTCAGATACACTGCCCATCAGATAGCCCTCAATATCACCATTGGTGCCGCGTGTTCCGACCACGATCAGGTCGACACCTTTTTCTTTGGCAAATTTAACAATGGTTTTTGATGGGCGTCCGCCTTTGACAAATGCGCGCACTTTAGTGGCACCCTTATCCTTGGCATGCTGCTTGGCATGATTGGCTACCTCGGTGGCAAATTCCTTGAGTGCTTCATCAGGAATTTGCACCTGGTCTGGTCGAACCATTGACAGAGATGCTTCAAACAGACTGTGGTGTTTGTAAACACACAACAGGTAGATCTCAGCATCGGTGATTTTTTGTATTTCGACAGCTTTGTCCAGTGCATTCAATGCACCTTCTGAACCATCTACTGCTACCAGTATTCTCTCAAACACAATGGCCTCCTTGGTTATCTAAAGGCAAGATCACGCAGGAAGAGAGCAATCTGCGGAAAGTAAATAATCAGTATTGCTGCCAAAACCAGCATGAATATAAAGGGTGGTGTACCCCGGATAACTTCCCAGTAAGGACGTTTGAAAATGGCGATGGCAGTGAAAATATCACAGCCAAACGGTGGTGTGGCGGAGCCTATGGCCACCATTAGCGTGATCAGTACCCCTACCAGTACCGGATCCAGTCCTGTTGATGCGATGGCTGGCGCAAAAATGGGTGTCAGCACCAGAATGACCACGATCGGGTCAACGAACATACAAGCAATAAAGAAGGCGATGGCGATGGCGAATAGCACGCCAATCGGACCGGCTTCATTAATTCCCAGGCCACCGAGAATGGTTTGAGGAATCTGTGCAAAAGAAATAATCCAGGAAAAGCCGTTACCCACAGCCACCAGAATAAACACGACAGCTGTAATCAGGCCGGTGGATTTGGCAATTTTGTAGATATCCATTGCTTTCAGGGATCTGAACACAATAAATTCCAGAATCACCGCATAGAGTACACAGGCTGCAGCAGCTTCGGTTGGGCTGAAAATACCGCCATAGATCCCCCCGACGATGATGACCGGAAAACCTAGCGGCCACAGGGCTTCCTGGATGGATACCATGCGTTCTTTCCAGGTACATTTGGGCTCAGTTGGTACTTTGTGTATATAGGCGTAGGCGATACAGTACGCCGAGAACATGGCCAGAATCAACAAACCGGGCCCTACGCCTGCGATAAACAGCTCACCGATCGATGTGCCGGAAATGACCCCGTAGATTATCATGCCGATACTCGGTGGAATCAGAAAGGCGATATCACTGGAGTTGATAATCAGTGCAAGGGTAAAAGAATCTTTGTAACCCGCTTTGAGCATTTTCGGACGTAAGGGTGAACCTACCGCAACCACCGTTGCCTGTGTTGAACCGGAAACGGCCCCGAACAAGGTGCAAGAAGCCGCTGTACTGACGGCAAGTCCACCTTTGATATGACCGATAAACGACATTACCATGTTGATCAGTCGGTTTGCTGACTGTCCTCGGGTCATCACATCAGCCGCAAGAATAAACATGGGAACAGCAATTAATGCGGTAGGACGAATCCCCCCCATCATCTGCTGAATCATGATATTCATCTGACCGAAGCCATCAAATGTCATATAAAAACCGACCAGTGCCGCCATAATCAGCGGTATCATCATCGGAAAGCCCAGCATCAACAGAATGATCATTGTTGCCAGCATATAAGTAATCATAACCTTATCCTTCTGTCATGCTGTTTATACTTCAGTTTCAGTTTCTTCGTAACCATCGACGACATGCGTGGACAGATAGACATCACGAGAAAAAATATTCTTGATACCGGTCAAGAAATACTGAATGCCTGTGATAATAAAGCCAACCGGCACCCATACATACATCAGGTAGAGGGGGATACCCATGGTGGGTAATACTCGTCCAGTGCTGTAAATGCTATGGATGTAGGTAAAGGAGAAGTAACACAGAAAAAACATTGTGCCGGAGGTCACAAACGCGATGATAATCATCAGAATGCGCCGGGCCGAGGTCGGCAGAGCATCATAGAGGGCCGACATGCGGATATGTCGACCATGCCGGGCAGCGTATCCGATGCCGGCAAAGGTGATTAATACGATCAGAATGCGGTTTACTTCTTCGGAAAAAAACAGGCTTTCGCCAATTACAACACGTCCGACAATATTGGCAACTGTGTTCAGTGCCATCAACAGTACACCAACCGCTAGAATAATAGCTTCTACACGACTGATGCCTGAATCGATAACACCCAGAAGGCCGGGCAGGCCGGAAGTGTGGTTATCAGGAAGGTCGTCCTTCATGCGGGTATCCTCTTGCTGTGATCAGGTCGGCTGCCTGAGATAAAAGGTGCAGAGGGATGAGAGTGCCCCCTCTGCACCAATTCACATGAAGTCGGATTATTGAGCTTTGTAAGGCTCAAGATCCTCTTTAAACTGCTGCAGCAGTTCCTGTCCACTTTCACCGGTCATTTCGATGAAGCGTTCTTCAACGCTAGGGGCTTTATCCATGAAGGCTTGGCGCTCTTCGTCAGTCAGGCGGGTCACCGTAACTTCAGAGCTGGCTTCAAGGATTTTATCCAGCATCTCTTCACTCAGGCCTGGGACATATTCAGTAATGTGGTCAAAGGCATGCTCAGAGGCATCACGGACCAGCTGTTGATCTTCAGCAGACAAACCATTGAAGAAGTCCTGATTGGCCATCAGTGCTGTGGTGAACTGGCCATGACCGGTAAAGATCAGGTTAGGGGACACCTCATACAGACCGCCGGACTGAATCCAGAAAATCGGGTTTTCCTGACCCTGGATAATGTTGGTTTGCAGGCCGCCATAGACTTCGCCCCACGGCAGGGGTGTCGGTGTTGCACCAAATGCACGATAGGTCTCGGAGAGCAGTGGGTTGGTCATGGTACGGATATTTTTGCCGTGAAAGTCTTCAGGTGTGCGGACGGGGGTGTCAGCAGTGACTACCATTTCACCTTCCGGGTACATCTTCAACAGCTCCAGGCCCTGCTCAGCATAGAGTTCAGGAAACATTTCATTGATGGCTGCGCTGGTGCGGAAGAAGTCGACGATATCTTCATCATTGACAGGCAAGAGGTAAGGAATGAAGAAGATTTGTGCTTCAGGGATCAAAGAGCCTGTGAATCCGGGAGACTGATTGACAAACTGCAGTATACCCATTTGAGTCTGTTCCATGATGTCATCTGACTCACCCAGTTCGCCAAAACGGAAAACTTGAACGGTATTGTCAGAATTCTCTTCTATATATTCCTTGAATTTGTATGCAAAGACATCTTGCACATCACCTTCAAATTCTTCGTGAGCATAGCGCCAGTTAGCGGCTTCAGCTGCTGTACTGAAACCCACCACGCCGGTCATTAATACACCCGCAACAGCGGTACTCAGTATGTTTTTCAGGGTCATCATTTGTTCCTCTTTTGCTTTTTTTGGTGTGATATCCGATCACGCTCAGAAGTGCTGTATTATCCTCATCTTAGGTTGTTACTATTTCAGCGTGGCAAATCAGCGCCCAAACTGCAAGTTGCCTGAGGTTAAAGATATTAGAATGCGAGGAATGAATTCCTTTATTCATTCATAACTTATTGTTGTATATATGAAAATATTTTTTAGATTTTATTTTATGTTATTGATTACTAAGAGTGATAACTCACATTGCTCAGGAAAGCATGTATGAGCCAGTCATTACCTTACTTTCGGCTTTCCGGTTTTTATTTGTTCTATTTTGCTTTATTGGGCACGCTAGTACCCTACTGGAGCCTCTACCTGCAATCCTTCAGTTTGACTTCCCAGACTATTGGGCTGTTGATGGCTATGTTGCACCTGTCCCGAGTTGTCGCACCGAATATTTGGGGATGGATCGCCGATAAAAGCGGTCATCGAATCCGGGTGGTGCGTTACGGGGCTTTTTTAACCTGGGTAATTTTCATTGCTATTTTCTGGCAGACTTCTGCTTTGGGTATTGGGGTGGTCATGCTGCTGTTCAGCTTTTTCTGGAATGCAGTGTTGCCGCAGTTCGAAGTGTTGACACTGCAGCACCTGGCAGCGTCTCGTGATCGTTACAGCCAGATACGTTTATGGGGCTCTGTCGGCTTTATTCTGGCGGTTGTTGGCACGGGGGTGATACTGGATCGGGTGGACATTCGCTGGTTACCCATGGTCGCACTGATGCTGATGATTCTGATCTGGCTCAATACCCTGCTGATTACTGCTCCACTTGTAGAATCCACTCGACGACAAGATGATCGCAGTTTGTGGAGTATCGTGAAAACACCTCAGGTGATGGTGTTCTTGCTGATTTTTTTCCTGGTACAGTTCAGTCATGGGCCTTACTACACCTTCTACAGTGTTATGCTGCAGGATCTGGGATACAGTCGTGGCAGAATTGGCCAGCTATGGGCGGTGGGGGTGATCGCTGAAGTTCTTTTATTCATGTTGATCCCGCGACTTTTTCAGCGCTTTACCCTGCGTCACATTATGCTGTTGAGCTTGTTGCTCTGTTCACTACGCTGGATGTTGATTGCATTTTACCCTGATCAGTCTGGCGTCTTGTGGTTCGCTCAACTGCTACATGCCGCCAGTTTTGGGAGTTTGCATGCGGTTGGCATTGCGTTGGTCTACCATTATTTTAGCCCTGCTACACAGGGACGGGGGCAAGCGTTGTTTGCCAGCGCCGGTTTTGGTGCGGGTGGAGCCGCAGGGGCGATGCTGTCTGGAGTATTCTGGGATGCGTGGGGCGGCCAGGGTACTTTTCTGGCGGCGGCACTGATTAGCATGCTGGCTATAGTCATGGCTCTGGGCTGGATATTTCCCGAGAAGGTCAAGCGGCTGGATTAGCATTGGGCAGTTGTTATATCCTAGGGGCAGTCAACACCTGCCAATCATCCATAGAGGTTAGCCATGAAGTTCAGTATTGATGTTGAAATGACACCGCAGGAACTCCGTGAAAGCCTGGGGCTTCCGGATGTATCCTCTCTTCATGATGAGATGATTGACACCATTCGCGAACGCATGCAACAGGGGGTCGAAGGTTATGACCCAATGACCCTGTTCAAGCCGTTCATGACTTCCGGTATGGGAACGGTTGATGGGTTTCAAAAGCTGATGTTCAGCTTGATGAACCAATATACGCGTTCTAAAAATAAAGACGGATCTGAGGAATGAAAGATTAATGAGCACAAAACAGAAAACTAATGGTGTGCGTATTCTTAGAAAGTATACTAACCGTCGCTTGTACGACACTTCACGCAGTTGCTACGTGACCTTGGAGGATGTTAAAGAGTTAGTGCTCAACTCGGAGCCTTTTCAAGTGCTGGACTCCAAGTCAGGCCAGGATTTGACCCGTAATATTTTAATGCAGATTATCAGTGAACAGGAAGCTGAAGGGCATGGCACCCTGTTAACAAATCAGGTGCTGCAGCAATTGATCCGTTTCTACGGTGATAGCATGCAGGGGATGATGAGTCAGTATCTGGAGCAGAGTATTGGCGCTTTTCTGGAGCATCAGGATCTGATTCGTGACCAGATGCAGAATATGATAGGTGCCGCAAATCCGCTGACTATGATGAATCGAATTGCAGACCAAAATCTGGCTATGTGGAAAATGTTCAGTCCGGGTGTTAATCCCGATGGAACACCGATGCAAAACCCGAAAAGACCAGATGCTAGTACAACTGAAACGGATAAGTCGTCCCGCAGTACGGCGAGTCGTCGGGATGAGCCTAAGACTCGTTAAGCCTATGGTCCAAATCAGATTGCAGCCAGTTGCTGATCGCATCTACCAGCTGGCTGCCGGTTCGACTACTGACAAACAGGCCTATATGGCCTGTTTTTATCTCTTTTTCCCGGTATAGCTGACTGTTGGTTTTGCCTTTGAGCGCTTTTGATGATGAGGGTGGCACCAAGTGATCATGGCTGGCATAAATATTCAGCAGCGGCTGGGTGATGCGACTTAAATCAACGGGCTGATTACCGATCTTAAGGTTGTTGTTGACTAGTTTGTTCTGCTGAAAAAAATCCTTGATGAATTCACTGAAAGCAGCCCCTGCCTGGTCCGGACTGTCGTAAATCCATTTCTCCATACTCAGAAAAGCCCGTGCGCTGGCTTCATCACTGAGTGTCACCGGCAAGTCCAGGTTTTTTTGCAGTCCCAGCCGCATCGGCATGAGTGAGTTGTAGGTTTCATTCAGCAGGGCACCGGGAATATTACCGTAGGTGCTTACGGCCAGATCGGCATCCACATGCCGGGCCAGTTTACTCAGAGTGAAGTCGTCGGTAGCAAAATCAACCGGAGTTACCAGGGTGATTAACCGTGCAATCTTGTCTGGGTGCAAGGCTGTGTAGCAGAGGCTAAACGTGCCACCCTGGCAAATTCCCATCAGGTTAATGCGCTCCTGACTGGCATGCTGGCTGGCCGCATCGATACACTGGTCTAGGTAGTGGTTAATATAATCATCCAGATCCAGAAACCGGTCTGATGCGTCGGGATACCCCCAATCGACCAGGTAGACACCCACACCGCGTTGTAATAGTTTTTGCAGCATGGATCGTTCCGGTGTCAGGTCAATCATGTAAGGCCGGTTTACCAGGGCGTAGCAAATGACTATGGGGGGCAGGTTGGGCTGCACAGTTGCAGGCTGGTAATAGTTCAGCCGTACTTTGTCCAGTTGAAAGATTGTCTCACAGGGAGTCTGTCCGGTTTCAACCGGCGGCATACGCTTTAGCAGTTGGTAGCTGTCTATTAATTGCTGATTAAAGCTGATGATTTCTTGTTTCAGCTGTTTTGGATCCAGCTTGATGCGGCTCATCGGCGCTCTCTCTGCAGGGTATCGATAGCATTTTTAAGCTGATCTAACTCATCCCGGAGTCCGCTGGACTCAGCCTGTGAACGTTCCAGGTACCGAAGTTGTTTACTCAGTCGATGTATCTTCTCAAACGCCAGGTTTAGTGAGGCTTCCGTGGCAATGCCATAGAGTTTCAGTTGCTGGTTGCGTTGTTCCTGAAACCACAGTCGAAGCTGCATCAGCGTGTTGCTGATACGGCCATGGGCCAGTTGGTAGTCGTCTGTCGCCAGTTGCTCTGCATAGCTGGCTTCATAAGCCTCTACCCAGAGGTGGTGTAGCGTCTTCAGGTTGCTGATAACCTCATTTTTGGCTTCGATCTGCTCTGACAGGCGGTTTAGTGCGCGGGTGTTGATCTGGGCATAATGTGCTGAATAGTGTTGCAGAGCTTGCTGGTGTGCGTTGATAAGGTGACTTGATTCACGCAGGGCCTTTTGTTGATTGAACGGCAGCTCTGTCGCTGAGGCTTCCAGAAGACTGCGCATCCCCTTCATCCAGGGGTGGTCTATAAATTGCTCATCATTAAAACTGTGGGTGCGCAGCAAAGCTCCCAACTGTTCTGGCAGTTGCCAGCGTTTGACGACCCAGTCTTCGGTCAGTCGGCTGATGTGCTGGTGAAAATCGGTGAAAAAACTGGCCAGTTCAGGGGGAGTGCCCTGTTGGCTTTGAGAGACCAGGTGACCAGCAAAACGGGTAAATTCAACAGACTCCTGCGTCATTACGGCAAGAAGCTCCGCATGTTGCTCCGGAAGGTGTTGCCAGCCGGTCTGCTGAAGTTGTTGCATCAGCTCAGTCCAGTCGGGCAGTTCAGTACCTTCCACTTGGGTCGGGTACAGCTTAAGCCAGCGCCGGATCGTTGCTTGCAGGTCGTCTGTCACAAAAGGCTCCATCTGCCTGGCGGTGTTTTGAAGGGTGATAGTAATACACCCAGCCTCTATTATGAAACAGCTACGGTGTATTATGAAGTAATCAATCTCAAGCTAATGTGTGTCAGCACACAGTCTGAGTAGAGCTACCATCTGCTGTGCTGCGTTAGAGAGCGTACGGTCGCGATGATAGATATAGCCCAGCGGCCGGTGAACCGGTTCGGCTTCCAGATCCAGACGTTTTAACTGGCTGTCTATCATGGTTTCCGGCAGCAGGCTCCAGCCGAGTCCGATGGATACCATCATTTTGATCGTATCCAGATAATTGGTACTCATCCCCAGGTTAGGCTCCAATTGCCAGGCTGACATCTGCTGACGAACCAGTTGATGGGTAAAGGTATCCGGGCGTGGCAACAGGCCACTGTAGGTATTTAACTCAGCCAGGGTGACGGAGGGTTTATCCGCCAGCGGATGTTGTGCTGATACCACATAAAAAAGTCGATCATCCCAGATTTGTACGCTACAGATGCGCGGATCGGCTTTTGGGGCCAGGGTAATCAGTGCCAGCTCGATATCACCTTTCAATACGCTCTCATAGGCGATTTCAGATTCATCAAAGCGTAAGTCTAACTCGACCAGCGGAAACTGCCGGGTGAAGGCTTTTAGTAGCGGAGGCAAGCGGTGCAAGCTGATATGATGGCTAGCCGCAAATGAGAGGCGGCCGGCTACCTGTAGGGTCAGATTGCTGACCAGTGTTTCAGCATCCTTAAGCGCCATGAGAATTTCATGGGCCTTGGGGAGGAGTTGCCGGCCGGCTTCAGTCAGGCTGATATGCCGTCCTATTCGGTCAAACAGGCGACAGTGTAGTTGCTGTTCCAGCAAGGCGATACGTTTGCTGATGGCCGACTGGGTCAGAAACAGACGATCAGCGGCTTCTGAAAAAGAACCTGCTTCGGCTACCATAACAAAAGCCTTCAGGCTGTGGGTGTCCATAGTGGCTTACTCAAGGCTGAAAAAAATCATTGTATTCCTTTTTGGAATGGAATGAATAAAAAATATGAATTTGTTTATTGTGTTGGACTCTTTTACCATGCTGTCTATTAGATAAAAAACCTGTCCGGAGATTAACGCTATGACTGGCAAAACCCTGTATGACAAATTGTGGGACGACCACCTCGTAAGTGAAAATACGGATGGTAGCGCCTTGTTGTATATCGACCGTCACTTGCTGCATGAGGTGACCTCACCTCAGGCATTTGAAGGTTTGCGTCTGGCTGGGCGTAAACCCTGGCGCCTCGATACCAATTTGGCAACACCAGATCATAACGTCCAGACAACTGATCGCTCAGGAGGGGTGGAGTCTATTGTAGATCCTATTTCACGTATTCAGGTGAAAACCCTGGATGAGAACTGTGACAGTTTTGGCATTACCGAATTTAAAATGAACGATCCGAGACAGGGTATCGTGCATGTAGTCGGGCCGGAGCAGGGCGCAACCCTGCCAGGTATGACTGTGGTCTGTGGGGATTCACACACTGCAACGCACGGTGCTTTTGCAGCCTTGGCACATGGCATAGGCACTTCCGAAGTTGAGCATGTATTAGCCACTCAGTGTCTGATTGCTAAAAAAATGAAAAATATGCTGGTGCGTGTCAATGGCCGTTTGGGCCAGGGCGTCACCGCTAAAGATGTGGTGTTGCATATTATTGGTGTTATCGGCACCGCGGGTGGTACAGGCTACGCGATAGAGTTTGGTGGTGAGGCGATTCGTGGTATCTCCATGGAAGGTCGCATGACTATCTGTAACATGGCCATTGAAGCGGGCGCGCGAGTGGGTTTGATCGCGGTCGATGACATTACTGTGGATTATATTAAAGGCCGACCGTTTGCACCCAAAGACGCGCATTGGCCGATGGCCGTTGAGGCCTGGCGTAATCTGGTGTCTGATGCGGATGCTGAGTTTGATCAGATAGTCGAAATTCAGGCGGCTGATATTGAGCCGCAGGTTACCTGGGGGACCTCACCAGAGATGGTGGCCTCTGTGCGTGCCTTGGTGCCGGATCCCGCCAGTATGAGCGATCCAGTTAAGCGCGAAGGCACTGAACGTGCCTTGCACTACATGGGCTTGAAGGCCAATCAAAAAATTACCGATATTCAATTGGATCGGGTATTTATCGGTTCTTGTACCAACTCGCGTATTGAAGATCTGCGTGAAGCCGCTGCGGTGGTCAAGGGCAAAAAGGTCGCTGCAACTCTGAAACAGGCACTGGTCGTTCCCGGTTCCGGTCTGGTGAAATTGCAGGCTGAGCAAGAGGGTTTGGACCAGGTATTTATTGAGGCGGGATTAGAGTGGCGAGAGCCAGGGTGTTCCATGTGTCTGGCAATGAACCCAGACAAGTTGGGTGCCGGTGAGCATTGTGCGTCAACCTCCAACCGTAATTTTGAAGGCCGTCAGGGCTTCGGGGGGCGGACCCATCTGGTGAGTCCTGCCATGGCTGCGGCGGCCGCGATAGCCGGCCATTTTGTTGATATCCGTGAATTCATCAGTGCCTGATCAGGAGAGAGATAATGAGAAAATTTACTGTACATCAGGGTATCGTGGCTCCGCTTGATCGTGCCAATGTCGATACGGATATGATTATTCCTAAACAATTTCTGAAATCTATCAAACGCTCTGGCTTTGGCCCGAATCTGTTTGATGAGCTACGCTACCTGGATGAAGGGCAGCCAGATCAGGATTGCAGCCAGCGTCCGTTGAATCCGGATTTTGTGTTAAATAAACCTCGTTATCAGGGCTGCAGCATTTTGCTGGCGCGAAAAAACTTTGGCTGTGGTTCCAGTCGTGAGCACGCGCCCTGGGCGCTGGAAGACTTTGGGATACGGGCGATTATTGCACCAAGCTATGCTGATATCTTCTTCAATAACAGCTTTAAAAACGGACTGTTACCGATAATTCTTGAAGAATCACTTATTGATGAGCTGTTTGATGAAGTGGCAGCCAACCAGGGATATCAACTGGAGATAGATCTGGAAAACCAGCGGGTCATCAAGCCTAATGGTGAGGCATTATCCTTTGATATAGATGCGTTTCGTAAACACTGCTTGTTGAATGGTCTGGATGATATAGGTTTGACGCTAGAGCAGGGTGACGCCATCGCATCCTATGAGAAAAAGCGTCGTGAATCGGCACCCTGGCTGTTCTGCTAACCTAGTAATTAATTGATTCAAGGTATTGTTAAATGACAAAAAAAATATTGATTTTGCCAGGTGATGGTATAGGTCCAGAGATTGTTGCTGAAGCTCGTAAAGTATTAGAGAAGGTTAATGAACAGCTTTCTTTAGGGTTGGTGTTAACTGAGGCGCTGGTGGGTGGTGCGGCAATCGATGCGACTGGTTTGCCCTTGCCAGAAGACACACTGACGGCTGCTCGTGAGGCCGATGCTATTTTGCTGGGGGCTGTTGGTGGGCCTCAGTGGGATACCAATCCGGACTTCCAGATACGTCCTGAGAAAGGCTTGTTAGGTATCCGTGCTCAGTTAGGCTTGTTTGGTAATCTACGCCCGGCCATTCTGTATCCGCAATTGGCACATGCGTCCACGCTGAAGCCTGAAGTGGTTTCGGGTCTGGATATTCTGATTGTACGTGAACTGACTGGCGGTATTTATTTTGGTCAGCCGCGAGGCTATCGTACCAAGGAAAATGGCGTGCGCGAAGGCTATAACACCTATGTGTATGACGAAAATGAAATACGTCGCATCGGCCGTGTAGCCTTTGAAGCGGCTCGTGCCCGTAATAAAAAGCTCTGTTCCGTTGATAAAGCCAATGTGCTGGAAGTTACCGTGCTCTGGCGTGAGGTGATGAACGAGCTGGCGGTCGACTATCCGGACGTAGAGCTTAGCCATATGTATGTTGATAATGCCGCCATGCAATTAGTGCGTGCACCTAAACAGTTCGATGTTGTGGTTACTGGTAATATGTTCGGCGATATTCTGTCGGATGCGGCGGCGATGCTGACTGGTTCCATCGGTATGCTGCCATCGGCTTCTTTGGATGCCAACAACAAGGGTATGTATGAGCCTTGCCACGGTTCTGCACCGGATATTGCCGGTCAGGGTATCGCAAACCCGTTGGCAACCATTCTCTCAGCCGCTATGATGTTACGTTACTCTCTTGATTCAGCCGCGGCAGCCGATAAGATCGAAGCGGCTGTCAGTCAGGTGCTGGATCAGTCGTTGCGTACCGCTGACATTATTTCAGAAGGTATGACGCGAGTAAGTACCTCCGAGATGGGTGACGCCGTAGTGGCTGCACTCAGCTGATCAGAGCGTTGCGAGAAGGGAGGCGTCTTAACTGACATCTTCGGTTATTCTGTTGTTTTTTAATTTATATGATATTTGGGGGCACGAATGAGACGTGTAGGGTTTGTTGGCTGGCGTGGTATGGTCGGTTCAGTACTGATGCAAAGAATGCAGGAAGAGCGGGATTTCGATCATATCGCTGAGCCGGTGTTCTTCACCACATCCCAGGCTGGAAAGCCTGGACCGGATATCGGCAAAAGCATTCCTGCACTCAAAGATGCCCGTGATATTACCGAGTTGCAGCAGATGGATGCGATCATCTCCTGCCAGGGGGGGGATTACACCACTGAAGTCTATGCCAAGCTGCGTGAGGCTGGCTGGAAAGGCTACTGGATAGATGCCGCCTCTACGTTACGTATGGCCGATGACAGTATCATCGTGCTTGATCCGGTTAATCAGAACGTCATAGAGCAAGGGCTGACCAAAGGCATTAAAACCTATGTCGGTGGTAACTGCACGGTTTCGCTGATGTTGATGGGGTTAGGCGGACTGTTTCGCGAAAACCTGGTTGAATGGGTCAGCTCCATGACTTATCAGGCGGCGTCTGGCGCTGGCGCACAGAATATGCGTGAGCTAATCAGTCAGATGGGGCAGATTGAGTCTTCGGTGAGTAGCGAGTTGGCTGATCCAGCGTCTGCCATTCTGGATATTGATCGTAAGGTTGTCGAAGCGATGCGTAGCGATGCTTTTAAAACCGATAATTTTGGTGTGCCTTTGGCAGGCTCGTTGATTCCCTGGATCGATAAGGCTGTTGAAGCCGGGCAGAGCAAAGAAGAGTGGAAAGGTTTTGTTGAGACCAATAAAATCCTGGGCTGTTCAGATAACCCGATTGCCATCGATGGTACCTGTGTGCGTATCGGTGCGATGCGTTGTCATAGTCAGGCCTTTACTATCAAGCTGAAGCAGGATGTACCCCTGGATGAGATTGAATCCATCATCGCTTCGGCGAATGATTGGGTTAAACTGGTACCAAATGAGCGTGAAGTGACTATGCGTGAGCTCAGTCCTACCCAGGTGACTGGTACCCTGAGTGTACCTGTTGGTCGCCTGCGTAAGATGAGAATGGGCCCGGATTATCTGAATGCCTTCAGCGTCGGTGATCAGTTGCTCTGGGGTGCAGCCGAGCCGTTGCGTCGTATGCTGAGAATTCTGATGCAGCATCAGTAAGCTTTTCAGGTATGATATCCAGCCCGGCGCCGCAAGGTCTGTCGGGCTGTTTTGTTTCAGATGACAGGTTAAGGTCATGCTGTGCGTTTTAACCGGAGATGAGTGCGTTTATGTCAGTTGTTGTTGCGGTAACCGGTGTCTCTACCCTGTTGGGTGAGAACCTGCTTGAAATTCTTGAAAGTCGGGCCTTCCCCGTCGCGCGTCTGGTACTTACCGATCCTGGCGAGGTTACGGGTCGCAGCGTAATGTTTTCGGGGCATGCCACCCGTGTGGTTTCGGCCGACACAGCTGACTTCTCAGGTGTGGAACTGGTATTTAATTGCCAACCAGATGCCTTGCCTGAGCAATTTTCAGTCAGTCAGTTGTCTGCGAACGTCTGTGTGATAGATCTTTGTCCAGACATTGATGTTGCACAAACGGCCGCCTGTATTGTTCCCGAGGTCAACTCAGAGTTAATCGGCTCTGGTCGCAGTGGCTACTATGTTTCTCCTCTACCTGCAGTGGTGGCCGCCGCCGCTGTGTTAGCCTCGTTACATCAGCGCTTCAAACTCTTGCGCCTGAATATCATTAGTCTGAGCTCCGTGGCCGAGGCGGGTAAAAAAGGTGTTGAAGCCCTGGCGTCAGAAACGGCAAAGCTGCTGAATGGTCGGGATGCTGAAGCGGATTTCTTTGGTCAGCAGATTGCCTTTAACCTGTTACCGCTGACTGGCCAGGTGACGGCATCCGGTGCCACAGATAGTGAAACACAAATCAGCACTCAATTGCGTCGGGTGCTTGATGATGAGCAGTTGGAAGTTGCGGTTAGCAGTCTGCAGTTACCACTTTTTTATGGACAAAATGTCGTTTTACATGCGGAGTGTCAATTTCCTGTAGATTTAAATGAGGCACAATCTCTGTTGAGTCAAGCGCCGGGAGTGAGCTGCATTGCTGATCAGATATGCTCTGCAGTAGCCGATGCTGCAGGCAAGGACGAGGTATTTGTGTCGCGACTGAGAACCGAGCCGGATAATAATTGTGGAGTGATGCTGTTCGCCGTTACAGATAGTATGCGCAAAGGCGGTGCTCTCAATGCGATACAGATTGCCGAGCAGGTGTTTACTCAGCTTGACCATTGAAGGGGTTATACATAATACTTGGTATACTTATTTTGGATAAGCAACTTCCTGTTTTGCTGGAACAATCAGTAAGGTTGCGGATCAAGAGGGAAAACAGATGCTGCGTAAACTTGCCTTAAGCCTCGCGATAGCCGGGGTGCTTGGAGTACCTAATGCAAATGCCCTGGGGCTCGGTGAGATAAATATAAGCTCGGCGCTGAATGAGCCACTTAATGCAGAGATTCGGCTGATGCAGGTGAGGGACCTCTCTCCCTTGCAGATTCAACCACGTATGGCTGATGCAGATGAGTTTTCCATTGCCGGTCTCAGCAAGTCTCGTTTTCTTAATGATGTTCGCTTCCAGGTCCAGGTCGCCCCTGATGGGGCAGGTGTCATCCGGATGACTTCGACTGAGCCAGTCAGAGAGCCTTTCCTCAATTTTTTGGTTGAAGTGAATTGGCCAAACGGTCGCCTGGTCAGAGAATACACGGTACTGCTTGATCCACCCTTATTTGATCCTGCGCCTGTGCAAGGGCAGATGCAGCCGGCCGTTTCTTCAGCTCCAGCCGCCGTTGCCCCTTCCACGCCAGTCAGATCGTCAGCAGCACCCCGTACGCTACCGACTACCGCTAATCAGATCCATGTGGGTGCCAACGATACCCTGTGGGTGCTTGCAAATCGTTACCGCCCAGATAGCTCCATTACACCACAACAGATGATGGTAGCCTTACAGCGCCATAACCCGCAAACCTTCCCAACCGCTAACATTAATGTAATGCGTGCCGGAACGGTTATGGATATTCCTTCGGTTGAGCTCATTCGCGCACTTTCTCCTGCTGAGGCTACCGCCGAGGTAGCTCGCCAGACTGAGGCTTGGCGGCAAGGGCGGAATCAGCCAGCTACACCTCAGCCAACACCGGCGCCAGAGCCAGAAACGGACGAGGTCACTGCAGAGGACGTTGTAGAAGCCCCGGTTGAGAGTGAAGCTGAATCTGAAGCGGAGGCTACTGATGCAGAAGCCTCAACTGAAACGGCTGAGGCGCTTGCGGATGCAGAGCTGCGTATAGTCACGCCGGAAGCGGATGACGTCGATACGGAAGAAGAGTCTCCGGTTGCCGGTGATATGGCGTCACGTGAAGAGGCCGTGCTCAGTTCAGAAGTTGCTGATGGCTTGTTGCAGCGCAGTGAAGATCTGGATAGTCGCCTGATGGTTACGCAGGAGACGGTAGACAAAATTGAACGAGAAAATCGCGATCTGAATGAAAGACTGGATGCAATCCAGGAGCAGTTGGTATTGATGCAGCGTATGCTGGAACTCAAGGAACAGCAGATTGCCGCTTTGCAGACTGTTGAGCCAGAGCCGCCGTCTGAAGGGTTGGCGGATAAGCTGACAAGTTTGCCAGTTGTAGGTGGTCTGGCCGCCGCTCTGGTAGCCGCTCTGGTTGCGTTGTTTCTGTCAAGGCGGCGCCGTGATAAGACGCCTAAGCCAATGTTTACGGCGCCAGAGGGAGCAGCGACAGGGGATGCGGGAGCAGTAGCTCTGGCGGCCGGTACGGCAGCAACGGCTGTGGTGGCAGAAGAAAAACAAGCAGATAGACCTGAGTCAGAAGCTGAGAAAGTCGAAGAGGACGCGTCTCCTGTAATAGATGATGCGACGGATGATTTCTCGGATCTGGACCTGGATCTGGACCTGGATCTAGAACTGAATGAAGACGATGACACGCGCGTTGTCGATGAAGAGTATGATCTGTCGGCTGAAAATGACTTTGATGATCTGCTGGGTGAAACTGAACTGGGTGATGAGCCTGCTACAGAAGAACCTGAAGCCAAACCCGAAGCTGAAACTGAATCACTTGTAGAACAAGGCGATGAAGATGAACTGTTGGATGATCTGCTTAACTATGAAGAACCTGACGTGCGAACTGACAGTGTTGAGCCTTCTGACGATGATAACAATGATGACTTAGGCTCTCTTGATGATCTGCTGATGAGTGACGAAGTTGCTACAGATGAAGAGCAAGATGAACCTGAGGCGCCTGTCCGAGATGATAGTGATGAACTCGACTTTATTTTGAACGAACCTGAAGCTGCTGATGCAGTTGAGGCAAGCGACCAGCCTGAGTCTACAGCCGATGACGATCTTGACTCTCTGCTGGGATCCATGGAAATTGAAGAAGTTGAAACGGATGCGGCCTCCTCGGAAGTCAAAAAGCCAGGTGAAGTGGTTGAGGATGAGTTAACAGCCAACATTGCTCATGATCTGGAAACGGGGCTGGATGCTGAACTTGAGGATATGCTGAGCAGTACAGATGAGGATATTGCTCTGGAAGAATCTCAGTCTACCGATGAAGCGATCGATATGCTTGATGGTCTCAATCTACTTGATGGTGCGGATGAGAATGAAACCAAGCTGGATCTGGCGC
Organism: Nitrincola iocasae; assembly: GCF_008727795.1. Lineage (NCBI taxonomy): Bacteria > Pseudomonadati > Pseudomonadota > Gammaproteobacteria > Oceanospirillales > Oceanospirillaceae > Nitrincola > Nitrincola iocasae. The sequence goes on along the minus strand of NZ_CP044222.1, from coordinate 2,376,983 downwards.
GAGCTTATCTGGAGATGGACGATGCCGAGGGCGCACGTGAAATCCTGGGTGAAATTCTCGGTGAAGGTAACGACAAGCAAAAAGAAGAAGCACAGAAATTGCTGGATAGTCTGAGTTGAGATATTGATTGAATGCTGGAAAATCCACCTTTATCAGGGGCGACAAATGTCGCCCCTTATCGTTATGCTGCCGCTGTAGAGTATTCTGGTGCGGCTTACCATGGTTGGCAAAAACAACGTCATGATCTCGTACCCTGTATCCAGGGAAGAGTGGAGGGTGCTTTGTCCCGGGTGGCAGATCATCCTGTCGACGTGATCTGTGCCGGACGCACGGATGCCGGTGTCAGTGCCTGTTATCAGGTGATCCATTTTGATGCACAGGTACAGCGACCTGAGCGCGCATGGTTGATGGGTGGAAATACCTATTTACCTGAGGATATCGCGTTGCTTTGGGTTAAACCTGTCAGCACGGATTTCCATGCACGTTTCTCGGCACAGGCAAGGCGTTACCGCTATATTATTTATTCTGCAGCGGTTAAGCCTGGTGTGCTAGCAAAAGGCATCACCTGGACCTGGAAAGTACTGGATGAGGTTAAAATGCAGCAAGCGGCTGAGGCGCTGATAGGTGAGCATGATTTTACTTCGTACCGGGCGGTTGCCTGCCAGGCAAGGAATCCGGTGCGTCAGGTGCAGCATCTGAAAGTATATCGACAAGGGCAGTTGTTGGTTATCGATATTAAGGCAAATGCGTTTTTACACCATATGGTGCGTAATATTGCCGGGGTTTTGATGAAAATTGGTGCTGGGGAGGCGCCGGTAGGCTGGGCAAGGGACGTGTTGAATGCCCGTGATCGTCGTCAGGGTGGGGTGACGGCATCACCCTTTGGGTTGTATTTTGTGGATGTAGACTACGCGACAGAATTTTCTTTACCTAAAGCCGTACCAGGACCTTTTTTCCTGTCTCCAGCAGACTGACGCCGCAACTCGGCTCTGTTATCATAGTGAGCTCGGTGATTGCTTGGGGTGGGTATGCGAACACGAATTAAAATTTGCGGTATTACTCGGCTGGAAGATGCCTGCTGTGCTGCATCCCTGGGTGCTGATGCATTGGGTTTTGTATTTTATTCGCCCAGCCCTCGCAATATATCAGCCGAACAAGCGGCTGGAATCGTAGCGCAGCTACCGGCTTTCGTAACATCGACTGCTCTGTTTGTAGACGCGGAGCGTACAGAAATAGACAAAGTCCTGACCCTGACTGGTATCGATTTGCTGCAGTTCCATGGCGACGAAGATCCGGTATTTTGTGAAAGCTTCAACCGACCTTATATCAAAGCACTGCGTGTCAGGAACGATACTGACATAGCGGCTGAAATGGCGCGTTATCCCAGTGCCAGAGGTATTCTGCTGGATGCTTATGTGCCAGGGCAACCTGGTGGGACCGGGATGACCTTTGATTGGCAGCGTATTCCTGCCGAACTGCAACAGCGCATAGTGCTGGCAGGTGGGTTGCAGCCAGATAATGTGGCGACTGCGATTGCGCAAGTTAGACCACTAGCGGTGGATGTGAGTGGTGGTGTTGAAGCAACCAAGGGTATTAAAGATAGCGAAAAAATCAGACGCTTTATTAATGAGGTGAACCGTGTCAATTCAAACTGATCAGTCTGCAAAGCAGACCTACCCTGATGCTCGTGGACACTTTGGCCCTTACGGGGGGCGTTTTGTGTCGGAAACTCTGATTGGCGCTCTGGAAGAGCTGGAAGGGGTGTATGAAAAGTTATGGGCTGATCCGGCATTTAAAGCCGAATTTGATCGGGATCTGGCCCATTATGTTGGCCGCCCATCACCCCTGTATCACGCTGAACGCCTTTCCCGTGAAGTCGGTGGTGCACAGATCTATCTGAAGCGCGAAGATTTGAACCATACCGGCGCGCACAAGGTGAATAACACCATAGGCCAGGCGTTGCTGGCCAAATTTATGGGTAAGCCACGGGTGATTGCCGAAACCGGAGCCGGACAGCACGGGGTTGCTTCCGCCACGGTTGCGGCGCGTCTTGGTCTGGAATGTAAAGTCTATATGGGCGCCGATGATATCAAGCGTCAGGCGCTGAATGTCTACCGTATGCGCCTGTTGGGAGCTGAAGTGATTCCGGTAACATCCGGTACACGTACCCTGAAAGATGCCATGAATGAGGCGATGCGTGATTGGGTCACCAATGTAGATAACACCTTCTACATCATCGGCACGGCCGCGGGACCGCACCCCTATCCTAAGCTGGTGCGTGATTTTCAATGCGTTATTGGCCGCGAAGCGCGCAGTCAGTGTCTGGATCAGACCGGGCGTCTGCCGGATGTGATTATTGCCTGTGTTGGCGGTGGATCGAATGCGATCGGTCTGTTTCACCCCTTTATCGAAGATACCTCAGTACGCATGATCGGTGTAGAGGCCGGCGGACATGGTCTGGCTACCGGTCAGCATGCAGCCCCGCTAAGCGATGGTCGCCCGGGTGTGTTGCACGGAATGCGGACTTACCTGATGGAAGATGATGCCGGTCAGATTTTACCGACCCATTCGGTATCAGCAGGCCTGGATTATCCCGGCGTGGGACCTGAACATGCCTGGTTAAAAGATACTGGCCGTGCCGAATATGTGGCAATAGATGACAAGGAAGCACTGGATGCTTTTCGCACTCTGACCCAGGTTGAGGGTATAATGCCCGCCTTGGAAAGCAGTCATGCTATTGCTTATGCGATGAAGCTTGCCAAAACCCTGGATAAGGATCAGAACATTATTGTTAATCTGTCCGGCCGGGGTGATAAGGATATTCATACCGTTGCCGAGCTGGATGGCATAACGATCTGACAGGATACCGGAAACCGATGAGTCGATTACAAAAACGTTTTGAAAACTTGCGTGCCAGTGGTCGCAAAGCGCTGATTCCTTTTGTTACAGCGGGTGATCCGAATCCTGATGTAACCCTGCCGCTGATGCATGCCCTGGTGAAAGCCGGTGCTGATGTTATTGAGCTGGGAGTGCCTTTTTCAGATCCAATGGCCGATGGTCCGGTGATTCAGTTAGCCTGTGAGCGTGCGCTGGTGCATGGCGTGCGTTTGCTGGATGTTATCGCCATGGTGGCTGAATTCAGAAAAACAGATACTGACACACCTGTGGTGCTGATGGGATATCTGAATCCGATTGAAGCCATAGGCTATGAGAATTTTGCTGACCATGCGGTCGCCGCCGGTGTGGATGGTGTATTAACTGTCGATCTGCCACCCGAAGAATCGCATGACACCAGTCGTATGTTTACTGAAAAAGGGCTGGATACCATCTATTTGATGTCGCCAGCCACCTCGGATGCACGTTTGCGCCAGATTTGCGCCTTGGGCAGCGGTTATCTGTATTATGTTTCAGTTAAGGGTGTAACTGGCTCGGCGGCACTGAATGTTGGTGAAGTTGCTGCTAAAATAGATCACGTCAGAAGTATGACTGATATCCCCTTGGCAGTGGGCTTCGGTATTCGTGACCCTGAGTCAGCAAAAGCCATAGCCTCCGTGTCAGATGGGGTGATTGTCGGTAGTGTGCTGGTTAACCGGATTGCTGAGCTGGCCGAAACACCGGAACAGATACCTGAACAGGTTGGCCAGTTGATTGCGGCAATGCGATCAGCCATGGATGCCTGAAACCAAATTTAAAACCGGAAATGTGATTAACGATGAGTAGCTGGCTGGATAAAATTGTTCCTTCTCTGGTAAAACGCACAGAACGTAGACACAGCAGTGTGCCTGAAGGACTGTGGGAAAAGTGTCCCAAGTGTGATTCTGTACTTTACAAGCCGGAACTGGATAAAAATCTGAACGTCTGCCCGAAATGTGACCACCACATGCGCATTGGTGCCCGACGTCGTCTGGATCTGTTCCTTGATCCCGATAACCGTGCTGAAATTGGTGCAGAGGTGTTGCCGGTTGATCGTCTTAAGTTCAGGGATTCGAAAAAGTACAAAGACCGCCTGACCGCTGCCGAAAAAGACACCGGCGAAACCGATGCACTGGTCGCCATGCGTGGTACTTTGGAAGGCTCACCCGTTGTGGCTGTGGCCTTTGAGTTCCGTTTTATGGGCGGCTCTATGGGCGCAGTGGTTGGTGAGCGCTTCGTTCGTGCGGCTCATCTGGCATTGGAAGAGCGCATACCACTGATTTGCTTTTCCGCGTCAGGCGGCGCACGTATGCAGGAAGCACTGATTTCGCTGATGCAGATGGCTAAAACCAGTGCCGCATTGGAAAAAATGCGTCAGGCTGGTGTGCCCTATATCTCAGTGCTAACCGATCCGGTGTATGGGGGAGTTTCGGCAAGTCTGGCGATGTTGGGTGATCTGAATATAGCTGAGCCTAATGCGCTGATCGGTTTTGCCGGTCCTCGAGTGATCGAACAGACCGTGCGTGAAAAGTTGCCTGAAGGGTTTCAGCGCAGTGAGTTTCTGTTGGAGCATGGTCAGGTGGATATGATCATTAAGCGCAGTGAAATGCGCACCCGTCTGGCCTCTTTGCTGGGTAAATTGACCGGTGTTTCAACCGCGTGCCTGATACCAGCTAACGCTGACCAGCCAGTCGCTGAAAAGCCAGAACTCTGATTCGGGGCGTCGGCGTGTCACAACTACAACCCACCACTGATGCCAGTCTGGATCAGTGGTTAAGCTATATTGAAGCCTGTCATCCAGCCGAAATCGAACTGGGTCTTGAACGTATGCGTCAAGTTGCTGGTCGGTTACCCCTCGATCTTAGTGGTAGCTTTAAGGTTGTTGTGGCGGGTACTAATGGCAAAGGCACCAGTATTCGTATGCTAGAGTCGATCCTGCAACAGGCGGGATTGAAGGTCGGCACTTACACTTCACCGCATTTTCTGCGCTACAACGAACGCATAACCCTGTGTGGACAAGCGGTAGACGACGCGTTGATCTGCGCGGCATTTGTACAGGTGGAAGCGGCACGCCAAGGGGTGCCGCTGACCTATTTTGAATATGGCACTCTCGCCGCGCTGATCATTTTCAGTGACACTGTACCGGATGTGCTGTTGCTGGAGATAGGGTTGGGTGGGCGACTGGATTCGGTGAATCTGGTGGATGCGGATGTCGCGCTGGTAACCACCATTGCCCTGGATCATACCGATTGGCTAGGGCCGGATCGTGAATCGATAGGTTTTGAAAAAGCAGGTATTTTTCGTGCAGGTTGTCTGGCTGTGTGTGGTGATCCGCATCCCCCTGCGAGCTTGTTGAAGCATGCTGCCAAGCTGTCTGTTGATCTGCGAACTAACGGACAGGCCTACCATTACAGCCTGGATGCGGACAGTCTCTGGACCTGGCAGGGGCAGGACCTGGCAGGGCACACCCAGGTGTTGTCATTGTTGCCGCGCCCAAGTTTGCCTGTACAGAATGCGGCGGCTGTATTGCAGGTGTTGCAGTTGATGCCTTTTACCATTGACAAGCAACAGCTGTCAGCGGGTCTGATCAATGCGCAATTAACTGGTCGAATGCAGACTGCATGCTTGGCCGGTTTCCCTTGTATCCTGGACGTGGCGCATAACGCGGAAGCGGCTACCTATCTGGCGAGCAGGCTGAGTCAGCAAGCCGTGTCACCCACGCACCTGTTATTGGGAATGTTGGCTGACAAAGATATGCTGAGTGTTTGTGAAGCCCTGCTGCCAGTTGTTGACCACTGGCACCTGGCTACACTGAGTAACCCCAGAGGTGCCAGTGCTGCTCAACTGAAACAGATACTCAACAAGCTTGGTGTCGCTTCTACATCAATGGCAGAATATGGCAGTGTCGATACAGCGCTGACAGCGTTGCCGTCACAACTCACCGCTGCATCGCGTTTGGTGATAGCTGGCTCTTTTTTTACAGTAACGGATGCGTTAAAAACAGTTGAGTGGAGCGATGGACATCAGGGATAATTTAAAACAGCGTTTGATTGGCGCCGTGGTTCTACTGTTAATAGGTATTGCGTTTTTTCCATTGGTTTTCAATGCGGCGGGCTATGAAGAGCGTAAGTTAGAATCTCGTATTCCAGCCGCTCCCGAAGTGGCCCGGGTGGTGCAGACTGAGATGCCGCCTCCTGTCAAAATTGAACAGACTCCAGTTGCACCGGTTACAGAAACTCCGGTGGTGTCTGCACCGGTTGCCGAAATAACTGAATCACTGGAAGCGTTGCGTCCCAGTCTAAATCCTGCTGAAGAAGCGCCGACACTGGATGCTGATCAGGTTCCCGCAGCCTGGGCATTGCAGTTAGCCAGTTTTCGCCAGGAATCCAATGCCCGTGAGCTGAGGGCGCGACTTATCGATGCTGGATACCGCGTCTATATTCGTCATGGTGAAGATGTGGTTAGGGTCTTTGTCGGACCGGAGATGCAACGTGGGCGCCTGGAAGAACTGAAGCTGCTACTGCAACAGGAATATGGTTTGGAAGGCATGATTGTGCGGTTTACCACGCAATAGTCAAACAATGAATACAGGCTGGGTTGAAGGCGCTTGATAATGAACTGGGCAGATTGGGTCATTTTGGCAATTGTACTCATTTCATCGGTGATGAGTTTACGCCGCGGTTTTATCCGCGAAGCTGTCTCATTGATAACTTGGGTGGCTGCTTTTATTGTCGGCCGTCTATTTTATCAAGTACTGGCAGAGATCATTGCAGGTTATTTTGATGCCGCTCCATCAGTGCACCAGTTGGTAGCATTTCTTATTTTGTTTATCGCGACGTTGATCGTTGGTAATTTGATTGGCAGTCTGATCAGTTCGCTGGTCAAAATAACTGGCCTTTCTGCCACTGACCGCGTTCTGGGCGTGGGGTTCGGGGCTTTGCGCGGCGGTCTGGTCGTTGTGATTATGCTGGTGTTGTTGAAAATGACCCCAGCTACACAGGATCCTTGGTGGAATGACTCCGTGTTGATTCCACATTTTTTGGTTATGGAAACCTGGTCACGGGATATGGCCAGAGATGTTGGACAGATGATCTGGAGCGCAGGAAGCTGATATTCAGTAAACCTAACAAATTATCACCTCAGAGGTTGAATTCATGTGCGGTATAGTTGGCATTTTTGCCAGAAGCTACGTTAACCAGACTCTTTTTGATGCCTTGACTGTGTTGCAGCACCGTGGGCAGGATGCGGCAGGTATCGTTACATCTGAAGGAAATCGCTTTTTCATGCGTAAGGATAACGGCCTGGTCAACGAAGTGTTTCGGACTCGCCACATGAAGCGGCTGGTGGGCAACCTGGGCATAGGGCATGTGCGTTATCCGACAGCTGGCAGCTCCAGTTCGGCTGAAGCTCAGCCTTTTTATGTTAACTCTCCTTATGGTATAGCGCTGGCACACAATGGCAATCTGACCAATGCTGAGCAGCTGGCTGATGATATTTTTCGTGCCGATCTGCGCCACATCAATACCACTTCTGATTCTGAAGTGTTGCTCAATGTGTTTGCGCATGAGTTGCAGCAACTGGGTAAACTGAACCCTTCGCCTGAGGATATTTTTGCGGCAGTAGCCAAAGTGCATCAGCGTTGTCAGGGTGGCTATGCGGTTGTGGCGATTATTACTGGCTACGGCGTGCTGGCATTCCGTGATCCGCATGGTATTCGTCCGTTGGTCTATGGCCAGCGTATAGTGAATGGTCAGGCTGAATACATGGTCGCCTCAGAGAGTGTTGCTTTGGATACCTCCGGATTTGCAAAGGTCCGCGATATTGTTCCGGGTGAAGCCATTTTTATTGATCGTGATGGTGGCTTGCACCTGCAACAGTGTACGCAGCAGCAGATGCTGGCTCCGTGTTTGTTTGAGTATGTATACCTGGCACGGCCTGACTCCATTATTGATGGGGTATCGGTGCATGAATCCCGCATGCTGATGGGGGTGCGTCTGGCAGAAAAGGTTCTGAAAGAGATGCCCAATCACGATATCGATGTGGTCATTCCGATTCCGGATACCAGCCGCACGTCAGCCTTGGAGATGGCCCATACCCTGGGTGTTACCTTTCGTGAAGGTTTTATCAAGAATCGCTATATTGGCCGCACCTTTATTATGCCGGGACAGACTCAGCGCAAAAAATCGGTGCGTCAGAAGTTGAACCCCATCGCCAGTGAATTTAAAGATAAGGTGGTGATGCTGGTCGACGACTCAATTGTGCGCGGTACAACTTCCAAGCAGATCATTGAAATGGCGCGTGATGCCGGAGCCCGCAAGGTGTATTTTGCCTCAGCGGCACCCGAAGTGCGTTTTCCCAATGTCTATGGTATCGATATGCCCACGGCTTCTGAATTGGTTGCCCATGGGCGCACGGCTAAAGAAGTTGGAGACTATATCGGTTGTGACTGGATGCTTTATCAGGACCTGGATGACCTGAAATCCTGTGTTACACAGTTGAACCCAGCGATTACAGCCTTCGATACCTGTGTGTTTGATGGTCAGTATGTCACAGGTACGGTGGACCGGGCCTATCTGGATCGTCTTGAGCAAAAACGTAGTGATGATGCCAAAAATCCGCTGAATAACGCCGATCCTGATGCCGATATCGACAGTGATACATCAGCCGATCTGCACACCCGAATAGAATGAGGAGCTGTTAATGTCTAAGGGATTTGAGCGTAATGAGCGTATCCAGTTTTCTCGCCAAGACTGCGCACTGGATACACTCGCCGTACGTGCCGGTCAGTGGCGAACCGATGAAGGTGAACATGGAGACCCCATCTTCACCACATCCAGCTTTGTGTTTTCCAGTGCCCGTGAAGCCGCCGCGCGTTTCGGTGGTGAGGAGCCAGGCAATATTTATTCCCGTTTTACTAACCCGACGGTGCGTGCTTTTGAACAGCGTATTGCCGCGATGGAAGGCGGGGAGCGTGCTGTTGCTACAGCCTCGGGTATGGCGGCAATCCTGAGTCTTGGGTTGGCCTTGCTGAAATGTGGTGATCATGTCGTCTGTTCACGCAGCGTATTTGGTTCTACTGTTTCGCTGTTCGATAAGTACTTCAGTCGTGCTGGTATTCAGACCAGTTTTGTCGACCCGACGGACCTGAGCGCCTGGAAAACAACGATTCGACCCGAGACTCGCTTGCTGTTTCTGGAGACACCTTCCAACCCGCTGGCAGAACTGACGGATATAGCCGCGGTGGCAGAAATTGCCCATGTACATAATGCCTTATTGGTGGTGGATAACTGCTTTTTGACTCCGGCATTGCAACGTCCATTAGCGCTGGGCGCGGATGTGGTGATGCATTCAGCCACCAAGTACCTTGACGGGCAAGGACGCTGTGTTGGTGGTGTGTTGGTTGGGCGTGATAAAGAGATGGAAGAGGTATTCGGATTTATCCGTACCGGTGGCAGTTGCATGAGTCCGTTTAATGCCTGGGTATTTATGAAGGGGCTGGAAACCCTGCCGTTGCGCATGCGCGCGCACAGTGAAAGTGCTCTAACTCTGGCGCATTGGCTACAGCAGCAGCCAGGTATACGTAAAGTCTATTACTCCGGCTTACCAGATCATCCACAGCATGCGCTGGCCTGTCGTCAGCAGCAAGGCTTTGGTGGTGTGCTGGCTTTTGAAGTTGACGGTGATCGTGATGCTGCCTGGCGTTTTATTGATGCCACTGAGGTGGTGTCTATAACCGGTAATTTGGGCGATGTTAAAACCACTATTACCCATCCGGATACGACTACGCATGGACGTATGACGGCAGCCGAAAAAGCCCAGGCCGGTATCCGCGATAACCTGATCCGTCTCTCCGTGGGTCTGGAGTCGGTTAAAGATCTGCAGGATGATCTGCGCAGAGGGTTGGCAGCACTTTGACAAACGCTGTGCTATGAGCCGTTTATACCTGGCACCCATGGAAGGCGTGCTGGATTATACGCTGCGCGATCTACTCACCTCTGTACCGGGCATAGACCAATGTGTCACCGAGTTTATCCGGGTGACAGATAGACTGCTGCCTTCCACCGTTTTTTACCGTATGGCTCCTGAGCTGCATCAACAGGGTTGCACTCGTTCGGGAGTTCCTGTGTATTTGCAATTGCTCGGTAATCACCCGTCACTCATGGCTGATAATGCCGCCAAAGCGGCAGAGTTGGGTGCTCCTGGCATCGATCTGAACTTTGGTTGTCCAGCCAAAACGGTGAATAAAAGTCGTGGGGGCGCGGTGCTGTTAACCGAGCCTGATCTGTTGCATGAGATCGTTGCCGCGGTACGTCGAACGGTTCCCGCCAGTATTCCTGTGACGGCTAAAATGCGCCTGGGCTATGTGGATAAAGCCTTGGCGATAGAAAATGCGCAGGCCATCGAAGCTGCCGGTGCATCAACCTTGACGATACATGCCAGAACTAAACTGGAAGGTTATAAACCGCCCGCACACTGGGAGTGGATAGCGCGTATCCGTGAACAGGTGACGCTGCATCTGGTGGCTAATGGTGAAGTCTGGAATGCTGAAGATTATCAGCGCTGCCGACATGTTTCAGGCTGCGATGATGTGATGCTGGGGCGCGGTATACTGAGTAACCCTTTCCTGGCAGAGACCTTGTCTGGCCAGGCTGCAGCCATGTCCCACGCTGATGCCTGGCAGCGGCTCTTACCGATGTTAGAGACTTATCACCGCCAGGTGATTGATAAAGTATCTGAGCGTCATGTTCATGGACGCATCAAGCAATGGTTAAACATGCTGCAGTGGTACTTTCCCCAGGCTCAGACGCTATTCGCCGAGATACGCTGTGAACGTGATCCGCTAGTGATATTGCAGCACATTATACAGCAGCAGATGCTGATGGCTTAAGTGAGCTGAGCGCGGGGGATCATTCACTCTCAAGCAGACGTCGTTGCTGCTCAAGTTGTTGCTGCTCTTGCCATGCCTCATACATTTCTTCATCACTGGGTTGGGTGATTGCCGAATACCAAACGGGTGAAGTTCCGAGTAAAAATCCGGTGACGGCCAGAGCAATGCCCAGCGTCTTGAGTTTTGGTTTGATCGACAGGCCGACCAACACAATAATCACACCGATAAAGTGCAGCACATAGGTGCTGAATGAAGACAATTCCATGGTGAAAAATCCTTAACTGCGTTCGCGGGATGACAGAAAATCTTCAATATCATTAGTGATTTTAACATCGGTTCGCGGTGCGGGAATAGTAAAGTCGTACACTTGTTGCCATTCAGTCGAGTCGGGAGTGCGTTCCCACACAGTTCCGGCGTTATACTGCACCAGTTCGGGTAGGGCAGGGTCCAACTGGCAAATTTTTTCCAAAGGTACAGGGATCAAATTTAGCTGTTCATCGGTCAGGAACTCTTCGGTTTCGTAACCGGTAAACATGCGCCAACCGGTATCATTTAAGTGTTCGGGTACCGTTTTATACATAAAACGTACAGGTAGTTTTTCATCAAATACCAATTTTGAAACCAGCGCCAGAAAACCATTCTTGGTTTGAGCGGTTTCATAGCCCGGTTCTGGTGCTGTATCAGGATTCAGGGGTTTCATAGAGTCCTCATTATATAAAAAACCCCGGCAAAAGCCGGGGTCTCGGTATGGCTCAACGCTTAGTTTAGCGTCAGACCGCGGCTGTTGGAATCACAGAAGCGGCTTTATCAACATACTTTTCCATCTGATCGAAGTTCAGGTAGCGGTAAATTTCACCGGCCATACTATCGATTTTGTTGGCATAGGCCATGTACTCATCAACGCTCGGAAGTTTACCTTCCAGTGCGGCAACAGCGGCCAATTCAGCCGATGCCAGATAGACATTAGCACCATTACCCAGACGGTTAGGGAAGTTGCGCGTTGAGGTGGACACAACAGTCGCCTTGTCAGCCACACGTGCCTGGTTACCCATACACAGTGAGCAGCCCGGCATTTCCATACGTGCTCCAGCTTTACCAAAGATGCTGTAGTAGCCTTCTTCAGTTAACTGTGCCTGATCCATCTTGGTCGGTGGCGAGATCCACATCCGGGTCGGGATAGTCTTACCTGAGGCTTCCAGTAATTTACCTGCTGCACGGAAGTGACCGATGTTGGTCATACAGGAGCCGATAAATACTTCGTCGATTTTATCTCCGGCAACATCAGACAGCAGACGGGCATCGTCAGGGTCGTTTGGTGCGCAGAGGATAGGCTCTTTGATTTCAGCCAGATCGATTTCAATTACGGTGTGGTAATCAGCATCTTTGTCGGCACGCATCAATGATGGGTTAGCCAGCCACTCTTCCATGCCTTTGATACGACGCTCGATGGTGCGTGTATCACCGTAGCCTTCAGACTGCATCCATTTCAGCATGACGATGTTAGAGCGCAGGTATTCAGCTACTGAATCTTCAGACATGTTGATGGTGCAGCCAGCCGCTGAACGCTCAGCTGATGCATCCGATAGTTCAAACGCCTGCTCAACGGTCAGATCTTCCAAGCCTTCAATTTCTAAGATACGGCCAGAGAAAACGTTTTTCTTGCCGGCTTTGGCAACGGTCAGGTGACCTTCTTTGATGGCATAGTAAGGAATAGCATGTACCAGATCACGCAGGGTGATACCGGCATTACGCTTACCTTTGAAACGCACCAGAACTGACTCAGGCATGTCCAGAGGCATCACACCGGTTGCCGCCGCAAATGCCACCAGGCCGGAACCTGCAGGGAAAGAGATCCCCAGCGGGAAGCGGGTGTGAGAATCGCCACCGGTACCGACTGTGTCAGGTAGCAGCATACGGTTCAGCCAGGAGTGAATAATACCGTCACCTGGGCGCAACGCAACACCACCACGATTCATAATGAAATCAGGTAACGTGTGGTGTGTACTCACATCAACGGGCTTAGGATAAGCTGCTGTGTGGCAGAATGACTGCATAACCAGGTCTGCAGAGAAACCTAAACAGGCCAGATCTTTCAGTTCATCGCGGGTCATAGGACCGGTGGTGTCCTGTGAGCCAACGGTAGTCATTCGAGGTTCGCAGGAGGTGCCAGGACGTATGCCGTCAACACCACAGGCTTTACCGACCATTTTCTGTGCAAGCGTAAAGCCTTTGCTGGACTCGGCTGGCTGCTCTGGGGTGCGGAACAGGTCAACCGGGGGCAAACCGAGAACTTCACGAGCTTTCTGGGTCAGACCGCGACCAATGATCAAAGGAATACGGCCACCGGCACGTACTTCATCCAGCAGCATCTGGGTTTTCAGTTCAAAACGGCACAGCTCTTCACCGGTTTCATGGTTTTTGGCCACACCTTCATAAGGATAGATGTCGACGACATCACCCATATTCATTTTTTCCACATCCATTTCGATCGGCAGGGCGCCAGCATCTTCCATGGTATTGTAGAAAATCGGTGCAATCTTTCCGCCAAAGCAGAAGCCGCCTGCACGCTTGTTGGGGATGTTTGGCATATCATCACCAAAGAACCACAGTACGGAGTTAGTAGCCGACTTGCGTGACGAGCCAGTACCTACTACGTCACCGACGTAAGCGACCGGGAAGCCTTTGGCTTTAACCGCTTCAATCTGTTTCAACGGACCGGTAACACCTGGATCTACCGGCTCAATACCTTCACGTTCCATTTTCAGCATGGCATTGGCATGCAGTGGAATATCCGGACGTGACCAGGCATCAGGGGCGGGTGACAGATCATCGGTATTGGTTTCACCAGGAACTTTGAATACAGTTACCGTGATTTTTTCAGGCACTTCTGGCTTGGAGGTAAACCACTCGCCAGCGGCCCAGGAGGCCATCACGTCTTTAGCAAAACTGTTGCCAGCGTCGGCTTTCTCCTGAACATCATGGAATGCATCAAACATCAGCAAGGTATGCGACAGTGCTTTGGCAGCAATAGCGGCCAGCTTGTCGTTATCCAGTGCAGCAATCAGCGGCTGGATGTTATAGCCACCGAGCATGGTGCCCAGCAGTTCAACGGCTTTTTCTGGTGTGATCAGAGGCGATGTTGCTTCGCCCTTGGCGATGGCATCGAGAAATCCGGCCTTAACATAAGCGGCCTGGTCCACCCCTGCAGGTACACGATTGCTCAACAGATCAAGAAGGAACTCTTCCTCACCTGCTGGTGGGTTTTTCACCAGCTCAACCAGCGCGGCAGTCTGCTCTGGATCCAGTGGTTTGGGTGGGATGCCTTCTAAGGCACGTTCTTCTACATGTTTACGGTAAGCTTCAAGCACGATATAGCCCTCATCTGTTGTCACTACCGAACATCGGCAAAGCATCAGCCGATGTCGTTTCGAATTTGTTATCGAATGGTGATTGGCGCTGTGAATTCTAGCTTATAGGGGGGGTAAAGTTAAGTTTTGTCGACAATCTATGGGTTATACTTTGGATAAAGATGACGGCAGAAAAGCCTGTTTTGAGTCTGCAAGTTGACGCGAATCAAGTAAATGTTGATATATGATTGCAAGGTTTTCTGGTGGTGCGTATAAATAGATTTAGCGTTATTACGTCCATGAGGCTGTAGACATGAATACACTAAATGTACCTGTATCTGATTCTGACAGATTTGCTGAAAAGTTGCAGATCTGTTTTGAGCTGCAAAAGAGCCGTTCGCTGATTTGTGAACATGCCGATTCAGAGCTAGGATTGTGTTATTCGTCACGTTATATCAGCGCGGTGCCTAAACACCTGAGAACCCATATACGTAGGATCTATTTTGCTATACGTAAAGGCGATTCTGGACGACTGACTGGCGCGCTTATTGACTTGTTTCTGGTATTGCGTGGAAAAGGCCGTGCTTTGGTTAATCGAGTAATTGATCAGGCAGAACCCTTATTGGATAAATCAACTTTGAGCGCTTTGAGAAAATTTGCGGATACGTCTGACTTTCGTTTTATCCGCAACCTGCCGTTGCAGTACTCAGTACTGGTGAATGGCAGCTTGTCCATATCACCACAATGCTTTAATCCTGCTCAGTTTGAAGAATGTGCATAAGGAACTCTGTCCGTGGCGATTCAACAACCATATAAAATCGGGCTATCGGGCTTTGGTCAATCAGAGCAAACCATGCTGGAGCTTTTTTTCAATAGCCGGCATCAAAAAGTGTTTGATCTGACTCAGCCTGATAAAGCTGATGTGTTGCTGGTGGATCTGTCCGGTACAACCGGTGAAATGCAGTATTTGAAATTGCTGCGACAGCACCCCGCTTGTGCCGGACTTCCTGGCATTGCCCTGACTGAAGGGGGGGATGTGCCTCAAGGTTTCATCGAGCTGAAGCGCCCACTGACGTTGAATGGTCTGTCTGCTGAACTCGAAAATTTGACTCGTTTGTTGCAGCGGGATGATCCAGTAGCACCGGTGGCATCAGATAGAGATACCGTATTTGCCGAATGGCAGGCGCGCAAGCAGGCGGGTTTGGATGCAATGCGGAAATGGAATAAAGGCAAGCAGCTGTCTGATTCAGGCAAGACCTTGTTTCCTTTGGATCGTCATGGTGTGCAAGAAGTTATATCAAAAGCACATTTGGTGATGGCGCACCGTCGCCACGAAAATACAGAGAAAACTACGCCAACAGCTGCCGTGAATGAACCAACTGAAGCGATCGATACCCGTGTTGCTGAAACACCAGTGGCGGCAAAACCAGGTATGAAGCCAGCTGTTGAGCAGATCACTGAAAAAGTGGAAGAAAAACGTCCTGATCAAGACAGTACCAATGATTATTGCGGTCATCTCCCGGATCAGGATCTGAATGAGCCCAGTGGATTACGGCGTGTGCGTTTCAATATGGAAAGTAGTCTGTTGCCTTGGGTGGTTCTGGCCGTTAAAACGGGTCGTCAGAGTAAACAGGCACAACAGGTATCTGGTTTACCGGGTGTATTGATTTATCTGCCAGAGGCTGACTGCTTTTACTGTGATTTGGATGCCGACCTATTGCTACATATGGCCAGAGCAAGATTTGGTCTGGATGAGCTTTTTCTGACAAGGTTGGAGCCTTCAACCTATGTGCTTGGTGAAAGCAGTCGGCATATTGCGGCTGAACAGTTGTTATGGAAGCTGGCGTTACTGACTTCCCGTGGTCGTATTCCGGAAACTATCGATCTTAATAAACCGGTTCAACTCATACGCAAACCGGATTTTTCTGTGTTTGAGTTGACGCCACATGCCAGAACGCTGGCGGAACTTTGGTTCAGCAAACGCCTCAGTCCTCGGCAAATGCTATCTGAGTTGGCTGTGCCGCAACGTTATGTATTTACTTTTTTAGTGGCAGCGGATGCTGTTGGATTTTTTAACCCTTAGCAGCGATGGTCTGCACCCCATCTGGAATGAAATCGGAGTTCGACTGTGAATCAAGACCAGAGTGAAGTTACAGAGTTTTTTCAGGTGACCCCCAGTGGCTCGTACTATGCGACCTTGAGTCCGGAAGTGGATGAGCGTCGAGCTTTGTTGTTACAGCTCCTCAGTGCGGACACACATGTGCCTTACTTCCCGGCAGTACTGAAAAAATTGACGGGCTATAGTGAAAAAGAGGCCCAGGAGTTAATGAGCTGGCTGATGGAAAGAGGTTTTCTGCAGCTCACCACGGAACCTGAAGCGGTGCCGGCTGGTTCAATCGAGCAACTGCTGCCAGAGTATCTGCCGCAGTTGGCAGAGGGGCGCGTGCTGCTCGCTGATGAGCAAGGCTTCTGTCTGGGGCAGTCAGGTTATGCTGATGAAGAAGCTGAAGCCCTGGCAGCACTGTCTGCTGACATAGTATTGATGCACGAACGCCATCAACGTCTGCTGCGGGAACACCTGGGTTTCAATAGTGTATCTTGGGGGCTGCTGGATGCAGCAGGCCACAGTGAACTGGGCTTCTGGACTCTACATGTGGGTCATCAGAAGTTTCTATTGGTTCTGGAGGGGATGCCAACACTGAACCGTCAGTCCTTTGTCAATCTGCTTTCGGTGCTTATGCGCCGTTATCTGGATTACTGAAATAAACGGAAAAATTCAACTGCGACATTTGTGCTAACGGCGTAAAGGAGATAACGATGCGCTCAGAAATGCTTACTTCCATTCTTAATGATCTGAACAGTACTTCGGCTGAGATTGAAGCATCTGCGGTGATTTCTACGGATGGTCTGATGATCGATTCAATGCTACCTGCGTCTATGGACGAAGATAGTGTAGGTGCCATGAGTGCAGCAATGCTGTCATTGGGTGAACGTACTGCTCAGGAATTGGCACGTGGGGAGCTGGAACAAGTCCTGGTTAAGGGCAAGGCTGGCTATATTTTGATGACTCACGCAAACAAGGATTCAGTATTGACGGTTGTCGCAAAAACAAACGCGCGTCTCGGACTAATCTTCCTGGATGTGAAACGTGCTGCGGAAGCTATCGGTAAGATTCTGTAAGTCATACAGTAGCGCCTCTGAATAGAGGCCTGCTGAGTTCAGCGGGGGAGATGAACTATGTCAGAACAAGATACCGGTCAGGTACGGGAAGCGTTGATTCGATATTATGATGGAACGGAACGTATGGCCACCATCGTGGATAAGGAAGTACCTTATCCCGATGGTAAGCTAATTGTATCCAGAACCGACCCGCAGGGTATTATAACCCATGCAAATCAGGCTTTTGTGGATATGTCCGGATACAGTCGTGAAGAATTGATTGGTGTGAATCATTATATTCTTCGTCACCCGGATATGCCTGCTGTGGCGTTTAAGGGCTTGTGGGACACCGTAGCTGAAGGTAAGAAGTGGCAAGGCTTTGTAAAGAATCTGCGCAAAGATGGCACCTATTACTGGGTTAAAGCGACGGTTATTCCCAATATGCGAAATGGTGAACTGGTTGGATATACCTCGGTAAGACGCAAGCCTTCCCGAAGTAAAATTCGTGAAAGTGAAGCCCTCTACGCAACACTGATGTGAAGGAGTTGTGCATGCCCCTAAATCTAACAGTGAGTCCGGATTTTGCACCGGATCATATATCCGGATGGTTCTATTTTAATACCTACCTGCAGCGTAAGCTGGGTATTCCTATTCATCTTGAACTCTATGACAGCTTTGACAAGCAGCGGGCAGATATTCGGGCTGGCAAGGTCGATTTGATCTATGCTAATCCCTATGATGCCTCGATGCTGGTGAGAGAGTTAGGCTTTAAAGCCTTGATGAAACCTGCTCACAAAGCCGATGAGACAGTCATTGCTGTGTCCGTATCTTCAGCGATTGATAAAGTTGAAAACATACAACCAGGCAGTGTGATTGCGACCACAGATGATCCTGACGTGCACACCATGGGAATGATCATGTTGGAGTCGGCCGATCTGGATGCGGACAATATCACTATCAAAACGCTGAAAAACTATGTGTTGGTGGCAAAGAACTTGCTTAAGGGCGAGGCAGATGCCGGCTTCTTTCTTAAGCAGGCCTATAATGAACTTTCAGAGTTAATTCGCAGTGAAATGAAACCCCTGGTCAGCAGTCAGATTGACGTTATCCATCATGTATTGTTGGCGGGGCCGTCATTCAAAGAGCACGAATCGATGCTGAAAACTGTTTTGTTAGATATGCAGGCTGACGAGAAAGGGCGAGGTGTGTTGCAGAATATGGGCCTGGTCGGTTGGGAGTTGATGAGCGAAGAAGATAGCGAGTTCATGATTGACTTGATTGACACGCTGATTGACTGATTGAACTATTATCTGAACACGGGGGAGATTTGTTCTGGTCTCCCGTGTTCAGGATCTAATCCACTGTGAAATAGATACCCTGTTGATGTATCCTTACACTCTCTAACCTGAAGAGGGTGTTGTTGTCTTGCCCTCACTTTTTACCTGCTTTTAATCTGGTTAAATAGACTGCATGGATACTGAACAACTTAAATCACAAGTTTTTGAACTGGCTGATGAGCAATTGCTCTCAGGTAGTTTTCCACAAGCCGAAGTGCTGGCAGAAGAGTTAACGAGTCCACTGGAAGAGATCAGCAGTATACTTTCCCAGTGGCGTAACGAGTTACCGCAGCGTGTGGTGGTGACTGACCGTGATCTGAAAATGCCAGGTATGCCGGATACCTTGGCGCAGTCCTTTGTGCGTATCTGGCATCAAGCGGTGCAGGAAGCTCAGTCGCGTGTATCTCTGACCCGACAGCGCACAGATATTGGCGTTGAAGTCGAGAAGCGTAGTACCGATGAGGCTCTGCAGAGATCTCAGCATTTACATCAGGAGATGGAAGCCCGTTACCGTGAGCAAACCTTCAAGCTTGAAGAAAGCTATGAGCATGTTAAAGCGCTGGATGCTGAAATCACGGTATTAAAAACCAATTTATCCAGTGAAACTAATATCCGTAAAAAAGAGGAAAAAGCCCGTTCAACACTGGAACATGAGCTTGCGCAGCTGAGAAAAGCGCATGAAGATGCCCGGCGTACGTTTGATCAACGGCTCAAAGATGAGCAGCGGCATATGCTTGAGACGTTAGCCAAAGAAGAAGTGGACACCCGATACTATCGCAATGCATTGGAAAAAGTTCGCGAAGAAGCGGGTAAAAAAGAGTCTGAACTCACTCGCGAGATTCATGACCTCCAGGCACGCATGGCACGCAAAGATGTTAAGAATGAAACGCTGAAATCACAGCTTAAAAGTCAGGAAACCGAGTTGTTGAAAATGCGTCAGGAAGGCGCGGTATTGCAGCGTGACATGACTAAAATGAACAGCCAGTTACTTGCTGAACTTAACAAAACCAAACGACTTGAAACTAAGCTTAAGGAATTACAGGAAGATATTCGGCGCAATAATCAAAAGAATATTTCCTATACCAACGAAGCCGCCAAGCGTGACAATTTGTTGCGTGCGCAGTTGATGGAAAAAGAGGAAATGTTGGTTAGGGCTGAAGCAAAAATCAACTCACTTGAAAAACGTCTGATTAGTGGTGATGAAGAGATTCGCAGACTTAACTCGCGGTTCTGAGCAGTGATTATTGTTGTATTGGCGAAGCTGACGTATTTTGTTATTCTCTGTAGTTATATAAAAATGAAAATTCCTTACTCGGGTATAGATAAATGAAACTTCAGCAACTCAGGTACATCTGGGAAGTCGCCAAACATGATCTTAATGTATCGGCTACAGCACAAAGTCTGTATACCTCTCAACCAGGTATCAGTAAACAGGTGCGTTTGCTTGAGGATGAGCTAGGTGTTGAGGTTTTTGCTCGCAGTGGTAAGCATTTGACCCGGGTAACCCCCGCGGGTGAAGCCATCCTGCAGATCGCCGGTGAAATTTTGCAGAAAGTTGACAGCATTCGCCAAGTGGCACAGGAGTTCAGTGACGAGCGCAAGGGCAGTTTGAGTCTGGCTACAACGCATACCCAGGCACGCTATGCACTGCCACCTACTATCAATCAGTTTATTAAAATGTACCCAGATGTATCCTTGCATATGCATCAGGGTACACCGATGCAGATTTCCGAGATGGCGGCAGATGGTGAAGTGGATTTTGCCATCGCTACTGAAGCACTGGCGCATTTTCCTGATCTGATCATGATGCCTTGCTATCACTGGAACCGTTCCGTTGTTGTACCTAAAGATCATCCACTGGCGCAAGTGGGCGAACTGACACTGGAAGAGCTTGCCAAGCACCCCATTGTTACCTATGTATTTGGTTTTACCGGGCGCTCAAAGCTTGATGAAGCCTTCATTAACAAAGGACTGGAACCTAAGGTGGTGTTTACGGCTGTGGATTCTGATGTGATCAAAACCTATGTTCGTTTGGGCTTGGGTGTCGGTATCATCGCGACGATGGCCGTGGAGCCAGAGCATGACAGTGATCTGGTCGCGCTGGAAGCTTCTCATCTGTTTGAAGCCAGCACCACGCGTATCGGCTTCAGAAAAGGCACTTATCTGCGCGGCTATATGTATGACTTTATTCGTTTGTTTGCACCGCACCTGACGCTTGATATGGTTGAGAAGGTGCAGGCTTGCAGCAATCGCCATGAGGTAGATGATTTGTTTAAGGACATCTCTTTGCCTCAGCATTAATTACTTACTCAACTCTGTACTGGAGACCTTGCATGGAACTGGCCTGTCTTGATCTTGAAGGCGTCTTAATTCCCGAAATCTGGATCGCGTTTGCCGAAGAGACTGGCATTGACGCGCTGAAAGCCACTACACGGGATATTCCCGATTATGATGAGCTGATGCAGCAGCGTTTGCGAATCCTGGATGAGCAGGGTTTCACTCTGACACAAATACAGGATACCATCAGTCGACTAAAACCACTGGAAGGTGCGGTGGAATTTGTAGACTGGCTGCGGGAACGCTTTCAACTGGTCATTTTGTCAGATACCTTTTATGAGTTTGCTCAGCCATTGATGCGTCAACTGGGCTTTCCAGCCCTGCTTTGTCATAAGTTGAATGTTGATGATACTGGACGCATAACGGGTTATACCTTGCGACAGCGCGATCCTAAACGTCAGTCAGTGCGCGCTTTTCAATTGCTTAATTACCGGGTGATTGCGGCAGGTGATTCCTATAACGACACTACCATGTTGACTCAGGCTGAGGCAGGCATTCTGTTTCATGCGCCTGAAAATGTTATTCGTGAGTTTCCGCAGTTCCCGGCTGTACATAATTATGGCGACCTGAAGAAAGCCTTCCTGGCCGCCAGTAATAGGGAGTTAACCCTGTAAACACGGTAGTAGTTTGTCAGGCAGATTACACTTTGAATCTGTCTGACAATTGATGTAGCGAGTTAGCTACTTGTCTTAAATCGGCGGCTCTATTACCAGTTTCACCCGCCTGATCAGTTAAACTATCAGCCAATATTTTGATCTGTTCCGTATTACTGCTGATTTCCGTGGTTACAGCATTCTGTTCTTCCACTGCACTGGCAATCTGTATAGCCATTTCGCTGATTGTTCCACTGGCTTCATCAATCGTTTGCAGTTGTTGTTCAGCGCTTTCGACATTGATGCGAGCTTGCTTTTGGCTCTGTCCCATCAGTGAAACGGCCTTGTGAGTAGCGCTTTGCAGTTCGGTAATCATGCCGCGAATATCATCCGTCGCTTTATGACTGCGTTGCGACAGAGTGCACACCTCATCTGCAACTACAGCAAAGCCACACGTCCTTGATCGCCTGCTCGGGCCGCTTCAATGGCTGCATTTAATGCCAGCAGGTTAGTCTGTTCGGCAATGCCCTGAATGTTGTCCAGAATACTGCTGATGCTCTGCACCTGTTGCTCAACCGTGTTAATAGCATCTGTGCTGTCGGAAATCTGCCGAGTTAGCATTTCACCACTGGCTGTTCCAGCATAAACCAGATCGAATTGTCCGGCATCGCGTGCATAGGTCAGAAACTTTTCGGCCTCTACACGTTGGGTTGGAAGTTCACGACTCAGACTGACAACCAAGTCAGATTTTGCCGCCAGCCAGCCGTTGGCAAAGGTTTTGGCGTTGCGTAGGGTGTTGTGAATTTCACTTTGGACCGCTTGATTGACTTCACTGTTCAGCAGGCGGTGTGCCAAGGTACTGAGTGCCAATAGAGAAAGAATAAGTAGCAGTAGCATGGAACTAAGCAGTTTGGATTGAAAACTGAGTTTCATCAAGAGGACTCCGGATTGAAAAAAGGCTAAACAGGCAAACCTCTGCCACTTGATTCATCCTTGCCTTACAAACTGAATCAGCGCGCAAAAAAAAACTGCGTTTGAACCAGCGGTGCACGGAACTTATAACAAAGTATAGAAGTATATCTGAAGTTATGAGTAGAAATGATGACAGAATTCTACTCAATCAATATTTGTGGGTTTTCTCTAATGTTTTAAGTAGGTTGTTGACCTTGCTGAAAGTTTCAGCATATTCCGCATCGATATTTGAGTCGGCAACTATGCCGCCTCCTGCCCAGCAATGAATCTGGTTTGCGCTACAGACCAGCGTACGGATGGTGATACTGCTGTCCATTCTGCCGCAAGCACTGATGTACGCAATCGATCCACAGTAAGCAGAGCGTCGGTGAGGCTCCAGTTCCTCAATGATTTCCATTGCGCGTATTTTCGGGGCACCAGTGATGGAGCCACCGGGGAAGCATTCACGCAGTAAATCCAGGGGCGTGAAGCCATCTTCCAACTGGCCGGTGACACTGCTGACCAGATGGTGAACGTTGGGATAGCTTTCCAGTGCAAATAACTCAGGTACATCAACACTGCCAGGCTGACACACTTTGCTCAGATCATTACGCAGCAGATCCACGATCATGACATTCTCTGCACGGTCTTTGTCAGAGTTGATCAGCTCGGCGGCCAGTCGTGCATCCTCATCGCTGTTAGCACCACGCGGGCGGGTTCCTTTGATTGGGCGGGTTTCCACCTGCCCGGTGTTATCGCAACTGAGAAAGCGTTCGGGAGACAGCGACAAGAGTGCACCCTGATCCAGATCCAGATAAGCTGCAAAAGGTGTGGGTGCCACCTGGCGCAGGCTTTTCCAGGCTTGCCAGGGATCGCCTTGACAGGCGGCAGAGAAGCGTTGTGCCAAATTGATTTGGTAACAATCACCAGCCTGAATATAAGCGTGAATGCGTTCAAGGGCATGACGGTAGTCTGCAGCATTCATATTGCTGCTGAAAGGCTCAACTAAGCAGAAGGGAACTGTATCTGCTTTGATAATAGAAGGTGCGTCTGTGGCAAGGCGAGACAGAAAAGCCTCGGTAATAGCCTCATCAGCAAGATTATGCACCATTAACCAGCTTTTACCCTGTTGGTGGTCGATGATAACTGCCTGGAGATACAGGCCTATTACCATGTGGGGCAAATCGATATCAGCTACGGCCTCAGATGGGAGAAGCTCAAGATGCCGGTTTAGGTCATAACTGAAATAACCAATAAGCCC
Source organism: Nitrincola iocasae (assembly GCF_008727795.1). Classification (NCBI taxonomy): domain Bacteria; kingdom Pseudomonadati; phylum Pseudomonadota; class Gammaproteobacteria; order Oceanospirillales; family Oceanospirillaceae; genus Nitrincola; species Nitrincola iocasae. Next base: position 2,353,197 of record NZ_CP044222.1, on the reverse strand, counting down.
GCCATTGAAGGGTGCTGGTTGATCCTTTAAGTCACCTAATTCAGCTACCCAGTGCTTGAGCAAAGAAAAAGCTTCCTCGGTGCTGGGCTGCCAGCTTGATTCACCCTCACGTATCTCAAGCCCCTGTGTCGTCAACTGTAAGGTTTTCGACGGTGCCGCGGTAATCAGGTCAAAGCGACCGTAACGGCTGTCTGGATGACAGCTATCCAAAATGACGGTCTGACCGAGCGAGCGCAGTTGCTCAAAAACCTGGCTAGCTTTTAGTGGATAGGGGAGAGGGTAATGGCTGATCACTGTCGACACCGGCGAATAAAAACGCAGATTCTACCTGTCTGCGAAGTAGCTGGCGAGTCTGTTCAGCACAGATCCAAACATGCATTTCTGGTGTGGCTGAAATCCCTGTTTGGTTGCAAGGCTAGTGAATCAACCAGAGCCGTGTCAGCGGTGACCCTATTAGCCACATTATTCAGTATACTTTTGTCTAGTGTTGACATATTTAGCCAAAAACTCTGTTGACGCGGTGATTTTGGCTCGGTAAGGTTGCTTTAAATAAATATTGTCGACAATTTTAAAGGGTTGCTATGTCGAACAAAGATAATATTCTACCTCTCGAACCCATTACCCGCACCTTGGCTGATCGGGTCTGTCAACAGATCGTCACGGCCATAGTGAAGGGTGAGCTTCCTGCAGGTTACAAAATTAGTGAGCCGGAATTGGCGCGTATGTACGGTATCAGCCGTGGACCTTTGCGTGAAGCCATACGTCGCCTGGAAGGGTTGCGCCTGATTGAGCGTAAAGCGCATGTGGGTGCTCGGGTGGTTAAGCTCTCAGCAAATGAGTTGATCGAAATCTATCATGTCCGTGAAGCACTGGAAGGCATGGCCTGTCGTCTGGCCGCACAAAACATGACAGATGCTGAGATCGCTTCACTGAAGGGGCTGCTGGATCAGCATGAGCTTTCAGTGGAAGAAGAAGCCTGGAGCTCTTACTTCCAGAAAGAGGGCGACCTTGATTTTCACTACCGTATTGTCCAGGGCAGCAAAAATGCCAAGCTGTTAGAGCTGCTGGGCGCTGACCTTTACCACCTGGTACGCATGTACCGTTATCAGTTCAGTGTTTCCAGCTCCAGACCCAAGCGGGCACTGAAAGAGCATCGACAGATCATTGATGCGATTGAGTCCCGTGATCCGGAGTTGGCTGAGTTGCTGATGCGTCGACATATCAGTTCTGCACGTCGCAATATTGAAAACAAACTGAACAAAGTGTCCGAAACTAAAGGGGAAAAAAATGGCTAATAAACTGACTGCAGGCGCGCGTTTTCGCAAAGCACTGGCTGAGAACCAACCGCTGCAGATTGTTGGTACCATCAATGCCTATCATGCAATGATGGCAACGCGTGTCGGTCATCAGGCTATCTACTTGTCTGGTGGCGGTGTTGCAAATGCCTCCTACGGCCTGCCTGATCTGGGTATGACCTCTATGAATGACGTATTGGAAGATGTACGCCGCATTACCAGTGCCGTTGAAACGCCCTTGCTGGTCGATATTGATACAGGTTGGGGTGGTGCATTCAATATGGCCCGTACGGTTAAAGAGATGATTAAAGCCGGTGCGGCGGCAGTACATCTGGAAGACCAGGTGGCGCAGAAACGTTGTGGCCATCGTCCGAATAAAGAAATTGTTTCCCTGGCTGAAATGGTGGACCGCGTTAAAGCGGCTGTAGATGCGCGTACCGATGATGATTTTTTCATTATTGCTCGCACCGATGCTTTCCAAATGGAAGGACTGGAACCCGCTGTTGAGCGTGCTCAGGCCTGTCTGGAAGCCGGTGCTGACGGTATATTCGCTGAAGCGGTGCATACGCTGGAAGATTATAAAGCCTTTGCTCAGGGTATTAACGGTGCACACTTGTTGGCCAATATCACTGAGTTTGGCGCAACACCGTTGTTTAACAAACAGGAACTGGCCGAAAACGGTGCCTCTATGGTGCTTTACCCCTTGTCAGCTTTCCGCGCAGCCAACCAGGCCGCCTTGAATGTATTCCAGCATCTGCTGGATGATGGCGATCAAAAAGCCGTTGTCGATACTATGCAGACGCGTATGGATCTGTACGATTTTCTTAACTATCACGATTTTGAACAGAAGCTTGATCAGTTGTTTGCTCAGGGCAAAAACAAGTAAGCCGATTCAAACGAGGAGATACTTTAATGGCTGAAGCTAAAAAGCTCACCGGCGCTGGTCTGCGTGGCCAGTCAGCAGGCACGACCGCACTCTGTACCGTGGGTCAATCCGGATCAGGTCTGACCTACCGTGGTTATGATATTCATGAGCTGGCAGAAAAATCCACCTTTGAAGAAGTGGCTTACCTGTTGCTCAAAGGCAAACTGCCGAATCAGGCGGAGCTGGATGCTTATATTGCCAAGCTCAAAACCCTGCGTGCTTTACCGGATGCACTGAAAGTTGTACTGGAGCAGATCCCTAAAGATGCACATCCGATGGATGTCATGCGTACTGGCTGTTCCATGCTGGGTAACCTGGAAACCGAAGAGAGCTTTGACGAGCAGCAGGATGCCACTGATCGCTTACTGGCACTGTTTCCATCGATTATCTGTTACTGGTACCGCTTCACCCATGATGGGGTGCGTATTGACACAGTAACCGACGATAACTCAGTCGGTGGCCACTTCCTGCATTTGCTGCGCGATGAAAAGCCCAGTGAGTTGCATGCACGTGTTATGAACGTATCGCTGATTCTTTATGCCGAGCATGAGTTCAATGCCTCGACCTTTACCGCGCGCGTGTGCGCATCTACCTTATCGGATCTGCACAGCTGCATTACCGGTGCCATAGGCTCCTTGCGCGGTCCGTTGCACGGCGGTGCCAATGAAGCCGCAATGGACATGATTGAAGATTGGAAGTCACCCGACGAAGCCGAAGCTGAAGTGATGGGCATGCTGGCGCGCAAAGACAAGATTATGGGCTTTGGCCATGCTGTTTACAGCACCTCCGATCCACGTAATGGCATTATTAAACAGTGGTCTGAAAAACTGTCTAAAGATGTCGGTGATACTGTGCTGTTCCCGGTATCTGAGCGCGTTGAAGCGGTGATGTGGCGTGAGAAGAAACTCTTCTGTAATGCCGACTTCTTCCATGCCAGTGCTTACCATTTTATGGGAATCCCGACTAAGCTGTTTACACCCATTTTTGTTTGCTCACGCCTGACAGGTTGGGCGGCGCATGTGTTCGAACAGCGAGCTAATAACCGTATTATTCGTCCAAGTGCTGACTATAACGGCCCTGAGCCACGTCCGGTAACACCGATTGAAGAACGCGACTGATCACTGAGCGGGCGTGGCTGTAATGGTCACGCCCTGATTATGTTGTTGAATTCCCTGATACTAGAGAGCCCCTGCAATGAATACAGACTACCGTAAGCCTTTGGCGGGCACTCAACTGGACTACTTCGACACCCGTGCGGCGGTCGATGCCATCCAGCCGGGTGCCTATGAAAAACTTCCCTATACGTCACGTGTACTCGCTGAGCAGCTGGTACGCCGTTGCGAACCTGAAGCTCTGACTGACTCACTGACGCAGTTGATCGAGCGCAAACAGGAACTTGATTTCCCCTGGTATCCAGCTCGCGTAGTCTGCCACGACATTCTGGGTCAGACCGCTCTGGTGGATCTGGCCGGTTTGCGTGATGCCATCGCCGAGAAGGGCGGTGATCCTGCCAAAGTGAATCCCGTGGTACCGACCCAACTGATTGTTGACCACTCGCTGTCAGTAGAATGCGGTGGTTCTGATCCAGATGCTTTTGATAAGAACCGTGCTATTGAAGACCGTCGTAACGAAGATCGTTTTCACTTTATTGAATGGACTAAAACGGCTTTCAAAAATGTCGATGTGATTCCAGCCGGTAACGGCATTATGCACCAGATCAACCTGGAGAAGATGTCTCCAGTAATACAGGCACGCGATGGTGTGGCGTTCCCGGACACCTGTGTGGGTACCGATTCGCATACCCCTCACGTCGATGCCCTGGGTGTTATAGCTGTCGGTGTCGGTGGACTGGAAGCCGAAACCGTCATGCTGGGCTTGCCCTCCATGATGCGCCTGCCTGATATTGTCGGTGTCGAGCTGGTGGGTAAACGCCAGTCAGGCATTACCGCGACAGATATTGTTCTGGCGCTGACCGAATTTCTGCGTAAGGAGCGTGTTGTCGGTGCTTACCTGGAGTTCTTTGGTGAAGGTGCCTCCAGCCTCACCATCGGTGACCGTGCGACGATCTCCAATATGACACCGGAATACGGTGCGTCTGCAGCGATGTTCTATATTGACGAGCAGACTATCGATTACCTCAAGCTGACCGGTCGTGAGCCTGAGCAGGTTGAGCTGGTAGAGAACTACGCCAAACAAACCGGTCTCTGGGCGGATAGCCTGGCAACAGCCGAGTATGAACGCGTACTGAAGTTTGATCTGTCCAGTGTGGTCCGTACCATGGCGGGTCCTTCCAATCCGCATGCCCGTGTCTCCACCAGTGATCTGGCCGCCAAAGGGATTGCCGGTCAGTGGGACGAGGTTGAGGGTGAAATGCCGGATGGCGCGGTGATCATTGCTGCGATTACCAGCTGTACCAATACCTCCAACCCGCGCAACGTTGTGGCTGCGGGTCTGTTGGCGAAAAAGGCCAATGAACTGGGGCTGATCCGTAAGCCCTGGGTCAAGTCTTCGTTTGCACCGGGCTCCAAGGTCGCCAAGCTCTATCTGGAAGAAGCCGGCCTGCTGACTGAGCTGGAAAAACTCGGTTTTGGTATCGTGGCCTATGCCTGCACTACCTGTAATGGTATGTCGGGTGCCCTGGATCCGAAAATCCAGCAGGAAATCATTGACCGTGACCTCTATGCCACGGCAGTGCTATCCGGGAATCGTAACTTTGATGGTCGTATCCACCCTTATGCCAAGCAGGCATTCCTGGCTTCACCGCCGTTAGTCGTGGCTTATGCGATTGCCGGTACCATCCGCTTTGATATTGAAAAAGATGTCCTGGGCACCGACAAAAACGGTAACCCGGTCACCTTGAAAGATATCTGGCCATCTGATGAAGAGATCGATGCACTGGTTAAAACCAGCGTCAAGCCAGAGCAGTTCAAGCAGATTTACATCCCCATGTTTGATCTGGACCGTGGCGAAGAAGCCAAGAGCCCCCTGTATGACTGGCGTCCTATGTCAACCTACATACGTCGCCCACCTTACTGGGAAGGCGCTTTGGCCGGTGAACGTACAATGAAGGGCATGCGTCCGCTGGCGGTCCTGCCGGATAACATCACTACGGATCACCTGTCACCCTCCAATGCCATCATGATGGACAGTGCCGCGGGTGAATACCTGCACAAAATGGGCGTGCCGGAAGAGGACTTCAACTCTTACGCTACCCACCGTGGTGACCACTTGACAGCGCAGCGTGCCACCTTTGCCAATCCGAAGTTGATCAATGAGATGGCTGTTGTAGACGGACAGGTCAAACAGGGTTCGCTGACACGTGTTGAGCCGGAAGGCCAGGTCATGCGCATGTGGGAAGCCATCGAGACCTATATGGAGCGCAAACAGCCGCTGATTATTGTCGCTGGCGCTGACTATGGTCAGGGCTCTTCACGCGACTGGGCCGCTAAGGGTGTGCGTCTGGCAGGTGTTGAAGTGATTGCAGCGGAAGGCTTTGAGCGTATCCACCGTACTAACCTGATCGGCATGGGTGTATTGCCACTGCAGTTTGAAGAAGGAACGACCCGCAAAACGCTGAACATCGATGGTACTGAAACCTACGATGTGGAAGGTGAGCTGAAAGCACGTGGCACTATGACCCTGGTTATCAACCGTAAGAACGGTGAGCAGGTTAAAGTGCCGATGATCTGCCGTCTGGATACAGCAGCTGAAGTCGGGGTTTATCAAGCCGGTGGTGTATTGCAACGTTTCGCCCAGGACTTCCTGGAAGGAGCTGTTTGATATGTCGAGTGTTCCTCAGATTAAAATCCCCGCCACCTATATGCGTGGCGGCACCTCCAAGGGGGTGTTTTTCAGCCTGACGGAGTTACCTGAAGCGGCGCAGGTTCCTGGCGAAGCGCGCGATAAGATGTTGTTGCGGGTGATCGGCAGTCCTGATCCTTACGGTCAGCAGATTGACGGGATGGGCGGGGCTACGTCGAGCACCTCCAAAACCGTTATCCTGGCCAAAAGCGAGCAGCCGGATCATGATGTCGATTACCTCTTCGGTCAGGTTGCTATCAACAAGGCCTTTGTCGACTGGTCTGGTAACTGCGGTAATCTCACTGCGGCTGTCGGTGCCTTTGCTATCAGCAAAGGCCTGGTTGATACTTCACGTATACCTGAAAATGGTATTTGCACCGTGCGTATCTGGCAGAAAAACATTCGCAAGACCATTATTGCCCATGTGCCGATTACCCAGGGGGAGGTGCAGGAAACCGGGGATTTCGAGCTGGATGGGGTGACTTTCCCGGCCGCTGAAGTAGTGATCGAGTTTATGGACCCCGCCGACGGCGAAGGCTCTATGTTCCCGACGGGAAACCTGATCGACGATCTGGAAGTGCCTGGTATCGGTACCTTCAAAGCGACCATGATCAATGCCGGTATTCCGACTATTTTTGTCAATGCGGCTGATATCGGTTACCTGGGTACCGAACTGCAGAAAGACATTAACTCGGATGCCGATGCGCTGGCGCGCTTTGAAACCATGCGTGCTTATGGTGCGCTGAAGATGGGGCTGATCAAGGATGTGTCCGAAGCGGCTGCACGACAGCACACGCCGAAGATTGCCTTTGTCGCTCCAGCGACAGACTATCAGGCGTCCAGTGGCAAACAGATTGCCGCCAGTGATATAGATATCTGCGTAAGAGCGCTGTCGATGGGTAAGCTGCATCATGCGATGATGGGCACCGCTTCGGTGGCTATCGCTACGGCGGCGGCCGTGACCGGAACATTGGTGAATCTGGCGGCGGGTGGCTATGAGCGTGATGCGGTGACCTTTGGTCACCCGTCAGGCACTTTGCGTGTTGGCGCAGCAGCATCATTGGTTGAAGGTGAATGGACTGCAACCAAAGCGGTGATGAGCCGCAGTGCGCGTGTATTGATGGAAGGATGGGTAAGGATTCCCGGCGATACTTTCTAAACTAAGGTTTTTGTGCCTTAGACTTGTTGTGCCCCTGAGTGAGAATCCACGAGAACCCTTCAGGTTCCCGTGGTTTTTGAGCCCGATTCTATATCGGGCTTATTTTTTGATGCCGCAGGTATTGATGCCTAGCAAGCTATATACTGGGCAACGTCCAGCCAGTCCGGTAATCAGTGGCACGATGCCGATCCAGGTCCAGGGTGTTCCTATGCCCATCACGGCCAGCACCAGTAGTAGAATACCTACACCAATTCGCGCAATTTTATCGATAGTGCCTACATTTACTTTCAGGTCCATCATTCTTTCCTTTAGCCAGGGTTGTTCGGAGTCTATACGTTTATTCACTGTATATTAGACTATGCTTAATATAAATGATTCAGCATTATTATTCGGCTAAATGGTGTGCTGATTTTAATAAAACTACATTTATATTTCTTTTAATTATAAAAAAAGTATTAATAATTCTTTTATATTATATGTTGAGCCGCGTTACACTGCCACCATAGTTAATTTGTATCTGACAGGAAGCAGAGTATGTCGAATCTTCAGAAAGAAACGGTGCTGGAAGTACAGCACTGGAATGAAAAGCTATTTAGTTTTAAAACCACTCGCGATCAAGGCTTTCGCTTTAAAAATGGCCATTTCACCATGATCGGACTGGAAATTGAAGGTAAGCCTTTGTTGCGTGCTTACAGTATTGCCAGTGCTAATTATGAAGAAAACCTGGAGTTCTTCAGTATCAAAGTGCCGGATGGTCCGCTGACTTCACGATTACAGCAGATACAGCCTGGTGATCAGATTTATATCAGCCGCAAGCCCACAGGCACCTTGCTGACCGACTTTTTGTTGCCGGGTAAACATTTGTACCTGCTGTCGACTGGCACGGGTCTGGCACCTTTTATGAGTATCATCAAAGACCCCGAAGTTTATGAGCAATACGATAAAGTAATTCTGGTGCATGGTGTGCGCTATGTTTCGGAATTGGCGTATCAGTCCGAAATTCAGGAACAACTACCTGCCAATGAATTTTTTGGCGATATGATCAGCGAACGTCTGTTGTATTACCCAACGGTCACGCGCGAGCCCTATGTGAATCAGGGGCGTATTACCAATCTGATGCTGGATGGCACTCTGTTCAGGGACTTGGGATTACCCCAGCCGAATCTGGATGATGATCGCTTTATGATTTGTGGCAGTCCGGAGATGCTTAAAGACCTTACCCAGGTGCTGGATAACTGGGGCTTTAGTGAAACCCGCAAAGGTGTGCATGGACAGTACGTCATTGAGCGGGCGTTTGTAGATTAATCGATGGGACGGCAATAAAAACGGCAGCTTTTAGACTGCCGTTTTTATCTACAGGATGTACTTACGCCGCGGTCGCAAGGATGCGAAAGCACGGCGCAGGTTACTAGCTCTTAGTTTTAACCAGAGTTCAGCTCAGTTGCTGCTGCAGAAACTGCAGGGCATCATCCGCCGAAATGTCGCGTGATTCGGCATCACGGCGGTGCTTGTATTCCAGTGTGCCTGCATTCAATCCACGCTCTGAAATAACCAGTCGGTGGGGAATACCGATTAGCTCCATATCCGCGAACTTGACCCCTGGACGTTCCTTACGGTCATCCAGAAATACATCGATGCCGATAGAGGTCAGAGCGGCGTAAAGTGCATCAGCTTTTTCGCGTACCAACTCAGATTTGTCATAGTTCAACGGCACCAGTGCAACAGTGAATGGCGCCAATGCTTCTGGCCAGATAATGCCGTTACTGTCGTGATTCTGCTCAATGGCAGCAGCCACAACCCGGGTAACCCCAATACCATAGCAACCCATTTCCATCACTACGGCCTTGCCATTTTCATCAAGCACAGTGGCGTTCATGGCGGTAGAGTAGCTGTTACCCAACTGAAATACATGGCCCACTTCGATACCGCGTTTGATCTCCAGTGTGCCCTGGCCGCAAGGACTAGGATCACCGGCAACGACATTGCGGATATCAGCAACCTGAGGTGTTGGCAGGTCGCGTTCCCAGTTAATGCCGAAGTAGTGTTTGTCTTCGATATTGGCACCGGCTCCAAAGTCAGCCATCACGGCAACTGTACGGTCAATGATGCAGGGAATGGCTAGATTAATCGGGCCTAATGAGCCTGGCCCTGCACCGATTACCGCACGAATTTCCTCTTCGGTTGCCATGCGCAGCGGACTGGCGACCTCCGGCAGTTTTTCGGCTTTGATTTCGTTCAACTCATGGTCACCACGAATCAGTAGCGCGATAAAGTCAGCGTCACATTCGTCACTGGCGGCAACAATCAACGTTTTGATGGTCTTTTCGATAGGAAGATTAAAGCCTTCTACCAGTGCTGCAATGGTTTTGGTGTTGGGGGTATCCACCAGTCGCATGGCCTCAGTCGGAGCTGGACGAGGGGAGCTAGGGGCGAGGGCTTCAGCTTTTTCGATATTGGCCGCATAACTGCCGGTATCTGAAAAGGCGATATCGTCTTCGCCGGAATCAGCTAAGACATGGAATTCATGCGATGAGTTACCACCAATCGAGCCGTTATCCGCCAGAACCGGTCGGTAGTTCAGCCCCAGTCGATCAAAAATACGGCTGTAGGCGTTGTACATTGTTTCATAAGTTTGCTGCAGTGATTCACGATTGCTATGGAAAGAGTAAGCATCTTTCATGATGAACTCACGTGAACGCATTACGCCGAAGCGAGGGCGGATTTCATCACGAAACTTGGTCTGAATTTGATAGAAGTTGGCAGGCAGCTGTTTGTAGCTGCGTATTTCACGACGAATAAAATCGGTGATGACTTCTTCATGAGTCGGGCCGACACAGAAATCACGACCATGACGGTCCTGAATGCGCAGCAACTCAGGGCCATATTTTTCCCAGCGTCCAGATTCCTGCCAGAGCTCGGCGGGTTGTACGGCGGGCATCAGCACTTCCAGCGCACCTGCGCTATCCATCTCTTCTCTAACGATGCGCTCAACTTTGCGCAATGTGCGTAACCCCAAGGGTAGCCAGGTGTACAAACCAGATGCCAGTTTGCGGATCATACCGGCCCGCAACATCAGTTGGTGGCTGATGACTTCTGCATCAGAAGGGGTTTCTTTCAGGGTAGAGATTAAGTATTGACTGGCGCGCATAGGAGAGCAGTTCCGTAGTTGGCGAAAATAGGCCCTATTTTAGGCCGCTTCGGTCTGCTCTTCAACAAAGCGGATCAGATCTTCAAGTTGATGCTCATTAAATACGGGGATGCCGTTGCGAATTAACTCATCGGCTGCAACGCCAGGAGCATAGGTCAGGTTACCTGAAAAACTGCCATCATATATTTGGTTGTTGCCACAAGACGGGCTGCGTGATTTCATCAAAGCACAGCAGACGTTCTGTTGTTGGGCTATTTTTAGAGTCGTTTCAGCGCCAGCAAGAAATTCCGGGGTGACATCCTGACCGTCCCGGGTGGTAATCAAAATAGGGAAGCGGCATTGAGTTTCGGCGGGGGGGCGCGGAGTAGGGAGTCCACCGAGTGATTCAGGGCACACCATCACTAATTTACCCTGCTGTTTCCAGCGCTTGAGAACTGGGTGGTCCAGCAAGTTATCCCGACCGTCATAACGCACTTTGGCGCCCATTAAACAGGCACTAACCAGAATTTTATCCATCATCCATTTCCTGATTTGTTTTTTATAGTTATTCTATTTTATCAGCGCTATTTTACCGTCTGATGACTAAGTGCGCTAGTGATCAGACCGTAAAACTAAACAGATTCTTGGAGTTTGGATAGTAGTTCTCGGGGGAGCTGATTGCCCATATTAACCAGCATTGGCAGACTGGTTGCCTGCATTTTTGCCATCACTCGGGCACGATGAACTTCGACTGTTTTTGGGCTGATACCCAGCCTATCCGCTATGTCACGATTGGATTGTCCCAGAATTACCAGCGCCATTACTTCCCGTTCTCGTTGACTCAGGCTGGTAAAGCGTTTTTTCAGCTCAGTAATTTCATCATGTGCTTTAAAACGATTTTCAGCTTCAAGCAGTGCTTTGCTGACCAGACTCAGCAAGTGACGGTCATCAAAAGGTTTCTCGATAAAGTCTAGCGCCCCGGCTTTGATGGCATTGACTGCCATAGGAATGTCGCCGTGACCACTGATCAGAATAACCGGTAGCTGAATATCCCGTTCTTGCAGAATTTGTTGCAGTGCCAGGCCATTAATACCTGGCATGCGCACATCCAGCAACAGGCAGCCTTGTTCATTCTCGTAGAGGTCCAGAAACTCTATAGCGGATGCTGTACTGACGACATCATACCCAGCGGAGCTGAGTAACCACTGCATGGAATCACGAAAATCAGTATCGTCATCAACAAGAAATACTTTGTTATTATCGGTTCTCATTGTGCTGTTCTCAGAGGTAATTTGAAATGGAAGCAACTGCCGCTCTGTCCGTCACTTTCAGCCCAAAGTTGACCCCCATGGCTTTCTATCAGTGAGCGAGAAATCGACAGTCCCATACCGAGACCGTTTACTTTACTGGTCATGAAGGGTTCAAACAACTGTGCCATGATTTCTGGTTTAATGCCGCAGGCTTGATCACACACACTGACTTGAATGGCCTGAGGCATAGCGCGCGTGATCAGGGTGATGACAGCCGCTTCAGTATTGAGGGTTGAATAGGCTTCAATGGCATTGCGTAATAAATTAAGTAGAACCTGTTCGACCTGTACCCGATCACCTTGTACAACAGGGTTACTCTTATCTAACTCGAACTGAAAGCGTACCTGTTGGTCTCTGGCATCCTGATGCAGAAATTCAGTAACTTCGGTGCAGCACTCATTAATTCTAAACGGGCAGGACTGCACTTCAGTACGTTGGACAAAGCGGCGGATTCTACGAATGATTTCAGCGGCGCGATGAGCCTGGCGAGAGATGAGTTCCAGCGCTCGTTGAGTTTGTGCCACGGACTGGAGTTGCTGCTCCTCGATTTGCCGCAGGGTACCGTTGCTATAATTCAGTATTGTCGCCAGGGGTTGGTTGATTTCATGGGCCAGCTCGGTGGCCATTTCACCAACGGAGAGTAGTCGTGACATGTGCGCCATCTCATTTTGATGCCGCTTATATTGCTGCTCAGCCTGCTTTCGGGCGGTGACGTCACGCCCTATCAGGGTGTAATAATCGACTTGGGTGCGGTCATTGCGATCTCTATGGGCAATAACCTCACGCAGCTCTGCAACACGCTGACAGTCCTCCGACAGAGCCATCGGGATGGCTCCATGCCAGTTACCCTCAATCGCAGCGATCTGTAAAGCGGGACGTACGGCGTCTTGGTAAAGTCTGTCGGTAAACAGCTGGTTGAGCTGCTGGCGAGCAGCTACGCCGCTGGTATTCAACGTGCGTTGGGCTGCTTCGTTTAAGTAGGTAAAGGTTTGCGAGTTGTGCTGGCAGAACAGAATCATATCTGAGGAGGCTTCCACAACCTTGGCCAGACGTCGGGTCGCTTGTTGGGCGAGTTCCCGCTCGGTTACATCTCTGGAGACACAGATCACTTCAATTGGTTTACCCTGTTCATCCCGAATGGTTCGGCTGGTGGTTTCAAACCAGATGTAATGACCCAGTTTATGGCGATAACGGTAAGTGTTGGTATAAAGGCCATCACGATATATAACATTACCACTACGGTTTTTCAGGTTATCAGCATCTTGCGGGTGAAACAGGGCATAGCCGGATGTGCCGATGATCTCTTCGGCCTTATATCCCAGCAGAGGTTCAATGGCCGGATTGACATCAATGAAGGTCCATTCCGGCGTGGCGCTATGGCGTGAGATGAGGTCAGTAGACTGCTCTGCCAACAGCCGGTAGCGATCCGCTTCTTTCTGACAGCGTCGCAATGCTGCGTGTAAATCTATCATGCGATTATTTTCCTTATTGTTTGACGCACGAATTATCTCTCTTTGGCTTAAGTCGGCTTGTGAAATAAGGGAAAATACGTATTATTGCATAAAACGACAGGGACATTACTGGAGAATAACATGACTAAGTCAAATCATAATCCCTATACCTTGGGTTTAGATCAGAACCCGGCTAACTTTACCCCCCTCAGCCCTTTAAGTTTCATATCGCGTGCTGCTGATGTGTTTCCTGAACGCACAGCAGTTGTTCATTCAGGCGTTCGTCGTAACTGGCGGGAAACCTTTCTTCGTTGCCGTAAGCTGGCCAGCGCGCTGGTAAAGCGGGGCATCGGCAAGGGTGATACAGTTGCAGTCATGTCACCCAACTTACCCGAAGTGTTTGAAGCTCATTTTGGTGTACCTGCAACGGGTGCTGTGTTGAATGCGCTCAATATTCGCCTGGATGCTGAAGCTATTGCCTTTATTCTCCAGCATGGTGAGGCCAAAGTGGTCATTACTGATCGGGAGTTTTCTGAAGTGATTCAGCGCGCTGTACGGATGATGGCGCACAAACCACTGGTTATTGACATTGATGACCCGTCCTATGAAGGCGGAGAGCTTATTGGCGAGATGGATTATGAAGCCTTTATCGCCGAGGGGGATGACGACTACCCCTGGGAGCTGCCAGAAAACGAGTGGGATGCCATTACCCTTAACTATACATCCGGTACCACCGGTGATCCAAAAGGGGTGGTGTATCATCACCGTGGCGCTTACCTGAATGCTATGAGTAATGCGCTGTCCTGGGATATGGGACACCATCCGGTATATCTCTGGACGTTACCTATGTTCCATTGTAATGGCTGGTGTTTCCCCTGGGCGATTGCAGCCACAGTCGGTGTGAGTGTGTGTCTGCGTCACGTCCGTGCTGATTGCATTTATGAATTGATCAAAACTGAGAAGGTGAATCATTTCTGCGGTGCTCCCATCGTACTCAACATGCTCAACAATGCTGCTGATGAGATGAAAGCGGGTATTAATCATGAAGTGAAAGTCATGACCGCCGGAGCAGCGCCGCCAGCCAGTGTGATCGAAGGGATGGAACAGATGGGCTTTAAGGTCACCCATGTGTATGGCCTAACAGAAACCTATGGCCCTAGTGTGGTGTGTGCCTGGCATGATGAGTGGGATGAGAAAAATGCCAATGAAAAAGCCCGGTTGAAGTCACGCCAGGGTGTGCGGGCACCGATGCTGGAAGGGCTGATGGTCGCCAATCCGGAAACTATGGTGCCAGTTGCTCAGGATGGTAAAACACTGGGTGAAATTTTCATGCGCGGTAACCTGGTGATGAAAGGCTACCTGAAAAACCCCACAACGACTGATGCGTCCTTCCGAGGTGGGTGGTTCCATTCAGGTGATCTGGCTGTCTGGCATGCAGATGGTTATATTGAGATCAAGGACCGTTCCAAGGACATCATTATCTCTGGTGGAGAGAATATTTCCTCGATTGAAGTCGAAGATGTGCTATATCGTCATCCAGCAGTGATGGAGGCGGCGGTGGTTGCCATGAGTGACGATAAGTGGGGTGAAGTGCCCTGCGCTTTTGTAACGCTCAAGACGGCGGCTATAGGAGATGTGACCGAAGCTGATATTATTCAGTTCTGTCGCGATAATATGGCACGCTTTAAAATACCCAAGAAAATTATCTTCTGTGATCTACCGAAAACATCTACAGGCAAGATTCAGAAATTCGTGCTCAGGGATCAGGCCAGTCTGGGGTAAACGTTGTTGTGGGCACCTACAGGATAACTTGTAAGTGCCCACGCTTAGCGGTCAAGTCAGGCTTTTTCTTCGCGGATCAGATGTATATCCATCTGTGGGTAAGGAATGCCAATGCCGTGATTATCCAGTTCATTCTTGATTTTCTCTAGCAGATCCCAGCGTACAGCCCAGTAGTCAGCACTGTTGACCCAGGGGCGTACAATTAAATCGACGGAGGATGCTCCCAGCTCATTGACTGAAATGTTACAGGCTGGATCTTTCAGAATACGTTCATCAGCGTCAACGATTTTCTGCAGTACCTGTTTGGTTTTTAGCAGATCGGCGGTATAGGAAATACCAATCACCAAGTCGATACGACGTTGCGGCTCTTGTGAGTAGTTGACAATATTGCCACTCAGAATATTAGAGTTGGGCACCACAATAACGCGGTTATCCGGCGTTTTCATAATGGTGGTAAAAATTTGCACAGACTCTACCGTGCCACCTGTTCCTGCCGCTTCAATATAGTCGCCTGCTTTAAAAGGACGAAAGCCTATCAGCAGAACACCTGCAGCAAAGTTAGACAGTGAGCCTTGCAAAGCCAGACCAACAGCCAAGCCCGCCGCACCGACTATCGCAACAAAGGAGGCTGTTTGTACACCCACTCGTCCAAGCGCAGCAATAATCACAAAAGCCAACAGACCATACTTGATCAGACTAGTGACAAAATTGGCGATAGTAGGATCAACCTTGCGCTTCTTGAGTACCCGATTTAATGAGTTGGTGGCGAACTTTATCACCATCGAACCTATCAGAATAATCAACAGAGCAGCTGTCAGGTTAACAGCATAACTGATAATCAACTCTTGATTGTTGGTGATCCAGCCTGTGACATCATTACCAAGTTGCGCCGTATTGCGCAGTAGGTTTTCATCCATTGTTCTGCTCCTTAGTGACAAATAAAGCATTAATTTTATCAGCGATACTGAATTAAACCAGACCCTGAGCAATCATCGCATCGGCAACCTTTCTAAAGCCAGCAATATTGGCACCCAGAACCAGATTTGACGGTTGGTCGAACTCCTTGGCCGTTTCACTGCTGCGCTGAAAAATACCACACATAATCGCCTTGAGTCGGTTGTCTACCTCCTCAAAAGTCCATTGTGTCATGCTGGCATTTTGTGCCATCTCCAACTGACTGGTGGCAACTCCGCCCGCATTGGCTGCTTTACCCGGGCCGTAACAGATGCCCGCTCCCAGGAATAGATCCACAGCATCCGCCGTTGATGGCATGTTGGCACCTTCGCAGATGCAAGAAACGCCCTGCTCAAGCAGTACCTTTGCATCTGTAACGGTTAATTCATTCTGTGTAGCACTAGGGAAGGCGGCGTGCGCTTTGAAGCGCCATACGGCATGGCCGTCCGTTGGGTAATCACTGACAGGAATATATTTGGCTGTCGGGTGGGTATCCAGATAGGCTTCCAGTGAGCTGCGTCTAACCTCCTTAAGCACTTTTAGCAGGTTTAAATCGATACCCTGTTCATGATAAATGGTACCCTGTGAGTCGGAGCAGGTGACCGGCAGTGCGCCCAGATCGTATAGCTTTTCAATGGTGTAAATCGCCACGTTACCGGCACCCGATACCAGACAGATTTTGTTTTTCAGACTGTCATTGCGGTCTTGCAGCATATTTTCAGCAAAATAAACGGCTCCATAGCCGGTTGCTTCCTTGCGTGCCAATGAGCCGCCCCAGTTTAGACCTTTACCGGTCAAAACACCTTCGTAAGAACCGGTCAGGCGTTTGTACTGGCCATACATATAGCCAATTTCACGCGCGCCTACACCGATGTCACCGGCAGGTACATCAATAGTTGCACCAATATGACGATGCAGTTCTGTCATGAAGGCCTGGCAAAAACGCATAACTTCCATATCGGAACGCCCTTTGGGGTTGAAGTCAGAGCCGCCTTTGCCCCCGCCGATTGACAGGCCCGTGAGCGCATTTTTGAAAATCTGCTCAAAGCCGAGAAATTTGATAATGCCAGCGTTTACACTGTGGTGAAAGCGCAGTCCACCTTTATAGGGTCCCAGTGCGGAGTTGAATTGAACCCGGTAACCTTTATTTACCTGGATACGTCCCTGGTCGTCATGCCAGACAACTCGGAACATGATTTGACGCTCGGGTTCCACCAGGCGTTCAATAATGCCCTGTTCCCGATAGTGTGTGTCTTTATCTAGCAGAGGGCGAATTGAGTCCAGCACTTCTTCAGCGGCCTGATAGAATTCAGTCTGGGCAGGACTGCTTTTTTGCAGCCGGAACAGCGTGTCATGGACATAGGGCATGCTAGATTTCCTTTTTAAGGCTAATGGATGTTTCAAAATGGCGCATATCATACTCCCAATGCACATATTTAGGGATTGTTCAGGTATGTAAAGCCTGTATTTATCACTCTATTAAGTTATTTTTTAATCTATTTAATTGAAATATAACGTATATTTGTATGTGTTGTGCGAAATATTATATTGCACAATATTGGTGCGCTACAGGTTCTTTGTGCTTTGTATTGGTGATTTTTGCTTTTTTGGCGGCCAGTTATGGTGTGTTATCGGTTTGCTACGTTCCGGCGATATGCCAGGTTGCTGAGTCTGCTCAATGTTCAGGCAAGATCACCTTGGTTAAAATGAAAAAAAATCACGTCATATTTTGTTCAGAAAAACTTCATAATTACATTGGCTGAAAGTCAGTGCTCATCCCTGCTGTAGTCTGTTGAAGGTGGGGTGTTACACCTGATTGGTGGCAAAATCAAGAGTTGAAATTCTTTTTAAAATAACTATATTTGGTGTCAACTTGAGATGTATGCACTACATATTGTGTTTTCAGGCTAAAAAGTGATCAGCTGTTTTTAGGTTGGTTGCCCCATGAATATTTGATATACGGAAGAGCGGTGTTATGCAGAAAAATCTGATGGTAACCAAGCGAGATGGACGTCGGGAACCTATCGATCTGGAAAAAATTCACCGAGTCATCATCTGGGCTGCGGAAGGACTGCAAAATGTATCCGTATCGCAAGTTGAGCTGAGTGCACACATCCAGTTCTATGATGGGATCAAAACCTCGGATATTCACGAGACCCTGATTAAGTCGGCTGCCGATTTGATTTCAGAAGAAGCCCCTGATTATCAATATTTAGCCGCACGTCTGGCTATTTTTCATCTGCGTAAGCGTGCGTTCGGCTGTTTCGAAGCACCGGACCTTTATACTCATGTTCGTGACTTGGTAGACGCACAGCGTTATGACAAGCACCTGATTGAAGACTATACCCAAGCTGAATTTGATGAGTTGAATGCACATATCGATCATAGCCGGGATATGAATTTCAGCTATGCCGCTGTAAAGCAGTTGGAAGGCAAGTACCTGGTGCAGAACCGGGTAACCGGAAAGGTGTATGAGTCACCACAGATTCTGTATATGCTGGTCTCTGCGTGCCTGTTTAGCGGTTATCCGCAAGAGACCCGTCTGAGTTATGTCAAACGTTTTTATGATGCCACCTCCTTGTTTAAGCTGTCACTGCCAACGCCGATCATGGCGGGTGTACGTACACCGACACGCCAGTTCAGCTCCTGTGTGCTGATTGAAACCGATGACAGTCTGGATTCCATCAATGCCACCGCCGGTGCGATTGTTAAGTATGTCTCTCAGCGCGCTGGCATAGGTATTAACGCCGGTCGTATCCGTGCCATCGGCAGCCCTATCCGTAACGGTGAAGCCTTCCATACAGGCTGTATTCCGTTTTATAAGCATTTCCAGACGGCAGTTAAATCCTGTTCACAAGGTGGTGTGCGTGGTGGGGCGGCTACCCTGTTTTATCCTATCTGGCATCTGGAGGTCGAGTCCCTGTTGGTGCTGAAGAACAACCGCGGTGTAGAAGAGAACCGAGTGCGCCATATCGACTATGGCGTACAGATCAACAAGCTCATGTACCAGCGTTTGATCAAGGGTGAAAATATTACCCTGTTTAGTCCACATGAAGTACCGGGTTTGTATGAGGCTTTCTTTGCTGATCAGGATGAGTTTGAACGTCTCTATGTGATGTATGAGCAGCAGCCTGAAATTCGTAAACAGACCATTAAAGCGGTTGAGTTGTTTGGTCTGCTGGCGGCTGAGCGGGCCTCCACTGGCCGCATCTATATTCAGAACGTCGATCACTGTAATACTCACAGCCCATTTGACCCGGCTGTGGCACCTGTGCGTCAGTCGAATCTCTGTCTGGAGATTGCACTGCCAACCAAGCCATTGAAAGACGTGAATGATCCGGAAGGTGAGATTGCCCTTTGTACTTTGTCAGCATTCAATCTGGGTGCCTTGGCATCACTGGATGAGTTGGAAGACCTGGCTGATTTGATCGTTCGTGCCCTGGATAACCTGCTGGACTATCAGGACTATCCAATTCCAGCTGCTTATAATGCCACTGAAAATCGCCGTACCCTGGGTGTGGGTGTAACTAACCTGGCTTATTACCTGGCTAAAAATGGTGTGCGTTATTCTGATGGTTCAGCAAATGGTCTGGTTCACCGTACTTTCGAAGCCATTCAGTACTTTTTGCTCAAGGCCTCAAATCAGCTGGCCAAAGAGCTGGGTGCGTGTCCGAAGTTCAATGAAACCACTTATGCAAAAGGGTTATTGCCCATCGATACCTATAAGCGTGATGTGGATAATTTCTGCGAAGAGCCGTTGCATTACTTCTGGGAAACACTGCGTGAAGATATCCGTGAATTTGGACTGAGGAACTCAACGCTGACGGCGTTGATGCCTTGTGAGACTTCGTCTCAGATCACCAATTCCACCAACGGCATTGAGCCACCGCGAGGCTTTGTTTCAGTAAAATCCAGCAAGGACGGGATCATGAAACAGGTCGTACCAGAGTATCTGGAGTTACGGGATCAGTACGAGTTGCTCTGGGACATCCCTAGTAATGAGGGTTATCTGCAATTGGTGGGTATTATGCAGAAGTTTGTCGATCAAGCCATTTCAGCCAATACCAACTACGATCCAACCCGTTTCCCCGGTGATAAAGTACCGATGAAACAACTGATGAAGGATTTGCTGACCGCCTACAAATACGGTTTGAAAACGCTTTATTACCATAATACTCGTGATGGTGCATCAGACCAGCAGGATGATACGGGTTGTGAAGGGGGAGCCTGCAAGCTGTAAAGCGCAGGCTGATTCCGTTTTTCACTTAGGTCGCACTTAGGTCTCACACAAGGAACAAGAGCAACGGTTATGTCATATTCAACATTTAGTACCAGTGATCACGACGCCACACTTGAGCCGATGTTTTTCGGACGCAGTGTCAATGTTGCTCGTTATGACAGACAGAAATATCCGATTTTTGAAAAGCTTATCGAGAAACAATTATCTTTTTTCTGGCGTCCGGAAGAGGTCGATCTGACCAAAGATCGCAAGGATTTCTCGGATATGCCAGAGCATGAAAAGCATATATTTCTGAGTAATCTCAAATATCAGACGCTACTGGATTCAGTACAGGGCCGCTCACCGAATATCGCTTTTTTACCGGTCGTCTCACTGCCGGAATTGGAAACCTGGTTTGAAACCTGGGCATTCAGTGAAACTATTCATAGCCGCTCCTACACGCACATTATCCGCAACATCATCACCGAACCTTCGGTGGTGTTTGATGAGATAGTGACTAACCCGGAAATTGTACGTCGTGCCGAGTCAGTCACGCGCCTGTATGACGAGTTTATTGAGCTGGTGACGGTATACAGCTTATATGGCCCAGGCATCAAAGAAGTTGATGGTCGGACACTGGATGCCAGCATGTATAACCTGAAAAAGAAACTCTACCTGACATTGGTCTCGGTTAATGTGCTGGAAGCCATTCGTTTTTATGTCAGCTTTGCTTGCTCCTTCGCTTTTGCTGAACGGGCAATCATGGAGGGTAACGCCAAAATTATTCGTCTGATTGCTCGTGATGAAGCCTTACATCTGACCGGTACACAGCAGATGCTGAATATTCTGGCGTCCGGGCGTGATGACCCTGATTTTAAGCAGATCGCCACCGAATGTCGTCAGGATGTGATAGGTATTTTTCAGGAGGCTGCTCAGCAGGAAAAAGACTGGGCTGTTTACCTGTTCAGCAAGGGCTCTATGATCGGTTTGAATGCACGCATTCTGGGTGATTACGTTGAGTACATCACCAATGTGCGAATGCGAGCGCTGGGGCTGGACGATATTTTCCCGGCACGTCAGAATCCCTTGCCCTGGATGAATGCCTGGTTGATCAGCGACAATGTTCAGGTGGCCCCGCAGGAATCTGAAATCAGTTCTTATCTGGTTGGTCAGATCGATAATGACGTGGAAACTGAAGATTTTGACGGCTTTGATCTCTGAGAAATACGATGGCTGGCATTCCCCGAATCAAGGTTAATAATTTTCATACCTTCTACTATCAGTATGAATTTTCTCTTTTAGACGCACTGGAGGCACAGCAGATTCCTGCTGCCTACAATTGTCGGGGAGGCTACTGTGGTACCTGTAAGGTCAGGCTGCTTGATGGCCAGGTAGAGGCGGTACAGGACGCTCTGGTTGATTTGAAAGAAGATGAGATACTGACCTGCTGTTGCCGTCCGGCAACACATATAGAAATAGAGCTGCCGGAGTAATCCGCTGGCTCTGTTTTCCCTTCTGCTGCACTGAAAATACACTAAAAACAAGCCTTAATTTCAGACTTTTGCACATGCGAAAAGACTTGACACTAATTGATTGATCCAGATCAAAAGAAATTTGCTATCTCGCCTATTGACTATGATAAGTGTATGATATTTAAGGTTTTTATTTCTTCTGGCTGTTTTTGTATCAATTCGCTGAAAGCCCCGTGCTGCGCTGAGTTGCGCTATTGATCCAAAAACTAATCACAGATTTATCCACAGATAATGTGAGTAACAAATACCTGTGTGTAACTACTCGGTTTTATCTTTAAACTCACACAAGTCTTCAATCACACAGGCACCACAGCGCGGCTTTCTTGCGGTGCAGACATAGCGGCCATGTAAGATTAACCAGTGATGAGCATCCAGTAAAAACTCAGCGGGTACGAGGCGGGTGAGTCGCTTTTCTACGTCCAACACGGTTTTGCCCTTGGCGATTCCGGTACGGTTGGATACGCGAAAGATATGCGTATCTACCGCCATGACCGGCTGCCCGAAGGCTGTGTTCAGGACTACATTGGCTGTCTTGCGCCCGACACCGGGAAGTCTTTCCAAGGCTTCACGTGTTTTTGGGACTTCACCCTGATGCTCGCTCAGTAGCAGGGCGCAGGTTTTAATGACATTGTCAGCCTTGGTGTTAAACAGGCCAATGGTGCGGATATAGGTTTTGACACCGTCTACACCCAACTGCAAAAGTGCTTCAGGTGTGTTGGCAATGGGGAATAGCTTGCGGGTAGCTTTATTAACGCTGACATCCGTGGCTTGTGCGGAGAGCATGACAGCAATCAGTAGTTCGAACGGAGTTTGGTATTCCAGTTCTGTACGGGGTTCCGGGTTTTGCTCACGCAGGCGTGAAAAAATTTGATAGCGTTTGTCGGCATTCATGGGCAAGTCATCACAGGGTTACAAACTGGTTGCGTCCACTTTCCTTAGCTTGATACAGGCACTGATCGGCTTTTTCCAGCCAACTTTGATAATCCTGGAAGCTATTATCGGCGGCGGCAACACCGAGGCTGATGGTGACCATCAGTTGTTCGCCCTCATAAGCAATAGGCCGTGTTTCAACGGCGTAGCGCAGACGCTCAGCCAGAATCTCGGCATTGACAGCCGGCGTATTCAGCAGGAGTATACCGAACTCTTCACCACCATAACGTCCGGCAATATCGGTGGTGCGTATCATCTGACGAATAATGTCTGCAAGCTGGCGGATAACTGCATCACCAGCCAGGTGGCCCTGGGTGTCATTGACCTGTTTGAAGTGGTCTATATCCAATAAAATCAATGAGGTGGGTTGCTGCGTCCTGATAAAGCGTTCGAACTCCTGCTGCAGACACGTCTCCCAGTAGCCGCGGTTGTTCAGGCCGGTTAAGTGGTCCGTACGGCTGAGCTTACTGAGTTCCAGGTTGGCTTTTTCAAGTGCCTGACGACTGACGGCTTCATCGGTAACATCATAAATAATCAAGCCAATTTGTTTGATTTTACCGTCCGGTGATGTCAATGGAATCAGCGTAACATTCTGGTACATCCAGCGTGTTGACCCAGTAATCGGTCGATAACTGTTGAAACGAAACAGCCAGGGACGTTCTTCCCAGGTCATGAAAGCCGGGTTATCCAAAGTCAGCACACTGTTGAGTTTACGCTTGAACCATAGGGTATCCAGTTCAGGAAACACACTAAATAATGATTGCCCTTGTACTTGGCTGCTGGGTAGCCCTGAGTGATTCACCATAAAGTTATTCCATAATGCAACTTTTAAATCACTATCCAGCACCATCAGGCCAACATCAAGGTTATCCAGTAAGCTCATTTGCCAGTGCAGAGTGTGAAGTTCATTCCGGGGTGTTTGTGGTGTCATTTCAACAGTTCCAGGCGCTCGGTCAGCGCGGGCAGGGAGTCTTCAGTAAACAACATCAGCAGATCACAGTGGGTGGTACTCTCTGCGATTTGATAGTCGATCTCGATACACAGTAACTGTTGTGCGGCTGCAGGACTGTGTTCAAATCCCAATGATTCAGAGTGCAGTCCAAGAATGCGCGGGGTGCCTCGGCTGAGAGATAGATCCAGGAGTTTGCTGACATTGGACAGGAAGGCGCCGGTAAGCACATTGGCGATATCCATCAGCACAGCGCGTTCGGTAGTTTCAGTTAGCTCACCCTGATAATGCAGTAAATTAGCTAAATCAATAATGGATGAATCCTGAAAAATCAGCAGCGCCTCACCGGCAATGCCTGGCCCGCAGAATCCCTGGCAGACCGTCGTGGCAGGTTGGTCACCTGAGGCGGTCTTGAGTGCAATAGCCAGATCTTGAGCGGTGATGCGATCAACGCGGGGGACAGGTAAGTGAATAAACCGCTGCAGCACGTCAGCCAATTGACTGGCGGTTCGACCCATGGCGATATTCGCCACTTCCTGCACTGAGTCTGTGAGACTGTCGGGTATACGTAGGGGGGCATCGGCAGGTGCGTCTGAATCTCGTGGCTCCAGTTCGTCAATCAGACCGTAGTCCTTCAGGGACTCAGCCAGTAATTCTGCATTAATGGGTTTGGCAATAAATCCCATTGCGCCCAGGGCCAAAACCCGTTTTTTAGCGCTTTGCTGTACATCGCCTGAGACAACAACAGTTAGGCTGGGTAGGTCATCGCGCCGGATACGTTCCAAGACTTCATAACCATCCATAATCGGCATGGTAAGGTCAAGAAACAGCAAATGCCCCTTTCCTAAACGTATGGCTTCAAGGGCTTTCAGGCCATGCTCAGCAAAAGTGATATCAACATTCCAGTGTTTCAGCGCACGACCCATTTGGTTTCTGGCGAGCTGGGAGTCATCGCAGATAACGACAGGGATCGGCTGTGACACAGAGTGTAGCTCCGGTTTTAGTGTATGAAATTTAACCGGCTGATGTTAAACAAAAAATGAGCAGCATGCAATGGGATAGAATTCAGTGCCGCAACCGCTAGAGTGAAATTTTAACTCCTAAGTATCTCATTAATAGGGCAGGTCGTCAGCATACAACTGCGTACGCGGGTTCTGCATAAAGGCTGCAATTGCGGCCTTGGTTTTGCGTTTTTCGAATGAGAACTGCGGTAACAATTGTAGTCGAGCAAGATTGTAAAAAAAGTAATCCATCCACAGCACATACTTGGGTTTACGCTTAGGCCCCAGTTGATTAAGCCATTGTGGGTCTGGATTGGTCATAAAATCGGTGATGAAATCACGCAAATAATAGGCTTGGTAACGGACCGCCGCACGTGCGATAAAGCAGTTGGCGCCGACACCGATCGGCATATTGGCTGCTTTTTTCGGCATCGGTAGCCAAAACACCAGTCCACCATCGGGATTATGCGGGTCTTTTATTTTGGGGGCATGAGGTACATGGGCACGAATCAGCGCTAAAGGGTCGTCACTGTTTTCAGGCAATTGAATACATATAAAACACCCGCGTGACCAGGTATAAGCAATGCGACGTTTACGATCAAAGCGGACGGGGTTTTGTATACTGATGTTGAATAAGATCCAAGGCACTACCAGCATACCGATGGCAAATAGACCCCAGCCTATGCCGCGGCCGTTCAGCGCTATTTGCTCTGCTTTAAACTCTTCATAGCTAGTACCATCGCTTAAGTACCCAGGATTATCTCTATCTTCCTTCCTATAAAAATAGGATTTAATTGGCTCCTCTCGAAACAACATTCTATGAATTTTTTCATAAGCAACGCCTGGTTTGCCATCTTGAGTAAACCATCCTGGATCATAATTTGAAATGGAACCAAAAAAGATCGAAAAAAAGATTATTTTAAGCCAAACATTAATCCCCATCGCTGTCATGGAGGGAACTTCAATTGTATCGTCATCAATGCGCGTAATGGATAAGTTGATTGCTTCAATTACATCCGGATTTTTAGTAGGGTCAGGAATTAGTTGAATTGGAGCTAGTGCCATCGGGAATATCCTGTAGTTGCTCAAAGCTGACTGGGTTCTTCGATCACAAGTGGTTCATTCAGGGTAAAACGCTGGGTGTCGCCCCAAGGGAGGGTGCGCTCATAACTGATTTCCAGACGAAATTTTTTCTCCTGAGCATAGGCAGACAGATCCAGGGAGGCCACACCGGGCCCTAGCCATTCTCGACGAATAGGCTGGTTAGACGTGGTTTGCCATCTGGACGCGCCTTGCAGCATAATGGCATCGATACCCTGCAGGTATTTTTGTACTCGAATGGATAGTTGCCCAAGTTGATCCGGCGTGGTTAACCCCGGAAACTCTACCGTTACCCGGCCATCTTCATCCTGAATATTTTTAACCTGAATACGCCAGATCACTTGCTCAAAGGCACGTATTTCTTGATTATAAAACACCTTGAGTTGAGCTGCTTCGACTGGGTTGGTAGGTTCTGCTTCCATTAGTATTATTGAGTCGTTTATCTGTCGATTGATATTAAGTCTTTCATCTTCCCAATAAGGATCTTTTCTGCCCCAAAACCCCTCATACACCCACTGCTCCATTTCCGAACGACTCACCGATGCAAAAAACAACCCACCTGCCAATAACACCCCGCCAATGATAGCTAAGGGAAATGCTGCCGCGGATAGCGCGGTACCCAAGGACGCCAGATAGGGTAGACCCGTGAAAACCAAACCACTCCCAATCAGCTTAGAGGTCAGTAATACACCACCCACACCCTGCAAACTATGGCCCACAATACGTGCATAATCGTTTTGCTTAATACCTTCCCAAGTCTGTCCAATTGAGATCAGCAAGGTTACCGCCAGTGCGGCAGAGCTTAACCATGACGCCACCAGCGCACGTTGGGCCAGTTGCCGGGATGACACCCCTATGATTGGTTTTTCGGGTACCACTACAGCACCTTGTCTGGGTAGGTTACCTCTCAAACGTAGCTGCAGCCGTTCCGTTAGCCTAAGCATATTGCTGTTGAGTTGCACATAGGTCGGTGAGGCATAGATCGAGGTACCACCGGCCATGACACCTATCAGACTGGCTGTGAGTTGCATCGCAGGGGAGTTAGCCAGCGCTCCAAAACCGGAACGGGCATTGAAATCGTTGTTGTTCCATTCATTGATTGTCTGCCGTGCACTGAGCAGTCCAAACACAAGCCCCAGCCCGGAGAAGCTCAGGCCACCGTAACTTCGAGCTAAGTGTGCTCCTGTACCTTCAATTTTTTCATAACTAAAGTAAGTCAAAGAGGTTTGCTTTGATATTGTAGCGCTATAGCCGGGGGCTGACCGTGTTGAAGCTGTCTGCTGCGATAGTGTCGTGACCTGGGTGCGTGATCTGCCCCGAAGTAAATTTTCATAGTTTTGCCTGGAGGTTGCTTCCAAATCACTCAAGAGTACTCTGGTTGAACGGGCTGTTACACCAGCCAGTTTTTCCAATTGCCTCAGCTGAATGCGGCTGTTACCGGCGTCTAAAGTCACAGCCAGTTCGGTGGCAATTTCGGCCATGAGGAGCTCAATACGATACAGAGCCCGTGTGTCCTGTAAACTGCCGATCACGCGTGAAGCGACTGTAGTCATGGCCGCTAGCAGTTTTATGTACTGTGTCTCTTCGCCTGTGTCACTCGTGTCGTTTGAACCATCTGAGTCACCTGATATTTGCAGCTGTTTTTTGAGGCGGATAGCACCTTCGGCTGATTGTTTGATTCCCGCCAGATAATGGTGCAACTGGCCGGCACTATAATCGATACAGGCTTCGCAATCGTGTTGTTCTGCTCCTTGTAGTGCCAGTTCTACTTCATTTCGCCATCGGGGCCGTTTGTCCAATGCCGCCCACAAGCCAATCAGTTGCTGTTGCGATTCTTCGCGCTCTGGAGAACCAAAGGCTGCAAAGTCATGACGCTGGGCATCAGCTGAGCGATTAAGCGGATCATTACCAACGATCTGCCGCCCCAGATGGGTAATTTTATTTACAAAGCCCCATTCCGGGTTTCGGTAGCGTTTGTCTATCTCCTGCTCATAGGGTGCAATCGCTTTAGCTGTGGTGAGAGCGTAGTGGTAGGTAGATTCATAGGCCTGGATATTGGCTTCTATCACCTCCGCCAGACGTAACAAGTCTTTGGCTTCACCCAGGGTATCTTCCAGCACGATAATACGAGCATAGCTATAACGCTCTGGATGGGTGGCTTTCATTCTCTCGTAGGGTTCGATATCAAGCCTACCAATCGGAGTATGACGCACAACATTGGTTTCACGCTCTTCACATTTGATACCTTTATAGTCTTCAACGTAGTGAGCAAGTTGATCTATCGACAGCATATGCGGATCGTTACCCTGCAGGTCAATGGGCTGCATTACACGGTCACGCCAGCCTTCATCGCGTTCCAAAGCCTCAAACATATAAGCAGGCCAGCGCTCTTCACTGTAGGCGATGCAGGTGTTAATGGCGCATAGATTGACAAAGGCATAGGGATAGGTCTGCCAGTCTGCCTCCCAGTCGCTACGCGGCGTACCATCTTTCCAAGTGTACTTGTAAAACTGAAAAGTGTCGGCACAGGCGGTTGGTTCATCAAGAGAGTTGCCGTCATCTGCACGGGTTTGGTAACGAAAAATCAACCAATTGGCTTTGCTATCCGTGACATTGGTGCCATCAATACTCAGGTTGCCATAGATATACACATACCCTTGACGCAAGGATGCCAGTTGATGGTGAGGGGCTTGATCTACACCGGCTGGAGGTGTCAGTGCTGCCGGCAATTGTTTAGAATCGGTCAGTAACAGCTCGTCTGCCACTACGTAACGACAAGGGTAAATGGGAATGATTTTTCGGGGATCGCATCTGGCGATATAGTTGGATGACATGTGTCACAGTCCTTTGTTGAATCGCAGCCAGCGTTGATCTGTTCAGGTGTCAGATCCGGGCGTTCCTTGGTTGCAGCCAACTGCGTCTATGCCCTTAGGATCAGAAGTAAATCAAACCCTCTTAATAATGTCTAGTATTTCTGTATAAATCCGGCCGCTATGATGCTTCAATCACAAAAATTCACAGCTATATTACTGACCGGTTTGAGGAAATCACCGAGCTAGGCCTCATCAAAATCAGTGCCGCTTTGCGGGTTCGAACGGGCTTCATCCGGTTGCTGCTCCAGACTCTTCTCGGCGTTGCGGGATGCCGGGGTGCTGACCAGATTGAGTGGTGCCGGGGGGGCGGAGCCATCCTTGTTCTGGCCGAAATATAGGGTGAAATGCGGGAAAGGTATCTCTATACTCGCGGCATCCAGATGACGTTTTACCAGTCGGTTATAGGCACGACCGACTGACCATTGCGCGCCGGGCAGGGTTTTGATACGTACACGAATATTAACCGCGCTGTCAGCCAGTTCCGAGACACCCTGAACTTCCAGTTCATCCATAATATCCTTGCTTTGTTCAGCATCACTCATCAGTTCATCAAAGGCCGCACGCAGATGCACTGTGACGTCATCAGTATCTTCACGATAGGCCACCCCATAATCACCGACATGGTAACCATAGCCGCGCATATAGTTGGACACGGTGGTAATGGAAGAGAAGGGGATCAAGTGGTAAGTGCCGAAGCGGTCACGTAGCCCCAGCGAGCGAATGGTGAGGTTTTCAGCGGTACCGGTAATACCATCGGCGGTAACTACGTCACCGGTGTTAATGGCATTTTCCAACTGAATAAAGATGCCAGTGATAACATCCTTAACCAGGGTCTGGGCTCCAAAACCTATGGCCAGGCCTACGACGCCGGCACCGGCAATCAGCGGACCGATATTCAGCCCCAGCTCTGCCAAGGATATCATCACCGTAAACACGATCAGCATGATCATTACAGCATTGCTTAACAGTTTTAGCAGGGTTTGCTGACGGGCACTGGCGATACTGCGGCCCGTTGGGCTCAACCTGTGTTCAACCCAACTGGCAAAAGCGATCCAGGTCAATTTCGCTATCAGTAATATGATGGCCACTGACAGCACGGTTCCCAGCAAGCGACTACCAGTATCCGAGCTCAACCAGGCGCTAAAGTCAAACAGTGACCAGGCATCCAGTACAAAGGCAAACACCACCAGCATGATGATCAGACGCACAAATTTCAACGAGGTGGGAATGAACTCATTCAAGCGGGCTTGTAATGCCGGGAAGCGGGCTTTCAAGTCATCAGGAACCTGTACCTGACGGGAGATAACCTGCGTTAGCAGTGCCGAGATGAACAGACCCACTACAATAGCCAGCAGGGTTTGCATACTGGCTTGCAGAATGACCGGTAGAGCATCTTCGGGGCGTATGGCTGTGACCAGTAACAACCCGGCGAAATAGGCAATAGCCAGCAGGTGCCAGCTGCGTGACAGCATATTCAAAATAATTTTGGTAAAGGCAAAATCCGAATTTTCTGCCTGCTCACTGATATTCTCAGCGACGCGCTTTTTGTTCTGCAGAATGATCGCCAGGGCATAGACGAAAGCGGTCAGCATGACCAGCAGGCTGACAACATGCCCCAGTGCGGGTGCTGCGTAAAAATTCACTACGGGTACTAATAGTAGCATCCCGTAACCGATAAAGCTGCTGATTTTGGCTATCCAGGCATTCCAGTAGGCAGCGGTCTCAGCGCAGAAGGGTAGCAGGCGCAAACCGTTATAGCGTGCAGAAAAGAACATCCTTACCAAAGACTTGAATACTTCAATGACGAGGAAGGCATTCAGAAAAAGTGATTGTACCGTACTCATTTCACCTAACTCGCCAATCAGGAAAAGGGCGATACTGTAGCCAGTAACCCAAGCCAGCAGGATAGCCAGCAAATCCACCAGTAGAGCGCCCAGTACAATCACCAGACGCGTTACCAGTCGAGCTGCACCGGGTCTTGTGCTGACCAGGTTGTCGGCATAGCGGAACAGTGGAATAGCCAGTTTGCGCAAAACAAGGTAACTGAGCAGCGTGGCAATAATGACGTAAAGAAAGTTAAGGGCATAGGGCACCATCAGGTGCCAGTCACTATTCGCTAGTTCGCTGGTGACTTCAAGTGCCTCTAACAGCTGTTGTGTCATTTGCTGGGCAAAGGCTTGAGTTGAGTCGGCTATCTGTCGAACCAGAGATGTCTGCTGTTCTTCAGCTGCCTGAGTTTTTTCCGGGTCGGCCAGAGCGCGCAGTTCACTGATGAGCTGATCGCGGGTCTCCGGGTTTTCCAGCAGGTCGGCCAGTAATGCGCTTGAAGGTTGAGTGTCAGTCGCTTTATCGGCCTCCTGAGCAAATGAGGGAGAAGAGAAGCTTGCAATTAACAACAGAAAAAAAGCCAAAAAGGGGCGTATAAGCATAGAGTGCGTTGTCAGCATGAAAACCTGCATTATCCGGTAATTCTGACCCGCTTAGTGGGCGCGGGCTCCACATTTTTTTTATTGATACGCTCAGCTCGGGTTTTCAGTTTCGCGTCGATAATATTTTTTAAGGCAATAAGCAATCCCATGCCGACAAAAGCGCCAGGAGGAAGGGCTGCAAACAGAAAACCACGATAGTCTTCAACCAGCGTAATCTCCCAACTACGAGCAAAGTCTCCAAATAACAGATGCATGTTGCTGAACAAGGTGCCAGCACCCAGCGCTTCACGCATGGCGCCCAGCAACATTAACACCAGCGTGAAACCGACTCCCATCATCAGGCCATCTGTTATAGCGGCTGGCACTGGATTACGCGAGGCAAAAGCATCGGCGCGTCCCATGATGGCGCAGTTGGTTACGATCAGCGGGATGAAGATGCCCAGAATCAGATAGAGTTCATAAGTGAGTGCCTGCATCAGCAGTTCTATAGCGGTGACAAAGGCAGCAATGATCATGACAAAAATTGGCAAGCGAACAGCTTCAGGCACCAGATGACGAAACAAGGATACTGTCAGGTTGGAGCCTACCAGTACCACGGTAGTGGCCAGGCCTAAGCCTATGGCATTGACGACACTGCCGGTAACAGCCAACAGGGGACACAGGCCCAGGAGTTGCACCAGAGCAGGATTGTTGTGCCACAGACCGTCCAGGGTAATTTTTCTATACTCAGGACTCATGTAGGCTACCTCGCTCAAGGGTGTTTTGTGGTTGTTTTACCGGTGTCAGTATCTGGTCCTTACGCTGTTCATAGTAGCGCAGAACCGCCGCCACCTGCTTAACAATAGCACGGGGTGTGATGGTTGCACCGGTAAACTGATCAAACTGCCCGCCATCTTTACGTACTCTCCAGCGGCTGTCATCCTCGCCTAACCAGCGTTGCTCATTAAAACTCAGAATCCAGTCTGATTTATCCAGTTCAATTTTATCACCCAGCCCGGGTGTTTCCCTATGCCCTATGACTCTGACACCGGCCACGCGACCATCACGCCAGATTCCCACCAGTATGTTTATATCACCACTGTAGCCATCTGCGGTGGTGACTGGCAGGATTACCGCCTCAACACGGCCATCAACAATGCTCTGGAATACTTTGATAGGTTGTGTCATACCCAGTTCCGGTGCCGGCACTTCCAGGACCTGTAAGTGCAGGTTGGGATCCAGTTGCTGTGGTAAAATTTCATAGAGAGCCCGGGCCTGATGGGCTTCCCGATTAGCAGCAATGCGTTCCTGGGTTAAAACCTGGGTTATCGCGATCAGACCAGCTGTCACGGCGGCAAAAATGGCAATGCCCAGGGTGTTGCGACGAATACTGGAGAGTAGATCCTGCATGCTACTGGCCTCCGCCTATACCGCGTTTGGCACGCCGATGCCCATAGCTGCGTGGCTGGGTGTAGTGATCAATGAAGGGGGCTGACAGATTCATCAGCAAAATGGCGAAGGCTACGGCGTCCGGATAGTTTCCCCAGGTACGAATGACATAAACCAATAGACCCACACCGATACCGAACACCACCTTGCCGCGGTTACTGGAGGCGCAGGAAACCGGATCAGTAGCGATGAAGAAGGCACCCATCATGGTGGCACCGACACCTATATGCACAAACGGATCAGCATAGCTGGACGGGTCACCGGCATAGAAGAGGCTGGAGATCAAGAACACCGTACCGATCATGGCAAAAGGCGCATGCCAGGTGATCACTTTGCGGTAGATCAGAAAGATACCACCCATCATCCAGGCCGCACTAATACTGTACCAGGCGAATACGCCTTTACTGAGCACCGCAGAGTTGCGCCAGACTTCTTCAGTTGTCATGCCAGCGCGATGCTTGAGTACTTCCAGTGGCGTAGCCCCGGTATAGCTATCGATCAAACTATGGTCTACCGAGGTGAAAATAATGCGCAGAGTTTCACCCAGATGAGTCAAGGTTGACCAGTCGTTTTCAATAAGTACAAAAGGGGCGTTCCATTGGCTCATTTCGACCGGAAATGAGATCAGTAACAGGGCATAGGCAACCATAGCCGGATTAAAGGGATTGTTGCCCAGGCCGCCGTATAAATGCTTGGCAATCACGATGGCGGTAAACATGCCAATAACAATGATCCACCAGGGCGCAAAAGGCGGAATGGCTAGCGCTAGTAACACCCCGGTGACCAGTGCACTGCCGTCTCTGAGGAAAAACCCCAGTGGGCGTTTGCGCAGCCGCAGACAAGCCGCTTCAAATACTAATGCGCAGCTACAGGCCAATAACAGTTGAATCAGACTACCCCAGCCAAAAAAAACGGTCAGTGCCAGCAGCGCAGGCAGGGTGGCCAATAACACCAGACGCATAACACGATCGGTGGCATTGGCTTTGGAAACATGTGGTGAGCTCAGGTGAATCAGGGCCATCAGTTCTGTTCTCCGGCTGCATGCTGCCAGGCTTGTTCGGCAGCCTCAGCACTCTGCTCAAGTTGGGTAACGGTAGCGTCGAGTTTATCAGTGCCCTCAAGTCCTTTTTCACGGGCATTTTTAAGTGCCTCGCGCGCTTTTTTCAGCTTGGTACGGGCAATGGATGCGGCAGTTTTTAATTTCTTCAACTCAGCTTCCGGATCAGGAGGCGCGGAGCTGCTGAGTTCGGCTTCAGCTTTTTTGCGGGCTTGCTCACGTGAAGCCGTCTCGGCGCGCTCTTTACGGCGTAGTTCTTTCTCTTCCACCTCGCGTGCCAGACGTGCCTGTCGGGCTTCAAAGCGTTCACGGGCCTGGGCTGCTTTCAGTTGTTCGGCTTGTTCATTGCGTATTTCTGATTTAGCAAAACGATAGTGCTGCACCAGGGGAATGTTGCTGGGGCAGACATAAGCACAGGCGCCGCACTCTATACAATCGAACAGGTTGTGGTGGCGGGCCTTGTCAAACTCCCGGCCTTTGGCAAACCAGTATAGTTGTTGTGGCAGCAATGAAGCCGGGCATACCTGTTCACACATGCCGCAACGAATGCAGGGCTGTGCCGGTGGCGCCGGCGGCATCTCTTCACGTGTTGCAGCAATGATACAGTTAGTGGTTTTGATTACTGGAATACGGTCATCTTCCACTGAAATGCCCATCATCGGGCCACCCATGACCAAACGGAACAGACGTGAGCGATCCACCTCGGCGGACTCCAGCAGAGTAGAAAAAGGCGTACCGATCAGCACTTCATAGTTCTGTCGGTGACCCAGAGCGAAGCCAGTGAGGGTGACAATGCGTGAAATCAGCGGTTCACCATATTCTACCGCACGATACACGGCGGCGGCCGTGCCCACGTTCTGACAGACGATGCCGACATCGGCCGGTATTGAGCCGCTGGGTATTTCCACATCGGTCAGCAACTGAATCAGTTGTTTTTCACCGCCGGAGGGGTAGCGTGTTGGCACCACCATCAGGTCGATAGACAGATTACGTTTGCGAATCGCTTCACGTAACGCTTTGATGGCGTTGGGTTTGTTATCTTCAATACCGATCAGGGTATGGCTGGGCTCAAGAATGTGCGCAATGATTTCGATACCGGACAGGATTTCATCTGGACGTTCACGCATCAGCGCGTCATCGGCAGTAATATAAGGTTCACACTCGGCGGCATTAATGATCAGGGTGTTAACGATATGGTCCTGACCCAGGTTCAGCTTGATATCGGTTGGGAAACCCGCCCCACCCAGCCCGGCAATGCCGGACTCACGGATATGCCGTATCAGGTTTTTTTTACTGACGCTGCGGTAATCCGGTAACAGTTCGCGTTCGATCCAGCGATCCTCACCATCAGTTTCAATGACGATGCAAGGCGATTCCAGCCCTGATGCATGAGGCACAGGCTGCAGACCTATATAGGCGACGGTTCCGGAACTGGGCGCGTGAATAGCGGCACTGATATGGCCATTAGGTTCGGCAATTTTTTGGCCCTTGAGAACCGTCTGCCCAACTTCAACCAGTGGCGTAGCGGCTTTACCGATATGCTGCTGCAGAGGCAATATCAGACGCGAAGGCAGTGGTGCCTGGCGAATCGGTGCACCCAGCGACTGGCGCTTGTTTTCCGGCGGATGCACTCCACCATGAAAGCTGTATACCCGACTCATTGTGAACCTCCCTGCAGCAGATGCCCCCGACCACGGTCGGTGAGAATCAGGTTAGGGTCAGAGACTGGGGCGGGCCATTTCCAGTTGGCCGGGGTAACAGGTAGCGGCAACATATCAATACAATCTACAGGGCAGGGTTCAACACAGAGATCACAGCCAGTGCACTCACTGACGATCACCGTATGCATCTGTTTCGCCGCACCCAGAATGGCATCCACAGGGCAGGCCTGAATGCACTTGGTGCAGCCGATGCACTCATCTTCACGAATATAAGCAACGGTTTTAGCTTGCTCTTCACCATGTTCTGCATCCAGTGGGACGACTTCACGATCCAGCAGGTCAGCCAGGGATTCAATGGTGCTCTGGCCACCCGGTGGGCATTTGTTGATGGCATCACCATTGGATATGGCTTCGGCATAAGGGCGACAACCAGGATAACCACACTGACCACACTGGGTCTGTGGCAGTAATGCATCTATCTGGTCAACGATTGGATCACCCTCGACACGAAAGCGTACCGAGGCATACCCCAGAATTACCCCGAAGACACTGGCTAATACCAATAGAATTAAGACGGCTGTCAGAACAATTGTCATGCAACGACTTCCCTCAAACCCTGACCAGACCGGTAAAGCCCATGAAAGCCAACGACATCAGTCCGGCAGTCACCATGCCGATAGCAGCTCCACGGAAAGTAACGGGTACGTCGGCGACGGCGATGCGTTCACGCAGGGCAGAAAAAAGCACCAGGGCCATGGAAAAGCCCACGGCCGCTCCGAAGCCATAGGCAATGGATTCCAGGAAGTTGTTCTGCTTCTGGATGTTCAACAGGGCTACACCCAGCACCGCACAGTTGGTGGTGATGAGCGGCAGATAAATACCCAGCAGCTTGTGCAACAGTGGACTGGTTTTGTGTACCACCATTTCAGTGAACTGCACGACCACGGCAATGACCAGAATAAACGAGATAGTCCGCAGCCAGGTAATGTCGAACGGCAGCAGCAGGTAGCGATAGACCAGGTAGCTGCACACCGATGCCAGCGTCAGTACAAAGGTTGTGGCGAGCGACATGCCCATGGCCGTTTCCAGCTTATTGGAAACCCCCATAAATGGACAAAGCCCTAGAAATTGCACCAGAACAAAGTTGTTCACTAGTACGGTGCTTATCAGGATAAGAAGAAATTCATTCATACTCTTGGTCAGCGTGTCCTGAATCAACGAGCGAAGAAGGTGCCGGTTTGACTATTCTGCTATGTTAACGGATTCAGCCCCTGCGGGTACAGATGCAGATCATTGATCCAGCGCAACTCTACCGCACTTCAACAGTGCTTCAGGGGCTAAATTGCTTTTACCTTCAAGGATATAAGCTCAAGCCTATATGTTTATATGTAGCTAATATATGTTTGGCTAGCGCGCCGACTACAATCGTTTTAGCCATGCAGTCACGTGTTGGCTGGTGCTATCCTTGTCGTTATCCAGATTAATAATCTGGCTACTGCTAAGTTCACTTGCTGCATTGGTGAGCAATATGATTCCTTTGCTAGTCAGCCAGTTAACCAGTGTATCATCTGTGTCTGATGGCACTTGTGGCGACTCTGTATCCAGTACAAAAGCTACTTTGCCCTGGTCGAACAGCGCTTTTTCCAGTGAGTAGAGCAGTTGAGCTCGCTGTTCAGCCGTGCCACCCTTGACTTGAATGCAGCTGGCTTTTTGTCCAAAACGCTGCTCCCATAGCGTGCTGTTCAGCAGGCTTTCAGAGGTCAGTTTCAGTGCATTCTGAGTCTGCTCCGGTGGCAGTATCATTCCCGCTGCAACCGTACGGTTGGTAAATCTGTCCACCAGAATGAAGGCGCCCGTGCCCTTATGCAGGCGGTAGTTATCCGCAACCACCGCGCGCTCCAGTGACAGATCGACCTTGGCTATTTCATTTAGTTCCAATGAGCCAGTTGGTATATGTTCGAGAGTGTTCACATCGATGCGGTGATGGACACGGCTTATCCGTCCGGTCTGACGGCTGGTCGCCAGTTTGATCTCATAATCCCGCGCAGGATTAAGGGCGTTTTCGTCCATCCATACCAGATGTGCACTGAAATGCTGCCGTGGTTCGGGTGCCGCTTCAGCGTGTACCAGCAGGTCGCCACGGGAAATATCAATTTCATCTTCCAGTGTCAGCGTCACCGCCATGGGAGCAAAGGCTCTGTCCAGTTCACCGTCCCAGGTCACAATGGATTTGACTCGGCTCTGCTTGCCAGAGGGCAGTACTTTAATCATATCACCGACCTGGACGACACCTGAGGTCAGGGTGCCACAATAGCCGCGGAAATTCAGGTTAGGGCGGTTAACATACTGAACCGGGAAGCGTAACTCATCAAAATTATGATCCTGGGCGATCTCGATCTGTTCCAGCAATGTCATCAGCGGTGCACCGTTATGCCAGGGCATATTTTCCGATGGATTGACGACATTATCACCGTTGAGTGCTGAAATGGGTGCAAACTGAATATCCGGCAGATTCAGGTCTTTGGCAAACGCCAGATAATCGGCCTTAATCTGATTGAAGCGCTCTTCACTGTATTCCACCAGATCCATTTTATTGATCGCCACCAGGGTGTGGCGAATGCCCAGCAGCGAGACGATAAAGCTGTGGCGGCGGGTTTGCACCTGCACCCCATGGCGGGCATCGATGAGGATGATCGCCAGATCACAGGTAGACGCCCCTGTAGCCATATTGCGGGTATATTGCTCATGACCGGGAGTGTCGGCGATGATGAACTTACGCTTGGCGGTAGAAAAATAACGGTAGGCAACATCAATGGTAATGCCTTGTTCACGCTCTGCTTGCAAACCGTCTACCAATAGCGCCAGATCCACGGTATCACCTGTGGTACCGACTTTTTTACTGTCATGGGTAATGGCCGCGAGTTGATCTTCATAGATCATTTTCGAATCATGCAGCAGTCGTCCGATCAGCGTGGATTTACCATCATCCACACTGCCGCAGGTGAGCAAACGCAGCAGTTCCTTGTTCTCATGCTGGTGCAGATAAGTTTTGATGTCGTTGGCGATAAGTTCGCTCTGGTGGCTCATGTTCTATTCCTCTCGGCGGCTGTGTTCAGAAATAACCTTCCATCTTCTTTTGTTCCATGGAGCCGGCACCATCATGGTCGATGGCGCGCCCCTGACGCTCAGAAGTGGTGGCCAACAGCATTTCCTGAATGATCTCTTCGAGACTGTCAGCCTCGGATTCAACGGCGCCAGTTAGCGGGTAGCAGCCGAGTGTACGAAAACGTACCGATTTCATCACCGGGGTTTCTTCGGGACGCAGCGGCATGCGTTCATCATCTACCATGATCAGCATGCCATCGCGATCGACAACCGGGCGTACCGCTGAGTAGTAGAGCGGTACGATGTCGATGTTTTCCAGGTAGATGTATTGCCAGATATCCAGTTCTGTCCAGTTAGACAGAGGGAACACCCGAATACTCTCGCCCTTATCGACGCGGGTATTAAAAATATTCCACAGCTCAGGACGCTGGTTTTTAGGGTCCCAGCGGTGGTTCTTGTCACGGAAGGAAAAAATACGTTCCTTGGCACGCGATTTTTCTTCGTCACGACGCGCTCCACCGAAAGCGGCATCAAATTTATACTGATTCAGCGCCTGCTTCAGCCCTTGGGTCTTCATAATGTCGGTGTGTTTCTTTGAGCCGTGTGTAAACGGGCTGATCCCCATCTCAACCCCTTCCGGGTTGATGTGTACGATCAGATCCATGCCGGCTTCCTTGGCCATATTGTCACGAAAGCGGATCATTTCCTGAAATTTCCAGGTGGTGTCTACATGCAGCAAAGGAAACGGCGGATTGCCAGGGAAGAAGGCTTTCCGGGCCAGATGCAGCATGACGGAGGAGTCTTTGCCAATGGAGTAGAGCATTACCGGGTTATCAAACTCGGCGGCGACTTCACGGATAATGTGAATGCTTTCCGCTTCGAGCTGTTTCAGGTGTGTTAATCGGTTTTCGGGTAAGGCTGGCATAGCAAAGTCTTCCGTCAGCAATCGGTCTACGGGATGTTAAGCTGCCAATTATGGAGGATTTTGCATAAAATAAAAAAGAATATATATGAATTTTTATAGACTTATATGGAATATAGGGCGGTAAGGATATCCAGTGTACCGACTTAGGTGAGGTTCAGTAGCTGCGTCAGTTGCTGCTGTGATCGGGCCGAGACCAGATCCGCAAGTGTATAGCGGTCCAGGCACTGGTAAAAAGCCTGTTGTGCTTCAGCCAGAATACCTTTGAGTTGGCATGCTGGTGTGATCACACACTGGTTGTCGCGACCAAAGCATTCAACCAGCGGCTTGTCTTGCTCGGTTTCCCGAATCAACTGGCCCAGATTTATGTCACTGGCGGATCCTTTAAGCCGCAACCCGCCGTTTTTGCCGCGTTGAGCGCAGAGATAACCGCGCTGATTGAGAGCCTGTACCACTTTCATCAGGTGGTTACGAGAAATGCCGTAGCGCTCGGCGATTTCAGCAATGGTGCACTGCGCGGGGGCTTTGACCGCCACATAGATGAGCACTCGGAGTGCATAATCGGTAAAACTGGTGATATGCATGGATAACCTGAATCAGCCGGGGCGCCCGTCAGCACGCGGGCGGCTCAGAATAGGCCAGTAGAGTACTACAAAGAGCGCAAAGGCGGTAATCCAAAACACCGCCGAGAGCATAACCCCTGCCGTGTAGTCGATCAGTTGCGCCGCAGCGAGCATTCTAAATAGCCCCGACAAGATAATAGCGATATAGATCAGCAGCCCAAAACGTACCAGTTGCAAAGCGCGCCCGGTATGGCCCATGGCCACGCGGGTCATCACCCCCAGAATCAGCGTGCCCATGGCACCGACACCGAGCGCATGTTGCCAGAGGGAGTCAGACAATCCTGGCAGGAGTAGCCCCGCGGCACGCAGAAGCAAGGCAACAACGATCCACAGATACCCCAGATGCAAAATCCACAGCAGCGGTTCTTTGTTGACCAGCCAGCCGCGCCACTGGAATAAGCGAATAGCATTAAAGACTCCAGCCGCCAGAGCAAATACCGCCATCACGCTGCCTGGTGCTCCACCCAGGTTGAGGGGTATCAGCAGGGCGGTGCTGACAATCGCCAGTAGATCCATGCGTGCTGAGCGTATCACTCTGGCAGGATTGCCTCCGTGCATGCGAATCCAGTTGGCGGTGAACGCCGGTGTTATACGGCCAGCGATCACTACCATTATCAGGGTGATCAGGTTAAGCCCAAACAATTCTCCTTGTCGCATTAGCCAGGGAGATAGCTGTAGCTGCCCCAGATGCATCAGCAGGTTGGCGATAAACAGCAGTGTCAGAATAACGACCAGAATCAGGTTTTTGCGGTTTTGTGCGCGTAGCAGTACCCGTGCGACGTAGATTGCCAGTACCGGTAAAAATGCCAGATCTACAAGGGCCACCACCAGCCAGGGCAGGGTGGCAGAAAGCCACATCACCACACGTCCGGCGCACCAAAGCAATACCAGGGCGAGCAGTGCCTTGCCCTGCAAAGGGGCTGCCCCTGTCCAGTTGGTCATGGCGGTCAGCAGAAAGCCAGCAATTGCAGCTGTCACAAAGCCAAACAGCATTTCATGGCTGTGCCACAGTAGTGCGGGCCAACTGATCGGCAGGGTGGCCCCACTAAACAACAATAAGCTCCATCCCAGAATAATGCTGGCGGCATAAGCGGCGGATAGCAGGAAAAAAGGCCTGAAGGCGAAAGCGAGCAGGGCTATAGGTGGGTTCTTTGACAGCATGTTACGCGCTCCGGATGATAGCGTGAGCCGCATCAGTCATCCATGTGTTGGCTGATGCTCTCGTGACTTCTCTTGACCTTTAATTGCTATAGTAACGCGCTTTTATTAAAGATGTAAATAAAATGCATCTTATGGTGTTTGTCAGGCGGCTTTTAATATTGCATTGATTTGTTGTGCCGCGACCACCTGCCCGACAAAAATCAATGTGGGCGATTCCAGGCGATGCTGCTGGATACAATCAACCAGGTTGGCAAGGTCGGTACGCACGCTGCGCTGATTGCGTTGTGTGCCTCGCTCCACCAGCAATACCGGCCAGTCAGGTGGCAGGCCATGGCGTTGTAACTCCAGACTGATGTGCGGTGCTTTGGACAGGCCCATGTAAAACACCAGAGTTTCATCACGGCGTGCCAGATCGGCCCAGGGCGTTTCCCTATCATCACAGGTGTGTGCGGTAACAAAGCGTACACTGGCAGCAATAGTGCGTTCGGTGAGGGAAAAGTTACAACTGGCGGCACAGCCTGCCGCCGCGGTAATACCGGGTACCAGGGTAAAGGCAATGCCGGCTTGTTGCAGCGCCTGTATCTCTTCGGTCACCCGGCCGAACACCAGTGGATCACCGCCTTTTAATCTTACCACCCGTTTACCCAGGCGTGCCTGCTTAATCAACAGTTCACAGATGGCCTCCTGCGACATACTGTGCTGGCCTTTGCGTTTACCAACATAGATTCTGGCAATGCTGACTGGAATATCAGCCAGTAGCTCATCGCTGACCAGCGCATCATAGATGAGTACGTCAGCCTGTAAGATCAGCCGCCAGCCTTTACGGGTGATCAGTTCAGGGTCACCGGGTCCGGCACCAACCAGCGCTACGCTACCGCTGTGTTCCTTGCTATTAGTGGGTAACATCTTCAGCCTCCTGCGCCAGTAGCGCCTTGAGTTCAGGTATACAGGAACCACAATTGGTACCACAGCTCAGGGCTTTGCCCAGTGCTTCAACGCTGTGGCAACCCGATTGTATGGCGGCTCTGATGGTTGGGTCATCGACCTGGAAGCAGCTACAGATCAGCTCGCCTGATGCCGAGTCTTGATCACTCTTGAGCAGGTTAAGTTGCTGCAAGGCGGTCAGGTTCGAGCGTGCAAATTGTCGATCGAGGGGTTTCAGGTCAGGAAAATGCTTGTCAGGTGAAACCAGCAACAGCCACAACAGCTTGCCGTTCTCCAATGCGCAGGCACGCAGTTGGCCGTTGGGCTGGGTCTGTAGAGAAAGATCCGGACGTTGTCCCAGGTGTTGCAGGCACCAGTCTGACCAGCTTTCCGGCCAGTCGCTGTCAGCCAGGGCATAACCCATGGCATGCTGCTGGGGCATGCGCGCCCAGTAGCCGCGCAGATTAACGCTCAGATGCCTGGCGGTTAATAACCTGGCGTGCCAGGCTGTCGCAACACCTGACAGGCGCACCGCCCCCTGTTTGGATTCCGGCTGGCCGGAAATCGGATCGGCCACGGATTCAATCAGCACGTTACAACGACCCTCACTACTGAAGGACTGTGTCCAGTGCATGGGAACAAACACCTCGCCAGGGCGTTGCCCTGGTGTAATGCGAACCCGGCCGATAAACTGCCCTTGAGCATTCTCCAGCCTGGCCAGATCCTGATCCTGAAGCGCATGGGTGGCTGCATCCAGCGGGTGCAGGTCAATAAAAGGCTCGGCGCGATGGCGAAACAGGGTCGGCGTGCGGCCCGTGCGGGTCATAGTGTGCCATTGGTCACGAATGCGTCCAGTATTAAGGCGCAAGGGCGCTTCGTCCGTCAGCTGTTGCATGGGCTGTTGCGAGCTGACAGGTATCAGTCGGGCCTTGGCTGAAGGGGTGAAAAACTTGCCGTTACTAAACAGGCGTTGGGTGCCGTAAGGCGCATCGGTGGTGACCGGCCACTGAATGGGTTGAAGCTGGTCATATTCAGTCTGGCTCAAACGGCTTAATCCACTGATATCAAAGCAACGCTTTCCAGCGTTCTCAAATCCTGACAGCGCGGCGTGTTCGGCAAAAATAGCGGCTGGATGTGGGTAGTTGAAGGCTTCGGCAAATCCCAGCCGTTTTGCTACCTCACAAATAATCTGCCAATCATGACGTGCTTCACCAGGGGGCGGGAGCAAGCTTCGCTGGCGCGAGATGCAGCGCTCTGAGTTGGTGACCGTGCCGTACTTTTCACCCCAGCTGCTGGCGGGCAGACAGATGTCGGCCAATTGCAGCGTATCGGTATCGGCCATGGATTCAGACACAATAACCAGCTCACAGCGCTTCAGCGCCCGGCGTATCAGCTGAGTGTCCGGCAGGCTGACAAGCGGGTTGGTGGCCATTATCCAGAGTACTTTAATTTCTCCGCGCTCCACAGCGTTGAACAACTCCAGTGCTTTATGCCCCGGTTCACTGGCCATATTGGGGGCATTCCAGAAGCGCTGCACCCGGTCAACATTTTCAGGGCTGAAATCCATATGTGCTGCCAGTTGATTGGCGAGGCCTCCCACCTCCCGTCCACCCATGGCATTGGGTTGGCCAGTCAGTGAGAAGGGCGAGCTGCCTGGCTTACCGATACGACCCGTTGCCAGATGGCAGTTGATCAGGCTGTTGACCTTGTCGGTGCCGGAGCTGGATTGATTAACACCCTGAGAAAACAGCGACACAGTGCGTTCCGTTGCCGCAAACCAGCGGAAAAAACGCGTTAAGTCATGGTTATCAAGACCGGTTTTGGTGGCGGCAATCGAGATGTCGGGAGTGTCGGCGCGTGCTGTCGCCAGTGTTTGTTCAAAGCCTTCGGCATGCTGTAACAGAAACGCATGATCCACGTGTCCCTGATCCGCAAGGTAAACCAGCAGTGCATTAAACAAGGCCGCATCGCTACCCGGTTGCAGTTGCAGGTGCAGATCAGCAAGATCACAGCTGGCGGTTGCCCGCGGATCTATCACTACAACACGTAGAGAAGGATTAGCCTGTTTTGCTGCCTGGATGCGTTGATAAAGGATCGGATGATTCCAGGCCGCATTAGAACCCACCAGCAGGATCAGATCAGCTATTTCCAGGTCTTCATAGCAGCCGGGTACGGCGTCGGCGCCGAATGCCCGCTTATGACCGGCAACGGTGGAGGCCATACACAAGCGTGAGTTGGTATCGACATGAGCTGAACCGAGAAAGCCTTTCATTAGCTTGTTAGCAACATAGTAGTCTTCAGTCAGCAACTGGCCGGACAGGTACATGGCAACACTGCCAGCCCCATGTTGATCCACCGCC
This sequence comes from Nitrincola iocasae, assembly GCF_008727795.1. Taxonomy (NCBI): domain Bacteria; kingdom Pseudomonadati; phylum Pseudomonadota; class Gammaproteobacteria; order Oceanospirillales; family Oceanospirillaceae; genus Nitrincola; species Nitrincola iocasae. The sequence goes on along the minus strand of NZ_CP044222.1, from coordinate 2,309,118 downwards.
TGGCGTATCTGCCGGGCCACCTTATCCAGCGCGGTATCCCAACTGACTGCACGACCTTCGATGCTGGGTAGCAATAAACGAGCCTCTGGCGCGGTGGTTTCATGCAGGGTAGAGCCTTTGACACACAGACGTCCCCGATTCGCCGGATGCTGTGGGTCACCAGATACACTTAGAATCCGGTTTGCACTCAGTTCGGCGGTTATCCCGCAACCTACGCCACAATAGGGGCAGGTGGTCTGCTGTTTCATAAGCTTTATCCCAAAAAAAAAGCCCGCAACTTCATCCCCCAGTGATGCAGGGTGAAGTTGCGGGCGCCATTGCCGTAGTCAGAGTTACACTCTGATAAAAACTATACATTGTCTTGTTGCTATGGATTAGTTAGCAGCAAAAACGGTGCCATAGCGGGCTTATCGTTAAAAATCAGCTGATTGCTGGCAAGGCTGGGATTTGAAATATCTAGAAAGCGTTATATTGGCACTATTTTGGTGCGTGCGATGCCGCTTCCGATCCTTACCTGGGCAGATGTCGTGCACGCAAATGGTATTCATCGGCTGCAATCTGATTGGATAGTGCTTGTTTCAGTAGTGGCTCAATCTGGTCAGTATCCAGCGGATAGAGTCCACAGAGGCGCAGGGCCTGGCGTTTATCCACGGAGTTGCCCAGGTGTTCGTAGACCACCCGAGTGGCACAAGGCATGCGTTCACCGCTGCCGGATGCTCCCAGTTTAAGGCCGGTCAGATAGGTAATACGATTCCTGTAGCTGGGAAACAGGATGGTTTGGCTGATTTCCTGCTCGGTCAACGACTCATAATCCACCATAAAAATCCGGTCAGCTAAAAGGTAGGCCGCACCGAGATAGATGCTATGGCAGGGCTTTTCATTTGGACGTTCCTGCATGCGCTCCAAACGCTGAAAAACCACCTGATCGGAGACTTTTTCGATATGCACCAGGGTTCGCAGGATTTTTCCAGGAGAGGCCATGGATAGGTAATACTCAAAATAATAGCCGAGGTACCTGTCCAATCCCTGGCCACTTTGTTGTCGCAGGCGTTGCAAATGCTGTTGTTCAGCAGCAGGTTGCTCCGTGGCATGGGTAGTGATGCGAGGGCGAACGCTGATCAGGCGCTGAAACTGATGATGAGGCAGTAGTATTTCATGCGGTTCCACGCCAAAAAAATCACAGATCTGTTGCAGCCTATGTGTAGAGGGCTGATTGCTGCCTTTCAGGTAACGATTGAACTGGGTGCGGTTGACCCCTAAGCGGCGGCAAACCTCAGCAATGGATTTATGGTAACTGCAGAGTAATTTCAGATTACTGCAGAAATGTTCAGTCATTGGGTGATGGACCTGTCTCAGTGGTTGTTGGAGAGTTTAATAAAGTGATGCACTATGATGCATATAGCGCTTATAAATGCATCTTAAAGCAACAATTTGCCAAATGGTAGTCAGGCTGGCGGGTTGATTTAATAGGCAAAACCAACAAACGGGTAATGGCTGATGAAAACACGACTTGAACACGACCTGCTGGGCGAACGCGTAATGCCGGATTACTGCTGGTATGGTATCCAGACCCAGCGCGCACTGGAAAATTTTTCCATCACCGGTATTCCGTTGAACCACTTTCCGGAGCTGGTAAATGCATTGGCGATGGTAAAGCAGGCGGCGGCCTGTGCGAATCGTGATTTGGGGGTGTTGCCTGATAATAAAGCCAAAGCCATCATTACTGCTTGTCAGGATGTACAGCTTGGCAAACTGCATGATCAGTTCGTCGTGGATATGATCCAGGGCGGTGCGGGTACATCAACCAATATGAATGCCAATGAAGTGATTGCTAATCTGGCACTGACCAATATGGGCCATCAGCGCGGTGATTATCAGTTTTTGCATCCCAATGATGATGTGAACCGTTCCCAATCAACCAATGATGCCTATCCAACAGCGGTTTGTGTCGCCGTTCAGATTGCCACCGAACCGCTTATCGAAACACTGCAGGCACTGATTAATGTACTCAACGAGAAAGGGCAGGCGTTTAATCATGTGGTGAAAATGGGTCGAACCCAGCTGCAGGACGCGGTGCCTATGACGCTGGGTCAGGAATTTGAAGCCTTTGCTGTCACCCTGCGCGAAGATATCGATCGGCTACATGAAGCCTGCGCACTACTGTGCGAGGTCAATCTTGGCGGGACCGCGATAGGGACAGGGATTAATGCCCACCCTGAGTATTCCGCCCTGGCGATAGGCTATCTGGCCCACATAACCGGCAAGCCACTGGTGCCAGCGACTAATCTGGTGGAAGCGACATCGGATATGGGTGCCTTTGTATTTTTCTCGGGCATCCTGAAACGTCTGGCGATCAAACTCAGCAAGGTGGCTAACGATTTACGCTTACTTTCAAGTGGCCCTAGAACCGGGTTTGGTGAGATACGCTTGCCAGCGGTACAGCCAGGTTCATCCATCATGCCGGGTAAGGTCAATCCGGTAATTCCTGAAGCGGTTAACCAAACGGCTTTTCAGGTGATTGCCAATGATCTGGCAGTGACTTTGGCCGCCGAAGCGGGACAATTACAGCTCAATGCCATGGAGCCGTTGATAGTCTATAACCTGCTCAGTTCAATTCGTATGCTGAGCTCAGCCTGTGACATGCTGGATCAGCGCTGCATCCGGGGCATAGAGGCTAATGAAGATCGCTGTGCAGAGCATCTGCACAACAGCATTGGCGTGGTTACAGCACTGGTACCCCATATAGGTTATACCCAGGCTTCACGCATTGCCGCGCAGGCGCTGATGAGTGGTGAAACTGTAAGGGAGCTGGTGTTGGCAAAAGGACTGTTGACACCTCAGGAGCTCGACAGACTGCTGAGCCCCGAAGCCATGCTAAAGCCTTATATGACGCTTGAGCCGGTGAGCGTCTTATGACAGCGTCGGTACTGGTTATACACTGTGGTGGTACAATAGGTATGGTCGCAACCGCCGATGGCTATGCGCCTGCGACTGGATTTGAGCAGCGTTTACGCGACAGTTTGAACCCGGCTCAATCGGTGGCGTTTGACTGGGTGGAGCTGGAGCCACTGATCGACAGTGCGGCGGCAGAACCCGCTGACTGGCTGCATTTAGCGCGTCTATTAGGCTCATACTGGCAGGACTACAGGGGGTTTGTGATCCTGCACGGCACAGATACGCTAGCCTATACCGCGTCGGCCTTGTCATTTATGTTAGGGTCGCTGGATAAGCCGGTGATTATTACAGGGGCTCAGATTCCTCTGAGTGAGCCTCGTAGCGATGCGTTAGTCAATGTAACCAACAGCTTGCAGTTGGCCGCTGAGGGCCTGATTCATGAAGTGTGCGTGTGCTTCCATGATCAGTTACTGCGTGGCAATCGTTGCCGTAAGCTGCATAGTGAAGCGCTGGCCGCATTTGACTCACCCGCCTTCCCAGCGCTGGCGCAATTGGGGATTAAGCCGCTATATATGCCGTTGCAGGCGTTACACAAAGGCAAGGTCGGGTTATCAGCCTTGCCGGAGCAGATGCATGCTGAGTCAGTTGTGATGCTGAGTGTCTATCCGGGTATGGCTAGCGAACAGCTGCAATGGTTGCTGCATCAACCTGGATTACGCGGCTTGGTGCTACAGACCTATGGCGCTGGCAATCCTCCCAAGGGGCTGGTGCCGGTGCTGGCCGAATTAATTACTGCCGGGGTGACAGTTATCAATGTCAGTCAGTGTATCAGTGGTGGTGTAACTCAAGGCAGTTATGCCAGTGCATCAGACTTAAACCGCATCGGTGTGATTTCCGGAGGGGATCTGACACCTGAAGCGGCCTTCACCAAACTGCATTGGTTACTGGCATGTCACTTTTCAGCGGCGGGGATTGCAAGGTTACTTAACTGTTCGATTGCCGGTGAGTGCTCGGCAGATTAATAGGGTAGTGGTATAAACCTTGCAAGATGATGTTCCAAACAGACATAACGGAGCTCATCATGCCTTCATGCAGTGCAGAAGATTATTTGCTGGCCTCAAAGCGCTGTGAAATTGCCAATCTGGAGAAATTGCTGTTGACCGGGGAATTGGTTAACAGTATCAGTCAGTTGGTGCATATGTTGCAGCGTGAGCGGGGTTTGTCAAATGTCTATATTGCGTCAGAAGGTGAGCGTTTCGGGTCGCAGCGCCAGGAACAGATTGCCCTGTGCCTAGAAATGGAAGCTGGCCTGCGGCAACGTCTGGCGGCATTGGATTTGGATGCCTGTCACCTGTCCGGCAGTGTGCGTCTGTATGCGCGTATAGCTTATGTGTTGCACGGGCTGGATGCGTTGCCTGAAATACGTCAGCGGACACTGCATCTGCGAATCACTGCAAAAGAGTTAACCCGCCTGATCAGTGCATTGATTGCCGGTTTATTGTCTGTGGTTTTTGAAGCCGCGGATACCGCGACCGATCCGGATATCACCCGGGCATTGGTCGCCATGTTCAACTTTATGCAAGGAAAAGAGCTGGCCGGGCAGGAGCGTGCCTGGGGTGCCAGTGGCTTTGCAGTAGGGCACTTTGAAACCGAAGAGCAGCATAAACTACAACACCTGATTGAAGCTCAGGCGCGTTGCTTTGAAACCTTTGCCGAGTTCAGTAGCCCGAAACCCTTGCACTTATGGGAGGCACTGTTGGTACATGAATCTGCTGCTGAGCTGAACAGATTGCGTCAGATCGTGGCGCGAGCCAACGCGGACGAGGCCATTCCTTCCGCCTTCAGTGAAGTATGGTATGACGTGGCTACCTGCCGAATCGATGCCATGAAGCAGATAGAGGAAGCCCTGGCCGCTGATTTGTTGTCACTGTGTAGCACCAAACTTGATGGGGCGCAGCTGGATTTACGTAATCACCGCTGTTTGCTCAATAGCCTGGTTGCTGATGCGGGCGAGTCTTCATCCTTAAGCTTTCTGACCGATTCATTACAGGCATTCGAACAGCACTCCAGTGAAGAAACACCGCCAGCCGGTCGTTCTGTTTATGAATTACTCAAAGCGCAATCCATGCGCTTACAGTCTGTCAGTGATGAGCTGCAACAGGCGCGTCAGGCGTTGATGGAGCGCAAAATCCTGGAGCGTGCCAAGGGCTTGCTGATGGAATATCAGGGCGTAACTGAAGATCAGGCCTATCGTCAGATACGTCAGTCGGCCATGGAACAGAATCTGCGCTTAATGGATGTGGCTGAAATCATTATCGAACGCACCCGCATACTGCTACGCAATAATCACACTGCGTGAGTCTTGGTTTTGTATGCGTGGATCATTTCAGTGCGTGTTGCACAAGATGGGTGCGATATCATGTGTCAAAATCATTTAGTTTAATCATTATCTAAAGTAATTCATTGTTTTTTTGTGGTTTTGTCTTTGTGGCATGATTATCGCTTTATATTTATCACAAGCTAAAAACCAGTCTTTCGGGGCTGGTTGTTAATAATAGGTAAGAGCAGTAACTGGACAACGGTGTCCATCTCTAATTCGCTTTATGCGGGTTAGAGGTGGGCGCCGTTTTTTTTTGTCAAAATTGGGGTTTTGGTAATGAATATAACGGCTAAATATTTTGATTATTCCTGTCGAGGTTTATCTATAGCGGCAATTCTGAGTAGCTCACTGCTGGTGAGTCAGGTACATGCCGTGGGAATGGCTGAGAAAGAAGATCTGACCTTCGGGTTTATTAAGCTGACCGATATGGCCCCTTTGGCCATTGCCTACGAGAAAGGCTTTTTTGAAGATGAAGGTCTGTATGTTCAGTTGGAAGCGCAGTCTAACTGGCGTGTGCTGCTGGATGGGGTCATAGATGGGCGGCTTGATGGTGCTCATATGCTGGCTGGGCAACCACTGGGTGCAACAGTGGGTTTTGGTACCGAAGCGCATATCGTCACGGCGTTTACCATGGACCTGAATGGTAATGCCTGCACCGTCTCCAAGGATGTCTGGGACATGATGCGTCCAACCATACCTGTAGATACATCCAACAACCCGGTGCATCCGATCAGTGCTGAGCATTTGCAACCCGCGATTAAAGAATACAATGGCAGAGGAGATAACTTTAACCTGGGTATGGTTTATCCGGTTTCAACGCACAACTATGAGTTGCGTTACTGGTTGGCTGCCGGGGGAATACATCCTGGTTACTACGCGCCACAACGAGACGATACCTCAGGCACGTTAAATGCTGATGTGCATATTTCGGTAACGCCACCACCGCAAATGCCCGCTACGTTAGATGCTGGCACAATTCAGGGTTATTGCGTCGGTGAGCCGTGGAATCAACAAGCCGTTTTTCGCGATATCGGCGTTCCGGTTATTACCGATTACGACATACGTAACAACATTGCTGAAAAAGTGTTCGGTGTGAGTAACGAATGGGCTGAAGAAAATCCCAATACCCACCTGCGGGTTGTTAAAGCACTGATTCGGGCAGGTCACTGGTTGGATGTGAATGATAACGAGAACCGAAGAGAAGCCGCCGAAATAATATCTAATAGCTACTACGTTGGTGCTGATTTTGAAGTGATTGCAAACAGCATGACCGGTGTTTTCGAATTTGAAAAAGGGGATGTTAGACCCGCACCTGATTACAACGTCTTTTTCCGTTATAACGCAACTTATCCTTATTACTCTGATGCAATTTGGTATTTAACCCAAATGCGTCGATGGGGACAATTGCCTGAAGCCAAGTCCGATGATTGGTATATGGACATGGCTAAAAAAGTCTTTTTACCCGAAGTTTATCAAGCTGCAGCTGAATCCTTGATTGCAGACGGTCTGCTGCAAGTTGAAGACTTCCCGGATTTTGCCATGGAGGATGGTTTCCGCTCAGTAGATCACACTACCTTTATCGATAATTTTAAATTTGATGCACATCAACCGAATCAGTATTTAAACCAGTTCCCGATTGGCTTAAAAAATGATGAAACACCCTAAGGGTAAGTGTTAATGGATAATTTAAGGTGAATGCTATGAGTGCTGTTCTGATCAAATTAAAACTGGCTAATCCTAAAGAGTGGAAGGGTCAAATATTGCAGGATCTTGCCCTGGCAAGTTTATTCCCAGCCTTGGGGCTGGTGGTGTTTTTAGCTTTATGGCATTTAGGTGCCCAGCAAATTAACACCTCATTGGGAACCTTTCCGGGACCTCTGCAGGTGGTTGAGCAGTGGAATAATCTGGTTGATGAACATCAGCATGAGATGCAGCGAGAGCAGGCCTATTATGATCGCCAAGAGCAAAGAAATGCGGCAGCTCTACTTAAAAATCCTGAAACTGAGATTAGCTGGCGTGATTTTAATGGTCGAGTCACTTTTTTCGATCAAATACTGACCAGTCTTTGGACTGTTTTGAGTGGTTTTTTTCTGGCTACACTGATTGCTATCCCGCTGGGAATAGTGATCGGCTTAAACAAGCATATTTATAATGCCATTAATCCAATCATTCAAATTTTTAAACCTGTATCACCTTTGGCCTGGTTGCCTTTGGTCACTTTGGTAGTTAGCGCCCTGTATGTGAGTGATGAACCGCTTTTTTCACGCGCATTTCTGGTTTCAATGATTACCGTAACCCTGTGTTCATTATGGCCCACTCTGGTTAATACCTCGGTAGGTGTGGGTAGTGTTAATCAGGATCTTAAAAATGTCAGCAAAGTGTTAAGGCTTGGCTGGCTTACCTATGTCATTAAGGTCGTTATCCCGTCGGCTATTCCTATGATGTTCACTGGCTTACGGCTGTCGTTAGGCATTGCCTGGATGGTGCTGATTGCGGCTGAAATGTTGGCGCAAAGTCCAGGGCTGGGGAAATTTGTATGGGATGAGTTTCAAAATGGATCGTCCAGTTCACTGAGTAGAATTTGTGTGGCGGTGTTGGTTATCGGTGTTATAGGTTTTTTACTGGATAGAGCCATGTTGTTCATTCAGAAATGGGTTAACTGGGATAAAAGTACAGTGGCCCGTTGAATATAGGTGATGATTATGAAACAAAAACAGTTAGTTTTATCCAAAATTGGCATGGAGTTTCCCACTGCAAATGGGGCTTTCTGCGCACTTAGCAATGTAGATCTGACTATCGATAAAGGCGAGTTTGTCAGCATTATAGGTCATTCGGGTTGTGGTAAATCCACCGTTCTTAATCTGGTTGCCGGTTTACATAAAGCGACGTCAGGTGGTGTTTTGCTTAACGGACGCGAAGTGAATGAACCGGGTCCTGAAAGGGCGGTGGTCTTTCAAAATCATTCTCTGATGCCCTGGATGAGCTGTTATCAGAATGTTGAGCTTGCGGTTAAACAGGTGTTCAAAGGCACTAAAAGCCGTAAAGAAATGAAACAGTGGATCGAGTACAACCTGGAACTGGTGCAGATGACCGACGCCATGCATAAGCGTCCTGATGAAATTTCAGGTGGGATGAAGCAGCGGGTAGGAATCGCCCGTGCCTTGGCCATGGAGCCGCAGGTGTTATTAATGGATGAACCCTTTGGCGCACTGGATGCACTCACCCGGGCGCATTTGCAGGACTCGGTCATGGAAATTCATGCTGAACTGAAGAACACCGTCATCATGATTACCCATGATGTTGATGAAGCAGTTTTGCTTTCAGATCGTATCGTGATGATGACGAATGGCCCATCGGCAACTATCGGAGAAGTTCTGGAGGTTGACCTGCCCAGACCCAGAGACCGGATTCAGATGGCTGATAACGCTAAATACAATCATTGTCGCCATGAAGTGCTGCGCTTCCTGTATGAAAAGCAGCGCAAGGTAGAGGCGTTATCGTCAACCACCCGAAAAGTACAACACAGCGATACAGTCCGTCTGACTAAAAAAGTAGCAACGGCCTGATAGGTTCGTGCCCCGCGTGAGCAGACCAAACCAAACAGAGGTTTAACAATGAAAAAACAACTCTTAGTCATCGGTAATGGCATGGTCGGCCACCACTTTGCCGAACAGCTGATGGCATCGGATAAAGCCGATGAATTTCAGCTGCAGATTTTTGCCGGAGAAAAACACCCGGCCTATGACCGTGTGCATCTATCTGAATATTTTGAGTCTCAGAGTGCGACTCACCTGCACCTGGGTGATGCTGATTTTTACAGCCGCGATGGGGTTAATCTACACCTGAATCAACCGGTATTGAGTATCGACCGGGAGGCGCACAAGGTCACGACGGCGGCAGGTGAGTTTAGCTACGATAAATTGGTGCTGGCCACCGGTTCTTATCCCTTTGTGCCGCCAATCCCCGGCCGTGAACAGGATCACTGCCTGGTGTACCGCACCCTGGATGATCTGGATGCGATTCGTGAGAGTGCCAAGGGCGCGACCCGTGGCGTCGTAGTAGGCGGTGGACTGCTGGGGCTTGAAGCGGCGAATGCACTGAAAAAACTGGGACTGGAAGCGCATGTCGTCGAGTTTGCCCCGCGACTTATGCCGGTACAGTTAGACACAGACGCCGGGCAGTTGCTGCGTCGTAAGATTGAAGAGTTGGGGGTACAGGTGCACACCGAAAAAGCGACGCGAGAGATAGTCGCCGGTGACGAGCATCGCTTGCGTATGTGTTTTAGCGATGAAACCTGGCTGGAAACCGATCTGATCGTGTTTTCCGCAGGGATTCGCCCCCAGGACAGTCTGGCTGCGCAGGCCGGTCTTACTCTGGGAGAGCGTGGCGGCATAGTGATCGATAACCAATGTAAAACCAGTGATCCTGATATTTATGCCATAGGGGAATGTGCGCTGTGGCAGAAGCAGCTATTCGGCTTAGTCGCACCGGGCTACACCATGGCCAGAACGGCCGTGTCAGACCTGACTGGAGACGGTAAAACCAGTTTTACCGGTGCAGATATGTCCACCAAACTGAAATTATTGGGAGTGGATGTCGGATCGATCGGTAATGCCCATGGCAGTACCCCCGGCGCGCTGAATTACCGTTACGCGGATGAACTGGTCGGTGTTTACCGACGCCTGGTGGTCTCAGCAGATGGTAAACATCTGATCGGCGCGATTCTGGTTGGCGACAATAGTTACTACGATACCCTGTTGCAGTATGCCTTGAATGGTATCGAACTGCCGGAGTATCCCGAATCCCTGATCTTGCCATCCACCGGTCAGGACATGCCAGGCCTGGGCGCTTCGGCCTTGCCCTATGAGGCGACCATCTGCTCTTGTCACAATGTCACCAAGGGGGATATTTGTGAAGCGATGAATGATGGTGCGGTGTCCATGGCTGATCTGAAAGCCAATACCAAAGCAGCAACCGGTTGCGGTGGTTGTGCTGCCATGGTCAGAACGGTGCTCGACAGTGAATTGGAAAAACGTGGGGTGCTGGTCGACAAGTCGATTTGCGAGCACTTCGGTTATACCCGTCAGGAGTTGTTCCATCTGGTCAAGGTTGAGGAGATCAAAACCTTTGCTGAACTGATCAGCCGTTATGGGCAGGGCGGCGGATGTGAGATCTGCAAACCGGCGGTGGCCTCGATTCTGGCCAGTATCTGGAATGATCATGTGCATGAGCCCGCCCATGTGGCACTGCAGGATACCAATGATACCTTCATGGCCAATATGCAAAAAAATGGCACCTACTCGGTTGTACCGCGTATTCCCGGTGGCGAAATTACCCCCAGTATGCTGATCAGCATTGGCGAAGTGGGTAAAAAGTACAATCTCTATACCAAAATCACCGGTGGCCAGCGTATCGACCTGTTCGGTGCCACGCTGGATGAGCTGCCATTAATCTGGGAAGAGCTGATTGCGGCAGGCTTCGAGACAGGCCATGCCTATGGCAAATCCCTGCGCACGGTTAAATCCTGTATTGGTGATACCTGGTGTCGTTATGGTGTGCAGGACAGCATGAGCATGGCGATACAGCTGGAAAATCGCTACAAGGGATTGCGTTCGCCGCATAAGGTAAAAATGGCCGTGTCCGGCTGTACACGTGAATGTGCGGAGGCGCAGAGCAAGGACATCGGTGTGATTGCCACCGAGAAGGGCTGGAATCTGTTCGTTTGCGGTAACGGGGGTATGAAACCGCGCCATGCCGATCTGTTTGCCACCGATCTGGATGATGAAACCCTGATGCGCTATATCGACAGGGTACTGATGTTTTATGTCTACACCGCCGACCGTCTGCAACGTACTTCGGTATGGATGGAAAACCTGCAAGGGGGCCTGGACTATCTGCGCGAGGTGGTGATTGAAGACAGTCTTGGTTTAGGGGCCGAGCTGGAAGCGCGCATGCAGCATGTGGTGGATAGCTATGAGTGTGAGTGGAAGAATGCTCTACAGGATCCGACCAAGCGCAAACGTTTCCGTAGTTATGTAAACGCCGGAGAGCCTCGTCGGGCGCGTATTGCGCTGATAGAAGAGCGTGGTCAGTTAATTCCGGCACGTGATGTAACTGAGGAGGAATGCGCATGAACTCTGCCATATTGACAGCATCAGAATGGATACCGGTATGCCAGCAGAGTGATCTGGTGGCGGGTGCCGGTGTCGCCGTGATCATCAAGGGACAGCCGGTAGCCATTTTCTGGTTACCAGGGCAACAGCCGGAATGCTATGCACTGTCGCACACGGACCCTTTTTCCGGCGCCGAAGTATTGGCGCACGGCTTGCTGTGTGAGAGTGAGGGGATCTGGTCGGTAGCCTCACCCATATACAAGCAGCATTTTCGACTGGATAATGGTGTGTGTCTGGAAGACTCGCAGGTCAGCATCAACTGCTGGGCTGTCAGGTTTCAGGGAGAGCAGGTGGAAATAGGTGACTTTACAGCACTAGGCGGGCTCGAAACTTGATAGGTTCTGAAAGATAATTTAATTATAACAAAATTCATAATCAGTATTTTCAGTTATAATGGTTTCGGAGTAGACTACGCCTCAATTGCCTATTTAAAAGCCTGTGTCAATGCAGGTGTCAGGGGAAAAGAGTCGTCATGTATCAGTATAATAACGTCGATCAGCAAATCGTTGATGAACGCGTTGAGCAGTTCCGAGATCAGACCCGCCGCTATCTGGCCGGAGACTTGTCGGATGATGAGTTTCTGGCCTTGCGCTTGATGAATGGATTGTATATCCAGCGTCAGGCGCCGATGTTACGGGTGGCAATTCCTTATGGATTGATGTCCTCGGATCAGTTGCACAAGTTGGCGCATATTGCCCGTACCTATGATCGAGGCTACGGTCACTTTACTACGCGTACTAATATTCAGTTCAACTGGCCCAAACTGGAAGAGGTGCCGGATATTCTCGCCGAGCTGGCGAAAGCGCAGATGCATGCCATTCAGACCTCCGGCAACTGTATCCGTAATACCACCACGGACCACTTTGCCGGTGTCAACGCCGATGAGTTGGAAGACCCACGTCCCTGGTGTGAAATTATTCGTCAGTGGTCGACACTGCACCCGGAATTTGCTTACCTGCCGCGCAAGTTCAAAATTGCTGTTACCGGCAGCAAAGAAGACCGTGCCGCCAGTCAGGTACATGATATTGGCTTGCATCTGGTCAGCAACACTGAGGGTGAAGTCGGCTTTGAAGTGCTGGTCGGTGGCGGTTTGGGCCGTACGCCGGTGATCGGTAAAGTCATTCGTGAGTTTTTGCCTAAAGCGGATCTACTGTCCTATCTGGATGCGATTTTGCGGGTGTATAACCTCAAAGGGCGTCGTGACAACAAGTACAAGGCCCGCATCAAAATTCTGGTCGAGTCTCTGGGTATCGATGCCTTCCGTGAGCTGGTTGAAACTGAATGGCAGGAGGCGCGCGATACAGAACTGACGCTGACCCAGCAGGAAATCGACCGGGTGAAGTCGTTCTTCGTGCCACACCCTTATGAATCCCTGCCTGATCACAGTGAAGTTCTGGAAGCCAAGCTGGCGGCCGATACGGATTTCCGTGTCTGGTACGAGCGCAATACCCGTGCGCACAAGGTATCCGGTTATCGCAGTGTTGTGGTGTCGTTAAAACCCCTGCTGGGTGCACCCGGTGATATTACCGATCTGCAGATGGATGTGGTAGCCGACCTGGCTGAGCAGTACAGCTTTGCCGAAATACGCTCAACCCATGATCAGAACCTGGTTCTGGCCGAAGTGCGTAAAGCTGATCTTTATGCTGTGTGGCAAAAGCTGGCTGAGCATAACCTGGCGCGTGCCAATATCAATACGCTGACTGACATGATTGTCTGCCCCGGGTTTGATTTCTGTGCGCTGGCCAATGCCAAAACGCTGAATATTGCCGATGCGATCAATACTGAATTTGAAGATCTGGACTACCTCTACGACCTGGGCGATATTCAGTTGAATATGTCCGGCTGTATCAATGCCTGTGGTCATCACCATGTCGGTCATATCGGTATTCTGGGTGTGGATAAAAAGGGCGAAGACTGGTATCAGATCACCTTAGGTGGTTCGGGCCGCGAAGATGCGTCACTCGGTAAAGTACTGGGTAAAGCTGTCGCAGCCGATGAAGTACCCGCGGTGTTACGTAAAATTCTGGAAACCTATGTAGAACAGCGTACCGATGAAGAGCGCTTTCTGGATACCGTGCGCCGTGTAGGCGTCGCCCCGTTTAAGGAGAAGGTTTATGCCGTTGCTCATTGATCGCCAGACAGCTGAAAATACCTGGACCTTCGTTAACCCGGAGCAGCCGGAAGACTTCCAGGCGGAATCTATTAAAGACCTGCTGGTGCCGTTTGCCTTGCTGCAACAGGCGGCTGATGCTAGACCGGGTCGTCTGGGTGTGCAAATCAATGGTGAGCAAGCGGCGGCTGATCTGCAGCCCTGGCTGGCGCAGTTGTCTCTGATCGCTATCGAGTTCCCCATGTTTCGTGATGGTCGTGGCTATAGTCTGGCTCGGCAGTTACGTCGACTCGGCTATACCGGTGAATTGCGTGCTGTCGGCGATATCGGCCGAGATCAGCTAGGCTATCTGGAACGTTGTGGCTTTAATGCTTTTGCCCTGGCCGATGAAAAATATAAACCGGAGATGCTCAGTGCCTTTACTGAAATCTCCGTGCGCTATCAGGGTGCGGCTGATGATCCGCGTCCGATCTACCGTCAATCCTGAAGGGTATAATAAAAGGTACAGACCATGTCAGATGTATTAACACCCCAGCTAGAAGAGAAAATTGCCCAGGCGGTGAGCCTGTTGCAGCAAGCCGAAAGCCAATATCAGGGCAATCTGGTGCTGGCGAACAGCCTGGGTGCTGAAGATATGGTGCTGGCTGACCTGCTGGCACAGCACCTGCCGGGTATCGGCCAATTTGTGCTGGATACCGGACGCCTGCCGGAAGAAACTCTGACGCTATTGGCAAAATTCTCTGAGCGTTATCCGCAACTGAAAGTGGATGTCTATTACCCGGATGCTACCGCTGTAGAAGGTTTTGTGCGTGATCATGGGATTAATGCCTTTTATGAATCCCAGGCGTTACGCAAAGCCTGTTGTGGCGTACGTAAGCTGGAACCACTCAAGCGCGCTTTGGCTGGGCGTGCGGCCTGGATTACCGGGTTGCGCCGGGAGCAGTCAGTCACACGTGATGCCGTCGAACTCTCCGAGTGGGATGCCGCTAACGGTTTGCAGAAGCTTAATCCGCTGGCTGACTGGACTCTGGCCGAGATCTGGGCCTATATCAAGCACTTTGATGTGCCCTATAATGCCCTGCATGATCAGCACTACCCCAGCATAGGCTGTGCACCCTGTACACGCTCCATTACGGTGGGTGAAGATGTGCGCGCTGGACGCTGGTGGTGGGAGAATCCTGAAAACCGTGAATGTGGACTGCATGCGGCCGCCAGCTCCAGTATTCCTTTACGCACTTCGAGATAAAATCTATGCAATATCTGCCGCTTTTTTTTGACCTCAAGGGTCGGGATGTGCTGCTCGTGGGCGGCGGCGATATTGCCCTGCGTAAAGCCAGGCTACTGAGCCGTGCTGGCGCGCAGCTCAGTGTTGTAGCCCTGGAAATTCTACCTGAACTGCATGAGCTACTGGATCAACATCAGGGTCTTGCCATTACCGGTCCTTACCATGCGGCCTTGCTGGCAGGAAAAACCCTGGTGCTGGCCGCAACCGATGATGAGGCGCTGAATGAGCGTGTGCATCACGATGCCATCGCTGCCAATGTGCCAGTGAATGTGGTGGATAATCCGGCGCTCTGCACCTTTATTTTTCCAGCCATTGTCGATCGTTCACCTATCGTTATCGGTATCAGCTCCGGTGGTCAATCGCCGGTGTTGGCACGTATTCTGCGCTCCAAACTGGAAAGTCAGATTCCGGTCAGTTTCAGTCGCCTGGGGCAGCTGGTTGGTCGGTTGCGCGATCAGGTCAAGGCACGCTTTGGCTCGGTCAATGAGCGTCGAGTGTTCTGGGAGAAAGTGCTGAATGGTCAGGTTGCCGAGCGGGTGTTTGCGGGTCGGGATGCCGAGGCTGAGGCGCTGCTGCTGGAGCAGATAGCCGCCGGTAATGCCGATAATCACACGGGTGAAGTCTATCTGGTCGGAGCGGGGCCGGGCGATCCAGAGCTGTTGACCTTCAAAGCCTTGCGGCTGATGCAGCAGGCCGATGTGGTGCTGTATGACCGTCTGGTGTCGGATGAGGTGTTGGAACTGTGTCGTCGTGATGCGGATCTGATCTACGTGGGTAAAAAACGCGATAATCATGCGGTGCCGCAGCAGGATATCAACCAGTTGTTGATCGACCATGCCCGTGCCGGACGGCGTGTGGTGCGGCTGAAAGGCGGCGATCCGTTTATTTTTGGTCGTGGTGGTGAAGAGCTGGAGCAGTTAAAAGCCGCAGGCATTCCGTTTCAGGTGGTACCGGGTATCACCGCGGCCAGCGCTTGTTCTACCTATGGCGGTATTCCGCTGACCCATCGCAACTACGCGCAGTCGGTGAAGTTTGTTACCGGGCAGCTAAAGAACCGTACCTCCGATCTGAATTTTGCCGAGTTAGTCCAACCCAATCAAACCATAGTGTTTTACATGGGGCTGCATACCTTAGAGCTGTTGGTGCAGGGGTTGATGGAGCAGGGGAAGCCAGCTGATACCTTGATAGCAATCGTGTCGCAAGGTACATCAGCGCAACAGCGGGTGCTCACCGGACAGTTGCAGACTATCGTTGCTCAGCAGGCAGAGGCGCAGCTGGAAGCGCCGGCGATCATTATTGTGGGAGAGGTAGTGGCGTTGCAGTCTCAGCTCAGTTGGTTCGGTGCATCAGCCGAAACTGAATGACGCTTGAGTCAGCGCCAAATTCTGGCATCATAGTGTTATGAATCCTTGGTTTGTTTATATACTCCGCTGTGCGGATAACTCCCTGTACACAGGTATCACCACCGATACCAACAGGCGTGTCCTGGAACATAATCAGTGCAACCGACTGGGGGCTCGCTATACACGCGCTCGCCGTCCAGTGGCGCTGGTCTGGCAGGAGTCTCACCCGAATCGTAGCAGCGCACTAAAGCGCGAAGCGGCGGTAAAAAAACTGCCGCGTCCGGCCAAAGAGCGCTTGCTGGAACTTAAAGAACAAGCCCTTAGCGAGTGAACAGCATCCGCTGACCACTGATACCGGGCTCCTGAATCTGCCCGTCCTGGTACACCACCCGTCCATTCACTAGCGTCGTATCTATACTGCTTCTGAATTGATAATGCTCAAACGGTGACCAGCCGCACTTGTACAGAATATTGTTACGCGTGACTGTGAAGGGTTTATGCAGATCGATCAGAACCAAATCGGCAAAGTAGCCTTCACGCAGGTAACCACGATCAGCGATTTTGTAACGCTCAGCAACATTGTGACTGGTTTTCTGCACAATGCGTTCTAGAGTAATAATGCCGTTATGGTAATGCTCCAGCAGGCTGGGTAGCGCATGTTGTACCAAAGGCAGGCCCGCCGGAGCGGTAAAGTAGCTATCGGCCTGTTTTTCTTCCCAAGTGTGTGGAGCATGGTCGGTAGCGATGATATCTATCACATCTTCATTCACGGCACGCAGTAGCGCCTCGCGATCCGCCAGAGACTTGATTGCCGGATTGCATTTGATCTGGTTGCCCAGTGTCAGGTAGTCATCACTGCTGAAAAACAGGTGATGAACACAGGCTTCCAGGGTAATCTGCTTGCCGGTAATTGGTCCTGCTGTAAACAGCTGCAGCTCATCGGCGGTGGTCAGATGCAGTACATGCAGTTGTGTGCCGAACTGTTTTGCCAATTCCACAGCCAGGGTGGAAGACTTCAGGCAGGCTTCACGTGAACGTATTTCCGGATGATGGATGACCGGGATATTATCGCCGTATTCAGCGCGGTAACGGGCTTCATTCGCCAGAATGGTTGGCGAGTCTTCACAATGAGTAACGACAATAGCAGGGGCTTCGCGGAAAATACCCTCCAGTGCGTGGATATCATCGACCAGCATATTGCCGGTTGATGCACCCATGAATACCTTTACTCCACAAGCCTGATTTTTGTCCAGGCGCTTGATCTCTTCAAGATTATCGTTGGATGCACCCATGTAAAAAGAATAGTTTGCGATCGACTTCTCACCTGCAATAGCAAACTTAGCTTCCAGTGCATCCAGCGTCAGTGTGGGTGGTTTGACGTTTGGCATTTCCATGTAGCTGGTGATGCCGCCGGCAACCGCAGCACGTGATTCGGTGAAAATATCACCCTTATAAGTTACGCCTGGCTCTCTGAAATGCACCTGATCATCAATCATACCTGGCAGCACATACTTACCACTGGCATCCAGAATTTCACACCGCTCCGGTGGCGGAATGAAATCGGCAATTTTCTCGATTCGTTCGCCGGAAATCAGAATGTCGGCATCACTGATTCGACCTTCGTTGACGATTTTGGCGTTTTTAATCAATAGATGGGTCATGCTGGTGTCTCAGTTAGCTGGTTTTGTTTAAATTATAAACCGAATGCGCTTTATTCGCAGCGCATCAATGACTACAATAGTGAACAATAGCTTCGCATCTCTGGCAGAATAAAGGAACCGAAATGCTGTCTCTATCCTTGAGAAAACTGGCAATTACCACCGGCATCGCATTAGCGCTCTCAGCGAGCGCTGTACAGGCACAACAGGAAAATGATCCATGGGAAGGGTTTAACCGCTCCATGTTTTCATTCAACGACGGTCTGGATAGAGCAATCATTAAACCGGTAACCAAGGGTTACCGTTACGTAACGCCTGAAATCGCACAAACCGGCGTAAACAATTTCTTTGAAAATCTTAGAGATTTCAGGACCATGCTAAACAACTTGCTGCAAGGCAAGGTACATAATGCGCTGGAGGATTTCTCCCGTATTACGTTTAACAGCACTTTTGGTCTGGCAGGTTTGATCGACGTAGCTACCCCGATGGGAATTCCCAAGAATGATGAAGACTTCGGTCAGACCCTTGGTCACTGGGGAATGTCATCAGGCCCATACGTGGTACTGCCTTTATTTGGACCCAGCACAATTCGTGACACGGCCGGGATGGTACCTGATTGGCATCTTGACCCGGTCAACTACGTTGATGATGGTGGAGCACGTAACTCATTAAGGGTATTGCGTCTGCTGGATACGCGCTCGCAACTACTTGATGCTGAACGCATTATCAGTGGCGACCGTTATATATTCATTCGGGATGCCTACCTGCAGCGCCGCGAATACCTGATTAATGACGGTGTGATGGATGTTCGCTACGATGAATCGGATTTTTAAAACCTCTTGCCCCCAGTGTTGTTAAACAGGTCGGCTCATGAATCAAATCAACAACAGGTTTAGTGATTTATGAGCCGAATTTTTCAGCATGTACTACTGGTTTCTGCATCCACAGAAACGGTAGATCAGCTGTTTGAACTCTGCGAACTTTGCGATCAGCCCAACATTAAAATTTCGCTGGCGCGTGATCTCGATGTGGCGTTTGAATCATTAGAACATGTTGAGTTCTCTCTCACTATTGTGGATCTTTCCATTGTTGATCTCGATACGTTACGACGTATCGCGGCTCGTTTGAACCCGAAGCCTGTAGTGGCGATCACACCGACAGATAGCTCGGAAATTCTGCGTCAATCGCTGCGTGCTGGTGCTGATGATGTGTTTTTGCGCTCGGAACTTGATGAGCAGCCAGAAGCTTTCGTGGCATCCATGCAGCGCCACATTCGTCGGGCTGCTTTTATTGAAGACACTTCGCGCCTTAGAGAATCACTGGAACGAAGTCTGGACGAGTTGCGTGCCGATCACCATGCCGCTCAGCATGTACAGCAAAATCTGTTACCTCCGAATGAGCAGGTGATCAACAATCTACGTTTTGAATACACCCTGACACCATCGCTGTTGCTCAGTGGTGATTTTGTCGATGCGATTAAAATAAATGACCATCAGGTGATGTTCTATCTGGCTGATGTTTCAGGCCATGGCGCATCATCAGCACTGGTTACTGTGCTGCTAAAGAATCTAACCAGCCGTTTGGCGCGTAACTATCATCGTAACTCCAGCTTTGACATTCTCTCACCATCAGCTACGCTTAGCCGCATTAATCAGGAAATTCTTCTGACGCGTATGGGTAAGCACATGACGATGTTCATCGGGCTGGTCGATACGCGTACTCTCGTATTGACCTATGCCGTGGGTGGTCACCATCCTATGCCCGTGTTAAGTGCCAACGGAACGGCAACGTTCCTGGAAGGGCGTGGTATGCCGGTGGGATTATTTGAGAAGCCTGTTTTTGAAGAGCGTGAAATTGAGCTGCCAGCACATTTCACCCTAACGTTATTTTCAGATGGAATCCTGGAAACAATCGCTGAACCTTCTCTGGCGGACAAGGAAGCCTTGCTGCTGAGAAAATTACAAAATGGCTATGTTTCGTCAGCACAACTCACTACAGAATTTGAGTTTGGCGCCGAAACACACCCTGATGACGTAGCCATTATGACGGTATCCAGAGCCTGACCATATTATGAGTGACGGTGAAATTTTTTATGCCTGTCAGGATGGGCATTATGTGCTTAAGTTTGTTGGAGAGGTACGGTTAACACTTTGCTCTACCATTGATAAACACTTAGAGCAGTGCCTGTCCAATATCACGATCAAAGACACCTTGATCGATCTGACAGAGACAACCAATATCGACAGTACCTCGCTAGGCCTGGTGGCCAAGCTTGCGGTGAAGTGCAGTGAACGGGGCATGCCCAAACCAACGCTGGTTTCAACCAACCCGGATATCACCCAGATACTACTGGCGATGGGTTTTGATCAGGTTTTTTTGCTGCTTGATTTTCTGCCTACCAGCGTAAAAGATCTGAAGCAGGTTCCGTTTGTGCTGGAGTCGGAAGATGATGTGCGTATGCGCATTATCCACGCCCACAGGGTATTAATCGACTTGAATGAAGGCAACCGCAGTGCTTTCAAGGATCTGGTTGAGACCCTTGAAAGCTGTTCTTGATGTGCTAGATTAGCGCGACTTAAAGCTTGCTGAGCAGAGTTTCCAGCTTGACCTGATCTGCTGCGAAATTACGTATGCCTTCAGCCAGCTTTTCAGTAGCCATGGCATCTTCATTCATCTGCCAGCGGAAAGCGGTTTCATCGATCGCGGCTTTCTGATCATCTGACTGTGGGTTTTCGGCACTGAGCCGACGTTCCAGCGTCTCCTCAGAGTCAGACAGTTCCTGCATCAACGCAGGGCTGATGGTAAGACGGTCACAACCGGCCAGCGAGCGTATCTCACCAATGTTACGGAAACTGGCACCCATCACCACGGTGTCATAGCCATGCGCCTTGTAGTAGCGGTAGATGCGACTTACCGAGGCTACGCCTGGGTCCAGTTCACCACTGAAATCCTGATCGGGATAACGCGCCTTGTGCCAGTCAAGAATACGTCCGACAAAGGGTGAAATCAGAAACACACCCGCCTCAGCACAAGCCTTAGCCTGACTAAAACCGAACAAAAGCGTCAGGTTGCACTGAATACCTTCGTTTTCCAGTATTTTGGCCGCTTGAATACCTTCCCAGGTCGAGGCAATTTTGATCAGCACGCGTTCACGGCCCACGCCGAGCTTGGCATACATTTCAATCAATTGACGGGCTTTGGCCAGGGTTGCCTGGGTATCAAAAGAAAGGCGTGCATCCACTTCAGTTGAAATACGCCCCGGGATCATCTGACTGATCTCGCTACCCAGCAACACCGCCAGTTGATCAGTCATATTTTGCAATATGTCAGCATTGCTGCCACCCAGCGCTTCGGCTTGCTGTTTGGCTGTTTGCAACAGGTGCGCATACTTGGTGTCCTGCGCGGCTTTCAGCATCAAAGATGGATTGGTGGTGGCATCTACCGGCTTAAAGCGTGCAATGGCATCGATATCACCGGTATCGGCTACCACACTAGTCATCTGTTTCAGTTGTTCGAGCTGGTCCATTATCAATTCCTTATCCTGTTACAAATTCAAGTGCTTGTATAAAAACTTCGGGTCCTGCCGCTTGCTTGTGGCCATTTTCGCTGATATGGCGGCGAAATTGTTTCCCGCCGCGCTGACCATGGAACAAACCCAGCAGGTGCTTGGTAATGGCATAGAGCGGGGCACCCAGCGCTACCTGTGCTTCAATATAGGGAATAAAGGCTTCCGCTATGGCCTGCCGGGATGCTACCGGGTGGTGATCATTAAATAACAGGGCATCCACCTGGCTCAGAAGCGGGTAGGGGTTCTGGTAGGCCTCCCGACCGATCATAACACCATCCACATGCTGCAAGTGCGTAATGCAGGCATCCATAGATGTTATACCGCCATTGATGATAATTTCCAAGTCCGGAAACACTTGTTTAACTTCATAAACCCGATCGTAGCACAGCGGCGGTATTTCGCGGTTCTGTTTAGGGTTCAACCCTTGCAGAATGGCCTTGCGAGCATGAACGATAAAAGTGCTGCAGCCACTCTGGCGCACCTGGTCGATAAAGCCCAGCAAGTATTCCTGGCTGTCCAGTTCATCAATCCCCAGGCGATGCTTGATGGTTACCGGAATGTTCACTGCATCCTGCATCTTCGCCAGACAGTCCGCCACCCGCTGAGGGTGCTCCATCAGGCAGGCACCAATCATATTATTCTGCACCCGGTCACTGGGGCAGCCGACATTCAGATTGACCTCATCATAGCCATGATCTTCTGCCATACGTGCACAGAGCGCCAACTCCTCCGGATTGCTGCCACCCAGTTGCAGGGCAACAGGGTGCTCATCGGCGGTATAATGCAAAAAACGCTCCCGATGCCCATGAATCAACGCGCCAGTGGTTACCATCTCGGTATAGAGCAGGGCATTGTGTGTCAGCAAGCGGTGGAAAGAACGACAATGAGAATCAGTCCAATCCATCATAGGTGCTACAGAAAAGCGCCGAGCCCTTGTAACCCTTGTGTTGTCCGGTGTGTTGCTTGATTTTACTGTGTTTTCCGGTGTCTGGTTTTTGTTCATGTCTACGGGAGTCTGTGTCTTTTTTAAAAGCAGCCTAGCCTGCTGGGGGACATAGTATACAGTGGCAGCCGGTGTTTACGAAAATCGGATTTCGAAGTTCAAGGGGTCAGGTACCTTGAAGATTCACCCGGCGAAGTTCAAGGGGTCAGGTACCTTGAAGATTAACCCGGCTGATTTCAATCTGCGTCTAACCGCTCCACAATCATATAAGTGTGTAATTCTGGGTGTTGATCAAATTCTAAGTGTCTGATGATACAACCTGATTCCATGAATAACTTCAGGAATCCATTAACACCTAACGATGAGTAGTAGACTTCAGGGCCCATAAAGTCATCTGTTTGGTCACCGGCATCAGTCGTACCGCCAAACGAAAATATGAACACCCCGCCTGCATTCAAGCTATTGATGATTTTGCTGATAACCTGTTGCTGCTGTGCCAGTGGAATATGCCAAATGCTGTCCCAGGCGGTGATGAAATCGTAAGTTTCAGGCAGTTCGAATACGCAGATATCGGCATGATAAAACTGAATGTCTGGATGGCGCTGTTTTGCCAGGCGAATCATTTCGGTCGATACATCGATACCCGACGGTTGGAAGCCATGCTCCTGCAATAGGTCAATAAAGCGGCCCGTGCAACCACAGCCGATATCCAGTGCCTTACCTGCGTTTTTAGTGAAAGCTATGGCTTTCTCATGCGGCTTGATCCCATTGTTCCGGTTAAAGCCTTCGCTTTCCCAGAGGTGGGTGATTTGATTGTAAGCCTGTCCAATATCGGTTGGTTTCATAAATTCAGACTGTGAAAATGGCAAGCCAATCGGCTAATATTAAAATAGAGATGGAATCTACTATCAACTACTACATTCATGTCAGGGAAGATTAAAACATGTTATTGAATAAAATTGTATTTCTGACTGCGCTACTGCTGTCTTCTGAAGCGCTATCACAAGTCTATCGGTGTACCGGCGATAACGGCCAAAAAGTATTTTCAAACTTGCCCTGTGGTCCGGATGCTCATCAAATACCTGCGCTGGATCTCACGCCTACCAGTGGCGGCACGCTTGGTGTTCAACCAGGTCAAAGATCGTTAGGTCATAGCGCGGGTGGAAATGCAGGTCGGCCACTGGATAAACAGCTGATAACAACCCGCTATCAGGATCTCAGAAGTATTGTTAACCGGTTAGTGGGTAGCGATCAACCGGCACTTCGTGATCGTCTTAGAAGTGAGATACAACGAAATGAATCACGAGCCTTGCGTGCTAACCTGCTGCATCCGGATTGGAATGTGATTAACGGTCGCTATGATGAGAGGTTAGAGCAGATACAGCGCCAACATTTGGGTGATAACGTAAACTTGGCGCGAGCGTGGATCCGACTGGAAGCTGAGCGAGATGCCGCATTATTTTTGTTAGCCCCCGGCAGTTAAAGCCGAACCGGTATCCTTCTGGCGTAGTCACATCAAACTGAAGTCTATGGAAATGTTGCGAGTGCACTGGCCGTGTATCTATTAAACGGTACATAGACTTTGCACGATACCATAAACGGGATTAGATGATTCCAAACTTATTTAAGTAATAAGATCAGCAACTCTTGAAAATGCTATAAATTATAAATATCTTATATAAATCAATATATTGTTGATTGCAGAAAAAAGTTTTTAAGCGCTGTTTCCTGAGATTCTCTGTCAATTATTCGATTAGACAGACAAGTGCTTAAGGGGTATGTTTTGTTTCGATTCTTTCCAATAATCTTGTGAAATTTTCAGACAGAAATAATGAATAAAAATAAAACATCAAATGCTTCTAAATCCGACGTACGGTATCTGATTCGAATATATGATCGAACAGAAACTTTTCAAGCACCAGAAAACCGAAATCTGCTGGTCAGTATGGAACAGACACGGCTGGCTATGATTGGTGTTGGTTGCCGTGGTGGTGGCTGTGGAAAGTGTCGTATTCGTGTGCTTAAGGGTGGTTATAACAGCAAGCGCATGAGCCGTGCATGGATATCCGAGGAGGAAGAGGCCCAGGGCATGGTGTTGGCTTGCCGCATCTTTGCCCGCAGTGACATGCTGATAGTCCCTTACCCCCCTAAACTGACGCCAGGTTATCAGATGCTTTCGCACGACTGATAGGTGTGCTGATGTATTAAAATAACGTTAGGAGTACAACGATGAAAAAAGGTGTAATGCGCCCTGGACATATTCAGATACGTGTTCTGGATATTGATGAAGCTTTAAAACATTACCGCGACTTGCTTGGTTTGTTGGAAATGGACCGTGATGAACAAGGTCGTGTCTATTTGAAAGGTTGGACCGAGGTTGATAAATTCTCTGTTGTGCTCCGTGAAGCCGACTCTGCAGGAATGGATTTCGTTGCCTATAAATGCGTTGATGAGGCAACAGTGGATAAATTGCGTGAAGAGTTAATTGCATACGGTTGCCAAATTCAGGATATTCCAGCCGGTGAGTTGAAAGACTGTGGTCGTCGTGTCCGCTTCGATTCACCGAGTGGGCATCAGTTTGAGATCTTTGCCACCAAAAAACAGACTGGCAAATGGGGTCTGAATAACGTCAATCCGGAAGCCTGGCCACGAAATCTAACTGGAATGAAAGCCACCCGTTTTGATCACTGTTTACTTTATGGTCCCAACATCAATGACACAATTGACCTGCTACGAAGTCTGCTGGGTTTCGATCTGGCTGAACAGGTAGTCGATGATAAAGGTACCCGCCTGGCCGGTTTCCTTACAGTGGGTATGAAAGCGCATGATGTGGCGTTCATTGAGCATCCTGAACCAGGCAAGTTGCACCATGTGTCTTTTTATCTGGATACCTGGGAAGATGTTCTGCGTGCCGCTGACCTGATTTCTATGACTGATACGTCACTTGATATCGGGCCGACACGCCATGGTTTAACACATGGTAAAACTATCTACTTCTTCGATCCTTCAGGTAACCGCTCAGAGGTTTTTGCCGGTGGTGATTATCACTATCCGGACCATGAACCTGTTACCTGGTTGGCCGACCAGTTAGGTAAAGCAATTTTCTACCATGATCGTGTTTTGAATGATCGCTTCCTCACGGTATTGACCTGATCGGCAAGCGCGCCTCTGGCACATGCAAGAGGCGCGCTTTTATTCAGTTATTAGCGTAGATTCCGTTCATGTTTAGGAAACAGCCAAAAAGCAAACCAGCGTGTGAAACGTGGCATCAGAACATAGGACATTACCAGCATTACTATAGCCGTAACTATGCATGTGCGCAGAAGCAGTGGAAGCTGTTGCAACCAATCTCCGAACACAAAGAAAACTAACGTTACTGTTGGATAGAGAGCCAGCCAGCTAATAAAGGTCATTTTGTATTTGGCAGGCGGTTTTACCGGGTTTTGGCCGGGAAGTGTAAACCAGTTCACGATACCCGATAATAACTCCTTTTCACTCGGTGAGACTAACAAAGACTCGATTTTCTCCAGTAATTCAGAGCGTTCCGATGAATGTTCCCACTGCTGTAAATCTGTGTGAGATGCAAATTTGAATATGATTCGGTATTCCGGATCCTCGGCATTCGCCGGGCGAAACAGGTTAGCGCCTAAATAACCCGGGTATTTAGAGGCTCGCTCTGTCATTTGTGTGCTCAATTGTTCGAACTCACTCTCTTTTCCTTTGATGACTCGCCGTGAAATAACCACGGTAATAGGGTCATGGTTGATGGCCTGTTTTGACTCATTGTTCATGGTGTACTCACTGTCAGTATTTGAGAGAAGGGTTGTTGCGCCACGAAGCTTACGCAAGATTTTTATGTTATAACGGAACTGCCAGAGCTCTGCCGACATGCTCAACACTTGCGACACCCTATAACCATAGTAAAATTTGTACCCGGTTTGTCCACTGCATCAGCGGGATGTGATGATTCCATATTTGAGGGGCTTATGAATTATCAGGATCTTTATTACTTCATTAAAGTGGTTCAGAAGGGGAGCCTTATCTCTGCTTCTAAATACCTGGATATACCCACATCCACATTAAGCCGACGTTTGCAATCCTTTGAACAAGAGCTGGGCTATAAACTGATTCATCGTAGCGCAAAGAAATTTGGCCTGACTGAATCAGGACAACGTTTTTATAGCACCCTGTCTGGCGTAGTCAGTGAGTTGGAAACCTTGCTTGAAGATGTGAATAGTGAGCTTTCCTCGCTATCCGGTGATATTAAGATAACAGCGCCGGTTAGTTTTGGTCACCATTATGTCAAGGAGTGGGTGTTCGAATTTATGGAACAGAATCCAAAAATTTCTGTGGAAATGTTTCTAAGTAATGACAATGTTGATCTGGTAAAAAACAGTATTGATATCGCCTTTCGCATAGGTGAAATGACCTTAAACGATTGGGTTGCACGTCCCTTATTTGATAATGATCTGGTTATTTGTGCCAGCCCGACTCTGATTCAGAATAAAGGCACACCCAAGGAACCTGAAGATCTGGCACACTTGCCACTGGTAGTAATGAAACGTTCAGCCTTCTGGCGATTCTATGACCAGGATGATCAAGCTATCACCTTTACGCCCAAAGCCCACCTACGCACCGATGAAATAATGTTTGCCAAGGAAGCCGTGAAGAGAGGTATTGGTGCGGCTTGCCTGCCACGCTATGTGGTGCAGAATGCAGTCGATGCGGGTGATATCCAGATCCTCCTTGATCATTGGAAAATAAAAGGAAAAACTGTGCATATTATGTATCCGCACCGTGAGAGTGTGCCTTTGAAAATACGTACTTTTATTGATTTTGTTATAAATAAGGTGCGTACCGCCAATTTGTAAATACCTGTTAAATGACTAAAACCATACAGGTTTTATAACCCCGATATGCCCTTTACTATGCTCCCATTGATGGGAACTTCATATCTCGTTTTTGACCCTTTCATCACTTGGTTGCCTCGTTATACTTGAACAAATGCCTGAAAACATTGTTTAGGTAAACAGATAGGTGAGGAATGAAAGAATTTAAACATTTTATCAATGGTCAATATTCTGCTTCTATCGATGGTAAAACCTTTGAGAACCGTTGTCCGGTAGATAATAGCCTGATCGGCAGAGTTCATGAAGCCGGAAAAACCGAGGTCGATGCGGCGGTACGTGCCGCCAAGGCCGCTCTGAAAGGGCCCTGGGGTCAGTTGACTCAGACTCAGCGTACCGAGTTGCTGAACAAGGTAGCCGATCGTATCAATGAACGTTTTGAAGAGTTTCTACAAGCCGAGTGCCTGGATACGGGCAAACCGCGCTCCATCGCCTGCCATATCGATATTCCCCGGGGTGCGGCTAACTTCAAGGCCTTCTCGGAAACCCTCGCCAATCATCCTACCGAAGCTTTCCGTATGGATACCCCGGATGGCAAAGGCGCACTCAATGTTGGCCATCGAACCCCCAAAGGCGTGATTGCCGTTATCTCTCCCTGGAATCTGCCACTGCTGCTGATGACATTCAAGGTGGGTCCGGCGCTGGCATGTGGTAACACCGTGGTAGTCAAGCCCTCTGAAGAAACCCCGGCAACAGCAACCTTGCTGGGTGAAGTGATGAACGAGTGCGGTGTGCCGCCGGGTGTGTTTAACGTAGTGCATGGCTTTGGACCCAACTCGGCGGGTGAGTTTCTCACCACGCATCCGCTGGTAAACGCCATCACCTTTACTGGTGAAACCCGTACCGGTGAAGCGATTATGAAAGCCGCTGCAGTTGGACTGCGCAACATCTCCATGGAGTGTGGTGGCAAAAATGCAGGGCTGGTATTTGCTGACTGCGATATCGAAAAAGCTGTTGAAGGCACCATGCGTTCAGCGTTCGTCAACTGCGGTCAGGTCTGTCTGGGCACCGAACGGGTGTACGTGGAACGCCCGATCTACGACAAGTTTCTGGCGCGGATGAAAGCAGAAGTGGCCAAGCTAAAACTGGGCCGTCCGGAAGACCCGACGGCCAACTTTGGCCCGCTGGTCAGTCTGGAACACCGTGACAAGGTCAAATATTACTACGATCTGGCGCGTGAAGAGGGTGCAACCGTTGAGATTGGTGGCGGTATTCCTGACATGGGCGAAGCACTCAACTCAGGTGCCTGGATAGAGCCGACCATCTGGACCGGACTGTCGGATGATGCCCGTGTGATTCGCGAAGAGATCTTTGGCCCTTGCTGCCATATCCGTCCGTTTGACACCGAAGAAGAAGCAATCGAACTGGCCAATGACACAGAATACGGGCTGGCATGCGCCATCTGGACCGAAAACTCGGCCCGTGCCGTGCGTGTAGCGGAACAGATGGAAGTGGGTCTGGCCTGGGTTAATTCCTGGTTCCTGCGTGATCTGCGTACCGCCTTCGGTGGTGCCAAGCAATCCGGTATCGGCCGTGAAGGCGGCGTACACGGACTGGAGTTCTACACCGAAACCAAGAATATCTGCATCAAGCTTTAAGGAATACACAATGGATAAGCAACAGATTCAAACCTGCGGTGACGAACTCTACCAGGCCATGCTTGAGCGCAAGCCGGTGCGCCCGCTGACCGAACGTTTCAGCGATATCAGCATTGATGATGCTTACCATATTTCCCTGCGTATGCTGGAGTGCCGCATTGAAGCTGGCGAGCGTGTCATCGGTAAAAAAATCGGTCTGACCTCCAAAGCCGTGCAAAACATGCTCAAGGTAGGGCAGCCTGACTTTGGTTACCTGACCCATGTTATGGCGTTCAGCCAGGGCGAGGAGATGCCGATCTCCGAGCGTCTGATGCAGCCTAAGGCCGAGGGTGAAATCGCCTTTATCTTGAAAAAGGATTTGATGGGGCCGGGCGTCACTAATGCTGATGTACTGGCCGCCACCGATTGCGTGATTCCCTGCTTTGAAGTAGTGGATTCCCGTATCGAAAACTGGGAAATCAAGATTCAGGATACCGTGGCAGACAATGCTTCCTGCGGTCTGTTCCTGTTGGGTGACCGTGCTGTCGATCCACGCAAGGTCGATCTGGCAACCTGTGGCATGGTGGTTGAGAAGAACGGTTCGATTATCAGCACCGGTGCCGGTGCGGCGGCGCTGGGTAGCCCAGTCAACTGTGTCACCTGGCTGGCCAACACCCTGGGTCAATTCGGTATCCCGCTAAAGGCGGGTGAAGTGATTCTGTCCGGTTCTCTGGTGCCGCTGGAGCCGGTCAAAGCCGGTGATTTCATGAGTGTCAGTATCGGTGGTATCGGCAGTGCATATGTTCGTTTCATCTGACCGATTTATCTGAATTGGCCCCGTTGATTACAGGAATACAAAATATGAGCAAAAAACTCAAAGCGGCCATTATTGGTCCAGGTAACATTGGTACCGATCTGCTGATGAAAATGCAGCGCTCCGAATGGATCGAGCCAGTGTGGATGGTTGGCATCGACCCCGAATCCGAAGGCCTCAAGCGCGCCGCCGAAATGGGGATCAAAACCTGCGCCACCGGTGTGGACGGCATTCTGCCGCATGTGCTTGAAGACGATATTCGTGTCGCCTTTGATGCCACCTCAGCCTATGTGCATGCCGAGAACAGCCGCAAGCTGAATGAGTTGGGCGTGATCATGATCGACCTGACTCCGGCAGCAATCGGCCCTTATTGTGTGCCGCCGGTGAATCTTGAAGCCCATGCCAAAAATCTGGAGATGAACGTCAATATGGTCACCTGTGGTGGCCAGGCAACTATACCGATGGTTGCCGCGGTATCCCGTGTACAACCAGTGGCCTATGGCGAGATTATCGCAACGGTGTCCTCTCGTTCCGTTGGACCGGGAACTCGCCAGAACATCGATGAGTTCACCCGTACCACCGCGGCGGCTGTGGAGAAAGTCGGAGGAGCCAAGCAGGGTAAGGCGATCATCATCATCAACCCGGCCGAGCCGCCATTGATCATGCGTGACACTATTCACTGCCTGACAGAAGGTGAACCGGATCAGGCCGCTATCACCGAATCAGTGTATGCGATGGTGAAGGAAGTACAGAAATACGTGCCTGGTTACCGTCTGGTGAACGGTCCGATTTTCGATGGCAAGCGTGTCTCCTGCTTTATGGAAGTGGAAGGTCTGGGTGACTTTTTGCCCAAGTTTGCTGGCAACCTGGACATCATGACGGCGGCGGCTCTGCGCACAGCTGAAATGTTTGCTGAAGAAGCGGCCAATAGTGTCATTACACTGCCTGCACGCGGCTAAGGAGAGAATACACATGAATCTGAACGGCAAAAAAATTACTCTTCACGATATGAGTCTGCGTGATGGTATGCATGCCAAGCGTCACCAGATCAGTCTGGATGACATGATCCGCATCGCCACCGGCATGGATCAGGCGGGTATGCCGCTGATTGAAGTGACTCACGGCGATGGCCTCGGTGGGGCGTCCGTGAACTACGGTTTCCCGGCTCACAGCGATGAGGAATACCTCAACGCTGTGGTTCCGAAAATGAAAAATGCCAAAATCTCCGCGCTGCTGCTGCCGGGGATCGGGACCGTTGATCATCTGAAAATGGCCAAAGACTGTGGTGTAAACACCATCCGTGTGGCAACTCACTGTACCGAAGCCGATGTGTCGGAGCAACATATTGGCATGGCTGCCAAGATGAACATGGACACCGTTGGTTTCCTGATGATGGCACACAGGGTCGGCCCAGAGAAAATTCTGGAGCAAGCACGCCTGATGGTCAGCTACGGGGCCAACTGCATTTATGCCACCGACTCGGCAGGCTACATGCTGCCGGATGATGTGACCGCCCGTATTGGCCTGCTGCGTGCCGAGTTGCCAAAAGAGATCGAGATAGGGTTTCACGGCCATCACAACCTGGGCATGGCGATCGCCAATTCACTGGCGGCGATTGAAGCTGGAGCATCCCGTATCGATGGCTCAGTTGCGGGTCTCGGTGCCGGTGCTGGTAACACTCCGCTGGAAGTCTTCTGTGCCGTACTGGATCGTATGGGTGTCGAAACCGGTGTCGATCTGTTCAAGATCATGGACGTGGCCGAAGACCTGATCGTGCCGATCATGGATCAGCCAATCCGTGTGGACCGCAACGCCCTGACACTCGGCTATGCCGGTGTGTATTCGTCGTTCTTACTGTTTGCCAAGCGTGCAGAAGACAAGTACGGCATCTCCGCGCGTGACATTCTGGTAGAACTGGGCCGCCGCGGTACTGTCGGTGGACAAGAAGATATGATTGAAGACCTGGCACTGACCATGGCAAAAGACAAAGGGTTGATCTAATGGCTGAAGTATACGAAAACAAGCTAACAGCGGCACAGATTGAAGCGTTGGCAGTTCACTGCGAAAATGCCGAACTGCAAGCCTACGAGATCACCAAGATCACCGACGACTACCCCGATATGACCTACAAGGATGCCTTCGATATCCAGTGGGAAATTCGTCGTCGTAAAGAAGCGCGTGGCCACAAGATTGTCGGTATGAAAATGGGGCTGACATCCTGGACCAAAATGGCGCAGATGGGTGTTGAACAACCCTGCTATGGGTTCCTGGCCGACTACTTTAGTGTACCTGAAGGGGGAGAGATCAAGCATGATGAGCTGATTCACCCAAAAATTGAGGCTGAACTGGCGTTCGTACTGAAGGACGAGCTGAAAGGGCCGGGCGTACATATCGGCGATGTGTTGCGCGCCACAGATTTCGTGATACCTGCTGTGGAAGTGATTGACTCGCGTTACAAGGATTTCAAATTCGATCTCAAGAGTGTTATCGCGGACAACTCCTCCTCCAGTCGTTTCGTCACTGGGGGTCGCATGGCTAATATCGCTGATGTGGACCTGAAAAACATCGGTGTGGTGATGGAAATCAACGGTGAAGTGGTTCAGACCGGTGCCGGTGCGGCGGTACTGGGTCATCCAGCCGCCTCAGTTGCCATGCTGGCTAACATGATGGCGGACCGTGGCGAAAGTCTTCCAGCAGGTAGCTTCATCATGATCGGTGCCATCACGGCAGCAATCCAGGTGAATAAGGGTGATGCTTTTACCGTACGTTACCAGGACCTGGGTAGCATCAGTGGTAAGTTCGTATAAATAGGGAAGGAGTATTAGTTATGCCGATTGCCATGTTGCACATTATAGAAGGGCGTTCAGACGAACAGAAAGAGCGGTTGATCAATGAGGTAAGCGATGCAATTGCACGCTCACTTGATGCCCCCAAGGAGAGTGTTCGGGTACTGATCACCGAGATGCCCAAACAACATTTTGGCATTGGTGGCGTATCAGCTAAAAAATTAGGACGTTGATTCTCACGTCTCATTAATGGAATTTCAAAAGGCTATATGAAGCTGAGTGAGATGCTGCATTGTTTTTGTTAGCCCTTTGAGCTTTCCGTTCGCCTAAGGCCTGATTCGATCAGGCCTTAGCCAGATTCTGTGGTTTTCCTTGCGCAAATGCCACGACGTTTTCAAAAGCAATTTTGAAATAAAGCTCATAACTGCCTTTTTCAACATAGCCCAGATGAGGGCTACAAAGCACATTGGTTAAGGATAGTAAGGGCTCATTTGCGGTGGTGGCCGGTTCAATCGAGAATACATCCAAGGCCGCGCGTTTGGTTGGATTGGCTTGCATCTCGATGTACAAAGCATTGGCTTCAACCAGCTCAGCCCGACTGGTATTCACAAATAATGAGTCTGGCTTCATCAACGATAAATCCGCTTGAGTTACACAACCTTTAGTCACTTCATTTAATCTCAGATGAAGTGACACTATGTCAGAATCAGCAAAAAACTCGCGCTTCGAGCCAGCCGCCATAAATCCATGCGCTTCAGCCAGCTTTCTTGATGAGTCACTTCCCCAAACAAGAATCGACATACCAAAAGCTTTGGCATACTGGGCGATGCGTTGGCCAATCTTTCCGTAACCCCAGATACCTAGAGTTAATCCGTTTAATGTTCGACCTAATCCAAGCCCACCCGATTGTTGCCACTGGGAAAGCGAAAGATTTGATACGTACTCAGGAATATGTCGTGAAGCGGCCATGATTAAAGCCCAGCAAAGTTCTGCTGGGGCAATGGCAGAGCCAATACCCTCCACGACAGAAACTCCGTACTGATGGCATACCTCCAGGTTTAAGTGATTGCTGATTTTTCCAGTCTGACTGATGAGTTTGAGATTGGGGAGCTTAGAAAGCAGCTCTTCTGTGATCTGGGTACGTTCACGAATTAACACCACTGCATCAAAATCTGCAAGCTTAAGCGCTAACTCATTGGTATCTATGTAGGTTTCATTAAAAACATGTACATCATGGTCACTAAGAATACTGAAACAGTCCAGTGTCTTCACAACATCTTGATAATCATCTAAAACTGCAACTTTCACAAAACGCTCCTTGGGGTTATAGCGCTAGGCTTCTGTTAGCGCTTCAGCACCTGTCTAGTAATTCTCTTGAGTGTAAGTGTGTTGGCACACTGTTTAGATCACAGCAGAATTCTATCTTATAGCACCTTGTTGGTTATACAAATTGGCACTTCTCCAGAACAGTATCACCATCAAAGGTATACATGAGAACTAACGGCTAGCCCACAAGCCTTTAGATTTCATGAGTGTATTTAAATGCAAAAGTTGAGGATTCAACTATGAAAAAATTTTTACTGGGCGCTATGCTGATGCTGGTATCATTTACTGCTTCGGCAGGAAGTGTGTCCATCACAAATCCAACTTCGGCGGGAAGCGGAGTCCTCTCACTGGTCACTGTCCCTTCCGTTCAATACACCTTTGGCAGTGAGTTTGCCGCTGGTGAATCAGTTGCACTGTCCTGGGATACTCAATTAACAGGCGCCTCTTTGGGTTTGGTTGATTTCAGTGTGGCTAGCACACTGGTTAATTGGTCTCTGTCTATCTTTGATGGTTTGAATGAAACTGTGCTGACTAGTGGTAATCCAGCTAATGTACGGGTTTCTTCGCTGTTTAGCATGACAGGTGATACTGTGTATAACCTTCTCATGACCGGTACTTCAGCTATCACCAGCTTCGCTGTTGGTTTCTCCTATCCACCCGATGTTTCTGAAGTACCCCTGCCTGCGGCTGTATGGCTGTTTGGTTCCGTGCTGTTCGGTGGGCTTGCATTGCGTCGTCGCACAAGAAAAGCAAACATGCAGGCTGTAGCAGCCTAAGCAGGTTATTGATCGAAAAGGGCTTTGTTGGAGGCTGTGTGAAAACAGCCTGAGAGCCTAGCAAAATAACCGCGATATAATACTCGCGGTTATTTTTTATGACGTTAATCCCTCTGGTATAAAGACTCAATTGAAACCAATTCTAGTGTGTTGGCGTTTATCATATAGCCAGCCAGAGCCCCCGAAACTTAATCTGGCCCGATCTTTAATGAGTGCACACTGACCACCGTACCTAGTTCATGGCTGCGTCAGGGCAGGATCGCCTGCACCTGTTTTGTTTGCAGCATCCTCTGGTTGTTTGAGTGCCTTGGTAGCCTGCGCTATCAGTTACTCGCTGTAGGGCGAACGACGATATCGCTGGTATCAACATCTTCGGGTTGGTTAATGACATGCGCGATGGCCGAGGCAATTGCGTCCGGTTTGAGGGCAATCTGACGGTAAATATCGATGATCTTGGCTGTTTCGGTATCGGTGATGGTATTAGCCAGTTCTGATTCCACCACACCAGGGTAAACACAGGTTACACGAATTTTGTCGGTTTCCTGGCGTAAGCCATCGGAAATGGCACGCACTGCATATTTGGTAGCACAATAAACCGCCGCGGTTGGCACCACGCTTAATCCTCCGATGGAGGAGATATTAATCACCTGGCCGCGCTCCTGAGCCTGCATGGTCGGCAGAACAGCGGCAATCCCATTAAGTACACCGCGAATGTTGACATCAATCATGCGGTTCCATTCATCGACTTTGAGCGCCGCCAAAGGTGATAGTGGCATCACACCCGCATTGTTGATGATCACATCAATGCGGCCGTGAATCTGTAGAGCAAAATTCGCGAAGTCCTGCATGTCCTTAAGGTCGGTAACATCCAGCGCCTTAAAATCCACCGTGCCGCCTTCTGTACGAATGGCGTCGGTCAAGCTTTCCAGTCTGTCGATACGACGTGCACCAATGATCAAACTGTGCCCCTGGCTGGCTAACCAGCGCGCAGTTGTTTCGCCGATACCACTGCTGGCACCGGTCAATAAAATAACTTTTGGGGAGTGGGTTGTTGAAGTTGTCATGTGCTAATCCTTCTGTTGGTGAGTACCCTGAGAAGATTAGCCAGTAATGGCAAGTGGCAATAGCGACGTTCCTATTGCGTGTTTGCCTAATCCTATTTGATGGTTGATAGTGCGTGTTAGTTTATAGGTAAAAGCATGTATATTACTCTCATGACTGCATGGCTTCGATTAGCAGCACTGGGTTATTTTAATTAACCTTCACCTACTGAGTGGGTTACTCGTATGACGCTGAATAGCAATGCTTCGGTACATGACAAGATAGTCAAACGCTTATATCAGCTTGCGCCACACCAGGGTTATACGCAGTCTCAACTGGAGGGTGTGCGCTTTATGCGTTCAAACCG
The DNA here is from genome assembly GCF_008727795.1 of Nitrincola iocasae. NCBI lineage: Bacteria > Pseudomonadati > Pseudomonadota > Gammaproteobacteria > Oceanospirillales > Oceanospirillaceae > Nitrincola > Nitrincola iocasae. Next base: position 2,273,169 of record NZ_CP044222.1, on the reverse strand, counting down.
TCCGCTTACAAACACCCCGGTTCTCTACGAGCCAGGTATCGTTATTATTTGCCAGGGCCGTAAACGGGGTTACTTAGGTGATGAGGTTTATGTTTATGATGCCCAGCATTATCTTGTGCTCTCTGTTCCCTTGCCGTTTATCTCGGAAACGGAAGCCAGTGAGGAAGAGCCCATGCTGGGCATCGCTATCAGTCTTGATGCGGTGATCATTGCTGAGTTGGTGATGCTGCTGGAAGCCTCCGGTGGTGCCAAATTAGCGCCACCGCGCGGTATGCTTTCTACCCCGTTGGACGAAATCCTGGCCGATGCAACCTTACGTTTGCTGGATGCCCTGGCGACTCCTGCAGAAGCACGCATACTGGCGCCGTCGATTGTACGGGAGATTTTTTATCGGGTACTGGTGGGAGAGCAGGGTGGCAGTGTTCGATCAGCACTTAACCATTATGGGCAATTTGGTAAAATCGCCAAGGCGTTACGCCATATCCATGTGAACTACGCTGATGCTCTGGAAGTCGGGAGCCTGGCGAGTGAGGCGGGAATGAGTGCTCCCGCCTTTCATGTACACTTCAAAGCGGTAACCCAAACCTCGCCTATCCAGTATATTAAATCGACACGCTTACACCATGCCCGTCTGTTGATGATACGTAATGGACTGACCGCCGCTGCAGCCGCCGGTCGCGTCGGGTATGAGAGTCCGTCTCAGTTCAGCCGAGAGTTCAAACGCTTCTTCGGACGCACCCCTTCAGAGGAGGTGCGCACCATGAAGGTCAGCTTTGATTTGTTACCACCGACTCAGCTAGCTGATATTGCTGTGTCTCACTGATCTTCGGCTTCTTGCTGTTGTCCGCTCAATTCAAAGTATGCTTTTTGCTTATCATTAATAGCTAGCTCTATAAACCTGCGGATTGTATTAGCCTGTGAATCTATTGAATCTTCCACTGGAAGGTAAGGCAAAGTCATTTGTAGAGCATATTCAAAAACACTTAACCCTGTGATGTCTTTAAGGGTGGGGTCTGCACCTGCAGCCAGCAAAGTTTCAACAGCATTAATGCCATTGAATAGCAACGCGTCGGACAGTGGTGTTCTGCCATACATATCTTGCACATTAACATCTGCGCCGTTCTCAATTAACAGAGAGAGGATTTCTGGACAGCCAGGCATATCAGAGACTGTTAAGTCTCCCAGCAGATTAACTCTATTGCTGGTAGATGATATTTGTTCAAGATCTAACGTTGCACCAGCCGATAACAGCTGCTTGGCCTGCTCAGGTCTACACTCAAGCCAACCATTAGGGGTTCTATTTGCGTTGTTTGAAAAATAAATAGGCGTTCTTGGTATTTCTCCAGGAAATAAGGCATTTACATCAGCACCGGCTGCAATCAGTGTATTCAACTGCTCTGGGGTGCCAAACATAACGACTTCAAATATAAGTGGATATTCTAGTGTTTCCGATTTATGTGGAACTACATAGCTATAGTTCGCATCAGCTAAAGGCAATTCATGATCAGTGTGATAATTTATTACGGCTTGAATTTCATCCGCTTTTTGTTGTTTGAACGCTTCATATTCCAACTGAAGTTTTTGGTGTTTATCATGCTCGGCAACCCGCGGCTCAGAAAACACAGAGCCACTAAAGATGGTGCTTACGAACCCTAGCACAACAAAAGGGTGGCAAAAACGCTTCATTTTAATTCCTTTTATAGATTTTTAATCCTATTCCATAGGCTTGTAAATTCACAACTGTCATGTGCTGCTACTCAAAAATCCACTTTATTACGCAGTGACTTGGTTTTACCGCGCTGGGTTTTGTTATCCACACGGCGGCGCTGTGAACCTTTGGTGGGTCGGGTGGCACGGCGTAATTTGACCGGTTTGATGGCCTGCTGAATCAGTTCCTTCAGCCGCTGCAGGGCATCTTCCTTATTCATTTCCAGGGTACGAAAGCGCTGGGCTTTGATCACTATGACCCCATCCTGGGTGATCCGCTGATCGGAATAGCTCAGCAGACGTTCCTTATAGAAGGGCAGTAATGACGAGCGCTGGATATCAAAGCGCAAATGCACGGCAGATGAGACCTTGTTAACGTTTTGCCCACCCGCGCCCTGAGCACGAATCGGTTGAAACTCGATCTCCCAGTCTGCCAACTGAGTGTTTTCGGTGATTTCTAGCAAAAGAGCCTCTTGGTTAATATTGGGTTTGTCGCTTACTCAAGTGTAATTGTCCTCGTCAGTTGAAGCTACTAATAGACTCAAATACTCATCCGGCGGCATGGGGCGGTAGAGGTAGTATCCCTGGCCCGAGTGACAACCCCAGGATTTGAGTAGATCGAGTTGCTCTTGTGTTTCTATGCCTTCAGCGGTGGCATGCGTGTGCAGATCCCTACTCAGGTGGATCAGGCTACGGCACAGTGTCTGGTGGGTTTCATTGCTGGTCAGATCGGAGACAAACTGCCGGTCGATCTTGATCTCTTCAGGAGCCAGGCGATTGATATTCTGCATCGAGCTGTAGCCGGCACCGAAATCATCAATAGACAGGCTGAAACCGGCCGACCTAAGCAGGCTGGCATTGTCTACAGCAAGGTCTCTATCGCTGATGACGGCGGTTTCAGTAATTTCCAGCACAAGACTTCGGGGTGAAATGCCATATTCGCGGCACAACTCGATCAACCCGGAAGCAAAGTTCTGTTGCAGCAGGTCACGGGCTGAAATATTGATGGCGAGCGTGGTGCCATTGCTTATCGCTTTACTCATCTCAGCCACCAGCATCAATTGCTTATGTTGATGCAGCTGTAGATCCTGCTGGTATTGATTCCAGAGATGATTGGAACGCCAGTTAGCTCGGGCAGCCAGTTGTGCATGTTGATAGAGTGTTGTCATATCCAAATCATTTAAACTACCTGACGCGACGCCGATGGAGAAAAGTTGCTGGAACTCTATCTGCTCCAGGTGGATGGTTCGATGTAGGACTGGTTCGAGGTGCTCAATGACCTCTTGCGGACTAGTGGTCTGATGACAAAGAAATATCAGAATCCCCTGATCCATATCGATGAGCCTGGCCTGGCTGAGATTGGGGAGGTGATGCCTTATAACGCAGGGCTCAGATTCAAGCGCCTGATTGACCCGCTTGGCAAGGATCGCTGTTGCTTTCACTGCGCTGCCAGGGCCAACCGCTTCGCTAAGTTCAGTAATACCTGACAGCTGGATCAGAACAAGATGTACCGACCTATCTGACAACGCCTTCTGGTGGTGCAGATGGTTGAGAAAGTAGTTGCGATTGGGTAAACCCGAGTCAGGATTGGTCATCAATTGCTGATTTTTTTCGGTTTCTAAATGCTGAGCTCGCTGCGTCAGACTGAATGAAAAGCACAGTAGTTCAATGACCGTACTGATAAGCAAAGCATGCTCGGTGAAACTGTTGAATGGTAGCTGATTGCGAAATACCATCGCGCCGATTGCAGCACCGACAATGAAAAAAGACCAAGCAACCAGATACAAGCCTGCCGGGGTGAAACCACGACGTAGAATAGTGATTCCCCAGTATAAACTGAGAATTGAAACCACTCCCTGCAGGATGGAAAAGGGAGTAGCGTAATAGTTTTCAGGTATGACCAGGCTGATCAGTACCGCCGTGGCGAAGGCGTAAGCGCCGCTAAATCCGCACCTTGACTCTAATCGTATTGCGCCACTTTTTTCGGAGTTTTATCCATCGATACATTCCATGGCAGCAGTTGCTCTAACGCTTCTACTGTCTCAGCTTCAGCGATATGTTCCAGGACATGCTGGATATAAGCAGCCGGTTCGAGCTGATTCGCCTTAGCCGTTTCTATCAATGAGTAACAGGTTGCACTGGCACGTGCCCCTTGAGGGGTATCGGCAAACAACCAGGCTTTTCGGCCTAAAGCGAAGGGACGGATGGCATTTTCAGCCAAGACATTACTGATCTGTAGATCGCCACGTTCGCAGTAACCCACAAGGGTTGGCCACTGGTTAAGCGTATACTCCATCGCCTTGCGAGTCAGGGAGTCTTTTAGCACGCGTGTGACGTTGGCTTCCAACCAGGCCTTAAGCTCATTCAGCTTTGCCAGGCTCAACTCCTGACGAATGCGGTAACGCTCAGCCACGCTCAGGTCTTTAATCTCTCGTTCGATGACATAGAGCTTGTTGATATAACTCAGTGCCATGTCAGCCTTAGAGAGCTTAGCCTGTTTGCCCTTACCTTTGGGCTTGGCGGCTTTTGATGCCTCGACGAACTTGCGGCGGGCATGATCCCAGCAACCAATGCGGGTGATGTTGTTTTCAGTACAGACACGGCCATAACCGGAATAGCCATCAGCCTGTAAGATGCCGCTAAAGTCATCCAATAGACGTACGGGTACACTGCCAGCACGGGAGGGATCGTATTCGAACAAGACCGAGGGATGGTCCGGTGGCCCTCCGCGTGTCACCCACATCCATTTATCCGATTGGGCTGTTTTACCGTCTTCTTTCAGCACTTGTATCCGCGTTTCATCCGCTTGTAAGTAGTCGCTGCTGTTTTGTACTTCGCGCATCAGATTGATCAGTGGTTTGAACACCTGTTCTAAGCGGATCACCCAATGAGCCATGTTGGTGCGGCTGATCTCGTGCCCATGACGCTTAAAGATGTTCTCTAACCGATACAAGGGTAAGCCATCCGCATATTTTGCAGTGATGATGTAGGCCAGCAATGACGTAGTAGCAATACACTTACCTAAGGGGTGTACTGGGCGTTGAGCGGCCACAATACGCTCTTCACCCTGCTCAATGAAGACGGCTTTTTCCTGCCAGATTTCACGTACCTTCAGTTGAGCTGGGATAAACTGTAGCTCTTCCTTTACCTTGGTAAAGAACACTTTGCTGGCACCGGCTTTCTCTGCATCGGTCAGTGTCAGTTCGATACGTTCACGCAGTAGATGTTCAGAGAAGCCCCGGTGACGCGCTTTACGTTTTTCACGCGGTGCATCGGCTTCTTCCATGTCGTCAGGTAATTGGTCACGCCGTGCATCGATCTCGGCTTCAAGCTCAGCCTCATCGAATAAGTGGTGTTGATGAGCCGACTTCTCGCTACTGGCAGCGAACTGCTGGATGCGTTTCCAGCGCAGGAGTTCTTCAAGCAGCTGAATATATTGATCGCGTTGCTTGACGGTTTGGTTACGCTGTTCGAGCACGTCATTGCGCTTCTGGATTTCAGTTTCTTTTTCAACCAACTGCTGCTGAAGCCCGGCAACCACAGACAGTAATTCGGTGGCCGAAAGGCCACTAAAATCAGGGGTTTTGACGGGGTTTTCAGGTGGTTTTTTCATGCGTAAAGTATAACAAAAACAGCTTGTTATGGCACGTAAAAAACCTATCCAACGGCCTCATAATGCAGAGTTTTATGGCCCTTCAGCAGGGTAATATCATAGCCATCTAACAGCCAGTTGATCTGCTCACCCGTCAGGGACATTAGCTCATCTGACGGGCTTGGCCATTTGAATTTCTCTTCAGCCAACGCTTTGTAATACAGGATAAAACCGTTATCTTCCCACATCAGGCACTTGATCTTATTACGCTGCCTGTTGGTGAACGCATAAAGTGCCCCATTAAAAGGGCTGTGTCCCAGCTCGTGTTCCACGAGCAGTGCCAGTCCATTGGCTTGTTTGCGAAAGTCGATCGGTACGCGATACAAATATATCTCAGGCAACGCATAGGAAGGACGCAAGTATCGACCTTTCATCACAACTGCCTCAAAATAGCACCTAGCAGATGGATGTTGTTGGCCTGCAGTCCGGTGATGCTAAAGCCACCTGGCAAGGTCAATACAAGCTCACTGGCGGTAATGGATTCCTTGACCTGAGTGACGCGTGTAAATCCTGTTGGCTGTATTGACTCACCGATCTGGTCATCTGTCAGCTTTTGCCGCCAATAGGAAAACTGATGATACGATACGGACTGCTGCCGACAAAAAGCGGCACCTGAAAGATCAGATTGCTGCCATTGTGTAATAATCTGCTGCCAGTTGTCTTGGCGTTTTTGGTTGGTCATTTTGAACTCCATACATTGAATTTGATGGAGTTAGTTTGAAGCGGTTACATTCTAAATTGTAGGTGCTGATTCTTTGGCGCTTACGCGAAGGCCAGATCTGCTAGGCGACGATAACGCCACCAACGGGGCAAACGGGTGCGGATCTGCAGGAACTGCAGACTGAAGTGGAAAATGCTCCAGGCCGATAGCGTGTAAAGGGTCAAAATGATCGACCCCAGGAATTGATTGAACGCCATCGGCCACAACCAGGGCCCGAATCCCTGACTCACGCCTAGACTGAGAAATACAATCAGATGAAACAGAATATAAAAGCCATAGGCCGGGTGGCGAAAGAGTAGAAAGGTGACCGTATTATGGAGCAGTAATATCAACAGGGCGCCCGCCGCCGCTGCCCAGATCTTGAAGCTGAGCTCGGTCTGCCGGTCAAATTGCTGTGGACTCATTATGCGTAGCGGAAGCAGTAAGGGCCCGTCACTGGCTTTTCTGATCAGCACCAGGCTTTCGGTGTCGGGGGGCAGATCGATAGGAAACCAGATGCTGGCGTAGGGCGCCTCTGGAGTCCATCTCTGGGTATCTCCACGCACCCAGTGACGTATTATCTGACCATCCTGGATCAGATAGAAATCCAACTCATCAATCATGATGTTGCTAAGACGCAGAATCAGTTCGGTGGGTGCCTGTACCGGCGAAAACTCGATTTTGTGCCAGTAAGCCTCGGCGGAGATGTCGCTGGATTGTCGAAAGTGAAGGTTGCTGAAATTTAGCGTATCAAATGCTTGCTCGGGTGTGAGACGCTCAGCACCTTCAACCGCTGTGAGCAGTGGTTCAGTGATGTAATCAGGTGAACCAGTGAAATCCGCGGGTACAGTGTAAGCTCCGGCATGGGCGGATAACAGCAACAACAATATACCAGCGTGAATAAATAGGCGCAGAGCTAACTTCCCATGCAGGCGTTTGCGACAGAGGGTCCAGTACTGAGTATAGTGCTTTTTTGGTTTATCGTTTGACTAGGCTTTCTACCAGATAACCTAGGCATAGCCAAACCCCAAGCCAAAAGATAATGACCATGACAATGCCAAGTCCAGATGGACTGGACCAACCCCAGCTACCTGAACTTTGAAACACAGGCAATCCAAGACATGCCTTGTGCTCACTAATCCTGTCAGGCAGCCTGAACTTAGCAAACTCACTCACTTGTATGTATATCATATCTGACATGTAGTGTATTCCATGAGCCCAAAGGACAAGCCATTGTTGTAGCCTATGTGTTTCTAAAAAAGACTGAAGCTACCCCAAAAAACATAATTGATGTATGTAAATCCAGATTCAGGATGTATGACGATGCAAGAAAGTAATCGAAAGAGACTGGAAGCTGCGGGTTGGAAGGTCGGTAGCGTTGATGAGTTTCTGGGTTTGTCCCCTGAAGAGTCAGCATACATTGAAATGAAGTTAGCGTTGAGTCATGCGCTTCGGCAGCACAGACTCCACAATAAGCTGAGCCAGATAGAATTAGCCAAATTGGTTCACTCCAGTCAGTCCCGCATAGCAAAAATGGAGGCTGGAGATCCGAGTGTTTCCATAGATCTGATCATGAAGTCACTTTTAGCACTTGGCGCTTCTCCCAACGATGTCGCCAAAGCAATAGCTTCAGGTTCGTCCCACGCTGCATAAGCCAGGCATTAAGTTATATGTATCCTGCGCCAATCCTGGCAGGTCATCCGATACAGCCGCACTGGCCGACCATGAAATTCGCGAATTGTGTAATCATGGAAACCTGCTTTCTCAGATACTCTAACTGACGCCACATGCTCTGGTTCGATGATGGCAACTACCGATTCACAGTGTTTTTGCTCGAACGCATAATCAGTAACAGCATTGACAGCTTCGGTCGCGAAACCTTGATTCCAAAACCTTCGTCCTAACCGATAGCCCAGATTCATTTCCTCAACATCCTCGACTAATTCAGGGCTGATGCCACAAAAACCAACCAGGTCACCTGAGCTTTTCTCCAACAACGCCCAGGGGCCGATTCCATGCGATGAGTAACAGGCTCTACACCAGTCAATAAACTCGCTGGTGGCTTTCTCGTCACAGACCCCGCGAACTGAATACTTCATAACCTCGGGATCACTCAAAATCTCGGTGAGGGCCGGTAGGTCCTCATGGCTGAGTTGTCTTGCAGTGAGCCTTTCTGTTTCAAATAGTTGCACTGAGTTTTTCCTTATAGATTGCTCATTCCTACTCTTCGGCTCGAAAGGTATCAATATACAGCGCCTCAACCTTGTCTCTAGCCCATTGCGTTCGGCGCAAAAATTTCAGCGACGATTTGATTGATGGCTCGTTGTGAAAACAGTTGATGTTGATCTGCGCATATAAAGCATCCCAGCCGTAATGCTCCACCAGGCGGGTGAGTATTTTTTCCAGATTTAATCCATGTAAAGGATTGTTGGGTTGTTCTTGGCTCATAGGGTTTTCCTGTGGGTGTAAGGGCCGGCGTAAGATAGGCTTGCGCGGCTATCAATAGGTTGGATTTTACAGAATTTGAGCCAGGTTTCCTAAATCACGCTACACTAGCATAAAGTAAATAATAACAACCCTTAGGAGACAGCTACATGCAAGCGCAAGAAGAGGCGCCCGTCAGAGGCCGATTAACTATTCGCACCCTGGCCATGCCATCGGATACCAATCCTTCCGGCGATATCTTTGGCGGCTGGGTGCTGTCACAAATGGATTTAGCCGCCGGGATATGTGCAGGTCAGCGGACACAATGTCGGGTAGTGACAGTGGCACTTGATGGCATGAGCTTTATCCGACCGGTTAAGGTGGGTGATATCTTAGGGGTGTATACCGAAGTTTGCCGAGTAGGGCGCAGCTCACTCGATATTCATGTTGAGAGTTGGGTTCGACGTGGCCGTATCGGTAAGCGTGAAAAAGTCACTGAGGCGGTCTTTAAATTCGTAGCGTTGGATGAGGAAGGCAAGCCCACCAAAATACCCGAGGCGAGTTCACTGCCACTTTATGTAGAAAGTGAGATCTAAGGCCGCCCGCTCTTATCTGTCAATGTGCGCTATCGCACCAAGCCCAGCCGCCTCATCATCTATAGTAAAAAGCCAGTTAGTGTGTAGGCACGTTTGTGTAGGCACTCTATAGCCTGGTGTCTTACCGCTAGCATCAATTATATGCAATTCAATATATGAGTAAGGCTTATGCTGTTATTTTCAATTCTAGTGGCGCTGATGGGTCTGGCTCTGACGGCGGGTGGTGTCTACTTGCTCAGCCTTGGCGGCAGCCTCTATTATCTGTTGGCAGGCGTTGTGTTGCTGGTCAATGCCGGTCTGGGCTTTAAGCGCCATGAGCTGACCCGTCCGTTATTTGCATTGTTTCTGGTGGCCACCCTGATCTGGTCCTTGTGGGAATCCGGCTATGACTGGTGGGCGTTAGCACCGCGCATGGGCTTGTTTATGTTGCTGGCTATCCCGCTGTTGTTTTCCAGCGTGGCGGACACGGGCGGGCGCAAAGTGCTGTTTCCTGTCTGGGCTGTGTTGGGGGTGATACTACTGGGCAGCATTTGGGCCAAGCCGCATGAGTTTTCCGGCACCCTCGATATGCAGGTGGACAGTGAGTCACCGAACCTGGGGGAAGCACCTGAAGCCAGCTGGTATGCCTATGGGCGATCCAACATGGGGCAGCGCTATTCGCCGTTGGATCAGATCACCACCCAGAATGTCGGGCAGTTGGAAGAGGTCTGGCAGTATCGCACCGGGGATATGAAGCGCCCTGACGATATTGGTGAAACCACCTATCAGGCGACGCCACTTAAAATCGGCGACACGCTGTATTTGTGTACACCGCACAACTGGTTGGTGGCCTTGGATGCCGACCTAGGCACCAAGCGCTGGGTCTATGATGCCCAGGTGCCGATGGAAAGCCAGCGTCAGCATCAGACCTGTCGCGGTGTGTCGTATCTGCCACCCGCGTCAGGTGAGGTTCCCTCCGCTGAGAGGCTGGATGTGGCTGCCGAAACCCAGGCCGCAGTGCAGTGTGATGCCACCCTTTATATGCCGACCTCTGACGCCCGTCTGATTGCCATTGATCCAGCCACCGGCGCACGCTGTGCTGACTTTGGTGAAAACGGTGAACTCGATCTAATCCATAATATGCCGTTCAAGCAAGCCGGTTTCTATTACTCCACGTCGCCACCCGTAGTGGCGAATGGTTTGGTCATCGTGGCGGGTTCAGTGAACGATAACTACGACAAAAACTCACCATCGGGAGTCATTCGTGCCTATGACGCTAAAACCGCTGAGCTGGTGTGGAACTGGGATTCCGGCAACCCTGAGGATACCGCACCGATCGGACCGGATCAGGTTTATACGCCCAGCTCGCCCAACAGTTGGGCCATAGCCAGTGCCGATGAATATCTGGGGCTGATTTATTTCCCGATGGGCAACCGGACACCCGATCAGCTTGGCTGGTATCGTACTGAACATGATGAAAAATATGCCAGCTCCGTGGTGGCGCTGAGCCTGGATACCGGTCAGGTGGTCTGGGTGCAACAGTTTGTACACCATGACCTGTGGGATATGGATACACCGGCCCAGCCATCACTGATTGATCTGGATACCGCAAGCGGCTTGCAACCGGCACTCATCGTACCAACCAAGCAGGGCGATGTGTATGTGCTGAATCGTCAGACCGGTGAGCCGATCTTCGCGATAGATGAACTACCTGCCCCTCAGGGGACCGTCGAGTTGGATCATGCGGCACCCACACAACCGATATCAGCGCTGACCTTCCGTCCGCCACCCATGACAGAAAAACAGATGTGGGGCGCAACACCGCTGGATCAGATGTGGTGCCGGATTCAGTTCAAGTCACTGCGGTATGAAGGCCAGTACACACCGCCATCGGTGCAGGGCACGCTGGTCTATCCAGGTAACTTTGGCGTGTTCAACTGGGGCGGTATCGCTGTGGACCCGAAACGTCAGGTGATGTTTGGCATGCCACTTTATCTGGGCTTCATCCAGCAGTTGGTCGAGAAAGATGGATCGGACATGGGCGCGACCAACCAGGGGGAGCAGGGTATCAATTCAAATGAAGGCGCACCCTATGCCGTTGATATGCGACCCTTCCTGTCACCCCTGGGCGTACCCTGTCAGCAACCGCCCTGGGGCTATGTCGCCGGGGTGGATCTAAAAACCGGGGAAATCGCCTACAAGCATAAGAACGGCACCATCCGTGATATGACACCGCTGCCGTTACCAATCAAAATGGGCGTGCCCGGCATAGGCGGCCCGATCATCACCGAAGGCGGCGTGGTCTTCCTGGCGGCGACGGTAGACGACTACCTGCGGGCTTATGATCTGTCTACCGGTGAGCAACTGTGGCAGGCTCGTCTTCCAGCAGGCGGACAAGCCACGCCGATGACCTATCTGAACAGCCAGGGTGAGCAGATGGTGGTGCAGGTGGCCGGTGGACATGGCTCCGTCGGCACGACGATAGGGGATTATGTGGTGGCGTATAAGATTAAGCGTTAAGGCGCTCCCTGGCTTTGGCGAAGCTGGAATAGATCATAATTGGCTTGCATGGTCATCCAGAACTCAGAGCTGCCAGATTTCGGCCTGGGTGCGAAGGGCTATGCATTGCCATTTTTATTGACCTAAAGGAATCTCTGTTGAGGACTTCACGGTTCGAAGTGATACCGAGGTTTGGAATTTTCGGATGTTGGCTTCTGTGTGAAGTACTCTATCGACAAAGCTTTCGTAAGCCTGAATATCCGGTACAGTGACGACCATCATGAAATCGTAGTTGCCCGTTATTTGGTAACAGTGTCTTACTTCTGGTGCCTGGCTAATGACGCGCTTAAAGGCGTCATACAGATCTTTTCGATCTCGCTCCATCTCGACCGAAACCAGTAATGTCAGTTTGTTGCCGGTTAATTCTGGGTTCACAAGAGAAACATCACCCACAATAACGTTTTCATCTCTCAGTCGTTTTACTCTTTTATGGCAAGCTGGTGGCGATAGTCCCACTTCTTCGGCCAGCTCAACGTTTGCGATACGATTATTACGCTGCAAGATGGCCAGGATTTTTCGGTCTATCTTGTCCAATTCCATAAATTTCTCACAATCATGCTTTTGTGGTTAAAAATTTCCTATTGGTTTTTATATTAAAAATATTCGATATTTTCAATCATTAAATTGATCGGCATATTTCTTGTCATCTCAATACACTTCCTCCATAGACTGTTTGGAGAAAGAGAAGTGAATAAACGAAACTATCATTGGGTTGGGCTTTTATTGAATGGACTCTGGAAAGAGATCTTTGATGTCACATGGACGCTGTATAAGATCATGATTCCGATGATCATCGTGATCAAGGTTGTTGAAGAGTTTGGTGGCATCGAGCTACTGAGCCAATGGCTGAGTCCTGTCATGTCGCTGGTTGGCTTGCCAAGCGAAATGGGCTTGGTGTGGGCAACCACGCTTGTCACCAATATGTACGCTGGACTCGTGATATTTATGAGTATTGACACGGACTTAACCGTTGCTCAAGTCTCGATTCTTGGCACTTTGATGTTGCTTGCTCATTCACTTCCTATCGAAGTAGCCGTTGCTAAAAAAGCAGGCGTTGGGATTGCTATGACACTGATAATTCGCATTGGTGGTAGTTTGTTGATGGGGTGGATTTTGCATCAAATCTACCAAGGCGGAGATCTACTAAATACGCCTGCTGAAGTGATTTGGCGACATGCGCCAGTAAGTGATCCAAGTTATGTGGTTTGGACAATCGATCAGCTTAAAAACCTTGCGATGATTTTTGTGGTGATTGCTGCATTAATGACATTTTTACGATTGTTAAAATGGCTTGGTATCGAAAAATTGATGGCAATATTGCTCAGGCCGATTTTGTCTGTGCTTGGCATTAGCCGAGAAGCAACAAACTTGACGATTGTGGGGATCACGCTAGGCGTTTCTTTTGGTGGCGGTTTGCTTATTAATGAAGCAAAACGAGGACACATTTCCCCACGAGATATTTTCGTCGCCATGATGTTGCTCAACCTGCTTCATAGCTTGATTGAAGACACGTTACTGATTCTGTTGATTGGGGCGGACTTTATGACTATTTTTTGGGGACGAATTGTATTTGCAGTGACGGTGATTGGGGTTTTAGTCTTTGTCCTTAAACGGCTGGATGAAAGCACTTGTCGTAAATATTTATATAAGAAGATAAGTGATGGTAGACAACCCCGAAATGGTGCGTGAATCAATTCGCGAATATAGTCCAGGCTGACCCGGATACGAGCGGCAGACTCCGCCACATCCCTGACCAGGTAAGAATTTCCCGGTCCACGCTTGAGCTCAAACAGATCATTACCCGGCTAAGCCGCACCCCGGCTTTGGCGAAGCTGGAACAGATCAAAATTGGCCTGCATTGTCATCCAGAACTCAGCGCTGCCAGCACCCGCCTGCTCCAATGCCAATGCCATTTCAGGTGTTACGGATGCGCTGCCGTTAATCAGCCGATTCAACGTATTGCGGTGACACCCCAGCCGTTCGGCAACCACGGCCACGCTATCGATCTTGTGACCGTCTTCGTCCTCAATCAGGCGCTGCCGGATGATTCGGCCTGGGTGCGAAGGGCTATGCATCGCCATGGTGTCTTCTCCAATCAGTGGTAATCGTCATAGTGCAGCAGGTAAACATTGCCGTCTCGGAACTCAAAGAACAGTCGCCAGTTGCCATAAGTTTTATACTTGTGACAACAGCATATTATGCCACTTCGCTGAGAACGTCTTCAAACTTATTGGCAGGGGGATCAGCATCGATCAATATGGCTATTTATTGTTTTGATTCGTCTATTCTGGGCTAGTTTTTCTCTGAGGCCTATGTAAGCAGTTTCATAGATTGTAGTATAGAATACGATATACTTTTGTAATCAGCGGCTCATCCTAAGGAGGCTTGTTAGATGATAAATGAAAACAGTCCAAAGCTATCGGATGAGTTCCTATTAAGCGATGAGCAAAAACAGATTTACTCTAGTGCTATTTCTCGCGCATGGAATCACTTTCTGAAGATAGATGATATGACTCTCATCGTACTTAAGGGACATTTGCTTATTGAAGAGCAGTTAAAATTATTGGTTGATGATAAAATGATAAAACCAGAAAAAATTCAAAGAATTAGTTTCTCTCAGTACTTGAGTTTGGCAAATGCTATGTATGAACTTCCAGAGGATATGGTTTGGCTTTGGGGTGCTATTAGGGCATTGAATCAGCTTAGAAATACAATGGCTCATGAGCTGACTCCAGGCGATATCGATAAAAAAATAAATTTATTTCGTTCAACTATTCCCCAAAACGAAGAGCATACACCAGAATATTCCATTAAAGATTGCATTGTTGAAACTTGGATTGCATGCATGTATTTTACGATTAAGAATAATTGTTCTGTAAGTCCGCAACACCCATCTTCTCGATGATATTCTGAAGCTGTTGTAGTAGGTATATGTCTGTGTTCATACTTTATCTTAGATTTATCTTTATTGAGTCTTGGCTGATTTACGTAAAAAAATAAGATAAACATTATTTTATTATATTTATTTTTAAATTAACGTGTAATCATAATTAACTTGTTAGGTGAACTCAATTGGTGATAGTTGATTTGTTCTAATCAGAAGATCTAAACCAACTAACATTGGAATATAATCAAGTTCATCAGGGATTTTTTTGATATTATAAATGCAAACACCAGCATCAGTTTTACCAGATATAAATAGTTCTTTTTCGGATTCTTTTAATCTAAATGTTGGGTCTATGATTAAATAGTTTTCTGTGATAACCCAGACGTGATAATTTATCTTGTCATGTGGTTTTCCATTTATTATTTCATAAAGATGTTCGTATGATGTATTATATTCTAATTCTCCGAATATTTTCATATCTCCAATAACAATATGACAAGGAATGCCTAGTGTATCTTGAAGGAATAAGTATAGGGATACAGCCATTCCTGAACAGTCATAAACAGTACTTTCTCTAGATATTCCTTTCATATCACGATCTTTGATCATAGCTTTAAACCAGCTATCTATTAGTTCATTGATTTGTGTTGAATTTTTGTCTGAGTAGTCTTGAAAAGAAATTACTGGTACATCCTTTAAAAAAAACTTTGCAGAAGTTGACAACGCAATGTTAAGGTTTTTGAAAAACAACTCTGTTTTTTGCACGTTAACTCCTGGAGAATCACTCGGGTAAGAAATTTCTAAATAAAAATGTACACCGTCACAGACTCTCATTATTTTTAAATCGCGATGGCGTAATTCAAACACGCTGAGTGGTTTTGACGCCCGATCAGCCAGTCTGGCTGGTATGGTAGTGAACATGATGAAAATATGCCAGTTCCGCTGCGTTTTTTCGTTCAACCCCTACTGACCGGCGTAAGGCCACGACGGCTAGCAATGAGTGAGACGTCCTTTTGGTTGGCATTGCGGTGGAGGCGTTGTAAAACACTATGTTGCGTCTCAGGCGTCCAGAAAATCTGCAGCCGCTTACGTGCCCTTGTAATGGCTGTGTAGAAAATGCTATGCGTAATGTCGTCTTCATTGGCATCGGTGATTACGATCTTGACTGAGTCAAATTCGAGCCCTTGTGCTTTATGAATTGACACGGCGTAGGCCACTTGAAATGGCACGGTGGTGTTCAGTGAGTCGTCGTCCTCGTCGCTAATATCAGACTCGTAGACGGAGAAGCGCACAGTCGAGCCTTCCAGCCATTCAAGATCATCACAGTCGACATCGAAATCACTGAGCGATCTCTCAAGTTCAACGTCGAATTGGATTCGTCCGCGTTGGCGGTCAATGTCAACGATCTTGCCTTTAAGGTTGTTATAGATTACCGGTCGGAACCGCTCGGCCTCGTAGAAAAGAACAGGGTCGCCAATCTTGTACGTAGACTCACGCCAGGTGGTTTCTGTACCAGGGTTGCTGCTTTGCAAAAATCGGTTGATGTTGTTGATACCATAGAGTCCATCGTAATTCAGACACAGGATGATCTGATCTTCCTCTTGCGTCTCGAATAGCGTTTTGTCCAGCATGGTCGAGTATCCGTTGCGAGCCATAACCTCTGCGATGTCATCTTCGATGGCTCGGACCTTGTTCCAGAAGCTCAAGAGTGCGGGGTTCTGAGTTCTGAAGGGAGTCGTCAGCTCGAACACTGACGTATTTGGGATGAATGAACGAATAATTTCGAACCAGTTGCCGAACTGGATTGACTCGATCTGGTAGACGTCACCCACTAGTACAAGTAGCTTGAAGGAGGTACTACTCAACACTTTAATCAAGTCAGAGTTGCTGACGGTACTACACTCGTCGATAACGAGGAGGTCATACTCCGAATCGGAGGATTTTCTGCCAATCTGGCTGCTGATCGTCCGGAAGTCAGAGTTTTGTGCGGTTACCTTGCGCTTGAGGTTGTCGATTGCTGGATTGGTGTGTGCAAGAAAGAGCTTTTGCTTATCGTTGAAGTAGTGTGCGATGTGGTCCACCATCGTGGACTTGCCAGTGCCAGCTGCGCCGTAGATCAGGGCGACGCGAGACTTGCTGAACAGCTGCTTTAGCGCTATCTCCTTCATTGGGTCGTCGATGCTACGAGGTGTTTCATTAAGCCAACGCTCAACGGCTTGCGTGTAGCCATCGATTTGGGAGGATGCGTACTTCTGAAGCTTCTCGACTATGGATACTGTGTCGTTCTCATACTCACAGATGAAAACGTGCCCTTTGTCGAGCACGAGCTGGCGCTGCGTATGCTTGCGATAGAGCTTATTATTGTATGAGAGTATTAGTCCTTTGACGTCTCCAAACTCCTCAAGGTCGGCCATGGGGGTGTAAAGAATGCCATGACGCTCCACGTTGTTCTTCACTCGTCGAGCGAGCAGTTCATGGCTTCGTCCGGTCATATCGAGGCTTTCGACAACATCCCAGTAACGAGGGTTGTGTGCCGGTAGCGAGGTGCACAGTGGCATGGTATCAAAGGGAATGCAGCCGTACTGAAGCTTCATGTGGGAGAGGCGGCCACAGCCCTCCCAGTTATACTGGGGCTTAATATTATGGTTGTGCATCCGCAGCAGGAGATAGCGAATGATATTGTGGCCCGGAGCGGCTGACCTGACGATACGGCGGACTTCATCCAGCATGTGAAAGATCCGTGCTTGGGATACTCCTCTAGTACCTTCCTCCCTTACCTGCAAATACTTATTATCGGGCATCTCTATCAGGTCGATCAGATTATTTGAGTTAAATGTTAGCCAATGCATCAGGAATCGATACTCCGCCGAGTTAGTCTGAGCTGACATAGTGATGCCTAGCAGGTGCGCGAAGTTGTCGAACTCACATGGGCGAATCGATACTTCCCACTCGCAGATGATCGTGATTGGCATGGTCTGGTCGAGTACGTCAATGGAATCTCGCTGGAGCGTCAGCATGGCTGCGTACTTGTCAGTCATGTCGATATCGGTGAAGGCGATGATGCGGTCGAACTTGCTTACCTTGTTGACGGCGCGGTAGAAGGTGACCTCGTAGTAGATCCGCCCGCCAACACAGAACGGACATGTTTTGTGAATGTAGTACCGACCCCTATCTCGATCAGTGCTGTGTGGATGTGCAGAACGAACCGCTTCAATCCTTGCGGCGATCTTCTCGTGGTACTCCCGAAGCGACGGATCTAGATCGATCGGGAAGGCTTCCAGGTTTGCCAGAACACTTAAACCACAGTTGTCTTGCAGCAAACTGCGGATGCGGTAGAGGTACTCGAAATACTTTAGCATCAAGCGTTCAGAAGAATCTCCATCCAAAGTGTAGTGGGAAGCGCTTTTTTGGATTAGTTTGTGAAACTTGCCGAGGAAGTTGAATTTTGCCTTGCTTTTGACAAAGGTGAGCCCCGGTTCAATCGCTGGGTGATTAAATTCAGCATCCGGTGAGCCTGTGTGAAGGCGGACCGCGACTCCCTCTACCAGGTTTCTGAGTTGTGATAGGAGGTTCTTCGAGAGCAATGCCCGCTGCTCAGACAGCGAGTCGATATTCTGACAGATTGCCTCGTCAGCGCTTTGGATCTGCTTGCTGACAGTGATCATAAATTATACAGTCTCGTTTGGTTTAAGAAGATCCTTGTTGATTATGCATGCTTCTACCACCCATTGATTAACGTGAATGCACGCCTAAATCTTTCCACCCACGCCTTTAAATTTCTCAACAAACGCGGCAATTTTCTGAAAAACATTCTGTTTCTTGGTTTTGTAGGCTGGATTAAGCGGGCTCATTTTGGGTAGTGTTGAATTTAATTCAGTACCGTTTTCACTGGCGTACTCTCGTTTCAGTGAGGCGAGGATGTAGCGCTTAGCGGCGTCTTCATTTAAGCCCTCTGAACGAATCAACTCTTCCGCTTCTCGGGCTTGTTCCGTTTGTGCAAAGCTGAAGAATTCATCAATGATACCGGCCTTATCAACCATCATATCCAGGTCAGTTTGGTTAATAAAATCAACAATCAGGCTTTCCTTTGCACGGTTACCAAGGCTGGCACGAATCAACCGGCGCACTTCTTCGATCATTTCGCCCTTAGTTCTATTCTTTTTGTTTTGCTCAAAAATCAGCTCAAGAATGTAATCAAGATTTATTTCTTGCGATTTAAGCAAGTCTACTTCAAACACCACATCGTCCCAATCAATGGTGGAGTTTTCTTTATATTCAGCGGCTTTCTCACGGCGCAGCCAATCACGAATATCATTATAGCTTGAGCGGTAATCTTGAATTTTGCGCTCAGCAGGGATTCTGATAGTTTGCAGTGCAGCTATGTCATCATCCGTTAAATAGTGTTCAGCCTTGAAGGCTTCAACCGCTTCTGGATCGCTTAAGTCAATACCTTGCAAGGCTTTCAGGCTGGCAAATTCATCGTAATTTTGTAACACGTTCTCTACGCGCAAATACTCACCAAACAACTTAGCAAAGTCTTTTTTATCCTTTTCCAATACAATCTCATCAGGGTTAGGGAAGCGTTGTTCTAATTCCGCAACTACATCCATGAAGCCACGTCGGGCTTCACCGGTAACCAGATCGGTAAAGCCTTCCATGTATTCCTGATAGCTTTTTTCAAGTACTACGTTTTTTGTGTTCTTATCACCAAACAAGGTAATGGCATCAATCGTAGCTTTCTCTAAGTCGCGGAAGGTAACGATATTGCCAAAGGTTTTGGTGGCATCATAAATACGGTTGGTGCGTGAATAGGCCTGGATTAAACCGTGATAACGCAGGTTTTTATCGACAAATAGCGTATTCAAAGTTGGGGCATCAAAGCCGGTCAGGAACATGCCCACCACAATCAGCAAGTCTATTTCCTGGCTTTTCACACGCTTGGCCAGGTCACGGTAATAGTTTTGAAAGCCGTTTCTGTCTACGCCAAAATTGGTTTTAAAAGTCGCGTTATAGTCATTAATAGCTGCATTTAAAAACTCCTTAGCACTGCTGTTCATGGCAGATACATCAAAGCTTTCATCTGGAATCTCGCCCACGGCATCCTGTTCTTCATTGGCCGCAAACGAAAAGATAGTGGCAACCTTCAGCGGCCTATCTGTGTCTTGCTGCAACTGCCTGAACGCCTCGTAATACAGCTTGGCTGCATCCACACTGCTCACCGCAAACATGGCGTTAAAGCCCTTGCCGCCCGCTTGTAGACGGTGAGTTTTTTGGTGAAACTTATTCAGAATATACTGCGATACTTCCCGAATCCGGTCGGGGTGCAACAGGGCTTGCCTGTTCTCTGCTGCGTTGAGCTTTTTCTCATCCTGCTCTGTTTCAATCACCTTGAATTGCGGGCGCACATCGTTGTAGTCCACCTTGAACTTGAGCACTTTTTCATCGCGAATAGCATCGGTAATCACATAAGAGTGCAACTCCCGTCCAAATACGCTGGCAGTGGTTTCGGCACCAAGGGCATTTTGTGGGAAGATGGGCGTGCCGGTAAAACCAAACTGATAAAACTTTTTGAATTTTTTCTGCAGGTTTTTCTGCGCCTCACCAAACTGGCTGCGATGGCATTCATCAAAAATAAACACCACCTGCTTGTTATACACCGGCAGGTCACCCTCGCTTTTCATCAGGTTGTTGAGCTTCTGAATAGTGGTGACGATGATCTTGTTATCGTCTTTATCCAAGTTGCGCTTAAGCCCAGCGGTGCTGTCTGAGCCATTCACGCTATCGGGTGAAAAGCGCTGGTATTCCTTCATGGTTTGGTAGTCCAGATCTTTCCTGTCCACCACAAAAAAAACTTTATCAATAAACGCCAGCTCAGTCGCCAAGCGTGCCGCTTTGAAACTGGTCAACGTTTTACCGGATCCGGTGGTGTGCCAGATGTAGCCACCGCTTTCGGGCTTGCTCCAGTTTTTGGCTTGATAAGCGCTGTTGATTTTCCATAGCGTACGCTCGGTGGCCGCAATCTGGTAAGGACGCATCACAAGCAGGGTGTTGCTTACATCAAATACCGAATAATGTAGCAGCACATTGAGCAGGGTGTTTTTCTGGAAAAAGGTCGCGGTAAAATCTTTTAAGTCTTTAATCAGGCTGTTATCGGCTTTCGCCCAATTCATGGTGAAGTCGAAACTGTTTTTGTTGCGCGCTGTGGTGTTGGCGAAATAGCGGCAGTCGGTGCCGTTGGAAATCACAAACAGTTGCAAATACTTAAAGAGCGAGCTTTCAACATTAAAGCTCTCTTTGCTGTAGCGGTGTACTTGGTTAAACGCTTCGCGAATCGCCACACCACGTTTTTTCAGCTCAATTTGAACCAATGGCAATCCATTGACCAAAATGGTTACATCGTAACGGTTGGCGTGAGTACCGGCTTGCTCAAATTGCTTAATTACCTGCAGCTTATTGCGGGCAATGTTGTTTTTATCGAGCAGGTAGATGTTCTGAATACGGCCATCATCAAACACAAAATCGTGAATATAATCATCATGTACCTTGCGGGTTTTATCGACAATGCCATCGCTAGGCTTATCCAGGTAGGTTTCCACAAAGCGCAACCATTCACCCTCGGCAAACTGTACCTTATTCAACACTTGCAATTGCACGCGCACATTGGCCAGCATGGCTTCGGGGTTGTTTAGGCCAGGCAGGTACTCATAGCCTTGATTGACTAAATCCTGAATCAACTCGCGCTCTAAATCGCTCTCGCTCTGGTAGCTTTCAGAAACTTGCCATTGCTTGGTGTATTTATCTAAAACGATAAAGCGATTCGATTCGGCGATGGGTTTATAGTCGATCATTGCTTAGTATCCTTTTTATGCAGCAGTTTTTTCACTTCACGATCAAAATCAGACTCAATAGGTTGCTGTTTGTTGAACTTGTCATACTCTGCAAACGCTTTCTGTTCGGCCTGCTTACGGCTGACGCTACCGTAGCCCTCCAGAACCTGGTATTCATTAAAGGCCAGAAACTTATTCACACTTTCGGCAAAGCTTTCCATGGTGAAGGTGTTACGTCGCTCGATAATACCCTCTATATAGTCAAAAAATGCCGACACAGTGCGTTCCAGTTTTTTTATGTCGTCCTCACCTAAATAATTTTTCGCCACGGTTGAGTCCGACTTCAATACCCGCCCATCCGGTGCATTTTTATAAGTGCTCATGCCCATCAACGGTTTGCTGGAATCCGCTTTTAGCGAAATGATTTCAGCCGCGGTATGGCCGGTAATGGCATAATGAAACTTGTCTTGCACGTGGGCGTAAAACAACCGGGTGGTTTCCGATTTTGGGTCGTAATCGATGCTGCATTCGGCAAAAATATCGGTAATTTGTTGATAGATGCGCCGCTCATTGGCGCGGATGGAACGCACCCGCTCCAGTAACTCGCGGAAATAATCCTTGCCAAAGTAACGGCCATTTTTCAGTCGTTCATCATCCATGGCAAAACCCTTGATGATGTACTCCTTGATCAGTTGGGTTGCCCAAATTCGGAATTGAGTCGCCTGCGCCGAGTTGACTCGGTAGCCAACGGAGATCACCGCATCCAGATTGTAATACTTGACCTTGCTGGTCTGAGTTTTACCGGCAATCGCTCCGTGTTCAGTGGTATGTTCCAAAATGGAACATACCATGCTTTCCTGTAATTCATTGCTTTCAAATATATTTTTAAGGTGTTTGGTGATCGCTGGGCGCTGCACACCAAACAGCTCGGCCATGCGCTCCTGGGTCAACCAGATGGTCTCACCACTGAGCAGTACCTCCACTTTTATCTCGCCATTGGGTGCGGTGTAGAGCAGAAACTCCGTGGTTTGGTCTTGCAGGCTTAGATGCTTGGACATAGGGTTCCTTCCTTATGCGTGAGTGTCAGCGTATTTAATCATTGGTTTCTACCTGCTGCCAAAAGCCATATTCTTTTTTCAAGTGATTTAGCAACAAGTTAACAGTCTGCTTCTCAGGCGGTGTTGGTTCGGCAACTGCGTCATTCGACAAGGTTGAATGACTGGTAAATTGAATGATGCGGTTCAAATAAGCTTGCTTATCACCAGGCAAGAGTTCAGACCATTTCGGGTAGCCCAGAAAGCTGGCAGTTTTTTCATACAGGTTGCGCAAAAGCGTAAAGTGGTATTTTTGTACCTGATTTTCGGCGACCGCTTGTTCAAGGGTTTGTATTAAATATAGATGATAGGAGAAGCTTTTGTTGGAGTCGCCCTGTTTTTCAGTCAGGGAAAAGGTACCATCTTCAAAACGTTCCAGCAGGTAGCAGGTCTTGCTATTTAGTTCATTGAAAAGCACGTTATAGAACAGCGGGCTGTGCGTTGTGATGATAAATTTCAAACCAGACTGACTGGATTTAATCAAGCCCGCCAAGCTAACTGCCAGCTCGATCAAGTGATTTTCATCCAGAGAACTCACTGGGTCATCAATAAACACATATTCCAACTGATCAAACTGGTTCGTTTCCCGCTCTTCGGGTTCGGGGACATTGAGGATGGTAATAACTTGATCCAGCAGGGTGTAGAAAATACTCCAGATAAAATTGCTTTCTTCACCTTTGGAGATTTTCAGGCTGCCTGAGTGCTCATCGTCACCGCGCTCCAGAGAAAAAGTCACCTCGGTAAAATCTTCGCTGAAATGCGGGGTCAATTTGTCATTGGCATAGTGTTGAAAGTACTTAACGATATTACCATCTTGGCCGAGATCTTTAAGCAGTGTGAGCAACCAATCAGTATATGAGTTAGGTTGAATTTTCAGTTTTGGCTCGACATCACTTGCTAAATCGTTATCCCAGTAAAATAAATCTTCGGTAAAGGCGTTGTAGTAGAGTATTTTGTCACGTGGCAATGGCGACTCTTCGCCATCATTAGTGCATTTTGGCGCGACCAGCTGCTTAAACTCCCGAGAAAGGCGCGTTTTTCCTGTACCATTGAAAGCATAGATAAGCTGTACTTTTGGAACTTGCTTTACTACCTCAACCTCGGTAGTTTTCTTATTCTTAACATTTCTTGGTGTGCTCAGAAGATGAGCTATATCTTTCAGCTTCTTGCCCATATTACGCAGTAGCCTCCTCGAATTTCGGGAAACTCAGCAACAGATCTCGATAATATTCGTATTGCTTTTGGCGTAGTTCAATTTCGCGAGGCAAGCCTTCGGTGATGGAGTAGGTTAGGGCATCGAATTTATCCAGGATGGTAACGATGCGGGATTGTTCGGCTAGCGATTTTTCAGGATCGTTAGGATATGGAATAGGCAACTTGAAGCTTTTTATGATGCTTGAGTTAAGGTCCCCTCTGGCGCCTTGCCCTAACGATTTAATGTTTTCATAATTTAAACTTACCCAATGAAAGACATAGCGGTATAACGCCTTATCACTATCGATTTCCAAACAACCGCAGTGCTGGTTGGTTGCCAAAGGTATTTTATTAATTGCAGATCGACCTGCTGTGGCTCCAGATATCGCAATTATTACACAATTTTCAGGAATCCATTTTGCGGCCGAGTTTTTCAATGCAGCTTCAGTTATCTTTATTTCGGTGTTATCGATATCTGAAAATTTAACTTCTTGAGTTCTTAACCATGGGATTTCGCCATAATTGTAATATTCCGGTCTTCCCGCTGTAGGCGTCCCACCTGAGTACCATTTTTTGGTTACGTCACCCAGCGTCTTCCACTCCACTTCACCTTCTTTAAAACTCAACAACTGGTCACGGTAGTAGTTGTATTGTTTTTTGCGTGCTGTAAGCTCGGCTGTAAGCTCGGCTGTAAGGGAGGTAAATGCGTCCAGAATGCGGACGATTTCAGTCTGGATGGCAAGGGATTTTTTCGGGTTTTGTGGACATGGGATGGGGATTTGGTAATTCAAAATCGCCGTTTTGTTTCCACGCGGCATCTTTGCGCCTTTTGCGTGCTGCATGCTGTACGAGAAAAACTCATCTGATGACAAGAGATAGTAGAGAAAATCTGAGTCAACTACTTGTTTGAACATACCTAGGATGCGTATGACAAGGACGTCACCACTACAGCCACCTGAGTTGGTCGCCTTCCACACCTTCTTGAGGTACGGGCGGATATTGCCGAGAAGGATGTCTCCTGGCTCATATGCCGTCAAGCGGGCAGTGTTCGGCAGATAGCTTGCATCAACACGTCCACCTTTTTCAGCGACAAGATTATCCACTCCCACGAACGAGCTCGCATCAAGTTCAGCAGCATTGACTCGCGTCGGTGAATATTCTGCCACTTCGCTCAATGCCTTCCACTCTACCTCAACGCCATCCAGCAGTTTTTCCATAAAGCTCAACTCGCTCATACATCAACCCCTTCGCCTTCAATCTCCGCTACAATGGCATCAATCTCCGAGCGCAGTTGATCGATTCTTGCGACGGTGGTTTTTAGCTCGGCATTGAGCTGAGTAATATCAATGGCTACTCGGTTGTCTTTGGCTTCCACATAGCTGCTGACCGATAGGTTGTATTCGTTAGTGGCGATGTCTTCAAAAGGTACCGATCTAGCAAAGTGCTCAAGGTTCGCTTTACTGTCAAACGCTTGCATGATCTGTTCGATATGCGCATCGGTGAGAGTGTTATTGTTGGTTTCTTTTTTAAACAGGCCACTGGCATCGATAAACTGGGTAGTGGTGTCGGTTTTGTGTTTGGACAGTACCAGGATGGTGACGGCGATGGTGGTACCATAAAAAAGGTTAGGCGCGAGGGAAATCACCGTTTCCACAAAGTTGTTATCCACCAGATATTTACGAATTTTTTGCTCTGCGCCGCCACGGTAAAAAATACCAGGGAAGCAGACAATGGCCGCACGGCCTTTGCTGGAAAGGTAGCTCAGCGCATGTAGCACAAAGGCAAAATCGGCTTTGGATTTGGGCGCTAATACTCCAGCGGGGGCAAAGCGGTCGTCGTTAATCAGGGTTGGGTCGTCTGAGCCGATCCACTTAACCGAGTAAGGTGGGTTGGAAACAATAGCATCAAAAGGTTTGTCATCTTCAAAATGCGGGTCGGTGAGGGTGTTGCCCAGCTGTATATTGAACTTGTCGTAATTGATGTTGTGCAAGAACATGTTCATACGCGCCAAGTTGTAGGTCGTGTGGTTGATTTCCTGACCGAAGAAGCCCTCCTCAATAATGTGATCTTTAAAATGCCTTTTGGCTTGAAGTAATAAGGAGCCAGACCCAGCGGCTGGATCATAAATTTTGTTGACGCTGGTTTGCCCGTGCATGGCGAGCTGGGCAATCAGCCGGGATACATGTTGCGGGGTGAAAAACTCACCACCGGATTTGCCAGCATTGGCAGCGTAGTTTGAGATCAGGAATTCGTATGCATCACCAAACAGGTCGATCTGATTACCTTCAAAATCACCAAAATCTAAGCCAGCTACGCCTTTGAGCACAGCGGCCAAACGGATGTTTTTATCTTTTACCGTATTGCCGAGCCTGTTACTGGTGGTATCGAAATCAGCAAACAGACCTTTGATGTCAGGCTCAGAGGGGTAGCCGTTGGCGGAGTTTTCGATGTCGGCAAAGATGCTAGCCAGATCCGTATTTAAACTCTCGTTGGTGTTGGCCCCTTTGGCAATATTGACAAACAGCTGACTGGGGAAAATAAAATAGCCCTTGGTTTTAATGGCATCATCTTCGATGTCGTCGGTGATTACCTCATCGCCAAGCTCGGCATAGTTGATGCTTTCGTCGCCGCCTTCAATGTAGCTGGCAAAGTTTTCGCTAATAAACCGATAGAACAGAGTACCGAGTACGTATTGCTTAAAATCCCAGCCATCCACAGAGCCGCGTACATCATTGGCTATTTGCCAGATCTGGCGTTGCAGTGCGGCGCGTTGTTGAGTACTTGTCATGGTTTTCCTGTCTAAAAAGTCATTAGCTCGAAATAGAACTCGGTATTATACGAGCCAAGGCGCACTAATCTAATCATTTATTGCCGTGGAGTGGTTCATATTTAGCTGGCACCACTCAAGAATAGAGGCGATAGCTCTGTGTGCCTTGGCTGACGCATTTGTAGTGAACGTAGCGAACAAAAAATATGTCTGAGTTTATGGCCTTGCTACTCATTGAACCTTTTCACCAGGCTAGTCAGCTTGACGAAGCTGAATAGGCGACCCGATGATCACCGATCACCTATCTGAACAGCCAGGGTGAGCAGGTGGTGCAGGTGGCCATGGCTCCGTCGGCACTATGATAGGGGATTATATGGTGGCTTATAAGATCAAGCGTTAAGCTGATTTACTCTTGCGCGCGTCCCTGACCAAGTAAGAATTTCCCGGTCCACGCTTGAGCTCAAACAGATCGCTAGCCTTGAACAGGCTGCTTAGGTTCTTAAAACCGTAATTGCGGGTATCAAACGAGGTTTTGTTGGAAATATGCGAGCCCACCGGACCCAGCGCCGCCCAGCCATTGTCTTCCTCGGTGGCTTCGATTGCCTGGCGCAGTAAGCTGATAAGCTTGGTATTGGAGTTAATGTTTTTCGATTTGGACTGTGACGTACCGTTCTGTTTCTGCTCTTGTTCCTGATCTAAAAACAGGAACTTGGAACACGCATTCACGAAGGGAGCAGGGGTCTTACGTTCACCAAACCCCAGCACCACTTTTCCTTCAGCAAGGGCACGCGTGACCATTGGGGTGAAATCACAGTCTGATGACACAAAGCACATGACATCGATGTTTTTGGTGTACATCACATCCATAGCATCAATGACCAGCGCAATATCTGAGGCGTTTTTACCCTTGGTCAGATCATACTGCTGCACTGGCTGAATAGCATACTCGTGTAACAGATCTTCCCAGGGCTTCAGAGTAGGGGCCTTCCAGTTGCCATAAGCTTTTCGGATTGTGACCACGCCATATTTCGCCACTTCGCTGAGAACATCTTCAAACTTATTGGCAGGGGCGTTATCGGCATCGATGAACAAGGCTATTTTTTGTTTTGAATCGTCCATTTTTTTGGAGCTCCTTGTATGGTTAATTAGCCTATTGGGGTGGCCGGTATATAACGTCAAAGATGGCCACGAAGGTTTGAGACTTACCGTAGTTGGCTACATTGCTTTGTTAGGGTCTTAAAATGTTTAATATTTCTGTATTCTCTGATGTAGTTCTGCTCCTAATACGAAGACAATAAGGACCGGGTCTTCAGCAGAGTTTTTCAAAAACACACACGGAAACCTCCTCTACCTTCTTTCCCAAAAAACTCTGAGCCCACTTGACAGCTGTCCATCCTGCTCTAACAGCCGAAATTTATGCCGGGTATTCTGTCTCGTTTGATGATCAGATAAAGATGAATGGTCGTTTTTTCATGTTCTCTGCCTAGCAAGCCAGTCGAATTGTAAATTTTGAAATCGAAACCTCCTACATCAACAGTTACTCGATAATTATGTACGGCTCTAGTCAGTGAATAGCTTAACTCATTTAAACAGCAGAGATTTACTAGACTAGGCTATCAAGCCACAGCTTGGTGGCATATGATGCAGCTCAATACCGGTATTGAGCTTGAGTCACAATCTTATCAAGCGATGAACCATACAGTGCATAAACCACAGGGCATTCACCCTGGCTCTGCGTTTCGGTGTAAACCGAGTGTTAATGGCCATTGACACCGAGCAATCTTTTGTTGCTTTTACGTTTTCGAGAACCAGCGCTACCATACCCATGTGTTGGTTGCAGTTTGGCGTTCCATCGGAAACAGTTTCATATTCCGAAAAAAGCCGCAGAAATTATCCAATAGCCTTAATCAGCTACGCTGAGTCGAGAAGTGCAATTGACGGTATATTTGCAAGAAATGTGAGTTTATGCTGAGTCAGTTTGAGAGTTGGCTGTGTGTAATTAAGCATGCATCAGCTTCATTGCACCGGATGCTGATAAAATACAGTTAACACTACATATAGTGGTTGTAGGGACGATAAATACCCGTATAATGATTTATGTCTATTTAGTATACAGTTATTTCTCATTGAGATAGGGGGCTGCAATGGCTAAAACTAAAGATGGTAAGAAGAAAGTGCACGTGCCGGAGCACAAAAGAACCGTGGGTGACAAAAAGAGAAAAGTAACAGTGAAAGAGCACTATCGCTCTACACCGGACTAGTTGTTACTTACTCTATCTTGACAAATGGGTTACCAGCTAAATCTGGTAACCCATCCGTTAGGTACCCTACTATAGCTCTAATTATGAATTTAACATGGCTTCTCTGATAGCATTTAACGATTTATCACAGCTCACTACAAGCCTTATGAGAACAAAAGAACCCAGCATGTTCTATACCTCGGTATACCATTCTGTCGGTATGAGTTTTCTCCCCTCCCGCCATTCATCGACTTCGTGAACATTTTCAATATCTCCGTATATAGCCTTATCCGCATGATCAAGAACTATAAACTGCCAGGAAGCATCTGGTTTTGAGAAGGTTTCTGACAAGGTTTTAAATATCTTCTTAACTGCGTGAAAGTCTTCATCCTCGTAATTCTTGAAGTCTTCTTCCTTCTCACCGCCTTCAACCAGTGTAACTTTGGGAAAGTAAACCTGACTTGGCTGATCGAAGATGACAAAACTAGGGACACTTGAGCCGGGCAAGCTGGCAAAAAACTCCTGAAATGCGCACATAGCTGCTATATGAAAGGAAACCCAATTCGAAGCGCTACCGACTTCAGCAAGGAAGTGCCACTCACCTTCATTCCCCCGTACTTTGATGGCCAGCTCCTTGATGTCAACTTTTGGTCTGGATTGCCTGTATTTTTCTTCGACGTCAAGGTGCTGAAGGTAGGAGAGCATAAGCTCTGCTATTTTATCGGTCGCGGTATCTGCCCTTCTTAAAATAGCTGCTTCATTTACCAGCGGTTTCAATTGATCATACTCGTCCTGTAGCTCCTGAACTTGGTTTTCTAGGTGGCCGCCTTCAATGAGCTTTTCGAACCGCTCCAGCGAGGAACGGAAATGGCCGAGAAAGATATACATCTCTTTGTTTCTATAAAAGCTGTGCCGGGCCTGCTCGTCTTTCTGTATAAGCCAGTCATATCGTTCTTGAAGCGAGTTCCTTTGCTCTAATACGTCCTCCAAGTCTTGCTTAAGCCGCTGTTCTTCCCTGTCAAAAGTGGTGGGAATGACCTGGAATTTACTCGCTTCATTTTCATATTCTTCAAGAACGGCTGAAATTTTGTTGATTTCGTTAAGCGCGTTGGGATGACTGGACTCACCACATACGGGGCAAGTTTCAGTCTGTTGCGCTACATCTGTCAGCCATCTAGAAAGGTGAAGTCGGTCAGCTTTCTTCCTGGCAACGGAACCGTAATCTGTAAAACCGACCTTTAATCTTTTTACCTCCTCAAGACGGTTCTTTATCTGCGCAATATGGGAAGCTAAATCATCGTCATGAGCATCAAGCTTTATGAGTTCTTCATTTGATGCCTGAATCTGACCTTCGCCGATACGTGGTCTGTCCGGGCTCCTCTCAATCAGTTCCTTACCGAGCCCAAGAAGTCTCTCAGGATCGTCAGATTGAGAAAATTGAGCGTTGACCAGCCCGTAATCGACCGCCGTCATGAGATGTCCAAATATATTTGACTTCCACTCTTTTGAAATCGCGCGCTCTTTCTCAAGCTCCCGCCGCAATCTATTTAGCTTCCGCTCAAGCACCTGCATTCGCTGTCGAGCCTTCAAAACCTCCAAGTTCTCCGCGCCAAGAATAAAAGGAAACCAAGTCCGTAATTTTTCGCGATGTTCATGAGCGTGAGTTTTGTAGAACAGAATATTCTGGTTAGCGACAATATCCTGTGTTTGAAATACAAAGCCCATCAGATCACGAATGCTCAGACGAGCTTTAAAACTGTTTTGTGGTGCTTCGTCTGGATCGAGACTGAAATACGGCAGCAGGGCAAGTTCATTCAATGAGTGTTTAACATCCTCAGTCGAAGCATTTTTATCTTCCAGCACCGGCGGAATCGTAACGCTCGTTCCTTTATAGTAGTAAAAGTCATCAGATGGCTTGCTGCCAGTTGGAACTTTCCTCGCGATAAGTATCTGATCCTGACCAAGTTGGAGTATGACACCATACCAGGATACATAGTCTCTAATTGTGTCAATAGGAATACTGCATGAACTGGAACCAAGGCAGTAATCAATGATCGGTATTATTGCCGATTTTCCTGTGCGTGACGCTCCAGTGATAACATTAACCTTGTCAAGCTCAAACTTCACTTCTCTTGGCGGAAAAACAGAATTTTTCGGCCAGATAATCAACTTCCTTATCTTCATATTCACTATAAGACCACCTTTAATAATGTAGATACCTGGCTCACCGAGTAGGCTGAAAACCACTTACCTAATGTTTCTGCTTTATCGCCCAAAGATTTGACACTTGGCTTGGGAGCCATACCCCTACTCGGCTTCTGCAAAAGGTTTTTAGGATAAAGGCAGCCATCCTCAAGATTGAGAAACAGCAGACCATGCTGAATCGCCAGGTCGATCGAACTTAAGGTATAGAATTTCGTATTGTTCACGCGATGATGAATCGAAAGGAAAAGATCGACATCCTTTTTGTCGGTGAAGCTTCGCGCATAGGACGCAAGGTCCTTTCTGCGGTTAGTGACGGGATCGCTGAGACGCTTGTTTGTTAAAATTGCAGATGCAAGAAAATGTAGCAAAAGGACGGGGGAGTGACCTTTGGGGTGATGATCTGTATAGCCTTGTGTAAATCGCCAAAGAACGTAGGATCCGACAACCGGGGTATTCCAGACTCTAATTTCTTCAACGAGATTGCTCATAACTCACCTGCTACCTGTCTTTCAATAAATCGTTCCATGATTCATGCCACCCTATTTCATTTTCATTTGTAAGATTATGATAAGTTCCACGAACAAAATGAGAAAGAACCGGCTGATTTCCTATTGTTGCCTGCCTTACCTTGCAATCGTGGTAAAGAAGCTGCCCGCGTTCTTCAGGCTTTAGTGATTTTTCGGTAATAGAGAGCTTTTTAATCGTGCTGTGCCAATAGCTTTTCAGGCTTTCTTCGAACTCCTGAGCGGAAGCTTCGTCTATCAACTCGCTCTCTATCCATTTATCCGCATTTATTTTCCTACGAAGGAAATCGGATACTGCCGAAACTTGTTCATGGTCTTCAATATCAATTATCTGTAGTTGCTTCAAATATTTTGGATATTCTTTAAACTGTTCCTGAACCTCCTTGTGGTCGGCTGCATACTCCTTCGTGAAGTCGATTAACTCCCTTACCCTAACTCTTTCAAACAGCACCACAAACTTTTTCTGATATTCCTCCCACGATATAATAGCGGGTTTATTGGCGGCAATCCTGTCCATCAAAGAATTTGTTACCCAGCCAAGTAATTCATCATGTAAATAGTCGACATGATGCTGTGATACTAAAATTATTTCTGATAGAACCTGATGAATCTCCTCACTACCCGTTTTACTGCCGACGATAAATTCAAAAGAGCCGACTATCGCTCTAAAAGCATCTTTATGGCCCAGAATATGTGAAAGATACGAATGGATGGGGTGGATCGATTCTAGAGATTCGAATAGGCTTTCTACTTCTCCAATACATTTAGTTATTTCCTCAGGACGTTGAGCATCTGATAATGCATCGACAATTCCTTTGTTACCCTTGTGGTTAGCATATAAAATGAATTTTGTTCTCTCGAAATGTATCGAACCATCATTCAGCGCATTAATCCAGTTATAGAAAGTTTTCCAGAGGTCGGTTGATTTATTAGTAACTGGGTTACTACTCAAGGACGACTTGTCTTCTTCTTCGAGTTTACCCCCGTTGCTGAGCATTACCGCGACGTCACCGGTAACTTCAACGCTTACAGACGATCCTCGCCCAGATTGCAGCAAGTGAACCAGTGCCCGCTGGAGCTGGAGCTGATAACCTAGCAATTGTCCTGCTGCGGTAGGCATATGAAACATCCTTTAGTCTTTTTCACATATTTGTCGACATCTTAAAGCCTATACTTTCGGCTCAAACGCTGGTCAGTCTACTTAATTAACGTGTGCTTTGGGTAGAAAGTAGACTTACTCCGCATCGTATAACGCCGTGGTTTGGGGCCGGAACGAAGCGCTAGCGTAGCGGAGGTCCCAGCCGCGATAGCGGTGAACAACACCACTTTGTTAGGCTTACGCTTTTTTATGCCCATCAATATAGCAAACCACAAGATCGTATAGCTCTTCAGCTGCGAGCTTGGCTTTTTCAATTTCTAAATCCTTGAACCATACTAGATGATCATTACCCCTGTATTCAGAACGCTTATCGGCGTACTTCCTGAATATTTCTAAAGCATCATCCCTAAGCTTTCCTTTGAGGTCATTAAGAATGCCATCTTCATTCGTTGGATAAGTTATATAGTCCCAATGCACGTCGGCCAACTTGGTTCTGCTTTTCAATGTAATGAAAGGGAACTGTTTTTTCTGACATATTGCATACCATTCATTTTCCACCTTGGCTCCAACATCCTTTTTTGGTAACTCGATATACTTCTGCATAGTACGTCTCCATTATGTTGCCTAACGCGGAAATAAACCGCGTGTGCTGCGCAGCAGTGCACGTCGGTTTAATTGATTGGTTAAAGGTTTCTGCGGGGATACAAATGGTATTCATGGTGACCAACCCGCTCAAATATCACCTCATCGCCAGGCTTCAGCTCATGAGCTTCGAAAAAGCGTCGAGTTAAAGGGCCTCGCACTCTAAAAAATTTTTTTGCTCCATCAATGTCAGCTTTAACGGGCTCACAAACACCAATGTAAAGAGTGGCCTCCTCTGCTGACTCTACTTTGTTCGAACCACCGATAAGCTCCGGTGGAAAAAAATCCATAATTTCCGTAAGAAGAATATAGTTGTTCTTAAAACTGTTTTCGTTGAGCTTTACCGACCTGTACTTCAACTTCTTTTTCTCCCTGACCTTTAACGCCGCTCAGCACGCGCGGCTACGGAATGGAGGCGAAGCCGCAATCGAGTAGCCGTCGCCGTGACTGGCCTGGTTATGAGTGTTCACTTCCCGCCACCAAAATTGTAGTGCTGGAACTGTGGAACAACGACCTTCTTACCGCTTGCAAGCTTTTGGCCGCAGTAAGGGCAGAATGCCACCTGAATCTGAACAGTCTCAATGGCCTGCCCCTCGTACTCAAGGCAATGGTTGCTTTCAAGATCTTCCTCTGTCGCCACCCTATTCAGGTTTAGATAAACATCGGATCCATCTTCTTCAAACCATATCTCAGCAAGCGAACAGGAAGAGCAGTTATGAATCAATGCTGGCACCTCGTTGAGCACTCATAACGCCCGTGTTCAACAGCGCAGTAAAACTGCGCCTGTTGCAACCGTTTGTTATGCCTGCTCTGCTTCATGTCAGGTTCGCTTTTTGAGAGACGAGTAAACCTTGCCCTTTTCCCGCTTGCCTACGGCAAGCACATACACGAACAGCTCATCGTCAACAACCTCATAGGCTA
The DNA here is from genome assembly GCF_008727795.1 of Nitrincola iocasae. NCBI lineage: Bacteria > Pseudomonadati > Pseudomonadota > Gammaproteobacteria > Oceanospirillales > Oceanospirillaceae > Nitrincola > Nitrincola iocasae. The sequence goes on along the minus strand of NZ_CP044222.1, from coordinate 2,239,152 downwards.
ACCGGTATCCAGCAGAGCGAAGTTTAATTTTGTACACGGATTCATAGCCACTTAACTTATCAGCAGGCACTCTGGGATTTTCCAATCGCTCCGCCAGCTTTTTCTTGAATTGGCTCCTGATCGGGGCAGCAAGCTTTTCCCATTCCTTAAGCGCAGCTGGAAGAAATCGCAGCTTATAAGTCATCCAGCGACACCGTTATAGCTTGATCTTTGTCGCCACGACGCTCCTCAACAAGCTGCGCCAATTCATAGTCTTCGAGCATATCCATCAGAGCCTCGTAGGTTTCCGCTGGAATCAGGTAGGCTGCAGGTTTGTTGTGATTTAGCACCGCTATAGGTGAACCACTTGCCTGAGTAAGCAAGGCTGAAGGGTTTTTCTTTAATTCTGAAATACTTACAGAAAAGTCCGCTAATACCTGACGCATAAAAAACCTCAATTTAGATCTAAATTATGGTCATATTTTAGCTCATTTTACTGCTAGGCGCTACGAGCTTGTAGGCATAACGCTCCTGTTCTGGCGCGAAAGTATGTTGGCGTGGCTTTTGCGTTCTTTGCAAAAGGCATGACGACATACTTTTGTCGCTCAGGAACGGTTTGTTAGGCGTTGTTTTTCTCATCATCGTCCGAAACCGCATAAAAGAGACTTAGAGCGACCGCATAGGTGACAAAAGGAATCGCCACATACCGATAAAACCAATGTAAATCAGAAGGAACGTAGTAACTCGCAAATCCGAAAAGAAAAGCAAGGAACAAACAGCCAACTAGTCCGTACGCCCAATCCGGATCGCCCTTGAACTTCTCGATAATTCCAACGAAGGACAGGATTATCCAAGGAACACTCATCAAAATTACTAACGCTATCCTATGCTGGTCGGAAGTGAGGCCAAAGCTCTCTCCAGGCTCGTTGAGCAAAATGCTCTTCACGTTTGCCGCCATTTCTTGGGCGGAGGATCTTACGGTCTCATTTCTGGACTCGAGAAGTGGCTCCAATGAGGAAAGCAAATCTGCGGCTTTTTGATACTTATCCAGTCGGAATGTAGAAGTCGTCAATTCGTAGGAAACGATGCCAATAATTCCTACCGCAAGCGCGGCACAAATGACCGCCACTCGTTTTGCAGAGAGCTCGGAAATTGTCTTTTCTAGGAACTCAAGGATTTGCATGTGCTACGTGACCGCCTAACGCGGAGCGCACCGGTGACCTTTACAGAGCGAAGCGGCGTAAAGGCCATCCGAGTGACGCGAATTGTTATATTTCGAACTCAAGTATTACGCTATTTTGTGACCCTACTGTTCTTTTTTCAGGATCGTGAAAAGTATCGATAATGTTAAAGCCTGCCTTTCTCATCATTCCAGCTGAAGCGAGATTTTCTTCATGCCTTTCTATTAAAACAGTATTGACGTTTTTTCTTTGTGCTTCTGCTAAACATTCTTTTAATAGTTGCGTGGCAATACCTTTTCCTGAATGTAGTGATGAAACGACTACATCTCCTATAAACAACATATTATTCAAAGAGCAGTACTTGCTAAGGTATTGGGGGCTTAATGAACCTTCGATTAGAACAGAAAACCCGACAACCTCTGATCCCTCAGTTGCAACAATCGCTTGAGCATACCCTTGTTCTACAAGGGCAAACTCTTCGTTGACGCCTTCTCGGGTCAAATAATTCCACTCATTAGGCCCATATTTCCAAAGAATTTTCTTAAGTTCATCAATTTCTTCGACAATAGCTTTTCTATACTCTAACAATGGTTAGTACTCCAAAAAGTATAACAGTCTGTTAATGAGGTCTTCGACCTCATAATATTTATTAGAGGGTATACCTTTATAACTTGGCCTTAGTCAATGAATTTTCTAGTAACTTGATATAAATAGACTTTTTTATGTAAGCCATTCAGCACATTTCCCTAAAAGGTATCCAGCTCAACACGGGGCACCAGAAAAAGGTAATAATCCCGTGAAGCACTTCAACAGCCTCCTGCCAGCATAAAAAAGAAGAAAATGCATACCCTCAGACACGCTACCGCCCAGCCCGTGCACCATCACAGCAGTAAGTGTTCCCTGATTGTCTGTGTGTGATTTAAACAGGACCGCTGCGGCGTTGCAAGGCTGCTTTGGTCAAACGGGTGGCTTCAGCGCTGAGTGCGTCTTCAGGCCAGGGATGCTTTGGGTAGCGGCCTCGCATTTCTTTGCGGACTTCGGTATAGGCGTTTCGCCAGAAGTGGGGCAGGTCGGCGGTGACTTGCAGCGGGCGGCGTGCGGGGGAGAGCAGGTGGATGAGTAGCGGGACTTTGCCGTTTAGAACGCTGGGTTGGTCCTGGTAGCCGAACATTTCCTGGAGTTTGACTGCCAGTACCGGCGGTTGTTGGGTGTAGTCGATGGCGATGCGTGAGCCGCTGGGTACGCTCAGGTGGGTCGGTAGCTGTTTATCCAGTTGTTGCTGGTGTTCCCAACTGAGCAGGTTACGCAGGGCGCTGTGGGTATCGACTTTGTCCAGGTCGCGTTGGTGTCGGGCGTTGTGCAGGTAGGGCAGTAGCCAGTCGAGTCCATTGTGCAACAGCGCCGTATCGCTGACATCTGGCCAGGGTGCGCCGGTATGCTGGTGCATCAGCGCCATGCGTGCGCGCAGGTTGAGTGCATCGTCTGACCAGGGCAGGCAGTTGAGGCCTTGTTGCTGGATGGTGTCTTGCCAGGCGGCTTGCCATTGTTCGGCAGTTAGCTTTGGCAGGCGTTGGCTGCGCAGGCGTATCTGGCCGAGTTGTTGATGGCGTTGGGCGATGAACTGTCCTGAGTCCTGCCAGCCGATTTCGGTGCGTTCGCTGAAGAGTTGTGGCGCGATCTGCTCCAGTGAGGCTAGGGCGCTGGCGGAGAGTTCGGCGGCCAGGCGTATCACCGTGCGTTGCGGGTGGACGCTCAGGTCGGTGCAGGCGAGCCAGTCGGCCTGGGGGAGATCCGATTCCAGGCTGCATTCGGCGCCTCGGCCATTGCTGAGCAGAAAGCCGTCGCGCTGATCCCGGCGTTTGGCGATGCGATCCGGAAAGGCCAGTGCCAGCAGCAGGGCGGGCAGGTCGTCTGCATTAATTGCCGTGCGGCTGGCTTCTGGCGTAAGGCCTTGCAGGGTGCGCCAGAGGTTCTGTGCCAGGGGTTGAATGCGTTGCTGCCAGATCGCGCGCTGCTGTTTGGCCTGGGACAGCAGTCTGAGCAGATCATCGCTGCCGCGTCGGGTGGCGGGCCATTCCTGTATCAGCGCCACCAGGGTGCAGGCGTGCTGGCCATGTCCCAGTGCATGCGCCGATAACAGCGCGTGTGCCCAGCGCGGCTCGATCCCCAGTCGGGCGCAGGCGTTGCCATGGTCGCTAAGGCCGCTGCCTTCGGCGTTCAGCATGCCCAGTTGCCCGAGCAGATCACCGGCTTGTTGCAGGGCGGCGCTGGGGGGCGGTGTCAGCCAGAAGAGTTCATCGGCCTCGGCGCCCCACTGCAGTAAGGTCAGCCGTAGCGGGGCGAGGTCAGTGTCGAGGATCTCGGCGCGGATATGGGCATCCAGGCGTTCATGCTGTTGCTGCGGCCACAGACGGTAACAGACGCCGGGTGCCTGACGTCCGGCACGGCCACAGCGCTGGGTGGCCGACGCACGGGAGATCTGGCGGGTGGTCAGGGTATTCAGTCCGCTGGACAGATGAAACACACTGCGCCGCTCCAGACCGGAATCTACCACGATCCGCACCCCGTCGACCGTCAGCGAGCTCTCGGCAATATTGGTTGTCAGAATCACTTTACGCTGACCGCTTGGCGCGGGGGTGAGGGCGGCTTTCTGCTCGGCATCATTCAGCTGGCCGTGCAGCGGTAAGATATGAGTCGTTGGCGGCAGATCGCTCAGTGCCTGCTGCACCTGCTTAATCTCGCGGACACCCGGCAGAAACACCAGCATATCACCGTCATGCTGCAGCGCCTGGCGTATCACCCGGGCGGTGTGTTCGATTATGGATTGATTGGCATTCAGCAGCGGCTGATAGTGAATATCGACCGGAAAACTGCGCCCCTCGCTCACCAGTAAGGGAGCATCCAGCGCCTCGGTGAGGGTCTGTTCATCCAGCGTGGCTGACATGATCAGCAGACGCAGATCGGGGCGTAACAGTTGCTGGCATTGATGCGTCAGCGCCAGGGCCAGGTCAGCATGCAGATTGCGCTCGTGGAATTCATCAAAGATCACCAGCCCGATACCGCTAAGCTCCGGATCATCCTGCAACAGCCGCGTCAGCACCCCTTCGGTTACCACTTCAATACGGGTCTGCGCACTCACGCGGGTATCCAGACGAATGCGATAGCCCACGCGCTGTCCGACCGACTCACCCAGTTGCTGCGCCATAAACTGTGCCGCATGACGTGCCGCGATGCGCCGAGGCTCCAACATCACAATCCGCTGCCCATTCAGCCAAGGCTCGTCCAATAGCGCCAGCGGCACCCGCGTGGTTTTACCTGCGCCCGGTGCCGCACTGAGCAACACCGCACCCGGTTGCGCTAGCGACTGGCGCAGGGCAGGTAATACATCGTCGATTGGCAGCGGGTTCAAAGTATTCACTCACAAAACAAATTCATATAAAAGCAGAATCCTAGCATGATAGAGGTTCTGCGCGTGCTTTTACATTTTCAAATAGATGTTCTAATATATTGTCCGGCTAAGCTTTACCCATCAGCCAGTGCGATATTTATAAATTCCAAGGATAAGGAGTCGATCGTGACAACATCTCTGTTTCCAATTCAAACATCATTTGATCAACGCGCATTGCGCAACCGCTTGTCCGTTACTTTAGATGAACAGAAACTTTTCAAAGTTATCGATGAAGATCCAGACCTTATTGGTGCGGGTGTTATCTTTATCGATAATCGTGGAACAGTAGTCATCTTACGAGAGTTCGAACCCATTTGTTCATTTAAGCCCGTCAATGTAGTTCTTCGTGAACCACCAAGACATTACACTGCTGACGCTTATGTTGCTGAAGTAAGAGATAACAATCGAGAAAATCGTTTAGTTTATGAAGCCACTGGTACGACGCTTGCTTGTGGTGCGGCTGTGCTTGGGTGGTTGGTATTAGTTTCATCTGGAGTTGCAGTAACCTTCACCGGTGGTGCGTCTGGCATTTTAACTGCAATGGCCTATGGGGCTGCTTCTGCTAGTACCGCACAATGTCTGATTGGTGCAAGACGTACTTACAATGAACAGATAGAACCTCAGCGAAATGATGATATGGACAGTGAGGAGTGGTATCAAAATACCATGATGGCTCTGGATGTGATTTCATTAGCGGGCGCAACTGCGGCGGGTTTAGTGACTATCAAAGGAATAAAATTGCTTAAAGCTAACGGTATTCCGATTCGAAAAACCTTAGAAGGGCTTAGTCGTCAAGAGCGGAGACGGCTTTCACGAGAAATCGCACGAGCTAATGCGCCAGGTATTTCTAATCGAACGTTGAAAGTAATGGAGCGATCAGGTCAAATTGAGCGCCGATACTCCAATGCTGCACTGCGTAATACAACTCTCTTACAGATCAAAGATGCACTGGGTGCTGGCCTTAGTTTCACCGGTAGTGCAATTGGAGGCAATATCAAATTGTTGGCCATAGCCATTGTTAGGGAGGAGTAATGTTTAAACGTCAGCTTAAACGTCCCTCTAAACCGATGCCAGAGTATAAAATACTCCCAATAGGGACTTGGCATTTTATCGCGGCAGTGATGTTAATGATTTTTTGCGTATTCTGTACAGGCGAAATAATAATATATTTTTTAAAACTGGATGCTCAAACTGAAAATGTGGCATTTATTGAGTTGGGGGTTATCGTAGCTTTGGGGTTTGTTTTGTCTCATCTAAGCTTTATGGTGACAAGGGGGTCAGTCTTTTGCTACGGCCTTCTACTTAAATATAATCGCATATGTATGTCGGTGTTAGTCGTTGGAAATATTGTGGCCTTGATTTTAGGCGATGTTTCTACAGCGGTATTTGCTGCTGTTGGGCTTGCGCTAGGCCTTCTGGCACACCAGATATATTTATCAGAAAAATACCTTGAATTTCTTGATTTTCAAGAGGTTGCTTGGGGGCACTATCGCTGGAATAGAAGAAAAAAGTAAAATTTATAGAGGTGTTTTGTGCGTTCGGGGGAGGCTGCAAACTGTTAACCATAGCCGTTGTCAGGGAGGAATAATGTTTAAACGTGAAATCAAACGTCCTCAGAAACCGATGCCTGAATATCAAGTGTTTCCTCCCGGTTTTTGGCATGCCATAGCTGCGGTTATGCTAATGATTTTTTGCGTATCATTCACAGGCGTATTAATATTTTATTTTATCGATTTAGGCCCTCACACTAAAAATATAGCGTTTATTGAATTAGGCATAACAGTGGCTTTAGTACTTGTTTTGTCCCATTTAACGTTTATGACTTCTAGAGGGTCAATATATAGCAATGCTCTTTTGCTTAAATTCAATCGTTTATGCATATTTATTCTTGTTATAGGTAATATAGTGGCCCTGATTTCTGGTGATTATGAAAATGCTGTCTTGGCTGCAGTTGGGCTTGCCTTGGGGCTTCTGGCACATCATATTTACTTATCTGAACAATACCTTAAGCTTATTGAGTATTATGAGACAATTTGGGCGCATTATCGATGGAATAGAAGAAAAAAATAGCTCTCGTAAAATCTGTAGTAGTGTTCTCGCAATCGATGTTCAGTAGTCTGTTATCGCAAAGCCACAGGTATTCCTGCCACCGACACCTTTCCACCCAATCGCACCCCAATACAAGCCAACTCTGCAAAAAAATGCGATAATGTCGGGCTTCGCCACAAGCCCAGTCTAATCCAAATCCGGTACCCCGTTCATGGAAATCAAAGTTAACTTTCTCGACAATCTCAGACTTGAAGCCAAGTTTGACGACTTCACCGTCATCACCGACCAGCCGATTCGCTACAAGGGTGATGGTTCGGCGCCCAGTCCCTTCGATTATTTTCTGGCATCGTCTGCCTTGTGTGCGGCCTACTTTGTGCGGGTTTACTGTTTAGCGCGCAATATTCCGACGGAAAATATCCGTCTGTCGCAGAACAATATTGTCGATCCGGAAAACCGCTATAACCAGATTTTCAAGATTCAGGTGGAGTTGCCGGAAAGTATCTCGGATAAGGATCGTGAAGGGATTTTGCGTTCGATTGATCGTTGTACCGTGAAAAAAGTGGTGCAGATGGGCCCGGGGTTTGAGATCGAAACGGTTGAGAGTCTGGATGAAGATGCGCAGGCGCTGCTGATGGTGAAGCCGGAAGGCGAGTCCAGCACCTATATAGAGGGTAAGGATCTGCCGCTGGAACAGACCATTGCCAATATGACGGCGATTCTGGCCGACCTGGGCATGAAGATAGAGATCGCGTCCTGGCGCAATCTGGTGCCGCATGTCTGGTCGCTGCATATCCGTGATGCGGCCTCGCCGATGTGTTTCACCAACGGCAAAGGCTCGACCAAGGAAAGTGCACTCTGTTCGGCGCTGGGTGAGTTTATTGAGCGTCTGAGTTGTAACTTCTTCTATAACGATCAGTTCTTTGGTGAAGAGATCGCCAACAGTGAGTTTGTGCATTATCCGAATGAGAAATGGTTTCTGCCGGGACCGGGGGATACGCTGCCAGAGGGGTTGCTGGATGACTATTGCCTGTCGATCTACAACCCGGACGATGAGCTGCGTGGCTCCAATCTGATCGATACCAATTCCGGCAATAAAGCGCGGGGTATCTGTGCCTTGCCGTTTGTGCGCCAGTCGGATGAGGCTGTGGTGTATTTCCCCTCCAATCTGATCGAAAACCTCTACCTTAGCAACGGCATGAGTGCCGGGAACACCCTGTATGAAGCCCAGGTGCAGTGTCTGTCGGAGATTTTTGAGCGCGCGGTGAAGCGTCAGATTATTGAAGAAGAGTTGGCCTTGCCAGATGTGCCACCAGCCGTACTGGCGCAGTATCCAGGTATTCTGGAAGGTATCGAAGCGCTGGAGGCACAGGGCTTTCCGGTGCTGGTGAAAGATGCGTCGCTCGGCGGCCAGTTCCCGGTGGCCTGTGTCACCCTGATGAATCCGCGTACCGGCGGGGTGTTTGCGTCCTTTGGTGCCCATCCGAGTCTGGAAGTGGCGCTGGAGCGCAGTCTGACTGAGCTATTGCAAGGGCGTAGCTTTGAAGGACTCAATGATTTCCAGCCACCGACCTTTAACAGTCTGGCGGTGACCGAGCCGAATAACTTTGTTGAGCATTTTATCGATTCGTCCGGGGTGATCTCCTGGCGCTTTTTCAGTGACAAGGCTGACTATGATTTCTGCGAGTGGGATTTTACCGGCAGCAATCAGCAGGAAGCTGAAACCCTGTTTGGTATTCTCGAAGAAATGGGGCAGGAGGTGTACATGGCCGTGCATGACGACCTTGGCGCACCGGTCTGTCGTATTCTGGTGCCGGGTTATTCCGAGGTGTATCCGGTGGATGATCTGGTCTGGGATAACACCAACAAGGCGCTGGAATTCCGTGAAGACATTCTCAACCTGCATCGCCTGAGCGATCCGCAACTGGCCGATCTGCTGGAGCGCTTAGAAGAAAGCCAGCAGGATGAGTACATGGACATCATCACCCTGATCGGTATTGAGTTTGATGAAAATACCGAGTGGGGTCAGTTAACGATTCTGGAACTGAAGCTGCTGATCCACCTGGCACTGCAACAGCATGAAGAAGCGCTGGAGCGGGTGGAGCATTTCCTGCAATACAACACCAACACGGTCGAACGCGGGCTGTTTTACCGTGCCGTGAATGCGGTGCTGGAAATCATCCTGGATGACAGCTTGTCCCTGGAAGATTTCCTGCCCAACCTGTCGCGTATGTTCGGCGAGCAGACAATGCAAGCCGTGGTGGGCTCGGTCAAAGGCGAAGTACGTTTCCACGGCCTGACACCGACCAATATGCAACTGGAAGGGCTGGACAAGCATTTGCGCCTGATCGACAGCTACAAAAAGCTGCATGCCGCCCGAGCACAGAGGGCGTAAGAAAGGTCAGCAGAAAAGGTACTGACTCATTTTCTGCTGACCTCATTACATCTTTCCGCTGATCCTGCGTAATACAGGCTCCAGGGGGCCTCGACCAAACATTCTGGCATAGCCGCCTACTAGCAGCATGGACAAAACACCGATCACAATCGAAACAGGTATCAGCAGTAGAAGCCCAAACTGGTTGAATAGTTGAAGACCGTACCCGCCGAATACAAAGCCGCATAAGACCCCTTGCAAAATGTAGGTCGACAGGGAGTTCCGACCGGCCAGCACAAAGTATAAAGGCATGCGGAAATGTCGGGCCCCCAGAATGGTTAAGTACAGATACACCGCCGATAGAGCTGGGGCTCCAATACCGATTGCGATGAATCCGAGAAAACTCAACCCATCTAATGAGGCTGGAATTATTCCACTCATAGTGGCGGCATAAAGCAGGTTACAAGGCAGTGCGATTAACAGCAAAAGTGGAAGTGATTGTTGCAGCGCCTTAACACCGCCATTGCCCAGAACGAAAAAATCAGTTCTGGCTGCTGCCAAACCACAGGCAAATGCACCAAGCGCCAGTGGTCCCTGCAGAAATAACAGAAAGGCAAAAGTTAGCGGCCATTCATGCAACCGCCCCTGAGTAGCCTGTAGAAAAGTTCCACCGAGATGATGCCCATCGTTAGCTATAGTGAGCATGTCAGCCTTGAGCACTTCATCAATAACGATGGCCAGCAACGATAAACAGGCAAGGCTAATCGGAATCATACCAAGGGCAAAGTATATAAGATAACGTGGAGTCATCTTCCTTATTAGCCAGAGCAACCCACCCAACAAGGCATACAGCAGCAAAATATCGCCACTGAACACCAGCACGGCATGGCCAATCCCCATGACAGCAAGGCCGGCGAGTCTGCGGAAGTAGCGCTTGAAAAATGCCTGACCTGCTCGCCTAGCGGCTTGTGCCTGAATCTCCATCCCCCAGCCAAAGATAAATGAGAACAGCAGGAAAAATTTAAGCTGAAACAGTCCCTCAACAATAAACGCACCCAATCGGTCCGGTAGACTTTCGGGTGCAATGAACACTGCTTCCACGGGTAGCGCTATGAAAGGTACATTGACAATGCAAATCCCCATCAACGCCACCATGCGTATCACATCTACTTCAACATTTCGTTGACCCGCCATTGATTTATCCTTTACAAATTGATGCAGGGACAGACTAGCTTCTTCACCCAGGCAGCGCCTGTACCAAATGTCACGATAGCAGAGAGAAAAGATAAATGATGACATTTGTCCTATGCGAACAGATCCGGATCTATGGAATACTATCCCGATGACTCGAAACCTGACAGCCAGACACCAAATCATCGATCTGATCCTGGAGCTCATCGCCTGGACATTTGTAGTCTTGCTCACCTTGTATCTTTGGAAGCTGGATTATCCGGAGGTACACAACAGACTCAATTTCACGCCAGTCAACCTGACCTTCGCCATCACTTGTTTCCTGCTGTACATCGCTGGCGCTATCTGGCGTATTTTCGCCAAATCAACTCGTTATAAAGGGCTGATACTTCAATGTATTTGTCTATTTATCCTGATTTATTTGTTTCCGAATGGCATTCTGGTGATTCTTGCAATCAGGCTGGTGGCAAATCTGAATGAGTATCTCCCTACTTATATAGTTCTGCTGATCGCGTTGGGCATACCGCTGATTTACTTTTTACAAATCCCTGGCGAGTTTGCTTGGTTCAATATCATTCTGTTCAGCCTGTTTAACCTCTTCGCCTTGTATGCTTCTAATCGAATGCTGGATGAACGCAAAGCGAAGCAGTTAAACACAGATCTTCTTCGAGAGCTGCGTGCCACCCAAAGCATGCTCTCCACTACAGCACGGCAAGATGAGCGCCTGCGCATTGCGCGGGATCTTCACGATGGGCTTGGCCACCATATTGCGGCCCTCAGTATCCAACTGGAGGTGGCTAAACAGCTGAGTTCTGACAAGGCTCACCCTCATATTTGTAAGGCGCAGAGAGTAGCCCATCAGTTACTTAACGATATACAGACGGCGGTTTCGGATATTCGCCAAAGTCATCCTCTCGAACTGCATGCGGCATTGGTGGCGTTAACACAGAACCTGGACAGGCTGGATGTTCAATTGAACATAGCCGCGGATCTGAGGATTACAAATGCCAGAACGGCCGAGGTTATTTTTCGTGCCGCGCAGGAAGCCATCACTAACGTTTTGAAACACAGTGCTGCAGATACCTGTTTGCTGAGTCTGGAGCAGAAAGAGGGTCAACTTCTGCTGAGCTGCGAGGATAATGGTCCAGTCCTGACACCTATAAAATTCGGCAATGGTTTAATGGGTATGACCGAAAGAGTCCAGGAGTTAAACGGGAACCTGACGTGGGTTGCTGATAATAGAGGTTTCAAACTTCGCATCGAAATACCGGAGTCTATATGATCCCTATCAAAATACTGCTGGTTGATGATCAGAATCTGATTCGTGAAGGGATTAAAAGCCTTATCCATTTAAGGCCAGATATGCTGGTTGTTGCAGAAGCTGATGATGGAACAGAGGTTCTGAATCTGATTACCCGCTGCCAGCCTGATATTCTGTTACTGGATATTCGTATGCCACAAGTTAGTGGTCAAGAGGTACTTAAGCAGCTTCAAACAGCCGGATTAAACATACCCGTACTCATCCTGACCACCTTTGATGATCATGAACTGGTTCTGGATTGCATCAAACTCGGAGCCAAAGGCTATCTGCGAAAAGATGTGAGTTTCGACACACTCACTCAAGCAATTCAGAACCTGACACAGGGTAAAACCTGGATACACCCAGCCACCTCTTACCGAGTGGATAAAGCTAGACATCAACTCCAGCCCACAGAGACACCAATATTTGATGAGTTAACCGATAGTGAGATCCAGGTACTCCGGCTGGTAGCTGCCGGATATTCCAATCATGAGATCGCAGCGGCCCTGTTCAAATCACCGGGCACCATCCGCAACCAGGTTTCTTCTATTTTGAACAAACTCAATGTTCGTGATCGAACCCGTGCCGTGCTTAAGGCCCTGGACCTTGAGCTGATCTGAAATACACGAGAGAAAAGGGGGGAGGTTCATACTGAGCCCTTTTCTGACCCCTTAGAGCCGTTTTCTATTGTTTTTGCTACGACAGGCGTGGCTGCAATACTTGACCTCTTCCCAGTTGGCTTGCCACTTCTTGCGCCAACTGAAGGGGCGCTGGCAAGTGGCGCATATTTTTTCTGGCAAGTAGGGCTTTTTATGCATGCTTTACTACCTGTGTATTTAGTAACCTGGAAACGTTCGCTTTGACGCCTTCACTGTTTCGCCAGCGCCACAAGCGCTCGCGGGCAGCTCGACCGGTTTCCTTTATATCAATGATGGGGTTGGCATAGCCTGGCGTTAGTTCGGCAAACATCAGTGCTTCCATCGGAGTGATAAGCCAGGGTTGGTGTTGTAGAGGCACTGGATAACCACTCAGCTCAGGTACAAACTCGCGAATATAACTGGCATCGGCATCCTGCTTGAGTGATTGCTGGACTGGATTATAAATACGCAGAGTATTGAAGCCGGTGAGCCCGGCTTGCATCTGAATCTGGGGGTAATGAATACCCGGATCAAAATCGAGAAAATGCCGTGCCAGATGCAGGGCAACCGCTTTCCAGTCCAACTGCAGGTGATGACAGGCCATACTGACCAACATGGCACGCATGCGAAAGTTGACAAAACCACTGTTGAGCAGGGCGCGCATACAGGCATCCACTAATGCGTCTAATAGCTTGATCCCGTTTTAGCCAAACTATATCGATAACATCCACTAAGCACCCCTTTTCTAGATCCTTTGACTAGATCAACACAAGGATATGCGCCAGACAAACGATAGCTGTCAGTTGCCAGCGTAAACTGGAATAGCCTGGCGGGTAGCGTTGGTCTATGCCATAGAGTGACTCGGCCAACCGAAGGGTGAGAAACAAGCCGGTTTGGATTATCACGGCCAGATGTGGCAGGAGTGCCAGGCTGATGATGCTGAGAACGGGAAAGCTAACGGCTATAAGCGCGAAATGAGAAGGTTTATCTGTCTGGAACAACACTGGCCAGAGTACACCGGCCATAAAACCAAGAATCAGACAGCTGTAAAGCATAAACAGGCTGCGGCTTACATCGTAAGCTATTAGATCCGGAAAATGTGTGGCGATGGCAAGACCCACGAACGGAAGTACACCCGCATAACCCAATGTTCTAATCAGTGGCATAACGAGCCCTCGGTCAACTCGATGTGTTGTCTATGTTAGTAATTCAGTTTTTTTGATACGTGCAGAGTATTCAGGTGGATCCTGAAAAGGTACCGACCCCATTTTTAGATCCCGCCTCAAGAAATCAATCAATCGTTTTAATTTTGTGAGCAGTGTGTGGTGCTGGATTCTGTGTGGTAGATATAAAACCTTTTTTTGTCTTAGGTTATTGGATAGACTTGGGCGTCCATGCAGACGCAGTATCAGTCACCACTGGAGCTTCTCGTTGTTATTTAAACAGTTATTGCGCGTAACCCTGATTCTTATCTATTCCCTGTTATTGGTGCTGAGCAGTGTGACTTTGGTTATGGCTGATGGACCGAAGTTTGAGCAGGTGTTTAGTGAGTCTGGGGTGGTCATGCTGTTGATCGAACCGGGGAGTGGGCGGATCGTTGAGGCGAACCCAGCGGCCGTCGAGTTTTATGGTTATCCGCTGGATGAGTTACAGCAGATGACCATCCAGCAAATTAATACGTTTACCCCTGAACAAGTGGCTCAAGAGCGTGCAGCAGTAGAAGCAGCACAGCGTAACTACCTGATTTTCAGACACCGGCTGGCAAATGGTGAACTTCGTACTGTTGAAGTCTACTCCCGGCCCTACCACTTCAATGATCAGAATCTGCTGTTCTCAATCGTCAATGACATAACGCCTGGCCGGCATGCGGCTGAGGATCTGTGGCATTATCAGGAACAGCTGGAAGCGATGGTGGATGCTCAGGTTCAGGAAATTGAACGCAACCGCTCATATTTGAACTGGATATTGGTAGGTGCACTGCTGACTCAGGCGTTGGTGATTGTGCTGCTGATTATCAATATTCAGCGTAAACGTCAGCTGCAACGACAGCAGACGCAGACCAACTTGGCATTGACTGCTTTGGCCACCACCTTTGCTCCTCTGTCTGGCGAAGATTTTTATCAGGCCGTTTGTCAATATTTAGCCAATGCTTTGGATGTCGATTATTTTTTTGTAGCAGCGTTGACGTCTGATGGCCAGCGAGCCGAGGTGTTGGCAGGCTGGGCTGATGGTGCACCGATTGTGCCGTTTTCTTATGCTCTTGAGGGAACACCCTGTGAGGATGTGTGTGACAAGAATCGACTGATTCGCGTTGAGGGAATTCAGCAAGCCTATCCGAATGACTTGCTACTTGTTGACCTGCAGGCTCAAGCCTATATTGGCTGTGTGCTGATGGATAAATGTCAGCAACCCTTGGGGTTGTTGGTGGCATTAAGCCGTAAACCCATGAAAAACGCCAAGTCAGTCGATACCCTGATGCAACTTTATGTTGATCGTATCAGTGCCGAAATGCAACGCAGTCGGGTGGAAAAGCAATTGACACAGATGGCACATTTCGATCCGCTGACCAGTCTGTCTAACCGTACACTCTTGGCTGATTATCTGAAGCATGCCATGGCTCAGGCTGTCCGGCATGAACAGATGCTGGCGATTCTGTTCATCGATCTGGATGGCTTTAAAACGGTCAATGACACTTATAGTCATGCCATCGGTGACCAGGTGCTGGTTAGCCTTGCCGTACGCATGAAGAAAATGATCCGTGATGAAGATGCTTTGGCACGACTTGGGGGCGATGAGTTTGTTGCTGTAATGCAACACCTGCACCAATCCAATGACTGTATTCCGTTCCTGAATCGATTGCTGCAGGTGATTTCGGAGCCGGTGATAGTCGAGGGTATTGAGTTCAGTATTACCGCGAGTATCGGGGTGGTGTTCTATCCACAGCATGAATCTATAGAGGCTGATCAGTTATTGCGTCAGGCAGATCAGGCGATGTATCAGGCCAAGCAGGCAGGTAAAAATCGTTACCATCTATTCGACATAGAGCGTGACCGCGCCCAGCGTGATCAGCACGAAGGTCTTCTGCGGGTGCGTCAGGCACTGGAAGCGGGTGAACTGGAGTTGTATTACCAGCCCAAGGTCAATATGCGCAGCCGTGAAGTGGTGGGTGCCGAAGCGCTGATCCGCTGGAACCATCCGGATCGCGGGGTTTTACCACCGGCTGAGTTCCTGTCACTGATCGAAAATCATCCACTGGCAATCGATGTCGGGCACTGGGTACTAGTGACAGCTTTGGATCAGGTTTTGCTGTGGCGTGAACAGGGCATCCATCTGCCGGTCAGCGTTAACATCGATGCTATTCATTTGCAGTGTCCCAGTTTTGTGCCGCAGTTGGAGTTAGCTTTAAACCAACGCCCTGGAATTGAGCCCTATGATCTGCAATTGGAAATTCTTGAAACCACGGCGCTGGATGATGTGACACAGGTCTCCAACATTATGCAGGCCTGTCGGAAGTTGGGTGTTGGCTTTGCGCTGGATGATTTTGGTACGGGTTACTCATCACTCACCTATCTGAAACGCCTGCCTGCTGAATTGCTTAAAATCGACCGCAGTTTTGTACTCGATATGCTAGAAGACCCAGAGGACTTGGCCATTCTGGATGGCGTGATTCGCCTGGCTGGCGCGTTCCAGCGACAGGTGATTGCCGAAGGGGTAGAAACCCAGGCTCATTGCGATGCACTACTGAAGCTTGGTTGTGAACTAGGGCAGGGCTATGCCATCGCACGCCCCATGCCTGCAAGCGAAATACCTGAGTGGATACGCCACTGGCAACAACCCTAAAGGGGTCTAAAAAAGGTACTGATCCCTTTTTCGCCCTTTTTTCTATCGCTACTTGCCGAGTTTTGACAGCATTTCTGGGCGCATGAATTTATTGATTATCAACATAAATCCAATCGATGGGATCAGCAGAATCAGCGCTGTAATCGAGGAAATCTGGTAGTTGCCTTCCATGCTGGCGGTGTAGAGCAATAGTGGTAAGGTTGTTATCTCTGGTGAGCCGACAAAGAAGGTGCCGGTAAACTCATCCAATGATTCCAGGAATACAAAGATGCTGGCTGCAATTAGGCCTGGAGCGGCTTGTGGCATTACCACGTGGATAAAGGTGTAAATCGGTCCAGCCCCCAAATTGCGCGAAGCGCGTGACAGCATCGGATCAATAGACGAAAACGCAGCCACACTGATCCATACGGAAAACATCAGTCCATGTACGCTGTGTACCAGTACAACACCCAGCAGGGTGCCGTTGAGACCCCAGTCATAGAAAATACGGGCAATATTGATATAGACCGTCAAGTTCGGGAAGGCTTGAGGAATCAAAAACAGCAGCATAAACCCTACCCGCCAGGGCATGCTGTGTTTGGATAATGCATAACCCGCCGGTATCGACACCAGCAAACAAACAACAACAGCACACAAGGCGATGAAAATGCTGGTCATCAGTGAGCCAGACACATCACTGTAGGGATTAAACACTTGCTGCCAGTACTTCAGCCCCCACTGATTGGGTAGGGTATGCGGGAAGTACCAGGTTTCCGCCAGGGTCCAAATCAGCAAATTCATGATCGGACCGAAGATCGCTAGCGCCAACAGGGTGATAAAGGCCGTTTGTAGCCAGAAGCCCCAACGTAAAAACCTATTCATGCCGTGGCCCCCTTATCCTTTAAGCTTTGGCGTAAGTAGAACCATGCCAGGCTCGCACAGATCAGGTAAGACACCACGCCCAGTGCATTGGCGACAGGGTAATCACCGTAAGCATTCACGCGAAACGCCATGTCGGCGGTAATCATGGTGGGAGAGCCAGTTCCTATCATCAGGGGAACCGATAGCACCGACATAATTGTCACCGTGGAGAGTACCAATGCTACCCCCATGCTTGGCATCACTTGCGGCAAAATTACATCCACTAAAATACGTAGACGAGAGGCGCCTAAATTTTGCGCGGCTTGAATCTGGTCTCGGTCCAGGGCCGCCATGGCACCACTAATCAGCAGGGTTGAAAAAGCTAACTGTTTCCAAACAAAGGTAATGATGATGCCGCTCCAGCCAAGTAACGACACAGTTTCAAGGGGTGTCATCACACCCATTGCCACCAGGGTATTGTTCATCAAGCCATTTTTCGCCAGAAAGGTGCGCATCATCTGCGCAGCAACGATAAAGGGAATGAACAACGGCAGGCGATAGAGCATGGCCAATACCGCTACCAGTTTGGGAAAAGGTGACAGTGTCAGGGTGGCGGCAATCGCAATAGACAGTATTGCCAGTAGTGCCACTGAACTCAGCACAATAATCACGGTGAACTTTATATCGTTGGAATACAGCTCAAACACCTTTACAAAATGTTCGAGGGTGAAAGACAGATCATCCTGAGTAAACGCCGACACGAGCGAGAAGAACAGCGGATATAAGAACAAAGCCAGCACCATGAATGCTGCTGGCGCAATTAACAGGAGGTTAGACGTCGATGCTCGCATAGTAACCTTGAGACAAAACCCTGAGATAAAAAGAAGCCCCAAGCAAGCTTATCTTGCCTGGGGCTTGTGATTAGTTGGAGACTTTACGCTCGTAACCTTCTTGAATCGCATCAAAGTAAGGGGTGATCGGGAAGCTCTTGCCGAAGTTAGCAAGATCTTCCGGGGTGATCTCAACGAACAGCTTGTCCCAACTTTCAGCGTCCAGTTCTGGTTGAACGAACTCAGCGTCAATACCAGGATACCAATTAAACTGCTTTACTATGCCTTCAGCTTGGACAGCCGGGCTGGTTGCCAGCTCAATAAAGGCTCGTGCCAGTTCAGGATTTTTGGCTTTATCAGGTGTGACATAGTACATCGGCTGACCTGGCATACCTGGAGCAATCAGAGCAAGCTTTAACGAAGGTGGAATCTTTTCATCGGCCTGCCAGCTGTAGAACATATCCACCCATACTGGTCCCATAAAAATTTCACCACGACTGAGCATATCCAGGGTGCCAGCATTACCTGGTGTAAAGGTGACGTTGTTGTTGAACTCCTTTAGCTTGGCAAAGGCATCATCCCACGTCGCTTCCAGGCTCTGGTCATAGGGTGCACTGGACAGGCGTTCGGCGTCAGTGCCATAGGCATAGATCCAGCCTGTTACAAAACTAACACCAGACATGCCATTCTTGATGCCGTTGTAGCCAAAGGCTTTAGGATTTTGTTGCGTCCATTCCACCAGTTCGTCGTAGGAGCTTGGCGGGTTAGTAATAAGATCACTGTTGTAGGCCAGGGCGGTTTGGCTGTGGAACATCGGCATGACATAACCGCCCACATCCGTGCCTAGTGCATTTGTTGCAGTATCCCGAGTGACCAATTCACCTGTGCTGATATCTTCACGGAATGCGGCTAATAAACCCTGTTGAACCATCTCGCCACCAATTTTCTGGTGCACCACAGCGACATCCATATCCCATGCCTCTACACCACTCGCTTGCTGAGCACTCAGCTTCTCCATGATTTTATGTGAGCCGGCATCGCCTGGACCTGTGCCTACCACGTTCACTCTGACATCTGGATACATGGCTTCAAATTTTGGGGCTAAGTAGGTTTTTACATAGTCGACCATATTCTGGCTTCCTGCCGTTGCCACATTAAGCACAGTTTCAGCGTAAGCGGGCGCGCCAAACTGAGTGAAGCAAACCACAGCCAGTAGAGAGATCTTGGTTTTCTTAAACATGATTTATCCTCGTGGGTTTGATTGAAAAGCGGATGGAGTTTCGTGCGTTGCAAGATCAAACACATGCAGCGCATGGGGTGGAACATGTAACGACACGTTTGATTCGATGGGCCAGCAGTGACGGGAATCGGCTTGTAGAGTTTGTTCCCCGCAACGTACACTATGACGATACTGCTGACCTAAAAAAGCGCTTTGCTCAAGCACGCCGGTCAGGGTCAACCCGGCTTCATGTTCGTCTGACAGCGGATGCAACTTGGCTGCTGAACTACGAAAATACAGCGCCAGATCCTGGGTGACAGGCGTATTCGGCAAGTTCAGCTGTAATCCTGGTGGCGGTATCGACGCTTGATACACCACACAGTTATCGGCCCCCATAAAGTCAGCAACGAAAGGGGTTTGCGGTTGCTGATAGATTTGTTCCGGTGTACCCAGTTGTTCGATGCGACCTTGGTTAAGCACCGCAACACGGTCGGCCATGACCAAGGCTTCCTCCTGATCGTGAGTCACGATCAGCGAGGTGAATCCTAGTTTCTTTTGCAAGGCTTTGATTTCGTGACGAACGCTGAGGCGAACTTTGGCGTCCAGGTTTGATAAGGGTTCATCCAGCACCAGCACATCTGGTTCAACAGCCAAGGCGCGGGCCAGGGCAACACGTTGACGCTGGCCGCCAGATAAGTTGGTGACTTTGTCGTTTTCATAGCCTTCCAGGTTAACAATGCCAAGCAACTCCAGGACACGTTGGCGTGCCTGAGCTTTGGGAACTTTGCGCACCTTCAAACCATAACTGATGTTTTGTGCAACGCTCATGTGTGGCCACAAGGCATAACTTTGAAACACCATGGTGATATTGCGACGCTCGGCGGGTAGATGCGTAATCGCTTGTCCGGCAATATGCACTTCGCCCGATTGCGTGGGTACAAAGCCGCATATCGCGTTTAACAGGGTGGTTTTTCCACATCCAGACGGCCCCAACAAGGCAATCATTTCACCTTTTTGCACTTGTAAATCGATGCTGTGCAAAATGGTTTTATCGCCATAACCCGCTTGTAGCTGTGTTATTTCCAGGTGTGTCATTGCATAAATCCACTATCAAATTGCAAAAAATGCGCTAATTTGTAAAAATGAACACGTGTTCACCGAGTTGTAAAAAAAATGCAACTTAGTGTCGACATTATAGGTGTCTACTTTGTCGCGTAGGTGTGACAGTTTCATTAAGCAAAAAAGAAATTTTCTGGGGTGTTATGAAAATCGACGTAATTGGCAGTGGCAGCGCATTATCGATAATACGCAATACCTCTTCTATCCTGGTGACGGATAACCATGAGCAACGCTGGCTAATCGATTGCGGCCCCACGGTGCCACGCGCCTTGTGGCAACGCTGCCTGGATGTGAATGACATCGATGTGCTGTACTTTACCCATATTCACCCAGACCATTGTGCTGGGCTTCCGGTGTTACTCAATCGCTGGAAAAGCTTTGGACGGCATAAGCCACTGATTATTTATTGCCAGCCACAACAGCGTGAAATTCTTCAGCAGTTGGTCTCTATGGCAACCTGGCCGGTGCCTGAAATCTGTTTTGATATTGATTGGCGGGATAGCCAGGCGCAATGGCAATGGCAGCAGTGGCACTTATACACCGCCGCTACCCAGCATGAAATGCCCAACTTATCGCTGCGGATTGAAGTGGATGGACAAGCGCTCTTTTATAGTGGTGATGGCCGCCCAACCGAAGCCAGTAGCGCGTTAATGCAAGGCTGTGATCTGGCGTTTCAGGAATGTGCGGTTTCACAGCCGCTGCCGAAAGAGTCTTCTCATGGCGATGTTGTCAGTTGCTTGGCACTGCAGCAGTCGCTTTCATTGCCTGTATTAGGGCTTTATCACTGTTTCGATGAAGAAATTGCCAATATCGAAGCAATCATCGCCGGGCATCCTCAGGTGTTCTTGTCTTACGATGGTCTGATGCTCGATTTAGACCTGGGCGTTGCCGTAGCAAAGCTGACCTAAGGGGATTGCCATGAGTAAGCCCCACAAAAGCATTACTGCACAAGACGTTGCTGACTATGCCGGAGTGTCGCGAGCCGTGGTATCTCGCGCCTTGAGTGACAATGGCAGTATTGCACCCGAAACCAAAGCAAAAGTGATTGCGGCGGCCAGGGCGCTTGGCTATCAAGTTAACTTCCTCGCACAAGGATTAAATCGTAAGCGAAGCCAGCTCATTGGTGTGGTCGTCGCGCGGATTAAAGACCCGTTTCGCAGCAGTTTGTTGGAAGGACTGATTCACACGATTCAACGACGCGGTTATCAAGCGCTGGTTACAGAAGTTGGCTCAGAAAAAGACTTGGAGTCCACGCTACGTCAGTTTACGCAGTTCCGCGTATCTGGGGTGATAGTTACATCTGGACAACCACCGGCTGCGCTCGTTGATGAATGCGTTCAGTTCAAAATTCCGGTGGTGGGTATTAATCGTCATCTGGATATTCCAGCGGTTGATTTTGTTTGCTCGGATAATCAGCAGGGTGCCGCGTTGGCTACGGCGCAGCTGCTTGAATCGGGTTGCCATAGCTTTGCCTGGTTAAACTGCCAGAGTTCTACCTGGGCCGGAATTCAACGTGGCGTGGCCTTTGAACAAACACTCGCGCGCGCCAGACATGCACCCAAGTCGCTTAAGCGGATCATCGCGGACCAGGATGGTTATGACGGTGGTGAAGCCGCGGCCCTGGCGTTTGATCTAAGCCAAGGCTTACCTGACGGCATCTTCTGCGCTAATGCCCAACTGGCTTGCGGTTTTTTAGATGGGATGCGTCAGCGAGGTTTCGATGCACCCAAGGATTTTCACTTAATTGGTTTTGACAACACACCGCAGACAGCCCAGTACAGCTACCGTTTGACTACGCTCAACCAGGATATTCCAGCCCTATGTTCTGAGGTGCTGAATTGCCTTGAGAGTCGCAATAAATCACCTAATCAAGCGGCACGTTTGATTACTGTTCCCGTTTCTCTGGTATTACGTCATACCAGTCCGGATATTCACCTAGGATAATTGCTATGCATATAGACGCCTCATCATTACAGAAACTCAGTGACACCATCGTTGAAATCGGTCAACAAGCCCAAGTGATGCGTGATAATGGTCTTAGCGTTACCACCAAGGCTGATCAGGATTTTGTCTCCCAGGCGGATGTTTGGGTTGAAAAGGCCTTGCAAGCCTATCTGGCTATGGAGTTCCCAGATTCAGGTTTTTTAGGTGAAGAAGGGGGGTTAAAAGAAGGTAAGGATAGCATTTGGGTTATAGACCCTATTGATGGCACCACCAATTACACCTTGGGCATGGACTACTGGTGCCTCTCTGTCGCCTACGTTGTCAATGATGTTATCCAACTGGGAATTGTTTATGCACCTGATCGAGATGAATTATTTATTGCCCAGAAGGGCCAGGGCGCTACCCTGAATGGCAAGGCCCTAAAGGTCGTGGATCCACTACCTGAGCGCGTGGTATTGGGGCTGGGGCGCTCAAATCGCTACCCACTTAATGATTACTTAACCCTGCTTGAGCACCTGATTGTCGAAGAAAACATTGAATATCGCCGCTTTGGCGCGGGTGCATTAATGCTTTGTCACGTGGCCTCAGGACAAATACATGGCTACTTTGAAGCCCATTTAAACAGCTGGGATGCTTTGGCCGGGCTATTGATTTGCCATGAAGCCGGTGCGTTAAGCAACGACTTTATGGCAAACAATGGACTGTACCAGGGTAATAGCATTTGGGTCGCCACCCGCAGCGTGTGGCACCGACTCGCCCCTTACCTAAGTAAAAAAGGGATCTAAAAAGGGGTCAGTACCCTTTTATTTGTGAATTAAAGGGTACTGACCCCTTTTTTACTTTAGTAGGCGCTGGGCGACTTCGTTGAAGCCGAATCCGCCTTCCTGTTGGGTGATGTATTTCGGCTGGGTAGCTAGTGTGGCCAGGCAATGACGGATATTGGCGACGCCGAAGGTGAGGGTGAACTGATCAAACATGGCGGCGTCATTGGCTGAGTCACCGATGAAGGCGGTTTTGCTTAACCAGTGTTCAGTTGGCTCTCCCTGAGCTTCAAGCCAGGCGAGGGCGGTGGAGGCTTTGTCATAGTCACCGCGCCAGGCGTTGATATGAATTGAACTGATGCGCGCATGCAGACCTGCGGCTTCCAGAGCCTGTCTGAGTTGTTCAACTTCATCGGGGGTGTTGTGATGCTGCTGGCGAATGTCTAGCGCTATATCGGTTTCACGATAGGCCTGATCAGCAGTGGCTCTGGCAAACGGGAAACGCTGGAGTAGCTGTTGCTGGATCTCGCGCAGTTGCTGGTATTGCCGGGTACGCTGGGGTTCTGCCAGGCGATAGTGTGTCTCGATCTGTCCCTGCGCATTTTTCTGCATCCAGAAGGCACCGTTTTCACCAATCACCGCGGTGACCGGCCAGGTGCGCACCATACAATCACACCAACCGGCACAGGCACCCGTCACCGGAACCACCTGAATGCCGGCTGCGGCGAGTTGCTCCAATGCCAGTAATGTCTGGCTGGGTAACTTGCCTTGCCAGGTCAGAGTGTCGTCTACATCGGTAAACAGGTAGCGAACCTCATGCTGCAGTGTATCGGGCAAAGGCAGTATGGATAGAGATTCAGCAAGGTTAAGGTGTGTCATGAACAGGTGGCTCCAAAGTCACTATCAGGGGTTGATGGTCAGAGAGTTGGGTGACGGTATCGACTTCCAGCGAACTGGGTGTCAGCTGCTTTAGCCAGACAAAATCGCGGCAGTGTGGACCTTCTGGCCACTGCACTAAATCATGGACGCCGCAGGTGGGTGTGTGTGGCTGATGCGGATGACACAGTTGAAAGGCATCCTGCCAGCCTTGTTGCACCAGCAAGGCATGCTGGTCACTGCGACTGTCCAGGTTGAGATCACCACAGAGCAGAGTGGCCTGAGTGCCGAACGGTTGACTGTAGATGCCAGGGCCTTGTTTGGGCGGCGCGTTTACCTGCTGCTGCCAGGCGTCACAGCAGGCATTGAGATAGTGCAGCTGCGCCAGGCGTTCGTCAGCATCATGGTAGGCCAGGTGGGTGTTCAGAATACGCATCGGGCCCTGCCAGTCGATCAGGGTTTCAACCGCGCAACGTGGTGTTTGCCAGGCGTCGACTGAATAGCGACTGCCGCGCATCGGCAGGCAATGCACGCGATGATCCAACACCGGCCCTTTGACCAGCGTCAGGTTACCAAACTCGCGCCGTTGACTGGCTGTTGCGCCAGGCCAACTCAGTGCCGCACCCCAGATCGGTGTGTAGTCACTGAAGGCCTCACAGAGTGCTTCTAGTTGGTCCGGCTGAGAGGCACTGACATACTCATCAAAATGACGCGCCACTTCCTGCAGGCAGATCACCTCAAGCGGTCCCATGCTTTTAATCTGCCGAATAATCCGCTCCAGTGCGACCAGGCCATCGCAGCCGCGACCACTTTGAATATTCCAGGTGAGTAAACGTAATGTTGAAGCAGTCATTATTTCAGTCCTGCATGCATAAAGGATTGCAGAAAGCGCCGTTGGAAAATCAGAAAGACGATCAGTAACGGGCCAACCGCAATCAGCGTACCGGCACAAACCACCGGCCAGTCCACTCCGGATTCCGGGGCGCCGAAGATCGCCATGCCGACAGTTAGGGGGCGGCTGTTTTCAGTGTTGGTGACCACCAGTGGCCAGAGGAAGTTGTTCCAGTGGTGGCTGACCGAGACCAGACCATAAGCCAGGTAGGTGGGTTTTGCCAGGGGGACATAGACCTTCCACAATACTCCCAGCCAGGAGCAGCCTTCCAGTCGGGCGGCATCTTCCAGTTCCTGGGGAACTGTTCGGAAGGTCTGGCGTAGCAGGAAAATCCCGAAGGCGCTGGCCATGTAGGGCAAACCGACCCCAATCCAGGTATCAATCAACTCCAGTTTGGCCAGGGTGCGGTAGTTTTCCACGATCAGAATTTCCGGCACGATCATCAGTTGCAGCAGCACCAGCGCAAACACCACGCCACGCCCTTTAAATGCCATCCGTGCCAGGGCATAGCCTGCAAGGGTGCAGAGGATCAACTGAAAGGTCAGAATCAGACCGGTGATGATCAGGGTGTTGAACATATAGCGCATAAACGGCGCCTGCTGCCAGGCGGTGGCAAAGTGCTCCAGTGTCAGCGGTGCGAACAGCTCAAACCGGGTGGCATATTCGGCTGGATGAAACGCCGCCCAGAAGGCATAGAGCAGGGGAAAAATCCATAAGATGCCCAGTGTCCAGGCCAGGGTGAATGACAGGGTTCGAGTCAGCTTTGGCATATATAACTCTCAGCGGTAGTGAACACGACGTTCGATCAATAAAAACTGTATCAGTGCCAACAGAATTAGCAGCATTAACAGCACCAATGTCAGTGCGGCGGCGTAGTTGCTGTCGAAGAAACTGAAAGCGTTTTCATAGATGTAATAGAGCATCAGGTTGGTGGCATTATTCGGTCCACCCTTGGTGAGGATGAACAGATGATCGACCAGTTTGAACGCATTCAGTATCGCATTGACCAGTACGAATAGCGTGGTTGGCATCAGCAGCGGCAGGGTGATACGCCGGAATACATACAAGTGCCCAGCACCCTCAAGCGCTGCCGCTGAGTAAATATCCTTGTTCAGACTTTGCAGGGCTGCCAGGTAAAAAATCATGAAAAATCCGGCTTCCTTCCAGATAGTCATCAGCATCAGACTTGCTAGCGCCCAGTTAGGATCGCCCAGCCAGTTAATGCCAGACATGCCCAGTCCATTAAGCAGTTTATTGAACAGGCCAATTTCAGGGGTGTAAAAGAACAGCCAGATATTGGCAACAGCGATCATCGGTAACATGGTTGGGGTGAAATACGCCAGACGCAGTGCACTACGCCCGCTGATTTTACTGTTCACCCAGAGCGCCATGCCCAGTGCCAGGGCAATCGATGTAGGCACGGTGCCGACGGCATACCAGAGGTTGTTGGATAAGGTTTTCCAGAAGATCGCATCATCCATCAGCATGCGGTAGTTTTCCAGACCGGCAAACTCGGATGAACGCTGCCCCCGAGCTGGAAAAAACAGCGAATGCCACAGGGTTGTCAATGCTGGAATATGGGTGAATGCCAACAGCATCAGCAGAGCAGGCAGTAGCATCAGCCAGGCATAGAGTTGGTTGAGACGATTCA
Source organism: Nitrincola iocasae (assembly GCF_008727795.1). Taxonomy (NCBI): domain Bacteria; kingdom Pseudomonadati; phylum Pseudomonadota; class Gammaproteobacteria; order Oceanospirillales; family Oceanospirillaceae; genus Nitrincola; species Nitrincola iocasae. Next base: position 2,213,023 of record NZ_CP044222.1, on the reverse strand, counting down.
TCACATAACCTTGAAAAGACTGCGCAGAAAAAACGGCAGCGTCCTCAAAGAACGCTGCCAGGTTCAGTGGCGTGGATCAGTAGCGACTCAGAATGCGCTGAGCCTGATTCTGGGCTGAATCCAGTGCTTCCTGTGCATCTTGCTGTCCACTCAAGACGGATTGAATCGCATCATCCAACAGTTTGCGCACACGTCCGGATTCATGCGTAGACAGTTCAGCCGTGGCAAAGTCCAGTTGATCACGTGCCACAGCCGCTGGTGGGAAATCCAGCACATACTGTTGCAGCGCGTCGGTTTCATAGGACGCTGGGCTGACACCCATATACCCCGTGGCGATACTCCAGTGAGCGGCCTGTTCAGGCGCTGTCATGAAGCGAACCAGTTCCAGTGCGGCCCGACGCTCTTCGTCCGAAGCCTCTTTGAACAGGTAAAAGTTACCGCCGCCGGTGGGAGAGCCGAAACGTTTGTTGGCTGGCAGCATGGCGACACCGAAATCAAATTCAGCGCTGTCTTTAACGGCTGTCAGATTACCGGTTGAGTGCCACATAATGGCGGTTTTCTGTTCCAGAAAGTTCTGGCGCAGAGTGCCCCACTCAATCATGCCTTGTGGCATCACTGCGTATTTACCACTGAGATCCTGCCAGTAGGTCAGTGCTTCAACGACACCTGGGTTGTTAAAGTAGGTTTCATTACCTTCACTGTTCATCAATACTTCATCGTTTTGCATCGCCAGCGCACCGAACATCCAGTAAGGGTAACCGGTGGATGGAATCATCGCTCCCCAACGTTCGACTTCACCGTTGCTGTCTTTTTTAACCAGTTGCTGGCCCATTTCCACCAGCTCATCCCAGCTTTGGGGTGGCTGTTCCGGATCAAGGCCTGCATCGCGAAAGGCATCTTTGTTGTAGTACATCACAATGGTGGAGCGCTGGAAGGGAATTCCCCAAACCTGATTATCTACCACGCCGTTTTCCATCAATGTGGGGTAGAAGCTCTGCAGCCATTCGCGCTCTTCATCTGTTTCCACAACGGCATCAAAGGGGACGATGGCATCCATTCCCATCAGTTCATGCACATCGATGGAAAAAAGCACCGACAGTTGCGCCGGTTGACCGCTGTTCAAGGCCGCCAGTGCTTTCACGCGGGTATCATTGTAATTACCGGCATAAATCGCATTCACCTTGATATCAGGATGTTGCTGTTCAAAATCACTGATCATGCCATCGACCACATCAGTCAGAGGTCCACCGACTGAAACAGGGTAATACATGGTTAATTCAGTTTGTGCCTGAGCGGCTGTCGCAATAGCCAGCGAGGTTAACCCCATGGCTAGCATACGTTTAGTGCTGCGTAACATGCTGTAACTCCTTATGGTTGGGCGTGGTTGATTGCTGTGTGGGTTGGTGCGTGGAGGGTGTATCCAGACCAGCGTCTTGCCGGCGCTGACCCGTTTTAGAGCAAAAGTTATGTTGGTGTTCCAGGGACCACTGCAGGTGCAAATGTTGCTGAGCAGGCAGTAGTTGATGGCCCGGCAGGCGCAGTTTGATCACTTGCATGGCCATCGAGGGTAAGGCGGCATCGATGATGGTGTCGGCACCGTGATAGTCGCAGCGGATCACCTCAGCGGTGATACCATCGTTAGACAATTGAATATGTTCTGGGCGCACGCCTATCAGTTGGGAACCCTGGTCCAGGAGGTTCATGGGCGGGTTGCCGATAAAGCGAGCGGAAAAGGTGGTTTCCGGGATGTGGTAGAGTTGATTCGGTGTGCCGCACTGAGCGATTTCACCCTGATTCAACAGAATAATACGATCCGCCATGCTCATGGCTTCAACCTGATCATGGGTGACATACAGCACTGTCATACCCAGGCGCTGTTGCAGTGCTCTTAGCTCGGCGCGCATCTCATTACGCAGCTTGGCATCCAGGTTGGAGAGAGGTTCATCCATCAGGCATAAAGGCGCTTCGGCAATGATCGCTCGCGCCAGTGCCACACGCTGACACTGGCCTCCGGATAGCTGTGAGGGTTTCTTGGCCAGTTGATCACCCAGATTCACCAGTTCGGCCACTTTCTTTAAGCGTTGATCACGTTCGTGCGCGCCGACACCTCGCGCTTTCAGGCCAAAGACAATATTTTCAGCCACATTCAGATGAGGAAAAAGCGCATAGGACTGAAACACCATCGCCAGCTTGCGTTTTCCAGGTGGCAGGTGGGTGATATCGACACCATTCAACTTGATGCTACCGGATGAGGGATCCTCAAGACCGGCAATCATTTTTAACATAGTCGATTTTCCGCAACCCGAAGGGCCTAACAGGGCAACAAACTCACCCTGGGCAATTTCAAAACTGATGTCTTTGACCGCAAGGGTTTCTTCCCACTGCTTGCGAAGTTGACAGACTTGCAACTGACTCATCTTTGGCTCCTTAATAAAGTAACTCGACACCCGCCGCTTCACACAGCTCGGCCATCGGGGTGGTGAGTTGATCAGTAACCAGCCTGTCCACATCAGACAGGGTACCGGTTCGTACAGGGGCTTTACGCAGATGCTTGCTGGAGTCAGCCACCAGAATGCGTTGGTCGCTGTTCTCAATAATGGCGCGTGACAGGTAAGACTCCTCGGGTGAAAAATCCATCAGATCGCCTTGTGGGCCCAGGCCACCAATACCAAAAATGCCAAAATTGACTTGAAAACGTCGCAGAAAACGGGTGGCATCTTCGCCCATCAAGTCCTGATCCGATGGACGGATGCGCCCACCGGTTAACAGGGTTTCAATATTCGGGTTGTGGCACAGCGTCATGGCGGCATTGAGGTTATTGGTGATGACCTGCAACCCAGGATGATCAAGTAAAGCCAGGGCCACCTGTTGTGGCGTGGTGCCGATACCAATAAAAATTGTTGCACCTTCCGGCAGCAAATCCGCGACCTTACTGCCGATGGCACGTTTGGCTTCTAGATTGATTACCTGACGACTTTGGAAGGACAGGTTGCGGTTATGAAACGGTAGCCTGATACCACCATGTACCCGCTGCACCAGCCCCTGATCGCTCAGTTCATTCAGATCCTTACGGATCGTCTGTACCGAGACATTGAAGGAATCCGTCAGCTCCTGGCTGGAAAGATGCCCACCCGCCTGCTTCAACCAGGCCAGAATTTTTGTTTGACGCTCAGATAACAGCATTGAATACCTTCGAACGAACTTTAATTAATCTTCGCTTCTATTGAAAAAGTGAATTTAAGTTTCGAACGAGAGTGTATGCCGGAAATGTGTCGTGAAAATGACGGTTATATGATGAGTTTATGAAACGGTGAGAAAGGGTCGAGAAAAGGCAGCGGTAAAGGGGGCAGTAAAAGGCCCAAGCGTTGCGTCGTCACCATTCATAGTGGACGGAGCAGGTCCTATTTTCGAACTGAGTGCATTAAGCTGCATGAAAACTCATGGAGAGCTCAAAGCCGCAGGCATGAGCGTACTTTTTCAAGGTTCCCCAGCTTGGGTTGGTGCCCCCTTTTTCTAAACGACTGATGTTACTTTTTTTGGTACCCATCCGCTCGGCCAACTGCTCTTGAGTTAAGCCTGCAGCTGCACGCATCTTCAGCAGAGAATCAATAAACTCGAACTCTTCAGCAAGTGCCTCGTATTCCTGACATACCTCCGGATTTTGGAGTGCACGCACTTTTAATTGTTGCAATTTGCTCATGGGCTCACCTTTTTCATTCGTGTTTTTGCTAAATTTAGGTCTTTCTTTGGTGTTTTCTGGGACTTCTTTATAAATGCGTGCAGGATATAGACATGCTCGCCATGCATGTAGCAGTATATAGCCCTGCCAATTCCTTCCTTTGCCTTGGCTCGGATCTCAAACAGGCCATCTCCCATGGGTGTAGAATGTGGGGCACCAAGGTTAGCGCCGTGTTTTTCCATTAATTCTAAAAGCCGAAGCATTCTGGCCTGAATATTTGGCGGCATCTCAGTAATTGCTTCCTCAACACCATCATAGAAATCAATTGTCCACGGCATATTTCACCTTTATTAAGTAATCTTATATGATAACTTATGGTTCTTCAAGCTTGTACAGTTATAACCCTCCGACACCTTAAGTCCAACGGAGCAAAGCGTGCACTAACGCCTGATCAATCTGTCGTTTTGATACCGTATTCCAGCATGGATCAGTATAAAAAGCCGCTTTGAATCAATGCAAAAGCTACTTAAATTAGTGACATTCGGTACTGCGGCTTTTCCGCTTTAGAAGAACAAATCACCCTGGAGGGAAGGTGGGCGAAAGTCGCGGGTATTCAGGCCTTGTTCGGTGTTGCCTTGCAGACCCAGGCGGCGGCTGGCTTTGGTGAAGCGTTGCGCTATCAGTTCGGCGAAAACGCCTTCACCACTAAAGCGTTTACCAAATTCGGCATGGTTGGTTTTTCCGCCACGACATTGGCGCATCAGGCTCATGACCTTATTGGCACGATCCGGGTAATGGGCTTCCAGCCAGGACTCAAACAGTGGGGCGACCTCAAGTGGCAGGCGCAAGAGCATCCAGTTGGCGGTTCTTGCACCTGCCTCGCTGACGGCTGCTAAGATCTGCTCGATTTCATGATCGGTTAATCCCGGAATAATCGGTGATACCAGGGTGCCCACGGGAATGCCCGCGGCACTGAGTTCGCGGATCGCTCTCAGGCGTGCCTGCGGTGAGGCCGCGCGCGGTTCCAGGGTGCGCTTTAACTGCATATCCAGGCTGGTAATACTGATAAACACCCTGACCAGTCGATGCTTCGCCATCGCTGTTAACAGATCCAGATCCCTTAAAACCAGCATACTTTTGGTCACCAGTGTCACCGGGTGGCGGGCTTCGAGTAACAGCTCCAGCAACCGGCGCGTGGTTTTGTATTTAGCTTCAATCGGCTGGTAGCAGTCGGTGTTACCGGACAGGTTGATCGGGCGGCATACATAGCCTGGTTTACACAGCTCTTCGCGCAGGGTTTCGACCAGGCCGGTACGCGCAATCAATTTGGTTTCAAAATCCAGTCCCGGTGACATATCCCAATAGGCATGCGAGGGGCGGGCGTAACAATAGACGCAGCCATGTTCGCAACCCCGATAGGGGTTGATGGAGCGGTCAAATGGCAGGTCGGGGGATGTGTTCCACGACAGTGCTGTTTTGCAGGGTTCATCGCGTATTTCGGTCGCCAGGCTTTGCTGCGTACCCTCCTGCCACCAGCCATCATCCACCGTTTCACTGATTCTGGGTGAAAAGCGGTTGTCGGGATTGTAGGTCGCGCCCCGTCCTCTACGCGCAGCAGCAGATGATTTGTCGGAAGAGGCCATGTGTTCGCTCCAGTATAAAGACTGTATGTATATACAGTATAGTTTGCCTGCTGAAGTTTGAACAGAAAAAAGTAAAAAAGGGGTCAGTACCCTTTTATTCAAAATAAAAGGGTACTGACCCCTTTTTTGTCTTTTTTGATGAAATGATGAAGTGAGGGGTTTTGTATGATGATTTGATTAATCTGATCGGCACAACTTTTTGTGCTTGATGTGATTGAGTCTGTTTTGTCTTCTAGCGTTACGAATAAATTGAATGTAATTACTATAATAAAAACAATAATTTAAGTTAATTATCTGGTTTTATGATCTGAATTTTTCTTTCCTGGCACAGCCCTTGCTTTTACCTGACTGACAATGACGCCATAACAACATAAAAAGTCAGAGGTTGTGCAATGCCCGATTTGCAACTCCATACCAATACCACGCCCAAAGCGCGTTCAAGCTTTGAGCGTCTGACCAAGTATATCCGCGTGCGCAGTGATGCCGGAGCACGTTTCGTCGAATTTGACTTTGCGATTGGAGATCCCTCTTTGTTCGTCGAGTTGATTATGCCGCCGGGTGCTTTCGAGGCCTTCTGTAACAATAACCAGGTCATTCATATGACCGATGAACAGATGGCTGACGTCGATGCTGAACTGCAGAAATGGCGCTATGGCGAAGACACCCTGATGTCCAGGAACCATAACAGATCCGCTTAATAACAATAACGTTTAACCTATGGGTACTGTCTGATGACAATAGAAATCAAAACCTCCACCCTGGAGCCAATCCGCAATACCTTTGCGAATATTGAACGCCGCTTTGGTGATAAGCCTGCTTCACGCTATCAGGAAGCGACCTATGACCTGCAGGCTGAAACCAACTTTCATTACCGCCCGCTGTGGCAGCCGGAGTACGAGCTGAATGATAAAAGCCGTACCCGGATCGTCATGGAAGACTGGTACGCCTTGAAAGATCCTCGCCAGTTTTACTATGGCGCTTATGTACAGCAACGCGCCAAATTGCAGGAAGCCGCTGAGAGCAGTTATGCCTTTTTTGAAAAGCGTAATCTGGCCGAGCACCTGCCCGACGCGGTTAAAGATCTCCTGATTACCTACCTGATTCCACTGCGGCATATCGAACACACCGCCAACCTGAACAATATGTATGGCTGCGCGTTTGGGTATGGCACCGCTATCACTCAGGCACTGCTGTACAACGCCATGGATCGCCTGGGGATTGCCCAGTATCTGTCGCGTATCGGTTTGATTCTGGATAGCAATACCGGTGATTCGCTGATCGAGTCCAAGCAACACTGGATGCAGAATCCGCTGTGGCAGGGGATGCGTGCCCTGTGTGAAGAGATGACCACCGTTGAAGACTGGTTTGAGGTAGTGATCGCGCAAAACCTGGTGGTCGATACGCTGGTATTCAATCTCTTTTATGAGCAGTTGGACGAGAAGCTGAGCAGCATCGGTGGGCGTGATGTCGCAATGCTGACTGAGTTCATGCTGGCCTGGAATAAAGATGTTTCCCGCTGGCTCGACAGTGTGCTGAAAACCGTGGTGTCTGAATCAGAGGAAAACCGCGCCTTGTTAGAGACCTGGTGCCGCGACTGGCGTCAGAAAACCCTGGATGCAATGAGCCCCCTGGTCACCACACTTCTGGATGACGCGGCGCTGAGTCGGGCCGATGCATTACTGGAATCTCGTTTGCAAAAAATCGGCATCTGCCACTGAGGAGCTTCGCATGTCAAAAGTATATATCGCCCTGCAGGACAATGATGAGTCCCGCTATATCGTTGAAGCGATTGAGGAAGATAACCCGGACGCCACAGTCAATCACATGCCGGCGATGATCCGCATCGAAAACGAAAACAGCCTGGTGATCAAGCGCGCCACGGTTGAAGAGAAGATGGGACGTGACTGGGATGTGCAGGAACTGCATCTGAATCTGATAACCCTCGGCGGCAATGTTTACGAAGACGATGAGCAACTTGAGCTGAGCTGGAACTCCTGATCTGGAATGAATAGTCCGGGACAAACAGTCCGGAATTAAAATAATAAGGTATTCAAAATGGCTGCTAAAAAACTCAATCTAAAAGATAAGTACCGTTTGCTAACCCGTGATCTGGACTGGGAATACTCCTATGCCGATCGCAAAAAAGCCTTTCCTTACGAAGAGTTTGAAGGGATTAAAATTACTGACTGGTCAAAATGGGAAGATCCGTTTCGTCTGACAATGGATTCTTACTGGAAGTACCAGGCTGAAAAAGAGAAAAAACTCTACGCTATTTTTGATGCATTCTCGCAGAACAATGGCCACCTGAATGTGACCGATGCGCGTTACATCAATGCGATCAAAATCTTCCTGACCGGCGTGTCACCACTGGAATACCAGGCGTTTCAGGGCTATGCCCATGTAGGTCGTCAGTTTGGTGGAGCCGGTGCGCGCGTGGCCTGTCAGATGCAGTCTATCGATGAGCTGCGCCATGTGCAGACCCAGATTCATGCCATGAGTCATTACAACAAGTACTTTGATGGCTTCCAGGACTGGTCACATATGCATGACCGTGTCTGGTACTTGTCTGTGCCTAAATCCTTCTTTGATGATGCGCGTTCAGCCGGGCCGTTTGAGTTCCTGATTGCGATCAGTTTCAGCTTTGAATATGTGCTGACCAATCTGTTGTTTGTGCCCTTTATGTCGGGTGCAGCGCACAACGGTGATATGGCCACTTGTACCTTTGGTTTTTCAGCCCAGTCTGATGAAGCACGGCACATGACACTCGGGTTGGAGATTATCAAATTCCTGCTGGAGCAGCATGAAGACAATGTGCCGATCGTGCAGAAATGGATCGATAAGTGGTTCTGGCGGGGTACGCGTCTGCTGACCATTGTGGCAATGATGATGGATTACATGCTGCCGAATAAAGTCATGTCCTGGAAAGAAGCCTGGGAAGTTTACTTTGAAGAAGCGGGCGGTGCGCTGTTCAAAGACCTGGAGCGCTACGGCATCCGCATCCCCAAGTTTGTCGAAACTACTGAAAAAGAGAAAGAGCATATTTCGCATCAAGCCTGGTGGATCTTCTATACCCACGGCCATGCGGCAGGCTTCCACACCTGGATTCCCAGTGATGAAGAGCTGGACTGGTTGAGCGAAAAATACCCGGATACCTTCGACAAATACTACCGCCCACGCTGGGAGCTGGCGAAGAAAATGGAAGCCGAAGGCAAGCGCTTCTATACCAAGGCTCTGCCTCAGTTGTGCACCACCTGTCAGATCCCGATGGGCTTTACTGAGATGGACGATCCGACGCAGATTGCCTATCGCTCCAGTGATTTTGAAGGTGAGAAATATCACTTCTGCTCGGATGGCTGCAAGCACATATTCGATGATGAACCGGAAAAATATGTGCAGTCCTGGTTGCCTGTGCATCAGATTTATCAGGGCAACTGTGGCGGTGCCAGTGTTGAAGAGGTGCTGCGCGATTACTACCAGCTGAATATGGGTGCCGACAATATGGATATCAAAGGCTCACCGGATGAAAAACGCTGGAAAGAATGGAAAGGCGTTGCCTGAACCTATCTCTGAATAATAACAACAGGAGCCATCCCGCATGGCTCCAGAAGCAGGATACCACTATGTCAGTTACAGCGATTACGCCTGATTACAAAGTTCAGGCACTGGATAGATTTGAAAATTTTCACGGTAATCAGATCGTGTATGTGGGTTGGGACCATCACCTGATGTTCTGTTCCGCCTTTGCTTACGCACTGCCACCGACCACCACTTTTGCAGAACTTCGCGACCAGATTATGCCTGAGGCGTTTGGCGAGCATGCCGAGTTTACCCAGGTGAACTGGAACACCGCGACCTGGCTGCTGGATAACCAGCCGTTTACCCCGGCTCTGGATAAAAGCTTTCAGGAGCAGGGCATCGGTCATAAGTCCTTATTAAGGTTCCAGACCCCGGAACTGACTGGGTTTCAGGGCAAAGGCGTTTGAGGAGGTTGTTATGACATATGCAGTGACCGTAGAACCCACCGGTGATGTGATTGAAGTGGAAGAGGGGCAAACCATTCTGGATGCCGCCCTGCGCCAGGGTGTCTGGTTACCCTTTGCCTGCGGTCACGGCACCTGTGCCACCTGCAAGGTGCAGGTTGTGGAAGGCGATGTCGAGATAGGTAATGCATCCCCCTTTGCGCTGATGGATGTGGAACGGGATGAAGGCAAGGTACTGGCCTGTTGCGCCATCCCTGAATCGGATCTGGTGATTGAAGCCGATGTGGATGTGGACCCGGACTTCGCCGGCCATCCGGTTGAGGATTTCACCGCGACCGTTGTCAGCATAGAAGATCTGTCGCCCAGCATTAAGGAGATACGCCTGGCGCTGGATCGCCCCATGACCTTTCAGGCGGGCCAATATGTGAACCTGAACCTGCCGGGTGTGGAAGGGAGCCGAGCTTTCTCCATCGCCAACCCGCCATCGGATGACCGTCATATTGAGTTGCATGTGCGTCTGGTACCAGGTGGTGCAGGAACCACCTGGTTACACCAATCACTGAAGCCAGGTGATGAGCTGGAGCTGTCCGGTCCTTATGGTCAGTTTTTTGTGCGCAAGTCCGATGCCAAGGATGTGATCTTTATTGCCGGTGGCTCTGGGCTGTCCAGTCCTCAATCGATGATCGTGGATCTGCTCGAACAGGGCGACACCCGACAGATCTATCTGTTCCAGGGCGCGCGCAATCTCAGTGAGCTGTATAACCGGGAACGGCTTGAAGCGCTGACGCAACAACATGCCAATTTTCACTACATCCCGGCGCTCAATGAGCCGACAGCTGTGGATGCCTGGACAGGTTTTATCGGCTTTGTTCACGAAGCAGCTAAAGACTATTTCGACGGGCGATTTAATGGCCATAAAGCATACCTGTGTGGGCCACCGCCCATGATTGATGCGGCCATCAGCGCATTAATGCAAGGGCGGGTATTTGAAGCGGATATCCATATGGAGAAATTCCTGACCGCCGCGGATGGAGCCGCTTCAGAAACACGCTCGGCACTGTTTAAACGCATCTGAAGCGGAGTTGCAAAGATGAACTTTCAAATCCTTGTAACCAATCGGCAGCAGACATTCACAGTGTCAGAAGGCGAGTTGCTGCTGCACGCCATGGAAAAGGCCTGTCAGCAGGCGATTAAGGTGGGCTGTCGCGGCGGTGGCTGCGGCCTGTGCAAAGTTAAAATACTGCAGGGACGTTATCAGAGCAAACGCATGAGTAAAGCTCATATCAGTACAGAGGAACAGGCATCGGGTTTTGCCCTGGCCTGTCGGGTTTTTCCGGAAGGTGATCTGGTAATTGAATCAGATCATTTCGATGAACATGCAAACCAACCTACACAAGTAAGCGTTGTTAAATAAAAAATATAAGAGGAAACCATCATGAAAAAAGGTGTAATGCGTCCAGGTCATGTGCAGATTCGTGTACTGGATCTTGAAGAAGCCCGTAAACACTATGTGGATCTGCTGGGTCTGATCGAAATGGATGCAGATGATCAGGGTCGTATCTATCTTAAAGCCTGGACAGAGGTGGATAAGTACTCGGTTATACTGAAGGAATCCGATGAAGCCGGTATGGATTTTATGGGCTTCAAATGCCTGGATGAATCTGTGCTGGATCGTCTAGCCGAAGAGATTCGTGCCTTTGGTCTGACGGTGACGGAACTGCCCGCGGGTGATTTAAAAGACTGTGGCCGCCGTATGCAGTTTGTCGCCCCGACGGGTCATACCTTTGAACTCTATGCGACCAAAGAGCAAACCGGTAAGTGGGGTGTCTCTAACGTTAATCCCGAAGCCTGGCCGCGTGATCTCAAGGGTATGAAAGCGACCCGTTTTGATCATTGCCTGCTGTACGGCGATGATCTGGAAGGCAATCTCACCCTGTTCAGAGACATTCTTGGCTTTGATCTGGCTGAGCAGGTGGTCGACCCGGACAATAACCGTGTCGCCCTGTTTCTGACCGCATCGATGAAAGCCCATGATGTCGCCTTCATCAAGCATCCGGAAAAGAACAAGTTTCACCATGCCTCTTTTTACCTGGATACCTGGCAGGATGTGCTCAATGCAGCTGACCTGATCTCCATGACCGATACCTCTATTGATATCGGCCCCACTCGTCATGGCCTGACTCACGGTCAGACCATCTATTTCTTTGATCCTTCGGGTAACCGTAATGAAGTCTTTGCCGGTGGTGATTACCACTATCCCGATCATGAACCTGTGACCTGGAAAGCTGAAAATCTTGGCAAAGCCATCTTCTATCATGATCGTCAACTGAATGAACGTTTCCTGAGTGTGCTGACCTGATGTAAACCGGTGCCGGTCATCGGGTTGACCGGCACTTTTTAACCTGCCCGTGAATGAGAGCAAGCTATGAACGAATTTAAACACTTTATCAATGGCGAATTTATCGCTTCCGCCAGTGGTAAAACTTTTGAAAATCGCTGCCCGGTTGATAACAGCCTGATCGGTGCCGTTTATGAAGCGGGTCGGGATGAGGTGGATGCGGCGGTTAAAGCAGCTAAAGCTGCGTTGCAAGGGCCCTGGGGGAAAATGACCCAGGCCGAGCGTATCACGCTGCTGAACCGGGTGGCTGATCGCATAAATGAACGCTCCGATGAGTTTCTGGCGGCTGAGTGCCGCGATACTGGCAAGCCGTATAGCATCGCCAGACATATCGATATACCCCGCGGTGCAGCCAACTTCAAAGCCTTTTCAGAAACCCTGGCAAACCACCCGACTGAAGCCTTCCGCATGGATACACCTGATGGTGAAGGGGCGATCAATCTGGGGCATCGCTCTCCCAAGGGGGTAGTGGCTGTGATCAGCCCCTGGAACCTGCCGCTGTTGCTGATGACCTTTAAGGTTGGGCCAGCGCTGGCGTGCGGTAATACCGTTGTGGTGAAACCCTCTGAAGAAACCCCGGCGACAGCCACATTGCTGGGCGAGGTGATGAATGAGTGTGGTGTACCTGCTGGTGTCTATAACGTCATACATGGACTGGGTCCAAATTCAGCCGGTGAGTTTCTGACCACGCACCCGCTGGTGAATGCCATCACTTTTACCGGTGAAACCCGCACCGGCGAGGCGATCATGAAAGCGGCCGCAGTAGGTCTGCGTAATATTTCCATGGAGTTGGGCGGTAAAAACCCGGCGCTGGTGTTTGCTGATTGTGATCTGGATAAAGCCGTGGAAGGCACCATGCGCTCGGCGTTCGTTAACTGTGGCCAGGTGTGCCTGGGTACCGAGCGTGTGTATGTAGAGCGGCCTATCTATGAGGCGTTTCTGGCGCGTATGAAAGACGCCGTTGCCCAGCTCAAATTAGGCCGCCCCGAAGATCCGGCAGCCAATTTCGGCCCGCTGGTCAGCCTGGCACACCGGGACAAGGTGAAATACTACTACGATTTGGCCGTACAGGAAGGTGCCAGGGTCGAGATTGGCGGTGGCATTCCGGATATGGGCGCGGAGTTGAATGACGGTGCCTGGATTGAACCGACTATCTGGACCGGGCTGGCTGATGATGCGCGAGTGATTCGCGAAGAGATCTTTGGCCCGTGTTGCCATATTCGTCCTTTCGATACCGAAGCAGAAGTCATCGCCCTGGCCAATGACACCGAATATGGTCTCGCAGCCGCCATCTGGACAGAAAATTCCTCCCGCGCCGTGCGTGTCGCCGAACAGGTTGAAGCCGGACTGGTGTGGGTGAATAGCTGGTTCCTGCGTGATTTGCGTACCGCCTTTGGCGGCGCCAAACAATCCGGTATCGGTCGTGAAGGCGGTGTGCATGGCCTGGAGTTTTACACCGAGCTGAAAAACATCTGTATCAAGCTGTGATCTGTACCGGGCCGGTCGGCCTTGGTGTGAAGGGGGGAGTGACGTGAGTAATCCAGAAATAGGTCAGATGGTAAATGTTAAGGGTGTGCAAACCAATCTGCATGACCAGGGTAGTGGTTTTCCTGTCGTGCTGATCCATGGCTCTGGCCCTGGGGTGACCGCTTGGGCTAACTGGCGTTTAGTCCTGCCGGAATTGGCCAAAAGCCGCCGTGTCATAGCCCCGGATATGTTGGGCTTTGGCTATACCGAGCGCCCGGCAGATCAGCAATACAACCTGGACCGTTGGGTGACGCATGTTATCGATCTGCTGGACACCCTGGGCATAGATCAGGTTGATCTAGTGGGTAACTCCTTTGGCGGTGCACTGACTCTGGCTCTGGCGATACGTCATCCGCAACGCTTCCGTCGTTTAGTGTTGATGGGCAGTGTCGGGGTGCCCTTTGATATGACACCGGGGTTAGAGGCTGCCTGGGGTTATGAGCCCTCACTCGCAGCAATGCGGCGTTTGCTGGATATCTTTGCCTATGACCGAACACTGGTCAGCGATGAACTGGCACAAATGCGCTATGAGGCCAGTATTCGACCCGGCTTTCAGGAGTCCTTTGCCGCCATGTTTCCAGCCCCACGTCAGCGCTGGGTGGATGCCATGGCTAGCCCTGAGTCCGAAATTCGTGCCTTACCCCATGAAACACTGATCATTCACGGACGTGAAGATCAGGTGATTCCACTTCAGACCAGCCTGGTGCTGTCACAGTGGATAGATAAAGCCCAGCTTCATGTGTTCGGACATTGTGGGCACTGGACCCAGATTGAGCATACTCAACGTTTCACAAAATTGGTATCTGATTTTCTCGCAGAAGCAGATGTTTGAAGCCTAGTTAAATAAAAAGAGAAGTCTATGAATAAGCAACAGATTCAGGCCTGCGGTGATGCGCTGTTCAAGGCGATGACCAGCCGGACGACACTGCGCCCGTTAACCGAAACCTATACGGACATCAGCATTGATGATGCCTACCACATCTCCTTGCGCATGTTGGAGCAGCGCTTAGCGGCCGGTGAGCGGGTGATCGGTAAAAAGATCGGCGTGACCTCGAAAGCGGTGCAAAACATGCTCAATGTGCATCAGCCGGATTTTGGCTACCTGACGGACAAAATGGCCTATAGCCAGGGCGAAGAAATGCCCATCAGTCAGCTACTGATGCAGCCCAAAGCCGAAGGCGAAATTGCCTTTATCCTCAAAAAAAACCTGATGGGTCCCGGCATTACCAATGCCGATGTACTGGCTGCTACCGAATGCGTGATGCCCTGTTTTGAGGTGGTGGATTCACGCATCGAAAACTGGCAGATCAAAATTCAGGACACCGTGGCAGACAATGCCTCCTGTGGCTTGTTTGTACTGGGAGACAGTGCGGTGGATCCGCGCAAGGTCGATCTGGCTACCTGCGGCATGGTGGTGGAAAAGAACGGATCAATCATTTCGACCGGGGCGGGAGCCGCCGCGTTGGGTAGTCCGGTTAATTGTGTCGCCTGGCTGGCAAACACCCTGGGTGCGTTTGGCATAGGGCTGAAAGCTGGTGAAGTGATTCTGTCCGGATCACTGGTGCCACTTGAGCCGGTGGTGGCGGGCGATTATATGCGCGTCAGTATTGGCGGGATGGGCAGTGCTTCGGTGCGCTTTGTTTAGTCAGCCAGAATAATAAACTCAGGATTGGAACAGTTCTTATGTCAAAAAAATTGAAAGCGGTCATTATCGGCCCCGGCAATATCGGCACCGACTTGCTGATGAAAATGCAGCGCTCTGAATGGATAGAGCCGG
The DNA here is from genome assembly GCF_008727795.1 of Nitrincola iocasae. Taxonomy (NCBI): domain Bacteria; kingdom Pseudomonadati; phylum Pseudomonadota; class Gammaproteobacteria; order Oceanospirillales; family Oceanospirillaceae; genus Nitrincola; species Nitrincola iocasae. The sequence goes on along the minus strand of NZ_CP044222.1, from coordinate 2,198,019 downwards.
TATGGATGGTGGGTATAGACCCGCAATCCGAAGGCCTGATACGGGCCAAAGCGATGGGGATTAAAACCTGTGCTACGGGTGTCGATGGCCTGTTACCTCATGTGCTTGAAGACGATATTCGTGTCGCTTTTGATGCAACTTCAGCCTACGCACATGCCGAAAACAGCCGCAAGCTGAATGAGTTGGGTGTGATCATGATCGACCTGACGCCTGCGGCGATAGGCCCTTACTGCGTGCCGCCGGTTAACCTGGCTGATCATGCCAAGAACTTGGAAATGAACGTCAATATGGTCACCTGTGGTGGTCAAGCCACTATTCCCATGGTAGCTGCGGTTTCCCGTGTACAGCCAGTGGCCTATGGCGAAATTGTGGCCACAGTGTCGTCGCGTTCAGTGGGTCCAGGCACACGTCAGAATATTGATGAATTTACCCGCACAACAGCCGCCGCTGTAGAGAAGGTGGGGGGAGCTAAGCAGGGTAAGGCGATCATCATTATCAATCCGGCCGAACCACCGCTGATGATGCGCGACACCATCCACTGCCTGACTGAAGACACCCCGGATCAAGCAGCTATTACCGAATCCGTTCACGCCATGGTCAAGGAGGTTCAGAAATATGTGCCTGGTTACCGGCTGGTCAACGGTCCGGTGTTTGATGGCAATCGTGTGTCGGTATTTATGGAAGTGGAGGGGCTGGGTGACTTCCTGCCTAAATATGCAGGCAACCTCGACATCATGACAGCTGCTGGTCTGCGCACCGCCGAGATGTTTGCAGAAGAAGCCGCCAACGGCAGCATCACCTTGCCAGCGCGCAGCTAACAGGAGCAAAATCATGAATTTACATAATAAAGCTGTCACGTTACACGATATGAGCCTGCGCGATGGCATGCACGCCAAACGTCATCAAATCAGCCTGGAACAGATGGTAACGATTGCATCGGCGATGGATGTTGCTGGCATGCCGCTGATCGAAGTGACCCATGGTGATGGCCTGGGCGGCTCCTCATTAAACTACGGATTTCCCGCCCACAGTGATGAGGAATACCTCAACGCTGTAGTTCCGAAAATGAAAAACGCCAAAATTTCTGCGCTGCTGCTGCCGGGGATCGGTACCGTTGATCATCTGAAAATGGCCAAAGACTGTGGCGTTAGCACCATTCGTGTCGCCACGCATTGTACGGAAGCGGATGTCTCTGAACAGCATATCGGTATGGCCGCCAAAATGGGTATGGATACCGTCGGCTTCTTGATGATGGCGCATATGATCAGTGCCGAAAAGGTGTTGGAACAGGCGCGGTTAATGGTTGGTTACGGTGCCAACTGTATCTACTGCACCGACTCTGCCGGCTACATGCTACCGGATGAAGTCAGTGAGAAGATCGCTCTGCTGCGGGCTGAGTTGCCCAAGAGCATCGAGATAGGCTTTCACGGCCACCATAACATGGGCATGGCCATCGCCAACTCCCTGGCGGCTATTGAAGCGGGTGCTACACGCATCGATGGTTCGGTCGCCGGGCTGGGTGCTGGCGCCGGAAATACACCCCTGGAAGTGCTGGTTGCGGTATTGAAGCGCATGGGGGCTACAACCGGTATCGATCTTTACCAGATTATGGATGTGGCTGAAGACCTGGTGGTTCCGATGATGGATCAGCCGATCCGGGTCGATCGTGATTCGCTGACACTCGGTTATGCCGGTGTGTACAGCTCATTTCTGCTGTTTGCACAGCGTGCCGAGAAAAAATACGGCATTCAGGCGCGAGATATCCTGGTAGAGCTGGGTCGTCGTGGCACGGTGGGCGGACAGGAAGACATGATTGAAGATCTGGCACTGACCATGGCAAAACAGAAGGGGTTAATTTGATGGGTAATTTAACACGTACAGAAATCGAGCAACTGGCAACCTATTGTGAAGACGCTGAGCTACAGGCTTATGAAATCACCAAGGTCACTGATCAGTACCCGCAGATGACCTACGAAGACGCGTTTGATGTGCAGTGGGAGGTGCGCAAGCGCAAAGAGGCGCGTGGTCACAAGATTGTGGGTATGAAAATGGGCCTGACCTCCTGGGCAAAAATGGCGCAGATGGGGGTAGAGCAACCCTGTTATGGCTATCTGGCCGATTATTTCAGTGTGCCTGAGGGTGGCGAGATCAAAATGGATGAATTGATTCATCCGAAAATTGAAGCCGAAATTGCCTTTGTCACCAAAGCCCCATTGAAAGGCCCAGGCGTGCATATTGGTGATGTGATGCGCGCGACCGACTTCATCATCCCGGCGGTGGAAGTGATTGACTCCCGCTACAAGGATTTCAAGTTCGACCTTAAAAGCGTGATCGCCGATAACTCCAGTTCAACACGTTTTATTACCGGTGGGCGCATGGCGCGTCTGGAAGATGTAGACGTGACAACACTGGGTGTGGTGATGGAGATCAATGGTGAGGTAGTCGCCACGGGAGCCGGTGCCGCGGTGCTGGGTCATCCGGCCGCCTCGGTAGCGATGCTGGCAAATATGCTCGGTGAGCGGGGTGAAGAGATACCGGCTGGTACCTTCATTATGACCGGTGGAATCACTGCGGCCGTCACCGTGAACCGGGGTGATTCCATTACCGTTCGTTATCAGAATCTTGGATCTATATCGGCTAAGTTTATTTAATTATTACAATGTAATTAAGCTTAACTATTAAAGTTAATGATTAATTAGTTTTTAACCAAAATAACTCTAAAAAAGGTAGTACCTATGTCTATGAAAAAAATAGTATCACTGGCTGCGCTGATGTCCCTGACACCACTTTCGCTGCAGGCCGGTCAGTATGTTCCCGGGATTGAAGGGGTTAAATCGGCGGTCGTGCCACCGCCGGGTGTCTATTACCGTGGCTATGCGGTGCATTACGATGCCAATAATTCCGAGGGTCTGCCACCCGATAGCAGCGTCACAGTGGATGCGCTGGCGCATCGTTTGATCTGGGTGACTGAAACTGAAGTGCTGGGGGGTAACCTGGGATTTGAGGCTATATTGCCAATGGTTAGAACCGACCTGGATATCGGTAACGGTATAGTGCGCGACAAACAAACCGGGCTGGGTGATCTGTTTGTCGGCTCACTGATCGGCTGGCATGGAGATCGCTGGGATGCCGTTGCTGCGGCAGGCATCTGGAATGCCACTGCAAACAGCGGTCAACCCGCCGATCCGGGTTTTGGTTACACTGAAGTAATGCTGACATTAGGAGGCAATGTCTACCTTAATGAAGCCAAGGATGTGTCTTTATCCTTGCTGTCCCGTTATGAAATTGCCGATAAAAGCTCAGTGAACGACGAGCTGGTAGTGGAATGGGGCCTGGGTAAGAGCTACGGCCTGATGGACCTGGGGTTGGTAGGATACAGCCGCTGGGATGTGGATGGCGGCGATGCTGAAACTCATGCCGCCGGGGTATCTGCTGGTTATTTCTGGCCACAGATAATGATGGGTGTGGATGCAGGCATCTATAAAGAACATAGTGTTAGAGAAGGTTTTGAAGGCACTAAGTTTCGTATAGCGCTTACCAAAGTCTTTTGATCTGGAGTTCTCACCTGGAGGGCATTTATGCCGATTGCTCAGCTTTATATAATGGAAGGTCGCAGTGATGCGCAAAAAGAGCGCTTAATCGAAGAGGTCACTGCCGCCATGGTGCGTTCACTGGATGCACCACAACAGGCGGTTAGAGTGATGATTACCGAAATGCCAAAGCAGCATTTTGGTATTGCGGGTCAGTCTGCTAAAAAGCTTGGACGCTAACGCTCACTCTCAGGTAAACCTGCTGGCCGTTTGTTCCCCTTACGGTCAGCAGTTTTTACCGCTCTTTTTCTACTTCTTTTCTGCTTCAGTGTTGGTATCTTCGTCCTGGCGTTTTAACCGGTAGGCCAGTGCCGGACGGCTTAAGCCTAATAAGCGTGCCGCCGCTGAAATATTGCCTTCTGCTTTTTCTGTCGCCTTGTTAATCAAGGCCGCTTCCAGATCACTGATACTGATTTCATTGTATAGAATCTGATCCGTCAGAGAGGCCAGCAACAGCTCATTAGGCTTGTGGCTTTCCAACTGACCTGAGCTCTGGTTTAACTTACGTGTTTTGGGATCAACTGAGGGTGTTTGACTCCAGCCGACATTAAACAGATTTTGCTCGGTGATTGAGCAGCTTTCGTCGGTCAAAATAATGCCGCGCTCAATCGCATTTTCCAGTTCGCGGATATTCCCTGGCCAGTCATAGCCATGTAATGCTGCCAGTGCCCGGTCTGTAAACCCTAAGGTGACCTTGCGGTATTGTTTCTCATAGCGTTTGCGAAAATGCTCAGCCAGCAAGCCAATATCATTTTGACGTTCGCGCAACGCCGGAATCACCACCATATAGGCATTGATGCGATAGAAGAGATCGGCACGAAAACGTCCGGTTTTTACCGCCGCTGCAAGATCTTCATTGGTTGCCGCGACAATGCGTACATTGATAGAGCGGGTGTGATCGTCACCTACACGCTCCAGTTCACCTTCCTGAATCACACGCAGCAGAGCCGCCTGGGCTCTGGGTGAGAGTTCAATCACTTCATCAAGAAAAATGGTGCCGCCATCGGCGCGCTCAAAACGGCCTTTACGTGACTGTGTGGCACCGGTATAAGCGCCTTTTTCAACACCGAAGAGTTCTGACTCGATCAGCTCAGGGGGGATGGCTGCACAGTTTACCGCCACGAAGGGGCCGTCTTTGCGCGTACTCATGCTATGGACGCGGCGTGCCAACACTTCCTTGCCGGTGCCGGTTTCACCGATTAACAGCATGGTGACATCGGCATTGGCGCCACGGTCAATCATCTCCAATGCACTGGTAAAGGGCGGTGCTTCACCCAGGGCTTTGGGAATATCATCCGGGTAGCCAAGTGTTTGTTCAAGGTCTGCAATGCGTGATTGCAGCTCATAAAGCTCATCGATTAATGGCGCTTCACGGAAAAAATGGCTAAAGGCTTCATGGTCAGGCCACTCGGTAGCGACTTTGCCCACGATACGACATTGATGGTCTCCTTGGCCGCGACATTCAACTTCCCTGAACTGAATATCCAGTCCGGTAAAATGGCTGGAATAGGCACAGGCATAGCCCAACAACATCCAGCAAGCCGGCTCATTTAACTGGCCCAGACTCATTCTGCAGATTTCCACTTCAAACGAATCGACCCATTCAAATTCGGCATAAAAGTGCTTTTTGTCAGGATCGTATTCGAGTACCAGTGGAATAACTTTGACCATGCCACGCAGGCAGTGCAGCTGCGGGCCAGTGAGAAAAGCCTGATCGGGGGTGGCATCGGGGTTGAGTTTGCGTGCCAGTTCAGCATCACGCATGCCAGAGTAGTAGCCAAGGCGCATAAAAAAGCCCTTGCCACGCTCCATACCCATGGAGGTAATAATCTCTTTCCTGAAGCTGGAAAGTGCACCCAGCCCCATCAACACCGTACGCTGTTCAGCCAGCCAGATTTTGCCTTCCTCAGGCTTAAATTGCAGCTTGTCCAGCAGGTACTTCAGATCCGGAAATTGCAGATGAGCGTCAGACACATTACACCTAAAATTTTGTATTTATTATAACTGTATAGCTTAACCGAACTGACCCCTTTTCTAGAACCCTTTTTCTTTTTGAGGTGACCTTCTTTTTGGTGACCGCCGTACAAGCAAGCATCAGTAATTTCAAAAGGGCGTAATATGTTTGGTTTTTTGAGTGGTGCGAATAAGCAGAAAAAATTGCAAAAGGCTTACGAAGCGAAGCTGGGCGAGGCGATGCAAGCCCAGCGTAATGGCGATATCAGGAGCTACTCCGCTTTGTCAGAACAGGCGGATACGCTACTGAAAGAGATCGAGTTGCTAAAAAAAGGGGCTTAACACTCACCCGTGCGTTCAGCCTTGGTATCAACCTTCATGTTCATGGTTCCCATCGGGCTGTTCATTTCACCGGTCATCTTGCCTTCCATCCGGTCACCCATAAATGTCATCTGACCTTCCATTGTGTAGGTCATGCCTTGCTCTTCACAGGTCATGGCATAGTGCATGTTATCACGGGAAATATCCATGCGGGTGACGCTGCAGCTTTGCGGTGCCTCCAATAAGTCTGCACCTTGGTCAATATCGCCTTGAGTGATACATTCCTGTTGTGTTTCTGTTTGTCCGGGGATCTGGATGGGGCCATCTATAGACATGATGTTGGTATGAGTCCAGAGACCAGGGGTCAGGTTGGGTGTCTCAGCGGATGCTGAAGCTGAAATAATGCATAAGCCTGCCAGAATGGCCGGTATTAGTGGGCGAAACCGCATGATACTGTCTCCATGTGTTAGGGGTGTTTGCTATACTCTGCCCACACTCTATTACCAGGCTCTAAACTATGCAAGACACTCAAAATTTTCATTTTCATACCGTCCTGGTTACGGTTGTTTTGGGGATATGTTTGTTTCTATCGCCAGCATCGTTTGCCAATACCTCTGATGGCAATGCCGCGTTAGGTGTCTCAGAATTTCTGCGAGGCTTGAGTAGCGAGATTGAGCAGATAGAAGCTGAGTTGCAGCGTGTTGATGATGAGGCGGTAACCGCCTGGTTTGATAATTCCCTCAAGGAGGAGGCTGAAGCGGCTGTGGAGGCCGGACCAGCTGTTGCTGACGCGGCTCATGAACGTTGGCTACAGGTGGTTGAAAATGAACGTTTGGCTGCTGAGCGTCTATCGGGGGCACAATTACGTCTGCAAGAGGTTCAAGACTATGCCGAGCGCATAGATAGTATGATCGAGCGCCTGGAGGCCGCCAGGCAGAGCCTGGAGAGCCAGGACACAGAAGAGCTCAGTTTGTCCCAAATAGAAGCTGATATTAGCACTTTGAACAGTCGTCAGCAGCAGTTGCAGCTGGAGTTGGAGCAACAGCGTAGTGCATTGCAGCGTATTCAGGAACAGTCGATTAGTCAGACAGAAACATTGGAAGAGTTGATGCAGCAAACGCCACCTGAGCCGGTTGCGCCACCTGTTGATGCAGAAAATCACCGTTTGAAGCAGGCTATTGATGCCTTGCAAGCGTCCGCTACGCGACGTCATGAAGCCCGGTTGATTGCTGCCCGTTTGGACCAGGCTATTTTGCAGCCGCGTATACGCCTGTTGCGCCTGGAAACTCAGGCCGGAGAACTTGAATTGGCGTTAATAGCAGAAAACCTGCTGTGGCTGGAAGGAGAGTTTAATAATCGATCAACACAAGAGCTCAGGCAACTTAACTCTGATTTATTGCACCTGGTGGAGCGGGAACCTGAGCTGGCTCAGCACTACCAGGAGGAGGTGCAGGAGCTTCGGTCACGCATAGACAGTGTTGCTCAGCACTATGAGGACCTGAAAACTCTGCAACAGCAGCGAGATAAGTATGAGCAGCAGCTTAATGATCTGACGCATTCACTCGGTGCTGTTAAAGAACGTCTGGAAGTCAGTGGGCTGACAGAGGTGGTGGGTACGCAGTTTTTGGATGAGAAAAAGCGCCTGGCTGATTATGGAAATACCCGCATTACGTTACAGTCCCTGGAACATGAGTTGGCTCAATCACGCTTGCGCAGTATCAGTTTACGTGATGATCTACGAAGCCTCCAGCAACTTCCCGAGCTTGCGGCTGTCGGAAACCGCGGCGTTCAAGAACTGGTGCGTATTGGCACCGAGTTGCTGAATCTGCAGGTTCAATCGGAAGAGCAACTGACCGAGCAGTTACGCCAAAACGAATACCGGGTGCGTCAGATTGCAGAGCTGAAAGATTCGCTGGACCAGATTCTGAGTGAGACCCTGCTTTGGTGGCCCAGCCACAGTCCCGCCAGTCTAGCCTGGTTGAAGCGTTCTGATAATGCGTTTGCTGCACTTGTTGATCCCTCGGCCTGGCGCGGTGTTACCCAGGGTGTCTGGCAGGCGACATTTGGGTCACCGCTTACCAGTCTTCTGGTGTTGGTGCTGGTCGGCGGTGTGTACCTAACCGGCCGTAAAACCAACTACCACCTTAAACAGATTGCTGATCAAACGGCGCATAAATATACCGATAATATTGCCTTGACCTACAAAGCTATGGGCTGGAGTCTGATTAGGGTGCTGCCTGTTCCGGTGTTGCTTTATGCCTTCGCATTGCAATTGACGCAGGAGGAGCTCACGCCAGGTACTGAAATCCTTTCCAGTGTGATCTCAACTGCGGCAGGTTGGTGGCTGGCCGGACATCTGTTTGTGATCTTCACTCGCGACTCGGGTGTCGGACCGGTCCATTTCGATTGGAATGCTGTGTTGTTATCACGTGTTCGACGTAATCTGGTCTGGTTTTTGCCAGTGCAACTGATACTGATTATTCTGCTGGCTCTGGCTTATGGGCATCCGGATGAGCGGGTATATGATGTTTTCGGTCGGCTGGGACTGATGTTGGTAACCGCACTGAATGGCTTGATTGCCTGGCGCATACTGGCACCAGCACCTGGAGATCAGGGCGCATTTTTTAAGAGTATCAAACGCCGAATTCTCAGACTGGTTTTTGTGTTTTTATCCCTGGCAACTCTGGTGCTGACTGTTGCTGGTTATCTGCTGACAGTCGGGGAGCTATTGCCACGTTTTGTGGATACGCTGGTGGTATCCAGTCTGGTGTTGATACTTTATTCCCTGGCCGTGCGTGCACTGGTATTGAGCGAAACACGTTTACGTATTCGACGTCTGAGAGAACAACGCGCGCGGGCCGCACTGGAAAATATGTCGGGTGAAGTGGAAGGTGTGACTGAACTGCCGGAACCGCACTTGAGTATTGAGGACATAGGCCAGCAAACGCAGACCCTGTTAAAAACCTCGGTGTTCACTGGTTTGCTGATTGCACTGTTCATTGTCTGGGCCGATGTGCTACCAGCCTTGAACTGGTTGGATAATGTCACACTTTGGTCACGTACTATTGCTGTAGGTGAAGCTGAAGTTATTTCTCGGGTGAGTCTGCAGGACTTTCTGCTTGCCCTGTTGCTTGCTGGCTTTTTCATCATGGCGACACGCAATCTGCCAGGGTTGATCGAGATCCTCTTGTCACGTAGCCGTCTCGTGGATGAAGTGCACAGTTATACTGTGACAACCCTGGTGCGTTATGCCCTTACCGTGGTGGCTGTGGTCACCATTTTCTCATTAATCGGACTGCGTTGGAGTGAGCTGCAGTGGATGGTCGCGGCTTTGACCCTGGGGTTGGGCTTTGGTCTGCAAGAGGTGGTGGCTAACTTTGTCTCTGGTCTGATCATGTTATTCGAGCGTCCGGTCAGAGTAGGGGATACCATAACCATCGGTGAATACAGTGGTACTGTAGCCCGAATTCGTACGCGGGCTACCACCATTATTGATTGGGATAACCGGGAAATCGTGGTGCCCAACAAGAATTTTATCACTGAACGTCTGATCAACTGGACACTATCGGATAACATCACACGTATCGTGATTCCCGTTGGTGTCAGCTACGATTCTGATCCTGAGCAGGTAATGGACATCCTGTATCGCATCGCCGTTGCCCACCCCTTGTCACTGACAGACCCTGAACCGAATGTGTATTTCCTCAGTTTTGCTGACAGTGCTCTGAGTTTTGAACTGCGTGTCTATGTCAGTCAGATGAGTGACCGTTTAGTTACTACGAGTGAGCTCCATACCCAAATATTAAAAGCCTTCCGTAAGGAAGGTATCGAAATTTCTTTCCCGCAAATGGATCTGCATATACGTGATATGCCGGAGCGTGCGCTTGCTAAATTCAATGGAGGATCAGACTGATGGAGGCAATCCACCCATTGATTTGGGCGTCCTGGGGATCGATTTTACTGTTTTCCGTCTTGTTACTGTGGTTGAGCAGGCACAGTAAACAGGTGATGCAGCAACAACTGCAACATCAACTAATACGTGAGCAGGCAGAGAAAGAAGCTGCACAGGAACAACTGGATAAAGCTGATCTGGAACTGGATGGATTGAAGCTGGAGGTATTACGCGTGCGTGAACAGAATGCGCGCTTAACCACCCAGATGGAAGAACGCCAACGTTTTCATGCTGAGCAATTGGCGCTGTTACAGAACAACCGTGAACAGCTTAGACAGGAGTTCGAAACGCTGGCCAATGAGGTGCTGGAGCGTAAAGGCGAGAGCTTCCGCAAACTCAGCCAGCAGGGCATACAGCAATTGCTAAATCCCTTGCATCAGGATATGAAGGGCTTTAGAGAAAAGGTTGAGTCGATCCATACCGAAGACCTGAAGCAACGCAGTGAGCTGAAAACTGAGCTGATCCATTTACAACAACTGAATCAGGCGATTACCGGACAAGCAGAAAAATTGACCAATGCACTGCAAGGGCAGAAAAAAGTACAGGGCAACTGGGGTGAGTTGATTCTGGAAAATGTGCTCGATAGTGCGGGTCTGCGTGCCGGAAAGGATTACCGCCGCGAAGTCAGCTTTGCCACTGAAGAAGGAAGACGTCGACCGGATGTGGTGATCTATCTGCCGGAAGACAAGCACTTGGTTATCGATGCCAAAACCTCACTGGCAGCATATACCCGCTATGTGAATGCCGAAACAGACACCGAGCGTCAGTTAGCTTTGAGCGAGCATGCTGCCGCTGTCAGTGCGCGTATCCGTGAATTGTCGGATAAACGCTATTACCAGTTGCCAGGCTTGAATACACCCGAAATAGTGGTGATGTTTATACCGGTCGAGTCGGCTTATGTTGAGGCATTACGCTTTGATCAGACACTCTATCAGCGCGCGATAGAAAGTAATGTGCTGGTAGCAACACCGACGACCTTACTGACCAGCCTGAATATTGTGCGACAACTCTGGCGCTTCGAAGATCAGAGCCGACATACCGCCGAGCTAGCCCGCCGTGCTGAGCGTTTCTATAACAAGCTGCGTATCTTTCTGGATAGTATGCAGGGTATTGGTGTGCAGCTGGATAAAGCTCGCGAAACCTATGATAAGGCGTTTTCACAACTCTATTCCGGTCGTGGAAACCTGATACGTCAGGCCGCAGAGTTTAAGGAATTAGGTGTGTCGGTGCAGCAGGAGTTGGATGCCGAGTTGGTAGATAAAGCCCGGTTGGAATTGGGCGAGTAGGAGCCCGGTCTCCGGGCGAATGTTTTGTTGATCATTCGCGCGCGGAGCGAGCTCCCACAGGTGGTTCTATATATGTAGGAGCCCGGTCCCCGGGCGATAGGGCTTAGCGGAATTCAGCCAGAATTTCGTTAAGCGTTTTGCTTGGACACATTACCGCAACGGCTTTTGCTGCATCCGGGTGATAGTAACCACCGATATCGGCGGGTTTACCCTGCACTTCGCTCAGTTCCGCCAGAATTTTGTCCTGATTTTCAGTCAGCGCTTTGGCCAGAGAGGCGAAGCGTGCTTTCAGTTCAGGATCTTCATCCTGCGCAGCCAGTTCTTGTGCCCAGTACATCGCCAGGTAGAAGTGGCTGCCGCGGTTATCCAGCTCGCCGGTACGACGTGAAGGCGACTTGTTGTTTTCCAGCAGAGTTTCGGTAGCACGATCCAGCGCATGACCCAGAATACGAGCCTTAGGCAGATTTTCTTTCATGCCCAGCTCATCCAGAGACACGGCGATGGCCAGGAATTCACCCAGAGAATCCCAGCGCAGGTGGTTTTCCTGCAGTACCTGTTGAACATGCTTGGGTGCTGAACCACCTGCACCGGTTTCGTACATGCCACCACCGGCCAACATCGGCACGACAGACAGCATCTTAGCCGAGGTGCCCAGCTCCATAATCGGGAAGAGGTCGGTCAGATAGTCACGCAGTACGTTACCAGTGACAGAAATCGTATCCTGACCACGGATCAGACGCTCCATGGTACGGCGGATCGCTGGAATGTAAGAGTTAATACGAATGTCCAGACCTTCGGTATCATGGTCTTTCAGATAGAGTTCCACTTTTTTGCGTAGTTCAGCATCATGGGCACGTTCTTTATCCAGCCAGAAAATCGCTGGCGTGTCTGACTGACGTGAACGGGTAACCGCCAGTTTGACCCAGTCGCGGATAGCCGCGTCTTTGGTCTGGCAGGCGCGCCAGATATCGCCTTTTTCCACTTCATGCTGCATGATAACGCTGCCATCAGCGGCATTGACGATACGCATGATGCCATCTGCCTGCACTTCGAAGGTCTTGTCATGAGAACCATACTCTTCGGCTTTCATTGCCATCAGGCCGACGTTAGGAACAGTACCCATAGTGGTTGGATCAAATGCACCTTCGGTTTTACAGAAGTTGATCATCTCCTGATAGATACGCGCGTAAGTGCTTTCCGGCATAACCGCTTTAGTATCTTTCGACTTGCCATCCTGACCCCACATCTGACCGGAGTTACGGATCATTGCCGGCATAGAGGCATCGACAATAACATCACTGGGGATGTGCAGGTTAGTAATGCCTTTTACCGAATCAACCATCGCCATTTCAGGGCGACCGGCATAACAGGCATGAATATCTTCTTCGATCTCTTCCTGCTTGGAGTGCGGCAGGTTTTTGATGTTTTCGTAGACGCTGTTCAGACCATTATTGGGATTAACACCCAGTTCTTTGAACAGTTCGCCGTGTTTCTCAAACAGGTCTTTGTAATACACAGTCACCGCGTGGCCGAACACGATCGGGTGGGAAACCTTCATCATGGTGGCTTTGACGTGCAGTGACCACATTACGCCACTATCTTTGCAATCATTCAGTGTCTCTTCAAAGAAATCACGCAGTGCTTTGGCGCTCATGTACATGCCGTCCAGCACTTCGCCTTTTTCAAGGTGCAGCTCTTTCTTAACCTGTACTTGTCCATCCTTGCCAACAAACTCGATGCGCACATCGGTATCATCCGCCATGGTGGTGGACTTTTCACTGGAGTAGAAGTCGCCTTTACGCATGTAGTCAGCGTGAGAGCGAGATGCTTTGCTCCAGGCACCCATGGAGTGTGGGAATTTACGTGCAAAGGCTTTAACGGCTGGGGGAGCGCGACGATCTGAGTTGCCCTGACGCAGTACCGGGTTTACCGCACTGCCGAGGAGTTTACCGTAGCGTTCACGTATCTGTTTTTCTTCATCAGTTTTTGGCTCATCAACAAAGTTAGGAATGTCATAACCCTGCGACTGCAGCTCTTTGATGCAGGCTTTAAGCTGCGGAATAGATGCACTGATGTTAGGTAGTTTGATAATGTTGGCTGAAGGGTCTTTGGTCAGTTCACCCAGCTCAGCCAGGGTATCTGTAACACGTTGCTCTTCGGTGAGATTTTCAGGGAAAGCCGCGAGTACGCGTGCAGCAACAGAGATATCGCTGGTTTCAACACTGATTTCAGCAGCGGCTGTAAAGGTTCTTACAATGGGAAGCAGGGAACAGGTCGCAAGTGCTGGAGCTTCATCGGTGAGCGTATAAATAATTTTTGGACTTTTTTCTGTCATTTTATTCCCCAAATTGCATGGATGTGTCGCTTCAGTCGCTGATTACAGGCGCCTGAATCGCGTAAATTAGCTGTTGATTCTTTATTCTGGTAAAAAAACTACACTATTATTGTATCGAATCGCTACATTTTTTTATACGCTGAATTGTTAGACGATGGGCTAACGCAGCGATAGGACGCAGCTTTTCGAAGGCTGAAATGGCATACTATTTTGTACCTTGCGGTTTTGTGCCGTCAACCAGTTTGAGCTTAGTGTATGACTTTAAATGATACTGAAAAGCAGGGTAAGCCACTGGAACAGCAAGTACGTCGGCTGAATCAGATTGGTATTGCCTTGTCTGCCGAACATGATAAGTTGCAATTACTTGAGCTGATTCTCAGTAGTGCTCGTGAACTGACCAGTGCCGATGCGGGTACTCTTTATCTGCTAGATGAACACGCACAATGCTTGCAGTTTGCACTTGTCCAGAATGACCAGTTAGAGATTTATTTAGGGGGGCATCAACAGCCTGGTGTTGAGCTGTTTAAGCCTATCGCCCTGTATCTGGATAACGGGAAGCCAAATGAGCAGTTGGTTGTGGCTTGGTCGGTTTTACACCAGCAAACAATACGAATTGCCGATGCTTACGACCATAGCAGCTTCGATTTCAGTGGTACACGTACATTTGATCAGCAGAGTGGTTATCGCTCGCGTTCCTTTCTGACGGTGCCTTTGGTAAACCATGAGGGCGAAGTGTTTGCGGCCCTGCAGCTGATTAATAAGCTGTCATCTGGTGAAGTAGTTGCCTTTTCAGAAACGGATCAGGAACTGGCCGAATCCCTGGCCTCTCAGGCTGCTGTGGCCCTGACTAACCAGCGTCTGATTGAAGAAATGAAAATCCTGTTTGATAGTTTTACCCGGGTGTTGGCGACTGCAATAGACAAAAAATCGCCTCACACAGGTAATCATTGCCGACGCGTTCCAGATGCAACGCTGTTTCTGGCTGAAGCCGTATCAGCCTCAAACCATCCGGCTGTTAAAGACTTTGTTATGAGCGATGCCGATTTCTACGAGTTGAAAACAGCGGCCTGGCTACATGACTGCGGTAAAGTCGTTACACCACACCATGTGATGGAAAAATCACGCAAGCTGGAAACGGTGTTTGACCGCATAGAGTTGGTGGCTACACGTATTGAAATTCTGCTGCGTGATTTGGAAATACAGCAACTCAAACACTCCCCGACAGCCGCGGAGGCGGAAAAACTTGAGGCTGAGCAAGTGCAGCTACTCGAGGATCTTGAATTTCTCAGGCGCGTTAATGTCGGTACAGAATACACTACGGATGCTGATCTGATGCGCATACAAAGCCTGGCTGAGAAAAGTTGGGTCGATCATCAGGGAACACGACAATCACTTCTTAGCGATGATGAGCAAATGAACCTGTCGATTCGTCGGGGTACGTTGAATCCAGAAGAACGTCAGACTATGAATGACCATATGGTGGCGACCCTGGATATGCTGGAGCAGCTGCCTTTTCCCAAACACCTGCGACGTGTGCCTGAATATGCTGGCTGTCATCATGAGCGCATGGATGGTAAGGGCTACCCGAGGGGATTGACGCGTGATCAGATGTCAATTCCGGCTCGTGTTATGGGCGTTGCTGATGTGTTTGAAGCGCTTACCGCGAAAGAGCGCCCCTACAAGGAACCGATGAAACTATCGCAAGCACTGATGATTATGGGGCGTATGGTTGAGGATAAACATCTGGACCCTGATCTGTTTGCTGTATTTGTGGAAGCACGGGTATATGAACGTTATGCGGCAATACATTTATCACCGGAGCAGATAGATGATGTTGATATAGCCGCATTGCCTGGATTGAATAAGGACATCATTGATGAAAATCGAAGTCCTAGGTTGTAGTGGGGGTATGGGGAGTGGTGAGTACACTACCTGCATTCGAATTGATGAACATTTGTTGATTGATGCGGGCAGTGGACTGGGGAAGCTCTCACAGAATGATATGTTAGCTATTAAACAGGTGTTTTTGACTCATGCTCACCTGGACCATATTTGTTTTTTGCCGTTGCTGCTTGATAATCTGTTTGAGTTGCTGGAATCGCCGGTTGAGGTGCTGGCACTACCGGAGACTTTGGAGGTGCTGCGCGAGCATATTTTCAATTGGCAGGTTTGGCCTGATTTCAGTGTGTTACCGGATAAGCATCAGCCGGTATTGTGTTATCGGCCTTTAAGTGTATCGACTCCCTTGCAAACAGTCGATTTAACTGTGATTCCTATGCCTGCAAGCCATGCCGTTCCTGCTTGCGGTTATCGCGTTGTATCAACAGAGGGTAAGGTGTTTTGTTTCAGCGGTGACACTAGCTATGATGCTTCTGTACTTCAGACTTTTAATCAGGCCGGCCCTATTAATATGCTGATGCTGGAGTGTGCATTCCCTGAACGCCTGAAAACAGTTGCAGATCAGAGCAAACACTTGACGCCTCAAGGTTTGAAGCAGTTTCTGCTGCAACTGGAGCAGCCGCCAGAAAACGTGTTGATCACGCACTTGAAACCTGCTTTCAGAAAAGAGATCTGTGATGAATTGACTGACCTGAAGCTACCCTCGACGTTACACTTTCTCAGCTCGGGCGAGACGTTTTTCCTTTAATACTACAGATGCTCGCCAAAACCCCAGTGCTTGTCCATCAACAAAGTGGATATGATCATTGGCTTGAAAGTCTCCTACCAGACAAGTGAGTGTAGAAGCCTCGCTGGAGGCTGTGCCGTAAAGGATTTCGCCGCGAGCCTCGGCTGCATCCAGCAGCTTTAATGTTGCCGTGACTTCATCAGGGGTCAGATCCAGTACCATACGAGGGCCACCCGCTTGTTTGCGAAAATCACTGCGATTATGCAAGCTGTTTAGATAGCGCTTGGCATCCACCGGGCCAAGTTTTCCGCCTATCCGCCAAGCCAGCCAAAGGATGAAAGAACCCAAATATACTCGCAATAAGCGTTTCAATGGTGAGCCAATATTAGGGTTTTTTAACTCACGTGAAACCGAGCGCCAGGCAGGAATGGCAGGGGGCGTCAATTGTTCCAGTTTACCAAGCGGTGAGCTTAGCTCGCCGGGAGCAATACGATTCAGTTCGCGAAACAGGCTATCCAGAGCCCGGATACCTTCATCACCGGGGGGCAGGGGATCGATGATGATTGATAAGATACAACCTCGATGTGAGGGAATAGGGTGCCAGCGACAAGACAGGTTTTCCAGTCCCGGGAGTGCGCCCTGCGCGGGTGGTATATGCCACTGAGAGTCTTGTTTTACCCAATCATCTGCTGCCTGAATCCCTTCACCCAGGAACAGGCCAAATGCATGCTTATCACTAACCATCTGCAAGGATGCATAGGTTTTCAGGCCAGACTGGTTTAAAGATTTTACCGGTACCATGCCAATTCGCAGTTCAATGGAAAAGACTTCTTTGGCCCAATAGGCGAGGGCGGCAAGTAAGGTTCTGACCTGTTCAGCCTTGTCACCGGGTACTGCTGCTAAAATTCCGTCACCGCCAAACTGGACGGCTGCCAGTTCATCATTGCTGGTTAGTGCCGGTGTCAATACCGCAACAGCGGCACCAGCAATAAAATTGACATCCTTATCACGACCCGCACTGGCAAGTTGTGTACTGCCTACCACATCGGCAACAGCGATATACCAGTTATCAGGCAGTTGCTGGTAATGGCTCAGATCAAGCGCTTGTTGTTCAAAGTTAATGATTCTGTGAAGCATGGCATTAAATCCCGGAATATCAGCAGATAATATAGCATGAAGCTGAAGTCTGGCAGGAATGCGGCGAGCCGATAAACGCGGTTTATCCATGGAATTGCATTAATAGCGTATTTTTAATGATAACAAATCTTATTTGTGTTGACTAAGTAAGTATAAGTGATAATAATTATCTTTAAGTGTTTTGAGTGATCTCTTTAGGTCACTGCAAAATGTTCTTACTCCAATTACAAAATAGGTTGTCTGATGCAAAAGAAACTTTATACCGGCATGGCGCTCATCGGTGCGCTAGTAGCAGCCCCCTTCGTTGCAGCGACAGAGTTGACCCTCTACTCAGGTCGTGGTGAATCATTAGTGCAACCCATTATTGAACAGTTTGAAAAGAAAAGTGGTATCAATGTAAATGTGCGTTATGGCGATACAGCACAACTGGCCGTACTGATTCAGGAAGAGGGTGATCGCTCTCCTGCGGACCTATATTGGGGGCAGGATGCTGGCGCAATGGGCGCCTTGGCAAATTCGGGTATGCTCGATGAGCTGCCAGATAGCCTATACGCTAATCTACCCGAAATTTTTACCAGCAATACCGGACAGTGGGTGGCAGCGAGTGGTCGTTCACGTGTTGTAGCTTATTCTACTGAACGTGTTTCTGAGGATGAAATTCCTGCTTCTGTTTTTGATGCGACCAACCCTGAATACAAAGGCCGTTTTGGCTTTGCACCAACAAATGGTAGCTTTCAGTCTTTTGTGACGGCTATGCGTGCTGTTCACGGCGATGCGAAAACCCTGGAATGGCTTGAGGGTATGAAAGCCAACGACGCTAAAATCTACCGTAACAACTCCACGCAAGTTCAGGCGATTGGTGACGGCGAGATAGACTTCGGCCTGGTTAATAATTATTATTTACCCCGCTTTGTCGCTGTGGACGCTGACTTTCCTGTGAAGCAGACCTACTTTAAAAAAGATGACATAGGTAATCTGGTAAATGTAGCTGGCGTTGCTGTTCTTAAAACCAGTGACAACAAAGAAGCCGCTGTAGAGTTTATCGAATACATGCTGTCTCCTTCTGCTCAGCAATATTTCACTTCTGTAGTGAATGAGTACCCGGTTGTTGATGGTATAATTCCTAATCCAGTTCTGGGTAGCCTGGAAACTTTGTTAGATGTTGCACCTGTTGTTGATCTGGATCAATTGTCTGATCTGGAAGGTACCCTTAAGCTTCTGCGTGATGCTGAATTGCTGTAACTGAGACAGCTGACCGGTAGCAGTCCTGGCATTGCTACCGGTTATGTGTTTTCAGCAGTTGCGTTACCAGAGTTCTAGCCAGAGATGTTTGTTGAAGTGGGTGGTAATGCATAATCATAGTAAGGTAGAGGCTGGTAAGCACGAATCATTACAAGTCAAAGTTAAACGTCCCCCTCTGTATTTGCTGGTACCTGCTGTTGCTGTATCGGTTTGCATGATTATTCCTCTGCTGTATCTTTTCCTTCGCGCAGGGCAAGCTGAGCCTGATCAATTGATGGAGCTGGTTTTCCGTCCGCGAAACTTTCAACTGCTTCTCAATACCCTGGCCTTAGCCGGTGGCGTGTTATTTATTTGCACTTTTCTGGCATTACCCTTGGCTTGGCTGGTAACTCGCAGTGATATCCGCGCCAAACGTTTACTGACTATTATGGCTGTAGTGCCGCTTGCAGTACCTGGGTATGTCATGGCTTATGCGTTGTTGGGCGTCGGTGGAAACCTGGGTGTATTGTCGCAGGTGTTTGGCATACAAGTGCAGAATATTTCTGGCTACTGGGGCGCTGTGTGGGCTTTGGCGCTTTATACTTTTCCGTATATTTTTCTGAATCTTCGTGCTGCACTGCTTGGGTTGGACACTAGCCTGGAAGAAAGTGCTCAGAGTCTTGGTTATTCCCGAGCTGAAGTATTCCGCAAGATTATGCTGCCGCACCTGATGCCCGCTTTGCTGGCAGGTTATTTAGTGGTAGGGCTTTATGTGCTGGGTGATTTCGGTGCGGTTGCGCTGATGCGTTATGAAGCTTTCAGTTATGCGATTTTTACCCAGTATTCAGGCGCATTTGATCGAATTTATGCGGCCTGGTTGTCCATTATGCTATTGGTGCTTGCCGCCAGCTTTCTGGTTATGGAAGCTTATTTGCTCAAGCGTAAACGGCTTGCCAGTGTGGGTAGTGGTGTTGCGCGTTCTGCGGCTCCCCAGCGTTTAGGTAAGCTGGCCTTGCCTGCATGGATCTATATAGGCTTTGTTTTTGCTGCCTCTATTGGACTGCCCATAGCCATGTTGTCTTATTGGGTGATTGTGGTCCCACCGGATATAAGTGTGTTTCTTCAGGTGCCCTGGACTTTCTTGCGCTCTGCTGCCGCCGCTGCTCCAGCGGCTGTCCTGGCGGCAACTATGGCCTTGCCGGTTTGTTACTTGTCGGTTCGCTATCCTTCACGCCTGACCAGCGCGATAGAGCAATCAACCTATATAGGTTATGCCTTGCCACCACTGACATTGGCACTTGCTATGGTGTTTTTTGCATTGCAGACAGCGTATTTCTTTTATCAGACGCTGGGATTATTGATTTTTGCCTGGACGCTGGCGACACTGGCGTTAGCGATGGGGCCGATTCGCAGTGCAATTATTCAAACCCGGCCGAACACTGAAGAAGCGGCGTATTCATTAGGCTATGGTCCAGTGAGTACATTTTTCTATGTTGTTTTTCCACGCCTGCGCCGTGGTATTCTAGCCTCTTTGGCGCTGGTTTTTCTATTCTGCATGAAAGAGCTGCCGATTACCTTTCTACTGGCGCCGACAGGGTATAGTACACTGGCTGTGACGGTGTTCTCGCGCACTTCCGAAGGGTTAATGGCTGAGGCCGCGCCTTTTGCGGCTGCGATAGTGCTTTTCTCTGGTCTGTCTGTGGGCATGGTCTTGAATCGTGAAAAAATCAAGGGGAGTCAATGAACAGTCAGCAAATGGTTACAGGGGCTATTCAGATTGAAGACCCGGCGATTGATACGCGTGATATTCAGATTCAGGCGCTGCATCTGAATAAGCGTTACCGCCGTGACGATGCTCTGGCGGTGAATGATTTGTCGTTTACTTTGCATAAGGGTGAAATATTAGCCTTGTTAGGGCCCAGTGGCTGTGGCAAAACTACCACACTGCGGATGATTGCCGGTTTTGAGCAGGCTGATAGCGGTCAGATTTTTTTGCAGGGGCGCGAAGTAACCCATCTGACACCGCAGCAGCGTAAAATCGGCATAGTGTTTCAGGATTACGCGTTATTCCCACACATGACCATTGAGCAAAATGTCATGTTTGCCATGCGTGATACTCCTAAGGGCGAGCGTGCCGATAAAGCTACCAGCTGGCTGGAGTTGATGCGCCTGGATACACTACGTCAGCGTTACCCTAATGAGTTATCCGGTGGGCAGCAACAGCGCGTAGCTCTGGCCCGTACACTGGCGGCTGAACCAGAACTGGTACTACTGGATGAGCCTTTTTCTAACCTGGATGCTTCATTACGTGAATCAACCCGTAATGAAATGCGTGCGCTGTTTAAGCGTTCTGGTACAACGGTGATTCTGGTGACACACGATCAGGCAGAAGCGCTCACCTTTGCTGATAAGGTGGGGGTGATGAATCAGGGTTTTCTGGTTCAGACCGATACGCCCCAGCAGGTGTATCAGCATCCTGCCAATGCCTTTGTGGCCCGTTTTCTGGGGCATACCAATCTGCTTTATGGCGATGCGCTGGATGGCTTTGTCAATACACCACTGGGCCAGTTGCAGGTTGAGAAAAGTCTACAGGGGCAGGTGCAGATGTCGGTACGCCCTGAAGACCTGCATTTGAGTCCAGCACCTCGCTGTGATGCAGCGGCTCGGGTGATCTCCCGGGAGTTTCGTGGTCATGATTACTTCTACACGCTGGAACGTGATGGCGTACAGTACTGTGTTATCGCACCGCGTCATCAGAACTTTGAGGTTGGTAGCTGGGTAAACATTAATGTGCTGCGTGGTGGTTCAGTACTGTCAGGCTAATAAGTCGATGACACTGCTGCAGGACTTAGCCTTAACTACTTAGGTACCAGCGCATGATTGGCTCGCCCCAGAGTATTGCAAACCAGCCGGCAATGGCCAGATAAGGGCCAAAAGGCAAAGGGTTTGCGGCCTGATGCTTACGCAGTGCGATCATGCCACCCGCCAGTAGAACGCCAGCTACCGATGAGAACAAAATAATCATGGGTAAGCTGATGGCCCCACCCCAGGCGCCCAGTGCGGCCAGGAGCTTAAAGTCGCCGTAACCCATGCCTTCCTTGCCGGTCAACAGTTTAAACGCCCAATAGACACACCAGAGCGCCAGGTAGCCTAATGCAGCACCCCAGACGGCGTTGCCAAGTGTAGTAAATACTTCAAAGCTGTTAAGTAGTAATCCCAGCCAGAGCAGCGGCAGGGTAATACTGTCGGGCAGGAGTTGGTGGTCTATATCGATAAACGTCAAGGCAATCAATGCCCAGGTCAGCAACATCAGCGCCAGTCCTGTCAGCGTTATACCGTACTGCCAGGCAATGAATGCACATAGAAGACCACTGAGCAGCTCAATCAACGGATAGCGAGGGCTGATCACGCTGCTGCATGAGCTGCACTTGCCCCGTAAGGCCAGCCAACTGATCACAGGAATATTTTCATACCAGCGAATCAAATGCCCACAGTGGTTGCAACGCGAGCGTGGAACTGCCAGGTTGAAGTTGTCTTGCGGTTTCGTCGTAGTTGAGTCTGCGGCAATGGCCGCTTGCCATTCACGCTCCATCATTACCGGTAAACGCAAAATAACTACATTCAGAAAACTGCCTACCAACAAAGCCAGCAGCAGAGCGAAGAAAACGGCCCACCAGGTGTGGGCCGCAAAGAGTTCAAACATTAACATATATGTTGGTAAACCTTAGACAACATTACCCAACTGGAAGATTGGCAGGTACATGGCGATAACCAGACCCCCGACCAGAGTGCCCAGTACGACCATGATTAAAGGTTCAAGCAGGCTGGACAGGTTATCAACGGCATTGTCGACCTCCTCTTCGTAAAAAGAGGCAATTTTGTCCAGCATGGTATCCAGTGAACCCGCTTCCTCGCCTATGGAGATCATTTGCGTCACCATGGCAGGAAAGATGCCCGTCATATTAACCGCATTCTGCAAAGACTGACCGGTGGATACCCCGTTACGTACCTGAATGATCGCTGTTCTGAAAACCACATTGCCTGCCGCCCCGGCGGCTGAATCGAGTGCTGAAACCAGCGGAACACCAGCGGCAAAGGTGGTGGACAGGGTGCGTGAAAAACGCGCAATAGCGGCCTTGTACAGGATGGCACCCAATACCGGAATCTTGAGCACAAAGCGGTCTACGGCATCATGGAATTTTTGTGATTTCTCCATCAGCTTGGTAAACCCAAAACCGAGCAGAACAAAGCCGATCAGGGCGAAAAACCAGTATTTCTGCGCCAGGTCTGACAGACCAATGACAAACAGGGTGAAGGCTGGCAGGTCAGCACCAAAGCTGCTGAAAATGTCCTGGAACTGTGGCACAACCTTAACCAGTAGAATGGCGGAAACGATAATACCCACGGCAACCACCGCCGCCGGGTAGGTCATGGCTTTTTTGATCTTGGCTTTCAGTGATTCAATTTTTTCTTTGTAGGTGGCAATTCGGTCGAGCATGGTTTCCAGTGCACCGGACTGTTCGCCAGCCCTGACCAGAGAACAGGTCAGATCATCAAATTGTTTCGGGTGACGGCTCAGCGCCGTGGAAAAGTCACTGCCGCCATTCACTTCGTTACGTATATCGTACGTGAGTTCTTTGAGCTTTAGCTTTTCTGTACCGTTGGCAACAATCTCAAGACCCTGTAACAGCGGAACACCCGATTTCATCATCGTCGCCATCTGGCGGGTGAAAAATGCGACATCGAGCGGTTTAACCGGCTTGTTTTTATTGCCCAGCAACGACATGTTGCTTTGCTTGGAAACCTTATTGGGGTTGATGCCTTGTTTGCGCAACAATGATTTGGCAATTGCCACATTTTCAGCGTCGATTTTACCCTTACTGCGATTACCACTGCGATCCTTGCCTTCCCATTGGAACGTGGCTTTTTTCTTTTCCTTTTTTGCTGCTGTAGCCATCTGAGTTATTTCCCTTATCAGGTTTTAATAACGCGATTCATTTCTTCAAGACTAGTCAGGCCATTGGCGACTTTAAGTAGTCCGGATTCACGGAGAGTTTTGAATCCCTGTTTGCGTGCAACGCGTAATATATCCAGTGAATTGCCGTTTTCCATAATACATTCGGCAACCTCTTGTGTCATGGCAAGCATCTCATAAATACCGACACGTCCCTTGTAACCACGGTTACATTTTGAGCAACCCTCATGATTTGCTTCGTAAAGGTGCAGGTCAGGGATCTGATCGGGTTTAAACCCTTCCTCAAGCAGTGTGGCCTCCGGCAGGTCAGTCGGGCGTTTACAGGATTCACATAAACGCCGTCCTAATCGCTGGGCTATTATCAGGCTGACTGAGGTGGCTACGTTAAAGGCCGGGACACCCATGTTGCGCAGACGCGTCAGTGTCTCGGGTGCGCTGTTGGTGTGTAGCGTTGATAGAACCATGTGGCCAGTTTGTGCTGCTTTAATGGCAATTTCAGCTGTTTCCAGATCGCGTATCTCACCAACCATGACGACATCCGGGTCCTGTCGCAGGAAAGAGCGCAAGGCTTCAGCAAAGGTCAGGCCCACTTTGATATTCACGTGTACCTGGTTGATGCCGTCCATGTTGATCTCGACCGGGTCTTCAGCAGTTGAGATATTGCGTTCAGCGGTATTGAGAATGTTCAAGCCGGTATAGAGGGTAACGGTTTTACCAGAACCAGTTGGTCCTGTAACCAGAATCATGCCCTGTGGTTGTTCCAGGGTAGTCAGGTAGATTTTTTTCTGATCGGGCTCAAAGCCCAGTGCTTCAACACCTATTTGGGCACTGGTCGGATCGAGTATACGTAATACAATTTTCTCGCCCCAGAGAGTCGGTAACGAGTTAACACGAAAATCAATGGCGCGAGTCTTGGATATTTTCATCTTGATGCGCCCGTCTTGTGGCACGCGCTTTTCGGAAATATCCATTTGTGACATGACTTTGAGTCGGGCTGCCAGACGAGTAGCCAGATTCATCGGTGGGCGATGCACCTCTTGCAATATACCATCGATACGACAGCGTACCCGGTAGCTTTTTTCGTAAGGTTCAAAGTGAATATCTGATGCGCCGGTCTTGATCGCATCCATAAGCACTTTATTGATAAAACGCACGATTGGCGCTTCACTGGCTGCATCTTCAGCCGACTGCTCTTCGTCTTTTTTCTGAGAGCTATCGTCAATATCAAGGTTGTCCAGATCAGCGTCATCAAGGTCACCCAGTGCAGAACTTTGTTGCTGATCGAGGTAGACATCCAGTGCGGCTGACAGTTTATCTTCTTCTACAATGACAACTTCAGTAATGATGCCGGTCTGGAATTTGATTTCATCAATGCCCTGCATATTGGTTGGGTCGGCCACCGCAACAAATAAACGATTGTCACGTTTCATTAAGGGCAAAATGTGGTGCTTGGTGATCAGAGCGTCAGAAACAATCTCTTTGGGGAGTGAATCTCCGGGGATGGCATCCAGATCCAGCAACGGCAGACCAAACTCTTCAGCAGCGGCTGAAGCGGCGCGGTGTGCACTGACCAGGCGTTGTTTAATGATATAGCTGACAAATGGTTGCTTGGCATCGCGTGACTTGTTTATTGCATCTGTTGCAACTTCGGATGAAAAAACACCATCCATGACAAGGCGTCTGGCAAGTCCGCTAAGTGGTTGAGCCCCTTGTGCCACAGTAACTCCCAAGCTAATCTAGTTGTTTATAATATTACAGCATAGCAATCAAATCACAGTTAATCACAGTTATCAATTGCCTAGGCTCTTATGTCGCGGGCAATGCGGCTTTATTTGATCCGGCGCAAGGATTCAGATACGCCATCTATGGGATAAGCAGTTTATGCAAGCAAGTCAAAAAGCATGGCGTATTATGCGTCTGCTGACGGTTTACCGGATTATACTGGCATTGTTGCTGATGGTGTTGATTTCTACTGGCTATCTGCCTGAACCTTTGGGAGAAACGGCACCGCGGCTGTTCCTGGTAGTGGCCTCAGTTTATGTTGTGGTGACGCTCCTGGCGATCTATCCCTTGTTGTTGCGAACCCCTGGCTATATATGGCAGGTGTATTTTTATACCTGTGTCGATATTCTGGTATTTACGCTGATGATGCATGCAAGTGGAGGCGTTGCCAGTGGTGTTGGTATGCTTATGGTCGTTAGTATTGCCAATGCCAGTATGCTGTTGGCAGGGCGTATGTCGGTGTTTTTTGCAGCGCTGGCTTCCCTGGCCGTGCTGGGACAGCAGTTTTATAGTCAGCTGTATGGCACGGCCAGTGCTTACAACTACTCCATGGCAGGTCTATTGGGGTTAACGCTGATTGTGACATCAGTTTTGGCTACTGTTTTAGCACGACAAGCCCGTGAGAGTGCGGATCTGGCTCATTCCAGAGGCGTTGATCTGGCCAATATGTCTGAATTGACCGAGCAGGTGATCAGCCAGATGGCAACTGGAGTGCTTGTGGTGGATGAACAGCATCATGTGCGCCTGGTGAATGGGGCTGCAAGGCGCTTGCTTGATGCGCCTTCGCAGATGTTAGGCACACATTTGCAGCAATTTAGTATAGAGCTGAATTTACAATTGCGGCTTTGGCGTGGGCAAGGGCGACAGAGCTATGAAAAAAGTTCGATTGAAACCCTGCCTGCCAGTCTGCTGGTGCAAATGATCAAAGTGGGGCGTGCCGGCGATGACACCAAGACCGGTGTACTTATATTTCTTGAAGATGCCGCTGCGGTTAATGATCAGTCTCAGCAGTTGCGTCTGGCGGCACTGGGTCGGTTAACCGCCGGTATTGCACATGAAATTCGTAATCCGTTGAGCGCCATACGCCATGCAGGTGAGCTGTTGGCTGAGTCTGATAAGCTGCCCTCTGAAGACTTGCGTCTGACTGATATTATTCAGGAGAATACGGCACGGGTGAATAGGATAGTTGAAGATGTACTGCAATTGGGTAATCGTGATAGAGTTTTTGGTGAAAAAATACAATTAAACAAATACTTAAAGAGTTTTGTTGAAGAAATATATTGTTTGCATTCCGAGGCGCGTTCCGTATTGGTAATCAATGACCAGAGTGTCGAGCCGCTGACAGTGTATTTCGATTCAGGTCATCTGCACCAGATTCTCAGCAATTTATGTCAAAATGCATTGAATTTTGCCAGTCAGTCACTTTCTTCACCCAGAGTGACCCTGCTGCTGGCCGGTGACACCAAACGAGGCTGTTATCTGGAGGTCATTAACAATGGACCACTGGTTCAGCCACAGGAAAAAGAACGTTTGTTCGAGCCCTTTTTTACCACAACAAGTAAGGGTACCGGGCTGGGGCTTTATCTGTCCAAAGAGCTTGCGCAAGCCAATCAATGTCATCTTGCACATCAGCAGCAAAATGAAAACACCTGTTTCAGATTAAGTTTTGGTCAACAAGCGATTATCAGGGAGTCTGATTAATGAAAAGTGTAAGCGCTACTGACCGGTCTCGGGTTGTACAACCCAGAGTGCTGGTAGTGGATGATGAACCGGATATTCGTGAGTTGATCCGACTGACCTTGACGCGAATGCAGGTAGATTGCCTGGAGGCGGCGACGCTGGCCGAAGCGTTACAATTGCTGGATCAGCAGGGACAGGGGAGGATTCAACTCTGTCTGACTGATATGCGTCTGCCCGATGGTAACGGTATGGATCTGATCTATCGCATCCAAAAATACTACTCACACATTCCTGTCGCGATGATTACGGCGCATGGCAATATGAGTAGTGCCATTGAGGCACTCAAAGCCGGTGCTTTTGATTTTCTGAACAAGCCTGTTGAGTTGCAGACGTTACGTAATCTGGTTACGTCTGCTGTTAGATTGGAAAAACAACAGCAAATCGCTCCTGGATGTGACCCAGGACCTGAATTGATGGGGCAGTCACGTGCGATTGAAAAAATACGTGCTCTGGTTGTCCGCCTTTCACGCAGCCTGGCCCCCGTGCATATTTCGGGCGAGTCGGGCACAGGTAAAGAGCTGGTTGCTCGTATGTTGCACCATCGCAGTCACCGTTGTGACAAACCCTTTATTGCTGTGAACTGTGGAGCTATTCCGGCTGATCTGATGGAAAGTGAATTTTTTGGTCATCGTAAAGGTAGCTTTACTGGTGCAACTCAACATAAAGAGGGGCTGTTTCAGGCGGCGGAGGGGGGAACACTTTTCCTTGACGAGGTGGCTGACTTACCTCTGGATATGCAAGTGAAGCTGCTGCGTGCTATTCAGGAAAAATCAGTCAGGCCGGTTGGGGCACAAAAAGAAGAGTTTGTTGATGTGCGTATTGTTAGTGCAACTCATGAAGACTTGGCCGCGAAAGTGGAGTCAGGCGAGTTTCGTGAAGACCTCTACTACCGTATCAATGTGATTGAGCTACGGGTGCCGCCACTGCGGGAGCATGCCGAGGATATCCCTTATCTGGCTGCGTATTTTCTGCAGCAGCTGGCTACAGAGATGGGGCGTTCGGCCCCACGTTTGTCGGCCGAGGCGCAAGAACGCCTGTGTCGGCATCGTTTTCCCGGTAATGTACGCGAGTTGGAAAATGTGCTGGCACGTGCGATTACCCTCAATGAAGGTGATCTGATAGAAATTGAGGATATTCAGCTCGATAATCGCAGCCAGTCAGCCTGTGACGAGGCGACAGCAGGCGCAAATGGATTGCAAAAAGTGTGTAGTATGGGGCTGGAGGCTTATCTGGAGCTGGTCGAAAGACAGATCCTTCAGGAGGCCCTGGAAGCCACTCATTTCAACAAAACAGCCGCTGCCCGAAAGCTGGGTATCACCTTTCGAACCCTGCGCTATCGGCTTAAAAAGCTTGAAATGGACTAGGTCGCCGGGTCAGACGCCACGGCGAGTGAGCCCAGCCTCTGCCATAATGCGGGTGGCAATCTCTTCCACGGAAAAATGTGTGGTGTTGATGCTGCTGATTCCTAACTGCTTCAAGCGTCGTTCTACCTCGCGCACCTCAAATTCACATTGTTCCAGGGAGGCATAGCGGCTATTTGGACGACGTTCATGGCGAATGGCGGTCAGGTGGAAAGGGTCGATGGTCAAACCGAAAAGCTTGTCGCGGTGCTGCATCAAAACCTCCGGTAGTCCGGCCACTTCCAGGTCCTCGATGGTGATAGGGTAGTTAGCTGCGCGTATGCCGAACTGTAACGCCATATACAGACAGGTGGGGGTTTTACCGCAGCGTGACACACCAACCAGTATCAGATCAGCCTTGCTGTATTGCTGTACTCGTCCACCATCATCGTTGTCCAACGCAAAATTGACAGAAGCAATTCGCTCTTTATAACGGCTGGATTCATTGATCGCGTGGGATTTGCCCACTGAATAGGATGAGCGTAACTGCAATTCCTGTTCTAGCGGTTTGAGAAAAGATTCAAACACATCGATCTTGAATCCCTGGCAAGCTGCGATGGTTTCACGTATTTCCGGATTAACAATGGTATCGAAAACGATGGCCTTCTGGCCATCACGTTCGCAGGCGTCATTCACTCTGCCGACGACCGCATGTGCTTTTTCCAGCGTGTCGATATAGGGTAGGGTCACCATCTCGAACTGAACACCTTCAAACTGGGTCAGTAGACTGTTGCCCAGTGTTTCGGCGGTGATACCTGTACCATCGGAAATAAAAAATGCTGTACGTTTAATCAAGAGTGCGCCTACCTTGTCGGAACTGGAATATTTGCCCGTATGCCATGTAGTTTTATTACAATGCGGTCAGGACAAGGATTTTTCATTTTAACTGAAGTATCATCAGTGTTTTAGTGCCGACATAAAAATACTCACGGCAGACTTTCAGACCAACCACAGGAGAGTTTACCTTGCAGGATTACGTCATACGCCTGGACCAGGCGGGAATGGGAGATGTTGATAAGGTCGGCGGTAAAAACGCCTCACTTGGAGAGATGATTCATCAACTGCGTGATGCCGGTGTCAAAGTACCCGGTGGGTTCGCAACCACAGCGCAGGCGTATCGTGACTTTCTCCAGCATAATAATCTGACAGATAAAATCAATGCGTTACTGGCTGAGTTGGACAGCAACGATACCCGGGCGCTAACTGAAACCGGCCGTCAGATTCGCGAATGGATTCTGGCCGCAGAGTTTCAACCATCACTGGAAGCCGCCATTGATGATGGCTACAAAGAAATGGCAGCCGGTCAGAACATCTCCGTGGCTGTGCGTTCTTCGGCCACTGCAGAAGATTTGCCAGATGCCTCCTTTGCCGGTCAGCAGGAAACCTATCTCAATATTCGTGGGCTGGATAATATCAAGCAAGCGATCAAATCTGTATTTGCTTCTCTGTATAATGATCGTGCGATTTCCTACCGGGTACACCGTGGCTTTATTCACAGCGAAGTAGCCTTGTCAGCTGGAATTCAGCGCATGGTTCGTAGTGAAACCGGTGCCTCGGGTGTGATGTTCTCGCTGGACACTGAGTCGGGATTCAAGCAAGTGGTATTTATTACCGCCGCATATGGGCTCGGGGAAACTGTAGTTCAGGGGGCGGTGAATCCAGACGAATTCTATGTTTACAAACCCACGCTGAAACTGGGTGCTCCAGCTATCCTGCGCCGTAATTTGGGCTCTAAAGCGATTAAAATGGTTTATGGTGGTGAGGGTAGTACGGCAGATGCTGTAGACACAGTCGATGTGACTCGTGAAGATAGAGATCGCTTCTGCATTAGTGATTCAGATGTAGAAGCTTTGGCAAAAATTGCTATTACAATTGAGCAGCACTACGGCCGCCCTATGGATATTGAATGGGCCAAAGATGGTGATAATGGTGAGCTCTATATCGTTCAGGCCCGGCCTGAAACAGTACGCAGTCAGAATTCAGCCGCTGTGATGGAGCGTTATTTGCTTAAGGAAAAAGGCAAAGTGTTGATAGAAGGCCGCTCGATAGGTCATCGTATTGGCTCCGGTCCAGTCCGGGTAGTGGACTCACTTGAACAAATGCACGATGTACAACCCGGTGATGTGCTGGTCACTGATATGACCGACCCGGATTGGGAGCCGGTAATGAAGCGTGCTGGCGCAATTATTACCAACCGCGGCGGACGCACCTGTCATGCGGCCATTATTGCACGTGAACTGGGCATTCCGGCGATCGTGGGGTGTGGTGATGCCACTGAGCGGTTGAACAACGACCAACTGGTGACTGTGTCCTGCGCCGAAGGAGATACTGGTCGGGCCTATGAAGGCAAGCTGGCGTTTGAGCACCAGACAAACAGTGTTGAATCCATGCCGGAACTGCCTTTCGAAATTATGATGAACGTGGGTAACCCGGATCGCGCCTTTGATTTTCAGGCACTGCCGAGTGCCGGGGTAGGTCTGGCGCGGCTGGAATTTATTATCAACCGGATGATTGGTGTTCATCCCAAGGCACTGTTGAACTTTGACCAGCAACCCAGAGACATAAAACAGATTATCAATCGGCGTATTGCGGGTTATGCCTCACCGGTGGATTTTTATGTTGATAAACTGGTGGAAGGCATCTCAACACTGGCGGCGGCCTTTTATCCACGCAAAGTGATCGTGCGCATGTCGGATTTCAAGTCCAATGAATACGGCCATCTGATCGGCGGTGATCGTTATGAACCCGCTGAAGAAAATCCGATGTTGGGCTTTCGTGGCGCGGCGCGTTATATCTCGGAAACCTTCCAGGACTGTTTTGAGCTGGAATGTCGTGCATTGAAACGCGTGCGGGATAAAATGAAGCTCACTAATGTGGAAATCATGGTACCGTTTGTACGCACCGTGGGTGAGGCGCGTCAGGTCGTTGATTTATTGTCGCATAATGGTCTGAAACGGGGTGAAAATGGCCTGCGCCTGATTATGATGTGTGAAATTCCCTCCAATGCGCTCCTGGCAACCCAGTTTCTTGAGCATTTCGACGGTTTCTCCATTGGCTCCAATGACCTGACCCAGTTAACACTAGGGCTGGACCGTGATTCAGGTATCATTGCCCATCTGTTTGATGAGCGAAATGAGGCGGTAAAAATGCTGTTGGCTATGGCTATCAAGGCTTGTCGTGATGCTGACAAGTACATAGGTATTTGCGGTCAAGGGCCTTCGGATCACCCGGATCTGGCGCGTTGGTTGATGGAACAGGGTATTTCCAGTGTGTCGCTGAACCCGGACTCAGTGTTGGATACTTGGTTTTTCCTTGCCAATGAGAAGGCTGAATAGTGATATTACGGCTAGCTTCTATTGGATGTGAATCTGGTATGGGAGCTGAATTACCTTGTTAGCTCAGCTAAAAAAGTGGTTCGCTCCCTACCGCGATCGCCGTATGTTAACTCTGTTGGCACTGGGGTTTTCCAGTGGTTTACCCGCGCCGTTAGTGTTTTCCAATCTGTCGATCTGGCTGCGCGATGAAGGTGTCAGCCGTACTGATATAGGGTTGTTTGCATTAGCGGCCACACCCTATGCGATTAACTTTCTTTGGGCTCCTTTGCTTGATCGGGTTAAGCTGCCTTTCTTCAGTGCTCGCTTTGGTCGCCGCCGGGGTTGGGCGCTGATGACACAGTGCCTGCTGATGCTGGCCATTTTTCTGCTATCACTTACTAATCCAGCCGAAAGCCTGTGGCTGATGGCGAGTGCGGTGCTGTTTGTCACCTTTATTTCAGCGACACAGGATATAGTGATTGATGCCTACCGGATTGAGATACTGGACCTGGATCAATATGGCAGTGGTTCTGCGGCTGGGATTTGGGGGTGGCACCTTGGGGGAACCTTGATTGGCGGAGCGGGTGGCTTGTACATGGCCGAGGCCTTTGGGTGGAATTCAGCCTATATGCTGCTGTCTTTTGGAGTCCTCATCGGAATCTTTGCGGTGCTGATGAGCCCGGAACCTAAGGTATCACCGCCTGCAGAAACGCTGGCTGAGGAAGAGCGCGCACTGGCTTTACTGCAGCGCTGGACCTTCCTGCCGGAAATACCGCGTCGAATAATAGGCTGGATCTATCTGACCATTGTAGCGCCGTTGGCGGAGTTCACCCAACGCGGTGGTTGGTTGCTGATTCTGGTATTTATATTTGTTTTCAAACTCGGTGATGCCTTGCTAGGGCGAATGTCAGGCGTGTTTTACCGCGAATTGGGCTTTTCACTCACAGAAATTGCTGAAGTAGCCAAGGTCTATGGGCTTAGTGCCAATCTTATTGGTATTGTTCTGGGCGGTATTCTGGTAGCTCGTATCGGCATTCTAAAGGCGCTGTTTCTATCTGGTTTGGCAACCGCCGCAACCAACTTGACCTATTCGTGGTTAGCCATGTCAGGTCAATCAACACTGGTATTTATTGTTGCTGTGGCTTCGGATAATTTTACTACTGGTTTGGTTACAGTAGCGCTGGTCGCTTACCTGTCATCCCTGTGCAACAGTGCCTACACTGCTACGCAGTATGCCTTGCTGGCATCACTGGCCAATCTGGCACGTATCTGGTTTTCCGCCACCAGTGGCATGATGATTGATGCATTGGATGGCGACTGGGCTTTCTTCTTCCTGCTATGCGCCGTTATTGCGTTGATCGGCTTACCCCTGTTGCTGATTATTATGAAGCGTTACCCTCTGTCTCGCTAAGTCGTAAACTGGGCTAGAATAAAAACTAAAACTCTGTCTGGATCGCTAAATATGTTGAAAAAAATATCGTTGCCCGTGGTGTTGGCTATTTTGGTTTATGCCTTCTGGGTGAGTGCTGATTTTACTGAAATTGCGGCCGGTATAGCACTGTTTATGTTTGGCATGCTGTGTCTGGAAGAGGGTTTTAAAGCTTTTACCGGAGGCATGCTGGAAGGCATTCTGCGCAAATCCACTGATCGCTTATGGAAAAGCCTTGCCTTTGGCATGACCAGTACAACATTGATGCAATCCAGCTCATTGGTGTCATTGATTACCGTGTCATTCGTCAGTGCGGAAATGATCACCCTGATGGGCGGGATAGGCATCATCATGGGAGCTAATATTGGCACAACGACCGGGGCCTGGCTGATTGCCGGTTTAGGCTTGAAAGTCGACATTGCCGCCTATGCCATGCCCGTTCTGGTATTTGGTATGGTGTTTCAGATGCAAAAAAGCAAAAGCCTGAAGGGGGTCGGTTACTTGCTGTTGGGTTTTGCCTTTCTGTTTCTGGGCATTCATTATATGAAAGAGGGGTTTGAGTCGTTTCAACAGAGTTTCGATCTGTCTGCCTTTGCTATGACCGGTATTGCTGGCGTGCTGGTATTTACCCTGATCGGCATGCTGGTCACCGTTATCATGCAGTCAAGCCATGCAACCTTGTTAATCATCATTACCGCCTTGTCAACCGGGCAAGTCAGCTATGAAAATGCACTGGCACTGGCTATCGGTGCCAATCTCGGCAGTACCGTAACCATTGTGTTGGGTAGCATTGCCTCTAACCTGGGGGGTAAGCGTTTGGCTGCTTCCCATGTGTTATTTAATCTGGTGACTGCCAGTGTGGCGATTGTCTTTATAGGGCAGTTGGCCTGGCTAGTGGATCAGGTCGCTGGTTTGATGGGTATTCGTGCCGATGATTTTCTGCTGAAGCTGGCACTATTCCACACTCTGTTCAATGTGCTGGGGGTGGTGTTGTTAACACCGTTTGTGGGCCGATTAGAGTCCTTGCTGTTGCAGCACATACAGTTTAAGCCGCAGGGTATGGAACAGCCACAATATCTCTATCCCGAGGCACTGGAAACACCTGCTACAGTGGTTAATGCGGTGAGAAAGGAGGTGTTGCACTTGTTTGATAATGCCTATGGCTTGCTGGCTCACGGATTAAGCTTGAAACGCCACACTATTGACTCACAGGAATCCTTGACGGATGCGGTCAAATATACCCGGCGGATTTTTCCCATAGATGTCGAAGATGTTTATGAAGAGAAAATAAAAAGCCTGCATAACGAAATTATTGCTTTTATAGCCGAAGCACAAATGCGTGAATCTACCAAGGCGGCCACGGAAAAACTCTATGAATTACGTGAGGCCAGTCGTGCCATTGTCGCCGCAGTCAAAGGGATGAAACACCTGCATAATAATTTGTCACGTCATGGTCTCTCAAATAATCTTGCAGTACGTGAGCGCTATGACCAGATTCGGATTCATCTGGCTAATTTGTTGCGTGAGTTACGTCAATTACTTCGCGAGGAGCCAAACGACGTAACGCCTTTATCTATTGATGCGCTACGGCTTGCCTCACAAAAAGCCAGTCGTAAGATGATGGATGAATTGGACGAAATGATTCGCCACCGCCGCATAGCGGCATCAGTCGCTACATCTATTCTCAATGATGAAGCTTATGTCACAAATATAGGTGATAATCTATTGGATGCTGTGTCTACACTAGTGTCGAGGCAGGAGACAACAAAGCTTGACTCCTTTAGCCTGGATGATAAAGAGATTGCGCAGTTGATGGAAAAAACCAGTCAGGTAGACGTTCCTGAGCCTGAGCAAGTGGCAAGTCGGCCGGAGTGATTATAAATGAAAGCAAAAAAGCTGCTGGAACGAGTCAGACGCTTTCTCGATGCAGATACACACACGCAACTTGAGCAGATCAAGTCTATCCGCACTATACTGAAACAGCTCAAAGAGAAGGAGCGTGAATTGCAGGATAAGCTCAGTCACGAGCATGAATCGGAATCGCAAGAAGCTCTGCAGAATAAGCTGGACGTTATCTATGCCCAACGAAAAAAAGGATTAGACCAGATCAGGCGCCTGAAAGAGGGTGACGATGACGAATGATGATCTATACCCAGGTTAGTTCACATTATCCTCAAGATGCTTGTCACGTAGTTGTGGGTCAAGTTTGTTCACCGGTAACCGTGTGGCATGCTGATGGGCGTTGAAGACATTCTCCAGCAGGCGGAAGAAACCAATCAGTATCGCGGTGAGCAGTAGATAAAGCACACCCGCTAGCAAGAAGAACTCAAGACTCATGTAGGTTCTGGCGATGGCGCCACGGGTAGCACCCATCAGATCCAACAGAGTGATAGTAGAGGCTAGTGCACTGCCCTTCAGCATCAGAATCACTTCATTACCATAAGCTGGCAGGATGATGCCAAAGGCTCTAGGCAGAATAATATGCTGGTACTGCTTACGGCGGCTGACGCCTAGCGATTGTGCCGCTTCGACTTCCCCTCTGGGCACCGCCTGTATGGCTCCGCGGAAGAGCTCGGCAATATAAGCGGCGGTGTGCAGACTGAAGGTGATAATGGCACACCAGTAAGGTTGTGACAGGACATCAGTCCATAGCCAACCACGCTCACGCAGACCTTCAAACTGCGACAGACCGTAGTAGACCAGAAATATTTGCACTAACAGTGGCGTGCCCCGGAAAAAGAAGATGTAGCAATACGGGAAGAGCCATAACCAGGGGCTTTTAGCGATGCGCATCAGTGCCAGCGGAATGGCAATAATAAAGCCGACAATACCGGATAAAACCACCAGTTGCAGGGTAATCCACACCCCCTCCAGTAAACGGGGCAGGTAACGGGCATAAGCATCCCAAGGTTCAGCGCCCTGTGTCAGGGTAAGTAGCCATTGTGAGAAATTGACTATCAATTCACTCATCAGCGAGCTCCCTGCCAAGGACGATTGGCGCGGTTTTCCAGCAGTCGAATAGCTTGCATAAAGATAATAGTCAGCAATAGATAAATAAACGCGGCAGCAAGATAAAAGGTGAAGGGGAGTTTGGTAAACCCGGCGGCGACGTAGGCCTGGCGCATCAAGTCATCCAGTCCAATAACGGATACTAGCGCGGTGTCTTTTAGAAGTACCAGAAACAGATTGCCGAGCCCGGGAATGGCAATACGCCATAGTTGTGGAATCAAAATGCGGCTGAAGGTTTGCCAGCGCGTAAAGCCCATGGCCATAGCGGATTCACGCTGACCCTTGGGAATTTCTTGCAGGGCGCTGCGAAACACTTCGGTAGCATAGGCGCCAAACGCAATAGACAGTGCCGTAACACCAGCGGCAAACGCACTGACTTCAATGTATTTATCAAACAGCCTTAGCAACAATTCAGAGGTGCCGAAATAGATAATTAGCACCAGTAATAATTCAGGTACGCCCCGGATCAAGGTGGTATAGGTTGTAGCGATCCAGCGCAGTGCGCGAATGGGTGACAGTTTGGCTGCCGCCCCCATCAGCCCAAGAAGTAAACCAAAAAACAGGCTGGTAAAAGCCAGTTTCAGGGTAATCCAGGTGCCTGACAGCAAAAGATGACCAAAACCCTGTAGATCCATGAAGCGCTCGCATTTAAGGCAATTAACAATAAAGAGTCGGCAACACAAATGATTGAGTAACCGACCCTTATCGACCCAGCTTCAGCTATTAATAAATAGAGAAGGGGAAGTATTTGGCATTGATTTCAGCATAGGTGCCATCTTCGACGATGGCATCCAGTGCCTGATTGAATCGTTCTTTCAGCTCAGTATCGTCCTGGCGTAGCGCTATGCCGATTTTATCGTTGATATCAACATCGTCGCCTTTAAACTCAAAAGCGCTACCAGCCTCTGTCCGCAGCCAGTCGTAAGCTGGAAATTTGTCCGAAACCATGCCATCCAGTCGACCTGCTGCCAGATCCAGGTAAGCATTGTCCTGGGTGTCATACAAACGGACATTGACACTATCGCCGAGTTCATCTTCAAGGTACTGACCTGCAATAGTGGCACGTTGAGCGCCCAGGGTTTTTCCTTGCAGACTTGCTTCATCGGTTGGCATCTCTCCGTCTTTAGGTCCGATAAAAGCCAACACATTAGAGTAGTAGGGGTTGGTGAAGGCAACTACGCGTTCACGCTCTTCGGTGATCGACATGGAGGCGATAATGGCATCGTAACGGCGTGCACGCAGTCCTGGAATGATGCCGTCCCAATCCTGAGTCAGAATCTCGCAATCTGCTTCCATTTTTTCACACAGTGCATTGGCTATTTCAACGTCAAAACCGCCAGGCTGTCCTGAACTATCGATAAAGTTAAACGGTGCATAAGCCCCTTCAGTGGCAATGCGGATCGTATCAGCCATAGCTAGCGGTGCAATCATCGAAGCAGAAGCCATGAGTAACGCAGATGTAGCGAATTTTTTTGACCATTGCATAGATTAATACCTTTAGTTTGATTGAGTTGTCGTATAACGTTATAAATGACTTGATAAAAATTCTCTACAGCGTTCAGACTTGGGCTGGGTAAATACTTCGCCGGGAGGTCCGAACTCTTCAACTCGTCCTTGGTGTAAAAACATCACCTGACTAGACACGTCTCGCGCAAAGCGCATCTCATGTGTCACAACCAGCATGGTTCTGCCTTCCTCAGCAAGATTTTGCATCACGCCCAGCACTTCATTGACCAGTTCTGGATCCAGTGCCGATGTGGGTTCGTCAAACAGAAGTACTTCCGGATCCATCGCCAGAGTTCTGGCGATGGCAATACGCTGCTGCTGTCCACCGGATAGATTTCCTGGATAGGCTTTGGCTTTATCCGCCAGCCCCACTTTTTCCAGCAGGGCTTGTGCACGCTCACGCGAGGCCTGCTTGCTGCGCCCGTGCACTAATACCGGGGCCAGCATGATATTTTCCAGTACGGTCATGTGTGGCCAGAGGTTAAAATTCTGAAACACAAAGCCAATACGGGCACGCATCAATTCGAGTTGGCGACGTTTTTTGGCCTCTAACTCGCCTTGTTTGTTGGCAACCAGCTGTAAAGCTTCGCCGCGCAATGCAATGCGGCCTTGGGATGGATTTTCCAGCAGATTAAGGCAACGCAGAAAGGTTGATTTTCCTGAGCCACTGGAGCCGATTATAGAGATAACATCCCCATCTTTTGCCGTCAGGGAAATGCCTTTCAGCACTTCAATGTCGCCGTAACGCTTATGCAGGTCGGTGACTTCAAGTGTGGCAGGAGAGGTGTTATCAGTGGTCGTTAATGAAATTTTTGGGTTCATGAAATACAGCGTATAAGAATTGTTAATAAAATAGTAATCTTTTTTATACCTAAGTCGCAAGTCAGATGTTAAATCGCGCGAGTCGCGAGTGCGCGCCTGCTTATTTAAACAACTATCTGTGCTAGTCTATAGCCAAAACAACGGTATGGGGTGTTCGGGTGGAGTTAGGACGAGTTAACCAACTCAAAGTTAAACGCATTGTCGAGCAAGGTGCGTATCTTCAGGCAGCAGAAGGCGAGACGGTCAGATTACCATCGCAGGAAGTCGATCCAAGCTTGCAACCCGGGGATGAACTGTCGGTATTTGTATATTTAGACAGTGATGATCTTCCGGTCGCTACCCTGAAGAAGCCGATGATTCAGCGTGGTGAATTTGCTCAGCTGCGTGTTGCGGATACCAATCAGGTGGGTGCCTTCTTGGATTGGGGATTACCCAAGCAGCTATTTATGCCGTTTGCTGAGCAACCTCAACGAGTGGATATCGGCCAGCAGGTTATGGTGTGTGTGTACCTGGATAATACCGGGCGCCTGGCTGCATCAGCACGGCTGGAGCGTCACCTAAGTGCTGAACCTGCAGATTACCGCATGGGTGAGCTGGTTAGTCTATTGATTTGGCGCCGCACGGAACTGGGCTATCTGACCATTATCAACCATCGTCATGTTGGCATGCTGCACCAGCAGGAGTTGTTCAAGCCGCTACGACCTGGATTGACCCTCCCGGGATACATCAAGCAGGTGCGGGAAGAGGATGGCAAGATTGATGTGATGTTGGATAAGCCTGGCTATGGCCGTGTTGAGCCGTTGGCTGAGCAGGTGTTGGATTATCTGAAGATGCGAGGAGGCGAGTGCCCCTTGAATGATAAAAGCTCTCCGGATGAGATTAAAGCACTTTTTGGTGTCAGCAAAAAAGCCTTCAAGATGGCGGTTGGCAGTCTGCTCAAGCAAGGGGTGATCCTTGTGGATGAGCAGGGTATTAGACTGCGCTGACATTTCATGCAAAAGGGTTGTGCGGGCATGGAAAAATTCAGGGTTTTACTGGTTGAGGATGATGAGTCCCTTTGTCAAGTTGTGACTGATTTTTTTGATATGTTTGGTTATCAAATCACTCAGGTGCAAAGTGGAGATGCTTTTTCTCAGGTAATCGGCAAGCAGGTTTTCGATATCATCTTGCTGGATTTGAATTTACCGGATGCCGATGGACTTGAGTTATTGAAGGCGTTGCGTGAAGAGCAGCAAGTGCTGCTCTATGTGGTTTCTGGTCGGCAGGATGACACCAGTCGCCTGCGAGCCTATGAGTTGGGCGCAGATGATTTTATCGCTAAACCGTTCAGTGCACGTGAATTAGAGCTCAAAGTCCGTAATGCGTTAAAACGCCACCTGTCGACTGTATCATCGGTGCAGTCACGGGCTAACCAGCCGGGTGTATTCAGTTTTCAGGGGTGGCAACTGGAAGAAGCTACCCGGAGTGTTTGTCACCAGCAAGGAGATCAAATCCCATTAACGCGGGGTGAATATGAGTTGCTGGCTTTTCTGGCAGATGCCGGAGGTGCCGTGGTGACTCGCGATAATTTACTCAATCACCTGGAATATGCTGCGGATATTTATAGTGCTGAAACCATTACTGCGCTGGTATATCGTTTGAGACGCAAGTTTGCACAGACCGGGCTGGATTCGCCAATCGTGACCTTGTCCAGAGTCGGGTATCGGCTTGAGGTTTGCTAAAGGGAGCGTGCAATGCTGAGTGGCTCCAGCCTGCGTCTTGTTGGTGTTTTGCTGCTCAGCTATCTGATCATCACAGCGCCTCACGCCTTCGCTCAATCTTACCCTGAGCCGAATCTTAATGAAGTGCAGCCGCTTGTTATTGCACAAGACAGAGCTTGGCCGCCTTTTGCTTTTGTCGGTGAGGATGGCGAGCCGCGCGGCTTACTCATCGAATTATGGCGAGAAATCGCAGCAGCAATGGGGCGACCAGTTGAGTTTCATCTGGTGGACTGGCCAGATTCAATACAGGCGGTTAAAGACGGACGGGCTCATGTACACGGTGGCCTATTTTATTCCGAAGAGCGCGCAACTTTCATGAAATTCAGCGACACAATGTTACCACTCAGTGGTTATCTGTTTGTGCCTAGTGGTGCTCCGCTGACTGGGTTTGATGACCTGCATGACAAAGTGATTGGTGTCACGGAGGGTAGTTATGAAATGGATTATGTTCAGCGCCATCATCCTGATCAGCCGATTCGTGTTTACCGGTCAAATGAACTGGTAGTGATGGCTGCTCTTGCAGGAGAAGTGGCCGCCTATGTGGCCGATTACCCGGTCAGTATGTACCTGCTGGACCGCCATGGACATCCATCCAACTTTCATCCTTTAGTACAGCTGTACACCCAAGGCTTACTTGCCGGAGTGGCTCTTGAGGATGAGGCGTTGCTGCAAGAGATAGATCAAGCGATACAGAAGCTTGATCCGGATTTTCTTAGCCAGCTCAGTTACCGATGGTTGCGCAGTGAACTGGTGGTGGAAGTGGTGCCGCGTTGGTTTATTGCCCTGCTTGTGGTTACGCTGCTATTACTGTTGTTATTAGCTTATACACTGTTCTTGTCGAGGCAACGTCGCCAGATACAGCAACTGGTTTCAATTCAGAGCCAGGCGCTACAGGAAAACGAACATCTGTTTCAAAGTCTGATAGAAAATGCCAACGATATCATCTATATCATATCGGCTGATGCCACTATTGGTTACTTGTCTGCAGAATGGGTCAGTGTTACCGGCTACAGCCTGGAGGAAGCTGTAGGGCAGCCGTTTTCCGACTATGTTCATCCCGATGACATTCCCTTTTTAGTCGAATGTCACGAGCGTACTCTTCAAGGGGGGCGTCTGTCAGGCCTTGTTTTCCGCTTGGTTGATGTTCATGGGCAGGTGCATGACATGATTGCCAATGAGTCCTCAGCGCTTAATGCACAGGGTGAGGTCACCTATTACATGGGTATTGCACGAGATATCACCGAGCGTAAGCGGATCGAAGCCGAGATGGAGCAGCGTCGTGAGATGCTAGAAGACACCAAAGTGAAACTGGAAAAAGAAATCACCGAGCGCTCTCGCATTGCCAAAGACCTGGAAGTGGCTCAGGCACGTGTTGCCCGTGCTCTTGAAGAAGAGCAAAAGGTCACAGTGGCACAAAAACAGTTTCTGCAGATAGTGACACATGAGTTCCGAACCCCGCTGGCAGTGATACAGTCTTTGGGGGATCTGCTGGAACTGGAAGTGAGTAATGATCCTCAGGTTCGGCAAAAGCATATAGCCCGGCTGAAGAGTGCAGTGCAACGTATGGCTAATTTGCTGAATAAGGCGTTGGGTCAGGAGCGGATTGAAACCACTTTCTGGCGAACTAATGCAGCCTGGTTTGATATTAAAGCCTTGTTGCAGGAGTTGGTTAGTGAGGCAGCGCGTTTAAATGGCGATAGTCGTCGTTTTCGAATTAACTCTATGTCCAGGCGGATTCAGGCAGATCGGGAATTACTGATTATTTGCATTAATAACCTATTGGATAATGCGATCAAGTTTTCACCTTCTCAAAGCGAAATTTTCATTAGTGCCTACATTGATGCGCAGGATCGGATTTGTATTAGCGTGATTGATCAGGGTAAGGGTATTGAAGAGCAGGATCGGTGTAAGGTTTTTGGCAAATACTATCGTCAAGATGCACAAACCAATCCTGGTTTAGGTTTGGGACTCTATCTGGTTGATCAGATTATCCGTCTTCACGGTGGTGATGTGATTGTCACCAATGCACCCGGTGCCGGAGCTTGTTTTACCTTAAGAATACCCAACTGACAGCTAAGTCTGTCTATTAGCCAAACTGGCTTTCCTGCCTTTCAAATCAAACAGCTATTTAATTTATGCAGATTTAGTTCATTTGTTGTTCAGGACTTGTCTGTTCGATCAACTCTATAATAAGTGATCAAAAATCTGTTCGGATAGCTGAGGATCTGTTGTATGTTGATGTTTCGGAGGGTGCCGAACCCTCAATCCCGCGTGTGGCGTCTGAGCCGACTATTGCTGGTGGCTGCAGTCTCTATGGCGATTGGCGGGACAGCTGCAGCAACAGAGCCTCTGCCTTCGGATCAACAGGTAAGCATCCAGGAGGATTATCATCGCCTGACCTTGAGCGCCCGAGCCGGTGAAATGGCGGGTGCATATCTTCAGGAAAATGGCCAACGCCTGTTCATCACCCTGACAGATGGAGCTAATCTTGAAGAGTGGCGCTTGACCGGTGAACGTTTGGTGCAGCAATACAGTCTTTACCATGCCTCCAGTTTGCAAACTCTGGGCGAACGCTCGTACCTGATAATCGATCTGGCCCGTCCGGTTTATCTGGTAGATGAAACCCTGAGCTTGTCAGTAGTTGGGTTGGTTAACTGGGAGATGGTGTTTGCTAACCTTGATGACACTATTGTATCAGCGGAACTACTCGATTCTATCCA
This sequence comes from Nitrincola iocasae, assembly GCF_008727795.1. NCBI lineage: Bacteria > Pseudomonadati > Pseudomonadota > Gammaproteobacteria > Oceanospirillales > Oceanospirillaceae > Nitrincola > Nitrincola iocasae. The sequence continues at coordinate 2,155,141 of NZ_CP044222.1, read as the reverse complement.
TGCTGAGTCTCGTGGTGGTTTGATTGAGTTAACCTTTACCGGTCATCATGACCTGATCACTGAGTTGATGTTTGAGCAGGATCCAGATCAGTTGGTTATCGAATTACCTGGTGTGGATCCCCGACATTATTTACGACAAGCCAATTTACAAATGCCTGCATTACTGGGATTGCCCGAAGTGCAGGGTACACCCAATGGGCACTCCCGGTTGGTGTTTACTACTCAGGGGCCGATGGATCTGGTGGATGCACATACCAGTATTGATCCGGTGACCAATCGTAGCCGGATTCATCTCTTATTGGTGCCCGATGGTGCTGTGTCTGAGCGTTCACTGCTGAATGCAGAACAACTGAACCGTTTTGAGCTGACACCCGAGGCAGGTGCCGGGCTCAACCTGATTATCGGCAAACTAGCAGAGTCTCGTGTGAACAGCTATTTCCTGGAAGCTCCTGGGCGTTTGATGGTGGACTTTCCCGGTGTCAGTCCCGAAACGGTTGAGCAGGCTGTGTTTGCCTTTGCTCCTGATCCTGACTATGTGAAGCGTATTCGTTATGGTGAAACCCGTCTTGGCTCCGCCAGAATCGAATTAACCTTGCATGAAGGTTATGCTGAACAGCTATCACGACAAACTGTTGCACACCGCGACAACTACGAGTTTGGCACACTGGTCTCTTTGCCAGAAGCCAGTCGGGTATTATCCGAGAGTGACTACCCGGATGACTTGCAGGGCATTGCCTACTTTGAACGCGATACACTACGCCACCTGCCGCGTTTTGATTTTAGTGTGCAGCCGTCGCTGACCATCGGTTCCGTGACGTTGTCAGGCGCAGAATACCGTGATGGCAGTAATTTGACTGCACTGGGGCAAGGTCAACGGTTCTCATTGATGACAGCTTTGGACGAAGCGTTGCTGCGTGATCCAACCTATCATGCTGCCCGAGCTGAGTTTCGTGCCATACAGGAATTGATTCCTCAAGCACGCTCTGAATATCTGCCTCAGGTTAGTTTTTCTTATCAGTTTTCAGCTAAAAACCAGAATGTAATAAGTTCCGGTTCTATCCCGGAAGAGCAAACCAGTCTCGCTGAGCAAAGCGCTTCTTTGACACTAACACAGCCTATCTACCGTCCAGGTAGTCTGATCGGCCTGACTCAGGCGGAAAAAGCGGTGCAGCAAGCCGAGTTGGCATTATTGGCAGCCGAGCAGTCTCTTATTATGCGCATTGCTGAAGCCTATCTGAATGTGCTTTCCGCCCAAGATAGTCTTGAAGTTGCTAAAGCTGAGCATGAGGCTATAGCGACTCAGTTTCGCCAGACTGAAATCAGCTTTCGCAGTGGCTTAGCCAGTCGCAGCGACTTGAGCGAAGCACAGAGTCTGACAGCATTGACCCGTGCTCGGATGATCGAGGCACAAAATCGCCTGGATGATGCACAGTTGGCTGTCAAAGAAATTATCGGCAGTGAAGTGGAAAGTCTGCACAGTTTCAGTGCGGACTTCCGTGCTGCACCACCTTTCCCGGCTCAGGTAGAGCCCTGGATCAGTGCCGCTCTGGATCAGAACCTGTCGTTGCAGTCCCGGCGTATGGCCGAGCAGATTGCTGGTAATCAGATTCGTCGTGAACGCGCGGGTCATTTGCCGACAGTTGACTTGTTTGCATCAACTGGCTTTCAGGATGCTGATAAAACGCTTTACAGCAACAGTCGTCAGACGGTCAACAACTATGAAGTGGGTGTTCGGGTCAATGTACCGATCTTTAGCGGAGGTCGCACTTCATCCTTGGTGCGTGAAGCGACAGCACGCTATGAACAGACTGGCTATGAGGTTGAGCAGGAACATCGATTGACTGAACGTACCGTACGTTCAGCATTCAATGGCGTGACCAGCAGTGCGGAAATGTTGGCTGCACTGCGTGAAGGGGTGTTGGCGCAGGAGGTTCGTTTGGCAACACGTATGCGTGGCTTCCAGGCAGGGCTGGAATCAACCGTCGCGGTACTGGATGCCTACCAGAGTTACTATGCTGCGCGACGTGATTTCTTGCAGTCACGCTATGATTATTTGATGAATCGACTGGTTCTGAAACAGTCTGTCGGCACGCTGAGTCGTCAGGACCTGGCTGAACTGGATCGCCTTCTGGAGCGCCACTAAGTTGTGGAAGGCAAAGTTGAGTATTAAAGCGAGCTAACTCGCTGGAGGATTACACATGGGAAGCGCAGCACGCTATCTGCACAATGCGGCTGGACAGTCCTGGAAGCATCGGGCCTTGCGGCAATGGCATGGCCTGATCAGGCGTTCGCTGGATACTCAGCGGGTCAATAGTCAGCGCCAGGCGACCACTGAGGTGGAACTGCTTGAGCAGCGCTTTATGCTTTCCGGTGATCTGTTGGTGATTCCACCCACTCCTCAGGATACGCAGGAATCTGTGATCAATCTGCAGCACCAGGCAGAAGCCGATATGCTGGCGGATTTTTCACTTGGCGGCGTACAGCAGCAAAGTTTGATTGATGAGCTGATCTTCATCGATACGGCTGTTGAACAGCCTGAATCTCTGATAGAGCAAGCGCTGGCACAGCGTGGTGATGGCCAGGCACGTGTTGAAGTGGTTTATCTGGATGCCGGTGCAGACGGTGTGCAGCAAATCAGCCAGTGGTTGTCGCAATATGCTGATTTACAGGCGATCCATATTATTTCTCATGGTGAAGCCGCCAGTGTGCAGTTGGGCAACACTACACTCGATACGACCTCACTGGATGCTTACGCAAAAGTACTCAATAGCTGGCAAACCGCTTTGGCCGAAGGTGCCGACCTGTTGTTTTATGGCTGCTCTGTGGCCGAGGGAGAGGCAGGTCAGGCTTTCGTTGAGCGTATTGCTGAACTCACTGGTGCGGATGTAGCGGCATCGGATGACATGACTGGTGCGGAGCAGTTGGGTGGTAATTGGATCTTCGAATACACCACCGGGGTAATCGAAACCCAGGCATTATTCAGTGCCGGCCATACGGTTTACGATGCCTTACTGGCTGATCTGACATTTACGGATGAATCAAAATCCGCCATATTGACTTCGCTGGAGAACTTGGACCAACTGGGTAACCAGGCACTCAATGATGCGTTATCTAATGCGGATATACCCGGGCTGAGTAACACCAGTATCCTGAGCCTGCTGGACTTAGGTGGTGCCAATTTTGATTTGCATGCAAATGCCAATAACTATTTTGCCAGTGGCGGCCCACACACCCTCTCTGGGCTGGTCAGCTATCTCAACAATAATAGCGCTTTATTGCTTATTGACGGTATAGAAGCCACGCTGACAGTCGATGCCAGCAATCCAGCTATGCCAATTTATGGCTTGCGTCTGACAGCGGATCTACAGCGTAACTCGACACACACAGTAACACTGAATCCAGCAGGCTATACACTCGATGCTATCACAGCTGATGCGGTCACTCGGCTGAAACTGGCACTCGAAGCCGGTATTCGCTTGAGTACGGACCCGAGTGTTGACCCCGAGGGTTTTATCCGCGCAGATAAGCTGCAACTCAGTACGCAGATGTCCGGTGAAGGTGATTTTAGCCTGAATTTGGGTGCCGCGTTTACCTTGCAGGATCCAGACAATCTGGATAACAGTCGCCAGATCACCAATAGCGAATATGCTGTTAGTCTGATTCAACGTCAGGTGATAGCTGAAGCTCAGGGGCGTTTTGCCTTAAGTGGTGCTACACAGCAGGCTGCATTTGGTGCTCAGGCCTATCTGGCGCTGCAGGGTATACTGAATGGCGACGCGCTGAGTTTCAATTTTTACCGTGATGCCAACCTAAGTGATGCAGCCATTCAGGCGCAACTGCAAACGTTGTTGGCGCACTGGGCGCAGTTGGCGGTACAGCTGGATCAGTTGCAAGCACTTTCTGTCGAGTTACCGCTGGTCGATCAGTCACTCCTGTCGCTGATGGTGACGGAAGATGGCCGCACTCTGGGTGATATTTTCCAGTTTGGTTACTATCTGCCGGGTGGCGGTTTTACCACTGTGTTGCAGCAATACCTCTCTCAGGGTGATGCCACCTACATGGGGTTGATGTTGGAGTTGCAGGATTACCTGCATGGCCGTGGGACTTATAGCAGTTTGCAGTCGCTGATTCCGGCCAATGCCAGTGATTCCCTGTTCAACGTGACGGGAGGGCTTAATACGGCGGGTAACGAACTCGCTTTAGGCCTGGAGTTGGCACTAAACCGTGAGTTTCTGGCACAGCTCAGCTTTGGTGATGCGCTTGCCAAGGTGGGTTTTGCCTGGGGTGATGGACAGGGAATAACCCTGAATGCTCTAATCGATTTCAAGTTTGATCACCGCATTACCACGTCTTCGGCCAGCTTTGACCTCAATGAACTTGCGTTACAGGTTAGTGCGCCTACTGGAACCTTCTATGCACCCGCTCTATTGGGTGCCTTGCCAGTCACTGCCAGTGGTGTGCTGACGTTTGACTCTGGACGAGTCACTGTGACAGCCGTTGATGACGTTGTGTCAGCTGATACCTCCACCGCTGAGGTCAATGCTGCTCTGAGTATGACCCTTTCAGGTGATCTGTTTGGGGTGCCTCTGGAAACCCTGGCCGGTGGTGTTCCTGGGGTTGAGATCAGTTTTAATAATGGTACGGCGACCTCTTGGACAGACATTGCCAACTATAACTCTGAGGCGACGCTGTCCCACTTTACTCAGTTGAGTGCATTGAGCAGTCTGGAACCCCAGCAGTTGATGGATATGCTGTCTGATGTTGTCCTGTACCTGGAGTCTTTGCGTGACTCTGGGGCTTTCGATGGTTTATTACCCTTCACCGGCGTGAACTTGGGGCAGGGGCTGGATTTCAGTCAGGGTCTGGCAGACTTATTTAATGAAGGTCTGCAGGCAACCCGTCAGGAAATACTTGCGGGTCAGGCGATATCACCACGTTTGACAGACAATCTGTCATTTGATTTACAGGTGCAAATGCCTGGGCAGTCAGAGCTGTCGGTATTGACCATTACACTGCTAGCCAGCGAAACCAGCAGCTTTACCCATATCAATCAACTCGCCAGCCTCATTGATCAGAAAATAGCGCAGGCCGCTAACGCTGTATTAGGCTGGCAACTGCTGGATAGTGATGTGCCGGTAACAGCGCTGGTACCGGTCGCAGCAGTCACTGAGCTGATCAAAGGCGGCCTGTTACAAGCAGGTCGCTATAGCAACGCTCAGCAGCAGGTCAGGTTGCACACCAGCGGGGGCGATTTCCGTATCCGTGTTGGGGATGGCAGTTGGTCTGCAGAGGTCTCCAGTTATAGCAGTGCGGCAGAATTGCAGCGTGTATTGGAGAATCTGCCGGAGATTGGCAAGGGTAATGTGCAGGTCACAGGGGAAGCACGTAACTGGCAGGTGACTTTTGTCGGTGCACTGTCGGGTCAGGAGGTTGCACCGCTGGAGGTAGAATTTGCCGCTAATGCGAAGGCTGGTGGCTTGCTGGAAGTGTCAGCACGTGAGCTGGATCGCGTGGATGGGCTCACCTACGGTCGCCTGGTGATCTCTCAAACACAGCCAGGTACGTTTGAGAAATTGAATATTGCACCATCTGTAGGGATTCAATTTAGCGAAGAACAGGCCGCAGCATTTGATGTCGATGAAGATACCCCGGTGCAACCAGCGGTGTATCAGTTGCAGTTGATTCATGCGGCCGGTGGTAGTTTCAGCGTTAATTTCAGTTATGACGGACAGTCATTTGAGACTGAGACGATCAGTCTGGAGGGCGAGGGAACCTGGAGCGATCGGATTGCATTGGCCTTGAATAAGGCGATTAACGATGCCTACCGTGATGATAATGCGGGGCATGTAGATCAGGAATATCTCACCGTAGAACTGGCTCCCTTGGGCACTACCAATGACGGTATCCAGTCATTCTATATTGCAGCGAATATTCTGGAGGTCAGCGCCGGTAAGACCTTGAGCGGCTTCTCGGCTGATATTACTGAGCTCCGCTCTCAACCCGGTGTGCAGGTGTTCGTGACTACCCTACAAGAGGGTCGCGTGGGTACCTCTGCGGAAGGGTGGTTGGATGAAGTTCAGCGTCTGACCTTGGCGAATGTTGCCGGTGGTAGTCTGCAGATGCTATTGAATCTGGCTGATGAAGCACTGGAATCAGATATCCTGAGTCTTACCACATCGGGTGAGTTGAAAACGGCCAATCAATTAGCGGCCGATCTTGCTTCCACGCTCTATCAGATGCTGATTAAGGTCTATGCCGACCTGGATCCCGCTGATATTCAGGTGTCAGTTGTCGCGGGTCAGGGCTATACCTTCGATATCCGTTTTACCGGTCAACTGTCCGGCCAGGATATAAATACCCTGTCAATCAATAAAACCAGCATAGTCTCAGCATCGGATTTTACCACCAGCTATGCCGATCTTACCTTGGCTGGTTTTCAAGCGGCAGGTGAGTCCATGCAGACTCATTCACAGCCGGGATTCACTGATTGGCACGTGTTGATGGACCGCTTCCAGCACGCAACCAACAGCCTGCTGAATAACACCCTGACAACTGAATTTGCCGAGTTCAGTGTCAACCCTCGTTTTGATCTGGCCAGCCAAACACTCTGGCTGGACCTGTTCGTCGGCTCAGGTATCCAGATTGATGCAGTTCAGTTGCTATTGGATGCTGAAGCGGGTGGACTAGAGGGGTTCAATGTCGATGCCTGGATGGATATTACTCACGAAACCTTTTTCAATGGATCATTGGGCTTTGACCTGAGTCAGCCACAGGCTATTTCACTCCTGGCTGTGGGACCTGTGGTGGGCTCTGTGACTGGAACTCAGGCTGATCCTGTGCTTAACAACCAAACGCTGTCGCTAGGATTTAATGTGGATGGACGCCAGTTTAATCTGGCTGACATACTGGCTGCTCAACCCACTGAAAATGGATTCGCCACGGCGGCTGATCAGCAGGTATCGGTAACTTCGCAGACTGATTATATTAACAGCAGCGTCAATGCGTTTATTCGTGTTAATGGCAGCGTGCTGGAAAACAGTGAAATCAGTGCCTTAGGCCGTGCGCCCGGCCTGGCGCTAAAGGTTGGTAGTGATGAGTATGTTAGTGTCATTAATGGGCTGGATGCTGGAGCAACCATTGAGGTCGTTATCCAGATCAATGGTGTTGAGCGGTCGTTATTAGTTGATTCGACTATCACTGCCAATGCTCTCAGAGACAGCATCAATAGTGCCTTTAATAGTGCATTTGGCGCCACCCTGAACGGTGATCGGCTGGTGTCCATTCTGAATGCGGAGTTGGCTGCAATTCCCGGCACTGGACCTCTGGCTGGCTATGATAATCTGGCTGGCGCACTGTATTTCGAGTTGACTGCAGAAGGGCAGTTGCAACTTCGCACCTTTGCCGCGGTTAACCAGATTATTCTGACACAGCCGAATACGGCGGAGGGTGTTGTTGGACTGGAGGCTCTAGGAATCCAAATGGGTGTTGAGAACGCCATCCGACCCGCACCTGATTCTAACTATACACTCCCGTCTGATGGACGACTGACAGAAGATGCTGTATTCCAGCTGCGCCTCGATAATGCCATAGCTATTGATATTACCCTTCCAGCTTCACTGACGGTTGATAACACTTCGTTGGCAGATCTGATGGCGGATATTCAGCAGGTACTGAATTCAATTGATATTTCGTCACATGCTTATCTGGGTACGCTAGACGGCGGGTTGGGCTATACCCACCTGGGTCAGTTGATCCGCGCAAATTTGCTTTCCACTGAAATCGATACCGGGCTGGACCTCAGCTTTGGTAACGAAGCAGATGCTGATCAGGATATAGAACATAGCTATTACCTGGAACTGCAGGTTCTTGGCAATAACATTGCGCGTGCCCAGATTGAGATGGCGGATGAGGGCAATATTGGTAACCGTGAACTCGGTCTGACGGCCAGACAGTCGGTGAAAACAGCCGCTGTTTCGATGCAAATGCAAAATGCCATGATCGGTGGCCAGTTCAGTGCCGCAATGCAGGCCGGTGGTTCGGCTTCGGGTCAGCAAGGGTTGCTGGAGCTGCTTTTTGGCGATATCCAGATTGCCGATGGCGCCTATCAGGGCGCGTTTGAGTATTATCTGGTCGATACACTCAACAGCAACGATACCAGCCTGGATTTTAATGCCGCCCTCGACAGCGTGCTGGTACAGGGGGCTCAGCTGGGTTTGACGGCAGACACCCCGGTTCGTGATCAAGCTACGTTACTTTTTACTCCGTTCAATCAGCAGGGGCAGACGGTCCGTGACGTTGGTCTGACGATCAGTTTCGATGCTTTCACGCTGGATGATCAGGCCTATGAAGCCTTGGATTTAGCTGTTGTACTACGCCAACTGGCAACACAGAATAACACCTCGGTTGCTGATTTGGCGGCCGATCTGAATGACGCTATTCATGTAGCGCTGAGTGCACATTTTGAAGGGGTGACAAACCCTTTTGATGGTCATGTATTTGTGGTCGTTGATGACACGGGTCGCTTTGAAAAATTGCGTTTTGTGACCTTTGCACATGGTGAGGGTGCGACCCGAGTTGAACAACAAAAAGTTCAGATGACACTGCGCAATCGGTTATTGCTGGATGAGTACAGTGCGGAGGGCTTGGTCTGGTCGGAGTCGACGCAGGCGGCAATCACTCTGGACGCAATTCAGGTACGTTTGCCTAACGGGTTTACGGATCAGCTAGGTAATATACTGAGCAGTCCTGATGTTATCGGGTCATTGGTACTGAATTTAGATAACACTGCGGCTGTTTTGAGTCAGCAGGATACTCAGGCCGATATGAGTGGCAGTCTGCCTGATTTTGGACTCTATCAAGGCCTGGCTGTGCAGAATTGGGAAGGGATGCTGGATGATCTGACACAACTGGCCTCCTTGTTGGGTAATCTGGCAAACATGGGCGAATTGAGCTTGTTTGGTCAGAAATTACAGGTACTGAACAAGTCATTGCATGAGTTACTTAATCTTCAGAGTCACTTCAATCAGGTTTATGACGAGCTGAGTCAGATAGATCAGGCCAATTTTCGTTCGTTACAGACTCAGCTGGAGTCAGCCTTTGGCCTGGAAGCCAATACGATTGACTACTACTTGAATACAGACCGCCAAGCGCTGGTAATCAATATCCCCTTTACGCTGGCGTTTGAATCACTGGAGCAGTTCAATCTGCTGCTGGCGGACGCACGTCTCATACAGATGTTTTCGACTGCAGACCAAGCCTTATTAAAAGAGCTGCTCGGTCCGACGTTGAGTATTACCGATGCGAATCAGGAAAGCCTGCTGCGCTTGTTCCGTGAGGTAACCTTCAATCTGGAACTGGGGTTGGATCTGGCGCGGGAAGATGAGGGGCAGCCTAATTCTAATCTTGGGCGCTTGTTCCTGTTTAATGCGCGAGACCAGGGCGGAACGTCGATGCAGTTCCGTCTATTTAATGATACCGAACAGACGTTAAATTTCGCCTCACCCGTTACGTTATATGAATTGCAGGTTGATGGCGGCAAAGTCGAGTTGGACCTGGAGGGTGGCTATCAGCTAAACAGCGATGGTGGTCGTCTCTATCTGGGTGAGTATGCTGCTCATGTCGTCGCATCCATGTTACCCGTGCAGGTACAAGCTTCGGATGAAAATGGTCAGCCCCTGTTTGAAGACGATGGCACGACACCGGTGATGGTAAGTTCAGCCAATACGGATGCTACTAATGCCGTCAATGCGATCAAGCAAGGAGCCTTCGATCTGTCATTGACCGGCGATATTGAAGCCAGTTTACCCCTGAGTATCGTGGTTTCCGATCATTTGGCCGATCTTACCGCTGAAGAGTTACCGATATTTGTCAATCCTATGCCTATAGGCACGGCAGAAATTGCCATTCGGGATTTGAATAAACTGCTGAGTAAAATGTTGGAAGACAGTCTCAATTTAAACACCCAGGTGGCAGAAGCGGCCAGGCCACCACTGGTGAGCAGTGGTAGTGGTGATTTGAACCAAGAGGGTGTGCCAGGAGACAACCAGGACGAGTCCGGCTTACCGGGAGTGGATCTGACTCCGGATAACCCGCTGACCGGAGGGGAAGGTGAATATACCCAGCCCAGTGAGGGTATCCAGGTGCCGGTCTTTTCTGCACCAGAGGTACAGCCAGACAGTAACGGGTTTGATCTGAGTCTGATACTGCCTAACCTCGGTGGATGGCAGGAGACCTTCCTTCAGGTGCTACAGAATGCCGGTCTGGGTGAAGATTTTTGTGATCCAGATGGTGTCAGACTGAAAAGTGCCCCCTTACTTTTCTTGTTGAGTGATCCGGCTTTCGTGGTGGAAACGCTAGATACGGTATTGAGTGCTTTCCAGAGTGTGATCGACACTCTGACATCCGGTGTGGTTGGGCCAATCATCGGTGCTGAAGCCTTGCAGGAAATGACCCAGTTTGTTGCCGGTCTTCGCGAAGGCTTTGTCAGCAGTTTAACTAATGCGTTGAACTCGGTAATTTTCAATTATGGCAGTCTCGATAATGGACTGCGCATGGTGCTCTTTGATCTGCTCTACCATCCTGATAATCCGTATCTGAGCTTCCTGCGCGACTACAATGGCGACGGCATCATTACGCCAGATGATATTGTGCTGGAATACGTAGCTCAGGATGCCGACCAGTACACCTTTGTGAATATCCCTGAGCTGACAACGCTACTTGAAGCTGAGCAGCTTTGGGCAATTCGTAACCTGACTGAGGGTGGACAGCGTACCGGGTGGGTGGCATCAGGTGAGCGATTACAGCAAGCCGATGCTGATGGAAATCTGGTATTCCGCGACGCTACCGGTAACGCTTATATTCGCATGCCTCAGTTGGATGAGATGGACCAGCAGCGCGAGGATGAAGACGGTAATTTGCTGTTTGAATACTATGCCGCTGTACGCGTCAATGTAGCTGCCGAAGGTGAAACACCCGTCTACGAAATACAGCCGGTGGTGGGAGCCGAAGCGGTTGAACTGGATGCTGATAAGCTCAAACCTTGTTATCTGGGAATTGCTGGCCAGGTGATTGTTGATCTGACTTATCAGGATCTGTTTGGCGGATTCTGGTATCGCGAGAATATGTCCGGTGACCCAGACTTCCTTACCGATGATCAGGCCGAAGCGATAGATGCCTTTCTGGCATCAGATACGTTTCTGAGTCAGTTTCCTGGCTGGGACGGTGAGTTGACGGCTGATGTCATTGAGGTGATCCGTGAAGAGTTCATTAATGACTCTGATCTGCGTGAGCTGAAATTTGTCAGCTACTCAGACGAGCAGGTGAACGCCTCCAAACAACTGGTGTTTGCGCAGAGCAGCTCTGTCCAGTTCCGCATGAACTTGGGTCAAACCATCGAGTTACCCGATGCGTCAGTGGCCTTTGATGTCGGCGTGCCTGGCCTGAACCTGGAGATAGACGGCGGATTGGCTGTTAATCTGGACTGGGATTTTTTCCTTGGGTTTGGTCTGGATGTCAATCAGGGTTTTTATCTGGTGGCGAATATGCCTGGCCATGCAGGTATCGGTCAGGTAACTGAATTTGCTGAAGACAGTCAGGCGTTGTATGGCAAAGCCTGGGTTGCTACCGGTTTTGCCGATGCAGGTATTTTGCGTGATTCAGCCGGTTTTCCTGTGGATGCCGATGGTAACCGCATTCTCAACGATGAGGGCTATCCTCTCACGGTTGAGGAGGAGGCCCTCTATGCAGATCAACTCGTGTCGATGGATGAGGCTATCAGCAATCTCTGGTCGTTGGAAGATGGCGTTGAAGTATCTGAGATACAGTTCCAGATTAGTGCTTTTCTGGCGCCTTCACCAAATGAGACCAATTTTTATGAGCAGCGTGTAGTCGAAGAATATTTCAATCTTGAAACCAAGCAAATAGAAAAACGTTTCGTCAAGAATGGTAACCAGTATGTGTATGAAGTGGTCTACACCGACCAGCCCAAACTGGATGCTGAAGGCAATACACTCTATGAGCTGGCCTGGGAATATGAAACCGAGGTGGTGGATGGTCGTGAACAGATAAAATACGAAGCCTTGCTCAGTGCAGCCGGTCATTTTGTCTACCGTCGTCAGACTGGAAATGGGCAATACGAGTATAAAGAAGAAAACAGCCGTCTTACCAATACCGGTGGCTGGGAGCTGATGCTGCAAACGGACCGCTTCGGTGATCCGATTCCGATCTATACACTGGATGGCAATGGCCAGCGAATCGCCGTGATGGTGGATGGCGAACAGGCGCTAATGACCGATCGTTTCGGTCGCTATGTGCCTCAATATAAAGAATTGCGTGCACCGGCGAGCCTGCAAGCCGAATTGCTGTTTATGAATGGTACCATCACGGATAATTACTCAGGCTGGATTAAAGATAATGAAGGTCGAGTCTGGGGTGATCGTGAAGCCTGGCAGGATGACACCTTTGGTACCATCTGGTACGACGATCAGTCCGACTTTGATGCCTGGGGCGTCAGCGATACGCTGTTTGATGGCAAGACCGGCTATGAAGGCTCCAGAACCCAGTTCCTGGCCAGATTTGAGATAGATCTGACCGATAATGCATCGCTTGGTTTCAGCTCAGGAGATACCTTGGGATTGGATGAAGGTGTGGCTGGGGAGGTGGACGACATACTCGATGGTACCTTTGGTGGCAGCGATGGTCGTCTGACATACAATGTGTTGGCCACCAATGACCTGGGTGATCTGTTTGAGACACATTGGGAAGCCTATGCACAGATTAACCTGCAGATGCAGCTTGGTGTGGGCTTTGGTGATGCCATTCAACCGGACCTGTTGCCGGCCATCGAGGGTAACTTCCAGCTTACCTGGTCAGCGGAGAAAGAAGACCCAGACCAGCCGGAATGGCAGCAGTGGATGGACCGTTTTGAGGAATTGACCTCCAGCGACTACTATTCCCTGTTTGCCGATCAGCCGGGTGTCTGGATGACTGATATCGCGTTGGATATGGGGACTTTTTTCTCCAACTTCCTGGAGCCAGTGATCGATGTTATTTCAGTGGTTACAGATCCGTTTGCACCAGTTATTGAGCAATTAACCAAACCGATACCGGGCATTTCCGATCTGATGCGCAAGAACTACTCGCTGGTGGATATGGCGGTAGACTTTTCCAAGATTAGTGGTGGCAATGCCAAAATTGATTTTATCGTCTCTCTGATCAGTCTGTTTGACACCATCAACAGCCTCAAGGCCGTGATCGATGCCGGTGGTTCGACAGTCAAACTGCCGGTGTTTGATGTGCTGTTACTGGCAGGCAATAGTCATTCAGAGTTTGCCCTGGATAATGCCCTCAATTATATCGGTGGTGTAGCGGATTTCAGTGCCGTTGCCAAAGCGATTCCTGGCGAAACCACCATTTCGCTGGATCAAGGCATGAATGACTTCTTTGCTGCGCTGGAAAAACCTGCCAATGCGCTGCAGTTCCCGATTATCGATAATCCGGCTGATGCCGTACTGGGTCTGTTGTTTGGTAAACCGGTTGACTTGGTGACTTATACTCCGGCTAATTTGGAAGTCGGTGTTGGCTTTCGCAAAAGCTTCCCTGTCTATCCGCCGCTGTTTGTCGGTGTAGGGGGGGAGATCAAACTGGAGGCTTTTATTACGCTGGGATTCGATACCTATGGTGTGATCAAGTTCCTTGACAGCAAGAATGTCGTGGATGTCATGGATGGATTCTACATCAGTGACAATATTGACTCCCGAGGGGTAGACCAGCCAGAAGTGATGCTGTCTGCACAACTGGTTGCCTTTGCCGAATTGAATGCAGTAGTCGCACGCGGTGGTGTGGAAGGAGGAATTCGTTTTGAAGGTACGCTGGATCTTTGCGATCCGGACCAGGATGGTAAGGTACGCGGTTCAGAAATCTACGCAATACTGGATAAAAATCCTGCCGCACTGGTTAGCTTAGATATGCGTGCCACCGCCTTTATTCGCGCTTACCTGGACGTTTTAGCACTGATCAAGTACGTCCGTGTGTGGGAATATACCTTCATGGACGTGACACTGTTTGAGTGGTCACTGGATCTTTGTAATCAGGATCCTGTGCTCGCTTCCATGGACGGTAGTGTGCTGGTATTAAATACCGGCTCCGGTTTTGCAGGTGTCGATGGTTATCCGAAAATCAGTTTCGATGCTTCAGACCGCCTGCGTAAGAGCACTGAAGATGGTGATGAACATTACACCTTGAACCTGTCTGGTAGCAATATCGAAATAGTAGCGGTATTGCCTAATGGGCAGGAGTATACCCAGACCTATCGTCGCTCTACGGCGGTGCATGGTTTCAGTGGAGCTGGTACTGACGTGTTTGATGCGCGCGGTCTTGGCAATATCCCAGTCTATTTTGTCGCGGGTAGTGGTGATAACACCTTCTATGCCAGCAACGCCGCCAGCGGTAATGTGCTGATTGGTGGTACCCAGGGTATTGCGCGTCTTTACGGCGGCAGTGGTGAGGATATGCTCATTGCTCGAGGTGGGCAAACCGTCATGGAAGGTAAGGCCGGGGATGATACCTATCGTTTCCTCAACGAGTGGGGCCGCGTCACTATCAGTGACAATCAAGGCCGTAATATTCTTGATTTCAGTGCTCAGAAACGCAGTGTGACCTTTGATGATGCGGCGTTGAATGCTGTGCAAGGGCGCAATGTTGTGCAATGGCAGGCAAACACCCAGATTCATCTGGTTAAAGGTGGTCAGGCCAATGATTGGCTGAACTTCGCCGGTGATGCCCAGAACCTGATGATTACCTTGACCGGATTAAATGCCGGTTGGGTAACCAGCTCTACCAGTGGCATGGGGCAGTTCAATTTACCGGCCAATGGCACTCAGCAAGGTGCTGCTGAAACGTCTGGACAAGGCTTTACCTTTGTCGGTTTCGAAAATGTACTCGGCGGTAAAGGCAGCGACGTATTTCGAGTTCAGGCTGGGGCATCGGTTACCGGCAGTTTACGTGGTGATACCGGCATGGATAACGTCAATGCCCGTAACACGATCGACTTCTCAGAGTTTACCCAAGGCGTTCAAGTTGATCAGACCGGCACCAGCCGTTTTTCTGGCACTGGCAATATCAGTGTACGCGGATTCCACAATATGTTTGGTGGTGCTGGCAATGATGTACTGATCGGCAATAGTTACAACAATCTGATTGTCGGCAAGGGTGGCAGTGATAACCTCAGTGCCATTGGCGGACATAATCTACTGATCGCTGATAGCTTTCGGACTTACCGCAATGGCGATAGCAGCGTGTCAGCTACTCAAGTGGGTGACTATACCAGCCTGCAACAGGCTGGGCTCGCTGGCGGTCATGGTAATGATGGCCGGATGTGGTTGTGGAAAGACAAAACCCTGGAGTCCATCGGTCTGGGCAATGGCAGCCAGGTGCTGCGAGGTGCCGGAGGCAATGACATATTGATGGGGTCCTTGGGAAGTGATCGAATCCTTTCCGGTGAAGGTAACAATACCATTATGGCCGACCTTGGCCTGATGCGGATAGATTTCAATTATAACCTGCCGCTTTATATGGAAAGCTTCGGGGCTGCAGGTGGCGGCAATGACAGTATTGTCCTCGGCGGAGGTAACAATATTGTCATAGCCGGGAATGGCAGCGACAGTATTACTGCAGCCGACCGTGCGGATAGCCTGAATATTATCTTGGGTGATAATGGTCACATTGCTTTCAAAACTGACCAGCGCACCTTTGCTGTGAATGCGCAGGGCTTGCGTATGCTGGACTATATTGAAGCGCCCGTGAATGAGATGGGTGGTGCGGGTGGTAACAATCTGATCCAGATGGATAGTGGCTCGGCGATCATTTTCGGCGGAGCCAGCAATGATGTCATCAGTATGGCGGCATCCAGCTCTACGGCCCAGAATGTGCGTTTTATTGCCGGTGATCATGCCCGCATCGAAACGGATGGCAATGGCGGCGTGGTGCTGTTCAAAACGTTAGATATCGAAAACAGCAGCGGTGGTGATGACTTCATCCGTATTGGTGATGGCGCTGATTCAGCACTGCGTCATCTAGGCAGTAATTTTATCCTCGGCGGCATGGGCTCAGACACGATTCTTATCTCGGCACATTATGATGAAAATGGTCAGCTGATTCGTGGCAAGGCCCAGAGTGAAGATATTATCCTTGGTGATAATGGTGAAATTCGCTGGACAGTGTCCGGTAATGGTAAACCTAATCTATTGCAGAGCGTTCGTACCCTTGAAGATGACAAGGGGGGCGATGATGTCATCATAACTGGCAATGCGGGTAAGGTGATTTTGGGTGGTTTTGGCTCTGATGAGATCGCTGCACTGGACGGTATCAATATTGTCTTCGGTGACAATGCTGAACTGCAATATGACGCGGTTGCTGTCAATGGCGTGCTACGTCTGGCGCAGTCGAAAAATGAAGTGCTGGGCGGTAACGACACCATTGTGCTGGGTGAGGGTTATAAGCTGGTTAGCGGTAGTATCGGTGATGATGTGATTTCAATCGATGTGCAAGGGACCCCAGAAGCCTTTGGTGTGGAATGGGATACCGATGGTGGATTCCTCGCTGGTGTAACGGGGATCTCCGCCGTTATTGCCGGATTTGGCGGGGTGTTGACGGTACCCGCTCAGGAAGCACGGGGCCGAACCGGTCGCTATATCGCCGGTGATAACCTGCGAGCCACCTTTGATCAGCGTGGCGGTTTAACTAACCTGGCGACAACCGACCAGATCGCAGCGACCGGTGGTGATGATCAAATCACCGTCGGTCGACAGAATACCAGTGCTTATTTGGGCTTAAACGTGGTGCTCGGTGGTATGGGCGGAGATCAGATACTGGTGCAGTCAGGCAGTATGGCTGAGAACGTTATCTTTGGTGATAACGGTCAATATGATCGTCAGGCACTCAGCTATCAGATGTTGTCACTTATCAGTAGCGTTCCCAACTCCGGTGGCAGTGACACAATACAGGTAGGATCTGGCGATAACATTCTGATCGGCGGCTTTGGCAATGATACTCTGCGCCTAGACTCTGATGATCAACATGCCTTGGTTGCGGCGCATTTCAACCGCAGCATTGTGCTGGGCGATTCAGGTGAAGTTGTCTATTCCGGTGGTGCACTGCAGCGCATCGAAAGCCTGGGACACAATGCTGGGGGTAGTGATAGCGTTACCATCGGCGATGGTGACGTTACCTTCGTTGGGGGCTTTGGCGGTGATACGCTGAATATTAACTCTAACCGCTCGGCCTTCCGAATCCTGGCAGGCGATAATGCACGAATGATCTTTGCACCAGTTCAGGATATTCGTGAACAGGCCGCCAGCCTGACGCGTATCATCACGCTGGACCAGGTGTCGGCAACCGGTGGTAATGATGTGATGAATATCGGTGTTCCTGGTGCATCTACGGGCGATATGGGTGAGGTCATTGCTCTGGGTGGTGTTGGTTCCGATGCGATCAGCGTATCCGGTGAGCGCGCACGTGTTACTCTGCTAGGTGACAATGGTGAAGTGCAGCGTATGGCTGGACATCAAGGGCATCGATTGCTGGTCAGCAGTCTGGATTCAACCCTCGGAGCGGGCGGTACCCTGCACACAGTGGCCGGTGACTACGTCATTATCGGCGGTTCTGGTGGTGACAATATTCGTGCTGGTAAAGGCACGGGTGTTGTTCTTGGAGACCATGGCCGCATCAACTACTCGTCTGAGGGCTATCTGAGTTCTCTGACCAGCCTGTCGATTGCGCAGGGCGGTAATGACACTATCGAACTCGGCGTGGGCAGTGGTAGCGATGGCAATAAGTATGTCATGGGCGGCGTCGGATCTGACAGTATTTTCCTGAGTTCAAATCGTGGCTCGGCGGCTGAGCCGACTGAACGCGCCGTCGCCGGTGATAATGCCAGTATGGCCTTTGATGCGTTAGGACGGCTGACCAGTTTCACCACGCTTGACAGTGAGTTGGCAACTGGCGGCAATGATCAGATTAACCTGAGTATATCCGGTGATCGCGAAGGCGAGGCCATCACCGACTATAACGTTGTGGCCGGTGGCATGGGTGATGACGATATCAATATACAAGGGTCAACCCGCAGTAATGACGTGATTTCTGGTGATAACCTGGATTACCGCCGTAGCATCGGTGTTAGCGGTGAACGTCAACACCTGTTTGCCGGCGTGCTGGTGCCGACCTCCGGAGGCAATGACACTATCCGTGTCGGTGCCGGTGACAAGATACTGTTCGGGGGGCAGGGAAATGATCGTATGACAGCCAACACAGAAGCTGGCGATCGCACCTTGATGTTCGGTGATGCAGGTAATGCGGTCTTTAACAGCAACGGCAACGGCGAGTTGATCCAGCTACTCTCAACTGCAACACAGATGGGTGGTCAGGATAACCTGTCAGTAACTGGCGGCGAGCTGTTTTTGTTTGCCGGGCTAGGTGGTGACACAGTGACAGTGGCCGGAGATGATGAGGCCACACGTATCATTAGCGGTGCCAGTGCTCAGGTGAATTTCGATCAGGGAACGGCTGTACTACTGCAAAGTGCCGGGCCAGATCAGGTTGATGCGGGCAGCGCCGACACCCATTTCATTCTGCCCAACTCGGGTACCAATTTTGTTATTGGGGGGCCTGGTTTCGATACTCTGACGGGCAGTCAGGGTGATCAGCATCGACTTTTGCCTGGTAGTGGTTCGATCAACCTGCTGACTAAAGTAGTGAGTGTGGTGGTGTTGGGTGATGAAGGTGAGCTAGGTTTTACTTTAGATGATGAGTATGCCACTGGGCTACCTGATGAGAATGGCGTTTATTTGAAACGTCCAGGACGTGATTTTGTCCGCGCTACTCCGGTGGTTGACCCGGATGATCCAGATCCTACTGACCCGGATGACCCTACTGACTTCACCTATTTTGGTGTGGGCAGTGTGACCGAGGATATAGCTAACGAAATTTCCGGACGGATTGCCTATCCTGCACTGGAAGGTGGTTTTGCCACCTTTGACACCCAGCAGAACAGTCAGTCTGGGCTGTATGGCTATCTCACTGTGTTAGAGAACGGTGCATGGCAATACAATCTGGCACATGATGCGCAAGGATTAAATGCTGACTTGAATGCTCGGGTACAGGCGTTGACTGATGGTGATCAGCGTACTGAGTATTTCACCGTAACGACCACCGATGGTAGTACTACCACGGTCATCATCACAGTGAATGGCCGTACAGATACCCCGGCAGATGTGAGTGCCCAGATACAGGAAGATGCTGAGCAGCTGAGTATTTCTGGTCAGGTAGTCGATACAAATGACTCGCAACAGCGCACGCTGTTCCAGCCGTTTGAGTCCGAGGGAACTTTTGGTGTTCTAGTACTTCACGCCGATGGACGCTGGGAGTACCAGTTGGATAATGACAAAGCCCAGTTGCTGCGGGACGGTGATTTGGCTGTGGATCTGTTCCTGGTGCAAACTCTGGATGGAGCCACCAGCCAAATTGCCATCACTGTTGAAGGTGTCAATGATGCGGCTGAAATTCAAGGCAGTTCGACTGCTGCACTGGTAGAAGACGCAACGGATGCGGAGCGGGTATTACGAGTCGAGGGACAGTTACGTGTTGCGGAAGTGGATGCTGGCGAAAATCGCTTTGATCTGCAGCGAATCGAGGCGGCTCAGGGTGTGTTTGGAGAGTTGCAACTCAGTGCCGAGGGTGACTGGGTATACACTGTGCGCAATGGTGATATTCAGTATCTACGTGCAGGTGAAACGCTGATTGAAAGCTTCACTGTCTATTCATTAGATGGTACGGCATCAGAAGAGATACAGATTACCTTGACCGGTGTGAATAACTCCGCTCAGGTTTCCGGTCAGTTGAGTGGCCTGGTAGTTGAAAATCAGCAACTCAGTGCGTCTGGCAGTCTGAATGTTGTGGATGCAGATCTCAATCAGTCGGCTTTCCCGGCAGACATTCATCAAAGTGTTTATGGTCAGTTGCAGATTAATGCTCAAGGTCAGTGGTTCTATCAATTGCAGGCCGATAGTCTGCCGTTGCGCGACTTGAACCGTGATCAGGTGGTTTATGATCGTTTCACTCTCAATACGCTGGATGGCACCGCTTTTATTGTCGAAATACGAATCACTGGTGAAACAGGTGTGCGTGAAGCCGGGCAGGACAGTGATGCGCTGAACTCGCCGAGTGTCATTGACTGGAATAATCAACTTCCTTCTACCTCGGCTATCACATCCTCTAACTACAGCCTTGATACTGACCAGGAAACGAATGACAGTGCGGGTGTGCAAAAGGTTCGGGTCAGTGTACAGACACTAGGGCAACAAGGCTTTATGCAGCTCAGAGCCCCGGCACCGCCGATAACAGGGGTGCAGTTGCGTACCTATCTTTCTAAAGGGCTACTTGAGCAGGGACTGCAGATGAAAACGCAGCCTCCGGCAGATATAAGCTCCGATGAGCCCGCTGATAATGAAGAACAGGATGCTGTCGAGCAAGAAGATCAGAATCAGACCTTCACAGACCCAGGTTTATCCGTCACTGGCGAATCCATCGATAACCCTACCGCAGCAGATGGACCTGATCCAGAAGGGTCAAATGTCGATACGACTGAAGGAACTGAAGAAACTGAAGAAGTAGAAGAGATAAATGAAGACGCGGCCAGCCTGCAGGTGCTTCAGACTCTGGCACAGACTGCCGCGTTAACAACCCGTCCCGGACGTATTCTCTGGGGTTGGAACGGATGAAATCAGACACAATGAACCGAGTATTTTCCATGCAGTTCAGCAAAACACCACGTCAGAACACTACTGGGTATCTGACCCGGGCCATCAGAATGACCCTGATCGGCATGGTATGTGTGCCCACATATACCGCTGTGCAGGCCAGTGATGTCAATAATCAGGTTACCAGTGTGTTCTATGATCCGGATACGGCGGCCGATCAGCTGCAGCCCAATCGTGGGGATATGCGTATTCCCCAGCGCATGCAAGGCCGAGTGGTGGTTCGTGCACCACGTGCGATTCAAATAGATCCGGTGTTAACCGCTCCGGTTGAAAACCTGGAGCAGCGTCGTTTTTCACTGGATGCTGTCCGCATGATTGACTCGCGCTTATTTGATGAGCAGGAGTTGATGGAGGTGATGACTCCCTGGACTGAACGTCAGTTGTCTTTCGCTGAGTTTCAGTTGGCGGCGCTGACGCTGCTGGAGCACTTGCGTGAACATGGCCATCCTGATGCTGTACTGCGTTTCTCTCAGCTGCAATTCCTTGAAAATCAGCAGGTGGCTGTAGCCATTGAAGGCCTGACACCGACAGATAGCTATCAGGATGGCTCCCCGCGTATCCAGGTAGCCGGGTTTGAGGTGCAGGGTGTGACATTGCTCGATGATGCTGTGGTTCAGTCTCACCTTTCACCCTGGACAGGGCGCGCACTTAGCGTTGATGAATTGAGTGAAGCGGTTGAATCGGTTGCTCAATTGCTGCGTGATCAGGGTTATGCGCTGGCACAGGCCTGGTTGCCGCCGCAGGAGATTACTGATGGCCTGGTTAAAATTGAAGTTCTGGAAGGACTCGTAGACGGCGAGTCCGGGAATCAAGGTATAACAGTAGCCGATACCCAGCGTATTAAGTCTGAGGTGATTGCGGGTTATCTGGCGGAAGGTGTTGTTGCGGATCAGCCACTTAATATCAATGCACTTGAGCGTCAGGTACGCCTGCTGAACGAAATGCCAGGTATTCGCAGTGTTCAGACAGACCTGGCTCCAGGATCAGTAGCCGGTACCACGCAGGTCATCGCTGAGGTGGAAGAAGATGCTCTCCTGTCCACTGCTGTCACACTGGATAATTATGGTAGCAAATTCTCCGGTGAAGAGCGCCTGGGCTTAAATCTGAACCTGAACAGTCCGATGGGTTATGGCGAACAGTTTTTTGTCAATTATACCGGCTCTGATGGAACTAACAGCTACAAGATGGGTGTGCATGCCCCTGTAGGTTATTCAGGCCTGCGCATCGGAGCATCCTATGCGGCAATGGATGTTGAACTGAAAGAGGGCAGTATTGCTCCGCTTAATCAGAGCAGTGATTCGGAGTCTTTCTCCGTGTTTGCCAACTATCCACTGGCGCGTGGTGCGGCGCGCAATATCGATCTATTTGCCAGCCTGGATTTCAAAAGCTACCAAAACAACTATCCGGATTTCGGTTTTTTTGATAATCAGCGTGACATCAGCAGTGTGACCGTCGGCGCCAGCGGTAATCAGATAGACCGTTATCAAGGCCGCACCGGTTGGGGTGTTTCGTTGACTCAGGGCGACCTGGCTCTGAAGGGTAGTGGTGATTCAAGCACCGTAGGCAGTTTTACCAAGGGTAATTTCAATGTTTCCAGATTGCAGGCCTTGCCAGCTGAGCAATGGTTTGTCTATGCCAGCCTAAGTGGACAACTTGCCAGTGGCAATCTTGACAGCGCCGAAAAGTTTCAGCTGGGTGGACCGATGGGTGTACGCGCTTGGCCAGTGGGAGAGGCAATTGGTGATCATGGCTGGTTGGCAAATCTGGAGCTGCGCCGCAATTTGGGTAGTCGTGGTGATGCCAATTTTGAAGCTTTTGGCTTTTATGATATCGGTGGGGTAACTCAGTATGCCAGCTCAGATGATGCTCCGGCCTATTCAGGACCCAACACCTATGAGCTTGGCGGCTATGGTGTCGGATTAAGCATGACTTACAGCGAAACAGGCAATGTGCGTCTGGTGTATGCGCAGAAAGACCGTAGCAATCCCAACCCCACAGCCAGTGGCACAGACAGTGATGGCACTGATCAGTCAGGACGTATCTGGCTGATCGGTACCCTGTTATTCTGATAGAGGCACAGACAATGAAAAAGAATAGAAAATACAACGCATCAGTTTGGGCTTTTACCCCCCGACTGTTGCCACTGCTGATTGCCTCGGCCATATCACCGATGACAGTGATCGCTGCACCAGATGCCAATGAATTACCCAATGGGGGGCAAATAGTTAATGGGCAAGGGGCTATTTCCCAGGCGGGTAATGTGATGAATGTTCAACAGAACACGCAGAACATGATTACTAACTGGAACAGCTTCAACGTGGGTAGTCAGGCGACTGTAAACTTCCATCAGCCTGGTGCAAGCTCTACCGTGTTGAACCGGGTCACATCCGGTGATCCCAGCCAGATTCATGGTCAGATCAATGCCAATGGTAATGTGATCATTGCTAACCCGGCTGGCGTCATGTTCGGGCAGTCGGCCCGCGTGGATGTCGGTGGCTTGATGGCAGCGGGTCAGGATATTGCTGATCAGGATTTTGTCGAAGGTAATCTGCAACTGGATAAGATGTCAGCCGGTGGACAGGTGATCAACCAGGGACAGATTCACACCCGAAGTGGTGGATTCGTAATTCTGGCGGCTGATCAGGTCAGTAATAGCGGACGCATCGAAGCCCCGGAAGGCACGGTGGCGTTGCTGGCTGGCGAGCAGGCGCGTGTAGAACTGACGGCAGGCGGGCTGATCGGTATTCGGGTGGATGGCGAAACCGCAACTGCCGCAATTCAAAACACCGGTGTGCTGGTATCTGACGGTGGCAAGGTTCTCATTCAGAGTCGACAGGCCACCGGTGCCTTGGCGGCTGCTGTCAATCAGACGGGTATTATCCGTGCTAATTCAGTGGCTGAAAATGAAGGGCGCATCATTATTGATGGGGGGCAGGGCGATGTGTTGCTGGCGGGCAGGATTGAAGCAAGCGGTCTTGAGTCCGGTCAGAGTGGTGGCTTTATCAGTGCTACGGGGGATCGCGTCCTGATCAGTGGTGAACTGGATGCCAATGGTGCCAATGCTGGTGGCGAGGTCTATCTGGGCGGTGGTTGGCAAGGGCAGGACTCTGCGATTGCTGAAGCTCGTCAGGTACATCTTGATACGGGGTCAACAGTAGCAGCTGATGCTACTGTGAATGGCGAAGGTGGAGAAGTAGTGCTTTGGTCTTCAGAAGTCACTACACATGCAGGTGTGATTTCAGCACGCGGTGCCGGTGAAGGTCAAGGCGGTGCAGTGGAAACCTCCAGTCGCGGTGCGTTGGGTGTGACGGGTGAGGTGGATGTGTCCGCCCCTGAGGGTCAGGGAGGTTTGTGGTTACTTGACCCTGCCAATATTACCGTGGTCAGTCCTGGCGGCGATCCGTGGAATGGTGGTGGCACTGGCGATGTCAGTGTGAGTAACACCTCCATACAGAATTCTCTCAATACCGGTAGTAACGTTACTCTTCAGGCCGATAACAACATCACTATTGCCGCCAATATTTCTAAAACGGCAGGTGGTGATGCCAGCCTGACGTTTGCTGCAGGCGCTGGTATTATCCTGAACACCGGTATCGATATTTCTGCTACCACCGGGCGATTGCACCTGGAGTTTGGTACAACATCACCTAGCACTGGCACAGCCTTTATTAATGGTCGATTGGCGACTAATGGTGGCAGCGTCACTTTCTGGAAAGATGCCCAGTTGGGTACATCCAACCCGGTCAGTACCCAAATCACCGGAACAGTAGGCGGCATAGGGCCTTATACCTCTGGCAATATACTGTTTAAACAGGACCTGCTGCTGGCCGCCGGTGATGCTAATGTCACCCTGGGCGCACAGGGGAAATCTGATGGTGGTTTCACCGGGCTGGGGGGGAATATCCGCATTGACGGAGATATCTACAGCGTGGCAGCTGTTAACCAGTTACTTCGGCCGCAGACACTGACGCTGGATACTCGAGGTACCGCGGCAGGAGCGATAGTACTTGGTAGTGACACCAGTAATTTTGTCGGTGGCAACGGCCAGTCCGCGTTACGGCAGTTGAATTTCCTCGGTCCACAGGCAATCACCCTGAATGCCAGCGTGATCAACTTGTTGTCACCCTCGGGGGCGGTGATCACCGCCGGATCGACACTGGGTACACCCGAATTACAGCTGAATGCAGCACATACTGTGATTAATATTAACGGCGGCACGGTATCCGGTGTCACTGGTTACACCGACTATGTGCAGGATACCTTTGATATTCGTGGAATGAATACGGCGGAATCATTGGTGATCAATTCCGACCGTTCGATCAAAATTCTGAATCAGCAAATAGTTGCAGAAAGAGCCGCTGGGATGGATGTGATCCTGAACCCCTATGTCGATGAGAGTGCATTAGGCGGTGCTGTTATCATGCTGGAAGCCGCGATTCATTCAAATGGAGGCAATATCTATCTGGGTGGCGTAAGTGATCAGGTCAATACGGGTGTTGTCAATAATGCTGATGTCGATCGTTTTGCTGTTGGTTTTGCCGGTGACAGTGACAGCCGCACCGATGGGGTGTACTTACAGAACGTCCAGCTCGATAGTCAAGGTGATACCGCTGATGGCCTGATTAACCTTAGTGGCCGAGCTCCTTTGGTGCAATCGGCCGGTGCCGGGGTGCGTATTGCCGGTGCGGCGACACGGATTGAGTCGGGCCGTAATGATATACAGGTGATTGGGCGTGTTACTACCCAGACCAATGCCGGTAATAAAGATGGTGTTATTATTGGTGAAGGTAGTGCCGCGCGCTCATTGCTGGCGACCAGTAGCGGTAATCTGATTATCGAAGGTGATGCGTCTGCCGTGGTGAATCCAAGCGGTGGTACCCGCTATAACGGCTTGATGCTGTCTTCCGGGGTGCTGTTGCGTACCGAGACAGGTGATATACAGTTAACCGGGCGCGGTGGTGGTGGCAACCAGAACTTTATTCAGGAGAACCATGGTATTCGCATGGAAGACCTGAATACCAGTGTGATTTCCGAGTCTGGTAATATTCTGCTGTTGGGCGCTTCGGGTGGCAAAACCTCTGATCAAGGGGAAAACAGCTATGGCATCTATGCTGCTGGTAATGCCATGTACATTGGTCGGGATCAGAACCGCAGTACCGCCGCAGGAGATATCGTCTTCATCGGTGACTCCATGCAGTTCGTCAACACCTCGGATCAGCGTCTGCAGGTGTCCAGCAGTGGTCACCTGGTGATTCGCCCCGAGCATGACGACACCAATATCCACCTGGGTAGTGCCGGCGTTCGCCCCGAACTAAATGGGGTCAGTACCCTTTATTTAGGCGAGAACTGGTTTAACGGTAGTGCCGTAGGGGTGTTTCTGCCAGGACCGGTGGTCACAGCCAGTAATGTGTCTACCAATGTTCAGCAACTCTCTATACAGGGTAATGCTGGTGGTGCTTTCACTCTGGTTATCGGTGAGCAGGAAACCGCGGCCATTACCTATACCACTGACCTGACAGCTTTACGTGATCAGATTCAGACGGCAATTCAAGGGTTAAGTGGACATGAAGGGGCCACTGTCAGTATTTCTGGCAGTAACTTGCGGATCAACTTTACCGCTGCACCTGCCAGTCTGGTGGTCGCTGGTGGCGATACCCGCGGCTTTGAAGCGATCACCTTGGGCCGCAGTGATCTGACCGGCCAGATTCAGGTTAATGCCCCCACGACTTTCCGTGATGATGTGACGTTTTTGAGTGATGCCCATGGCACTGACTATCAGGCCAATATGGTTATTAATTCGGCGCTGACCGTACAACGTCAACCCAATTCAACCCAGCATGGATTGCTGACACTGGTAGCGAATGCTTTGGATAAACGAGCGTTGGTGGCCAAAGGGTTGATTACAGCCAATCAACTTAATTTGCTGGGCGCAGGTCAGTTTATAGCGACTGCCAGTAACCAGATTGCAGGTTTCTCCGCCGAGGTGGAAGGTGATGTCACACTGCGTAACAACCAGTCACTTCAGATTACAGAAAATGAATCACTCTGGCTGGATGCTATCGATTATGCGGGTAATCCGGTTCTGACCACCCCCACCGCTCAGACAACCACAGGTATTACCCTGACCGGTGGTCGACAGCTTGAAGTGCTGCTGGATACCGGTGATTTACGCCAGTCAGAAAATGTTTTCGTTGAAAGTGGCAAAGTCAGCCTGGTGACCGGTGGTGGACGTATTATTCAGGAAAATAATGCCATTATTCGTGCTGCTAACCTTTGGTTATCAGCTACTACGGGCATTTCAGCGTTACACAGTGATAATGAAGTCGACGCCTTGGCGGGCAATTTTACTGGCAGCGCCGGGCTGGAATTTAGCAATGCTCAGACGCTGTCGATAGACGGAGTGTCGATTGATCAATATCGTGCTGATACCGCTTCAACCAGTCTGGAAGGACAAGTGAATGCCACCGAGTCAGATCGAAATGGTCTGCGTGGCGCCACTGGCGCCAGTGGTGGCACACTGGCAGTTGTTGTCAGACAGGGAGATTTGTTACAGGGTGCGACTGAAGGTAGTTCGCAGTTACGGGCACAGCGAGCGGTGCTGCTGGCTGACCAAGGTAGCCTGTTGCTACAGAATCAAACCAATCAAATCAGTACATTAACTGCCAAAGTGAATGCTGATAATGAGGATATAACCGTGTTCAATGCCCAGGCGATGACGCTTGGTAGTGTCACCGGGCTATCCGAAGCTCTCATTACTGGCGGCACTCAAGTAGGCGCTCAGGCAACTGAGGGTGGCAATATCACCCTGGCGACAGTCAATGGCACCTTGACGGTAGCACGAGATGTGATGACGCTTGGCAGTGGAAATATCGATTTGCGTGCCGGTGGCACAGCGTCAAATCTAGCCATTGTGCCGGAGTCTGGTCAGCTTGCTTCGATCAGCAGTGGCAGCGGACAGATACAGCTGTTGGCCGGGCAAAGTATTACTACGCAATCCACCAGCGATGCTAGCGCTGAGGTGAGCACTACTGGCACTGTAATGCTACAGGCGGGCAGTGCGATAGGTTCTCAACAGAATCGAATCGAACTATCCGGTGTCGATACCCTGGCAGCCACGGCAGGTAATGGCAGCATTTGGCTGCGCAGTCTCGGTACAGAT
Organism: Nitrincola iocasae; assembly: GCF_008727795.1. NCBI lineage: Bacteria > Pseudomonadati > Pseudomonadota > Gammaproteobacteria > Oceanospirillales > Oceanospirillaceae > Nitrincola > Nitrincola iocasae. The sequence continues at coordinate 2,127,172 of NZ_CP044222.1, read as the reverse complement.
CCAATAATATTGGGTCAAGTGAATGCATTGAATTCGGCTCAGTTAGTCGGTGGTGCGGTCACTGATCTTGCTGGACTGATTACACAGCAGGGTAATGGTAATATCACCCTGACCACTCAGGGCGGTGATATTCGTGTGGTGTCAGCGCTGAATGCCAATGGCAGTGGTTATGTTGATTTGCGCACAGCGGGCACAGGCAATATTGACATCAATGGCGCGACAATTACCTCTGCAACCGGGACGCTGCAGTTGGTTGCGGGTGGGGCTATTGGTACCAATACTCTGACCGGTACTCAGGCAGAGCTGGCGACAGCCGGTCAGGTGTTGCTGAGTAGTGGCGGTCAAATAGGCACAGAAACCCAGCGCATCGAGATCGCCAGTGCCGCTCAGTTGGCCTCTCAGAGTCTTGGCAGTCAGTTTATTGCGCATAGCGGTGATGATCTGGCGATCAGTCAGGTTAATGCTGTTAATAGCAGCAGTGAGCTGGATAGGAGTGTCACCTCACTCAGTGGCATGAACGCAGGTCAGGGCAGTGTAATCGATCTGGATGTCGATCAGGCACTGTCACTGAATGCGGGTATCAGCACAACAACGACTGCTGGCATTGTCCGACTGGCGGCTGCCAGCATCAGCCAACTGCTCGACAGTGGTAGTGAAATTCTGACGCAGGGTCTGCAACTGATTTCCCGTGTGGGCGATCTGCGTCTGGAAAATACCCAGAACAGTGTGACAACACTGGCGGCACGTGCTGCAGCGGGAGCCAGTTATACCAACCTTGGAAACTTGCAGATTGATACGGTTTCTGGGGTGCAGGGCATCACAGCGGCCACAGATATTACCCTTCGCAGTGTCGAAGGTGATTTGACCCTGCTGCAAGCGCTGGATGCTGACCAAACCGCTGGTGTGATTACCCTGCAAGCGTTGCAAGGTGGTGTCCAGTCAGGCAATGCAGCCATCAGCGCCGACGCCTTGAGACTGGTTGCGGCCCAGAGCAGCGATCTGAGTCATGCCGGCAATCAACTAAACCGTGTGGCGGTGCGGTTGTCGCAGACTCATGCCGACTTCGAGTTAGTGAACCAGAGCGGTTTTACCCTTGACAGGGTGATCACCAGTCTTGGACACAGCGAGAGCCAGGGGCAAACGGATGGCATTCTCACCGCCGGTGGGAATATAAACCTGCGGATTAGTGGTAGCGGGGATCTGCAACTCGCACAACAGCTATCCACGGGTTCTCGACAGCAAGGACGTGTCAGTTTAAACGCTGCAGATGGCTCTTTACTGCGCACGGCAACCGCTGGAATGATTACTGCTAATCAGCTGCAATTGCAGGCAAGTGGGGATGCGCTGCTGACGCAGCCGCAGAATGCGCTGAATACAGCTTCTACAACACTCTTCCGTACCGAAAATGCTAATCAGGTGGCAGTTTTGGCGGCGGACCTGGGCGGTGATCTAATGTTTGCGGGTCTGGGGAGTCTGGAAGTTGGCCAGGTGCTGACGGATGGTGTTCAGGCTGATAATGTCTGGATACGTGCTCAGCAGGATCTCAGGCTGACTCAATCGGTAGTTGCTGACGCGACTGGATTGCGTCCAGTGATATTGTCGGCGGGTAATCAATTTTTCAACCAGACGGGTCAGGGTGCTGATGCAATTCAGGCTCAGGGTGGATGGTTGATCTATGAGCAGAGCGTCGATGGCTTTACCCAGCGGCTGGCTGGGTTGGTACCCGATTTCAGCTTTTTCAGCACTAGCTATGATCTACAACGTCCAGGCAATGTTAGCTTGATGGGTAACGGTTATCTGGTGGGTACGCCGATTGCCGATCCAGAACAGTATCTGCGTCTTCCTGGAACAGAGAACAACACCAGTGGTAACCCTTTGACAGAGGGTGCAGCGTCTCAACAGCCTAGTCCTTTACAGGTCTCTCTGGCACCGGTTGTCGAGTCAGATCCTGATACCAGCTATGGTATGACGCTGTCGGTTCTGCCTGCTGAAAGCGGATTTGCCAGTCTGACAACCCACTCAACGGGTGGACGTACCCTGGTGGCGCCTGTCGCTATGCAGGTTAGTGCGGATAAGCCGTTCCAGACCTTGCTGGGTCGAATACTGGGCGATGCAGAGTTGATTGGTGTTTCGCTGGTTGACGGGTCGCCATTACCGGATACACTGCAACTGCTGGGTAAGGGGCCTTCATTGCGACTGGTTGGTAGCCTGCCTCTGAGCAGTTCACCTTTGGTGGTACGACTGAGCATGCAGAATCCTCAGACTGAAGAGGCTCAATGGGTCGATATCTTGATTGAGGTCACTGCAGCTGAAGATAATGCTGAAACAACAACTATATAACCGCTCCGAAGGGGATGAATGAATGAGTGATGAAAACGAATTGAAAACAGCCGCAGAAGCGAGTCCAGCACAGTCCCCCAAAATTCACTGGGATGACAGTGAAATGCAGACCCACTACTCCAATGTCTGCAATGTCATGGGTACGCGTGAGGAGATCATGTTGTTGTTCGGTTCCAATCAGGCTTGGCAAACAGGTCAGACCGAAGTGAGTGTAAAACTATCCAATCGTATTCTGCTGACACCCCATGCAGCGAAGCGCCTCAAAGTACTGCTGGAGATGGGGCTGAAAGAATATGAAGCCAGATTTGGTGAAGTCAAACTCTGACATCGTTGCCACAGAAACGTCCAATGATTGGCTCAGACAGCTGCAACAGGCATCTGAGTCAGACTTTTTTGTGCGTTGGTTGGCATTACTGCGTCAGGAACTGACTGGTCTTGATGAGGCCGTGTTGGTATTAGGGCCCGCAGATCAGGGGCCGTTTAAGCCAGTCGTGACACATCCTCCGCATACGCCTTGTTCATCGGCGTTGATGCGTCTGTGTGAACAGGTGATGCAGTTACGTCGTCCATTAAGCCAGCGCAGTGAATCTGTTATTCATTGGGTGGTACCCATTCAGCAGGGAGATGCATTACTGGGGGTATTTGGTCTGACGGCAAAGAGTCTGTCGGTAGAGCAACGCCAATGGCTGCAGTGGGGCCTGGGTTGGATACTGACACGTACCGAGACTTATCAGCATGCTGGCGACAGTGAGCTGAGCGAGCGCCTGATGGTTCTGCTTGATTTGTTGATGTCCTCTGTTGGGGGGCAGTCATTACAGGATGCCTGCCAGGCTGTGTTGTCGCAGGCCGCCGTGAATCTGGACTGCGATCGGATAGCGCTGGGTTTTGGTTCCGGGCGCAGCGTTCGTATGGTAACGCTTTCCAATAGTGCTGAATTTACCCGGCGAATTGACCTGGTGCAGAGCATTGAAAGCGCCATGAATGAGGCCGTAGACCAGGGGCACAGTCTGTGCTGGCCACTGCAACAGGCTAGCTTGGATACATTCAGTGCACATCAGGCATTGATCCGTGAACAGGGTAATCACACGGTATTGACGGTACCCTTCATGACGGATACTGAAAATTACGGTGCCATCTGTTTCGAATGGGCCGAAGTTCCCGATGAACGACAGCCGGAATTAGCAGAATCCATTGCCAGTGTAGTTGGGCGTGTGCTGTTGGAAAAACGTCAATCTGAACTGTCCTTACTTAGCTATCTAGGCAGGCGTATTAAGCATATTTGGAAACGTTTGGTTGGACCACGTTACTTGGGTACCAAGCTGCTGGTACTGCTATTGATTTTAATGAGTACATTCTTCGTGCTGGCTGAAGGTACTTTTCGTTTATCTGCCGATGCTCGTTTAGAGGGAGCACTGAATCGCTCCCTGTCAGCCCCATTTGACAGTTATGTCATGGCTGCTCACTACCGGGCGGGTCAGACTGTCGAAGAAGGCGAGGTGTTGGCCGAGTTGGATGACCGAGATCTGCGCCTTGAGCAACTGCGCTGGCAAAGCCAGTTGGCACAGTTTGAGCGCCAGATGCGTTTGTCTCAGGCGCAGCGGGATACAGCTCAGGCACGGGTAGCAGCAGCGCAAATCGAACAAGCCGAAGCTCAATTGGCATTGTCCAGCTCACTGCTAAACCGTACTCAGATCCGTGCGCCTTTTACTGCGTTGATCACCCGGGGAGATCTGTCTCAAGATCTGGGACTACCCGTTACTAAAGGACAAGTGCTGTTTGAATTGGCACCATTGGATGAGTATCGTTTGGTGCTGGATTTGTCAGAAACCGATATGGCTCACATACATGAGGGGCAAAAAGGGCAGTTGGTACTGAAAGCTTTTCCTGAGGTCCGAATCGATTTTGAGGTGATTCGAGTGACACCCGTAGCCGAAGCGCGTGATGGTAAAAACCTGTTTCGCGTTGAAGCCGAAATTGCACAGCTGTTACCTGCCATGCGTCCTGGTATGGAAGGTGTGGCTAAGGTAGAGGTTAGTCAGCAACGACTAATCTGGATCTGGACGCGGACTTTGGTGGACTGGTCACGTCTGCAATTGTGGAAGTGGTTGGGTCGCTGATGTCATCTCTTTTTTCGGCATCCTGGTATCGCTTGGCTGATCTGGTTCCGCGGTTACGCACACAAACCCGGATTTTTCGACACGTCTATCGAGGTCAGCGTTGGCATGTTATTCAGGATTTGGCCAGCGGGAAATTTTTGCGACTGAATGCGACAGCCTATTGCATCCTGTCGCTGGTGGATGGGCAAGCCACGCTTGATCAAATATGGAAGCAGGCCGTTGAGCAGCTACAAGATGACGCGCCGAGTCAGGATGAGGTGTTGCAGTTGATGACTCAGTTGAACCAGATCGGAGTGCTGACCAGCAATCGTACGCCTGATATCGAAGAACTCAGTGAACGTTCGATCAAAGCACGACGCAATCGGCTTAAGCAATACATTGCCAATCCATTGGCACTCAGGATGCCGTTGATTGATCCGGATCGTTTTTTGCGATACCTGGTGGGTCATATTCCAGTCTGGGCGCGCCCGTTGTTGCTGGCGGTTTGGTTAATCACCTTGCTATTCGGTATCAGTCTGGCAGCACTGCACTGGCCAGAGCTGACCGGCGACTTGACCCGACTGGTGTTTACCCCGGAGTATATCTTTACCCTGATCCTGGTGTTTCCATTGATTAAGGCAATCCATGAACTGGGTCATGGTATTGCGATCAAACTGTTTGGCGGTCAGTGCCATGAAATGGGACTTATGTTTCTGGTGATGGTCCCGATTCCCTATGTTGATGCCAGTCACGCCATAGCATTTAAGAGCAAATACCAGCGCATGCTGGTGGGTGCGGCTGGAATGATGATTGAGTTATTTGTTGCCAGTATTGCTCTGTGGCTCTGGACCTGGACACAGCCAGGATTGTTGAGAGTATTTTTGCACGATATTGTCATCCTTGCGGGTGTGGTAACCCTATTATTCAACTTGAACCCATTATTAAGATTCGATGGCTACTACATTTTCAGTGACTGGCTGGAAATTCCCAATCTGGGGAACAAAGCGAATCAGTATTTTGGTTATTTACTGAAACGTTACTTGTTACGTATTGATCGAGGCATACAGCCGCCACGGGTAACAGCAGGAGAGCCTGCCTGGCTGATCAGCTTTGCGCTGTTGTCTTTTGTATATCGGATGTTTATTGTCGGGATGATTCTGCTGTTTGTTGCTTCCCAGTTTTTTGTCATTGGGGTGTTACTGGCGGCTTATGCATTCTTTTTGATGATTTTGCTGCCCTTGAGTCGAACTATCAAGGTTGCCTATAGCGATCCACTGATCAGTGAAAAGCGTCCTCGCTTGTATTTGATCAGCTTTACGGTGGTTACCTTGCTGGTATGGCTGGTCGGGGTGTTACCCTTGCCCTCGGCAACCTTTGTCGAGGGAGTGGTGTGGATGTCGGAACAGTCGCAGGTCCGCGCACGGACCGACTGTTTCGGCCAGCAGCTATTACACCAGCCTGGATTTGTTAAAGCCGATGAGCCGTTGCTTTATTGTGATGAGCCTGTTTTGCCTGCTGAACTTCAAGAAACACGGGCACGTATGGCTGAAGTGGATGCCGAGTTGTTACTGGCAAGAGGCACAGACCGAGTCCTGGCGCAGAATCTACTGGAAGAACGCCAGCATGTTGAGCAGCGTATCGTTACACTAGAGCAGCGTATTGATGCGTTCGAAATCCGTAGTCCACATGCAGGTGAGTTTGTTATGTCGTCACCTGATGACTTTATGGGTCGCTGGTACCATCGAGGTGATGTTATTGGTTATCTGTTGGACCCTACACATTTTACCCTGCTAGTCGCTGTTGATCAGGCTGATGTTGACCGTATTCGCAGTGACAGTGTCAATATAGCTATGCGATCAGCTGACTCAGTACATCAGTCACACCCACTTCGAATATTGCGAGCTGTGCCAGCAGCCACGCGTGATCTGCCAAGCCTGGCACTGTCATTGCAAGGAGGAGGACAAATTGGCTTGAGTCCTGACGCTGCTCCGGGAAGTCAGCCCCAAACACTCAATCCAGTATTTCTGTTTGAACTGGAGTTGCTGCACCCTGAAAACTTTGCAGTGCAAGCTTTGGGGGGGCGTGTCTACGTTCGCTTTGCACATACGGATGAGTCAGCGGCACGGCAGATATACCGCCGCCTGCGTGACCTTTTTATTCGTCGTTTCGGAATCTGATCCCATGTATGCATTACAAACACGTACAGTTCAGTATCCGCAACGTACCGACTGGCATGAAGATCCTTGGTTGGTGCGCCTATGGGATCGGGGGGCAACGCTATTCCGACGCCTGATCCTGATGAATGAGGCACGACAGAAGGCTTTTGTGCAGGCTGTAGCTTCGTGTGAAACTCATCTGCAGGGTGCAACGCTTGAAGCCCTGCAACAGGCCCTATGTGATGTGCGCTTACAATTGCGTCGGGAGGGGTTGCAGCAGTCGTCTCTGGCTCAGGCCTTCGCCTTGGTCCGAATGGCATCGCAACAGACGCTGGGATTACGCCATCATGATGTACAGATACGTGGTGGCCACGCCTTAGTGCAGGGTTTTCTGATTGAGATGAACACTGGTGAAGGCAAAACTCTGACTGCTACCCTGGCAGCCGCTGTGGCAGCATTGTCGGGCCGACAAGTTCAAGTGGTGACGGTCAATGATTATCTGGCTCAGCGGGATGCAACCGAAATGCAGCCACTCTATGAATGGTTGGGACTGACCACGGCCTGGGTGCTTGAGGATGCTGGACCTGCTGAACGACGCCAGGCGTATCAGGCTGATATCGTTTACTGCACCGGAAAAACGCTGACCTTTGATTACCTCAAGGATCGCATAGCTCTGGATGATCGCGTGTCACCACTTAAAATGCTCCTGGATGCATACACTGGCCACTGGCAGCAACAAGTACTGTTACCGGGATTGCAGTTTGCTATCGTGGATGAAGTGGACAGTATTCTGATCGATGAAGCGCGCACACCGCTGATTATTTCATCCTCTGGTGGTTCAGTAGAAGAAGAGACGTTTTATGTCAGCGCTATTGAGTTTGCCCGACAGCTACAAGAAGCTGAACACTTTCAATACAGTGAAAACCGCCAGCTAATTGACCTGACGCTATCAGGCCGCCAACTGCTGGAACAACTGACGGCTGATGCCGAAGGGCTATGGTGTAACCGTTTTCGGCGAGAAGAGGCTGTGTTGCAGGCGCTCAGTGCGTTACACCGTTTTCAACGGGATGTTCATTATATTGTTCGCGACGATAAGGTGTTGATTGTTGATGAGCATACCGGTCGGATTATGCCGGATCGTTCCTGGGAAAAAGGGATGCAACAGCTGATCGAGGCAAAAGAGCATGTGTCTCTGACACCGCCTCGAATTACTCTGGCGAAAATTAGCTTTCAGTTATTTTTCCGTCGTTTTCTACAACTTTCCGGAATGTCGGGTACCTGTCGTGAAATTGCCGGGGAGATCAGTCGGGTGTACAACCTGCGGATGATCCGTATCCCCCCGCATAAACCCAGCCAGCGTGTACAAGTCCCCAGTCAGATTTTTGCCGACGCCGAGCAAAAATGGCTGGCAATAGAAACCTGCATAATTGAATGCCAACTCAGGGGACAACCTATACTGGTTGGCACCCGTTCGATTCTGGCGGCTGATACCTTGTCGGCACGTCTGCAATACGGCGGGGTTGAACATCAAGTGCTGCACGCACGTCAGGATGAGACTGAGGCTGAAATTATCGCTGAGGCAGGCCAACGTGGTCGCGTCACCCTTGCAACCAATATGGCCGGACGCGGGACAGATATCAAACTACAGGCAGGTGTAGCCGCATTGGGTGGTTTACATGTACTGATTACTGAATTGCATGACAACCAGCGCATCGATCGACAACTAATTGGGCGTTGTGCCCGGCAGGGTGAACCCGGAAGTTGGCAGGAAATATTGTCCCTGGAAGATGAACTGGTGAGCAACTGGCTACCGCCTCTGAATCGTCTACTGCGTTTGTTGTTGCGTTCTAGTCCTGAAAATCGGCTGATTGGGTGGGTTGCTCGTGCCTATTACCGATCGGCTCAATGGATGCTTGAGCGTTTGCATCGGCGTATCCGTGCCAAGTTACTTAAGGCCGAATTTAATTTACGCCGGTCACTTTCCTTTACCGGTAAAATGGAGTGAAACATGCGTTGGATTAAACCACCGATAGGCGCCTGGCTATGTGCGTTTGCAATCGCGGCACCTGCTCAGGCAATTGAGTTATCGGTACTGAGCTGTTTGCTGGAACCTTCATTGGATGCCGAACTGGGTGTTCCTGTAGAGGGCGTACTAGCCAGGGTTTATGCAGATCGTTCGGTAAGTGTAGAACGCGGGGCTGTATTGGCTGAGCTTGACCTCTCAGTAGAGCAGGCGATGATCGCCATGCAGCGTGCTCGTGAAGATTATGCCAGTCGGCGTCTGGAACGTGTTCAGGAGTTGCAATCAGGTAACCTGATACCTGCTCAGGAAGTCGATGATATCCGCACTGAACAGCAATTGGCGCGTCTTGAGCTAACGGTCCAACAAGAGCAATTGAAGCTACGCCGGGTAGTAAGCCCTTTTTCCGGTATTATTGTTGAACGCTATGCCGATGTTGGCGACTTGATCCAAAAGAGTCATATTTTTCGCTTAGTACAGTTGGATCCTCTGTATGTGGAAGCGGTGATGACACTGGACCAGTTTGGCCAGGTAGTTCCCGGCGACAGGTATCAGGTGTCTTTGCAGCACTTGGATACAGTGCATGATGCTGAAGTGATTGCAGTTGATCCTGTCATTGACGCCGGTAGTGGTACTTTTCGGGTGCGTTTATCATTACCTAATCCTGATTCGCATATTCCTGCAGGCCTAAGTTGCAGCATTGACCCACTTTAACCTTGCGGATTTCAGCCTAACGAATTTCCATCACGATTAATTGATCAGAGACCTACCTATGTTTAAGAAACTGGTTCCACTGAACAAAGAACAACATCAGCCGTTGCGTATCCAGCCTATCAATGGCTTTCAATTTGCAGCCGACGTGCACGTTGCAGCGGTTATGGTGCATGAGTTTGCCCGTGCGTCCGCGATATATCCGATAGTGTTTCTCGAAGACCCGGCCCAGGATAAATTCTATCCGGTTGCCTTGTTAGGACTGGAGCAGAATGAAAATCTGTTCGTAACTGAGGAAGGGCGTTGGCAAGCATCCTATATTCCCGCTGTGATTAGACGTTATCCGTTTGCGTTGGCTCGTCTGGGGGAAGATGAGATGTTTACTGTGTGTATTGATGAAGGTGCTGAACTTATCAGCACTCATGAAGGTAAGCCGTTGTTTTCCGAATCTGGTGAACCCGCTGAGGTGATTGAACAGGTCAAACTCTACCTTGGCGAATTACAACAGATGGAAGTGATTACAGAAACTTTTTGCCGGTTTCTGAAAAGTCACAATTTATTTACACCATTGAACATGCAGGTTCGTGTGGGTAATAAAGTACAAAATGTGACGGGGTGCTATGTTGTCAATGAACAGCGTTTTGCCAATCTCTCTGACGAGCTCTTTTTACAGATACGTCATCAACATTATTTAGCACCCATTTACGCACATCTGACATCACTTTCACGGACTGAAAGCTTGGCGATGCTGAAACAAGGGATTACGTCGGTCAGTCAACCGGCAGATGATGACCAGGTTCATTAATCTCTTAACATAGTGATGGAACGTTCATTTTTTGTTCAGGACATTCAGTTGATTCACAACTAGACTAAATTATAAATTTTGTCTTCCCTTTAAAGACTCGCGTGTGACAGGAGATGGGGCCTGAGCGAACAAGGAGGTTCGTGATAGGTTCTGGCAGAACGGCTCAGTTTCTGTCACTATAAATTTCTCAATTATTACCACGACGGCGAGTTAACATGATTAAAATGAATATCCTTCGTTCATCACTATTGCTGACCCTGTTTCTTTCTTCAGTTACTTTTGCACAAACACCTCAAACAACAGCGTATCAGGACTGGGTCGGTATCTGCGCCGAGGTTCAGGGCCAGGAACGTTGTGAAATACAGCAAGTGTTGAACATGGAAAATGAACAGGGTAATACCCGACTACTAAGAGCGACGGTAAGCAAGCTGGATAATCAACTGATCATGCAACTGCTTATGCCGCTGGGACTGGATGTACGTCCAGGGGTGGTGATGCAGGTTGATGAAGGTGAAGAGTTTAGCGCACCCTTCTTGACCTGTGTTCAGGAAGGGTGTCTGGTAGCAATCCCTTTGGACGAAAGCCGTTTGACAGCACTTCGTTCGGGCAGCGTTGCCAAGGTGGGTTTTCGCCCTTTCAATACCGACCAGACACTGGTACTGGAACTTTCTTTGATGGGCTTTACGCGAGCCAGTCAGACCGTAAAATAACCTCAGACCATTGGATGATGCAAATCAAGGTTAAACACTATTCGGGTTCAGTTTAACTGATTTTTTGCTATGCTAAGGCTAATATATTCAAATTGAATTTTGTTTGAAAAGGAGCCTTGTATTGGCTACTCAGTTTCCTGAATCCTTGATAAAACCCGGTTGTGGCTATTGCTTTGTGCCGCTGGGTTTTGAGTTTACGTTTGCATTTCAGCCCATTGTGGATATGCAAGCGTGTGAGATTTTTGGCTATGAAGCCTTAGTGCGAGGTCCGCAGGCTGAGTCAGCTTATAGTATTCTCAGTCGGATCAATGATGAAAATCGTTATGCTTTTGATCAGGCTTGTCGGGTTAAGGCTATCCATTTGGCCAGTGAATTGGGGTTGGATAAGGTATTAAGTATTAACTTTTTGCCTAATGCCGTTTACGAACCTGCACATTGCATTCGCAGTACGTTGGCTGCGGCTCGGGAAACCGGTTTTCCGATTGAAAAACTCATGTTTGAAATTACCGAGTCCGAATTTGTATATGATCGCGCGCACCTGACTAATATCTTTAAACATTATGAAAAGCAGGGTTTTATTACCGCGCTGGATGATTTTGGTGCCGGTCATGCCGGGTTGAATATGCTTGCCAGTTTCATTCCTAAAATACTCAAAATTGATATGGAACTGGTGCGTGATATTGATACCGATTCGGTCAAACAGATTATTGTTGAGGGCCTGATCGGTATGTGTGCCAAGCTTGGAATCACTGTGCTGGCTGAGGGCATTGAAACTGAAGCTGAAATGCTGTATTTCCGCCAGCAAGGGGTTAAGTTGATGCAGGGTTACTATTTTGCCAAACCGGGCTTTGAATGCCTGCCGGGATATGATTTTTCTGTACAGTCAATCTGACGCTTTTTGTTATACGTAACCTGTGGATCAGATGCTAGCATGCCATTATTTACCCAGTGGTATGCCAAGTATGAAAGCGTTTTTGTTCCGTAATCCTAACCTGTTTCGCCGGGTGATGAACCTCTGGCCACCGCTGTTTTTCAGTGGCATCAAGCTGGTGTCCATCAGTCCTGACTTTCGCTCGGCACGGGTGGATCTAAAGTGGCGCCCCTGGACTAAAAATATTAATGCCAGCCAGTACGGCGGTAGTCTCTTCTCTATGACCGATCCTTATTACGCCCTGTTACTATTCGGTTGCCTGGGCTATGAGCGCTATATTATCTGGGATAAGTCAGCCGATATTGATTTTATTTCACCAGGAATTGGCCGCCTGACAGCTGAATTTCATCTTGAGGAAGCGCAACTGCATCAAATTCGTGAAATGACTGCTGGTGGTGATAAGTGTTTTCCTGAATTTGTAGTCTATATTCGTGACCAGCAGGGCACCCTGGTAGCTAAGGTAACCCGACGTCTTTATGTGCGTTTACATGCGCAGCATCGTTAAGCTCAACTGACTTTGCGTGGGTCAAAGGCATCCCGTACCGCTTCGCCGATAAAAATCAACAAGGTCAGCATTAGCGCCAGGGTAAAGAAGGCGGATAGCCCTAACCAGGGGGCATGCAGGTTTTCTTTGCCCTGAGCGATCAGTTCACCCAGTGAGGGTGAACCGGGTGGCAGGCCAAACCCGAGAAAATCCAGAGCTGTCAGTGTCACAATCGAGCCATTGAAGATAAATGGCATGAAGGTCAAGGTGGCTACCATGGCATTGGGTAGTATATGGCGGAACATGATCGTCGAGTTGCCTAGCCCCAGTGCCCTGGCAGCGCGGACATATTCCAGATTGCGTCCTCGAAGGAATTCTGCACGCACTACATCGACCAACTGCATCCAGGAAAACAGTAACATGATCCCCAGTAGCCACCAGAAGTTGGGCTCAACAAGGCTGGCAAGAATAATCAGCAGAAACAGCACCGGTAAACCTGACCAGATCTCAATAAATCGCTGAAACAATAAGTCGACTTTGCCGCCGTAATAGCCCTGTACGGCCCCGGCGGCGACACCGATAACGGAACTGGCCAGTGTCAGCACCAAGGCAAAGACAATCGAAATACGAAAGCCATAGATCACTCGCGCCATGACATCACGGGCCTGATCGTCGGTACCCAGCCAGTTTTCCCATGAGGGCGGAGAGGGGGCTGGTGAAGGTAAATCGTAGTTGATGGTCTGGTAGTGATAGCGGATGACTGGCCAAAGCATCCAGCCATCCGCGGCTTCAATCTGCGATTGTATATAGGGGTCACGAAAGTCGGCGGGTGCATCAAACTCTCCTCCGAACTCCAATTCAGAATAATTATTTAAAACGGGTGAATAGAGACTGCCCTGATAACTGACCAAAATTGGCTTGCTATTGGCAATCAGCTCAGCACCCAAAGACAAGATAAATAATGCCAGAAAAATCCACAGCGACCAGAAGCCGCGACGGTTACGGCGGAACGCATCAATGCGGCGGCGCATAATTGGTGTCATGGATCAGCCCTCCCTGCTACTGAAATCGATACGCGGGTCGACCAGTGTATAGGTGATGTCACTCACCAGTTTGAGTAACAGACCGACCAGAGTGAAGATATACAGGGTGCCGAAAATTACCGGATAATCGCGTCGGATTACGGCCTCGTAGCCCAGCAGCCCTAGTCCGTCGAGTGAAAAAATCACTTCGATTAGCAGTGAGCCGGTAAAAAATATTCCGATCAGTGCTGCGGGCATTCCGGCGATAATCAGCAGCATGGCGTTGCGGAAGACATGACCATATAGCACACGGTTTTCTTTCAGGCCTTTGGCCTTTGCGGTTAGTACATACTGCTTGTGAATTTCATCCAGAAATGCATTCTTGGTCAGCATGGTTAATGTCGCAAAGCTGGAAATTACAGAAGCCAGTACCGGGAGCGAAAGATGCCAGAAGTAATCGCCGATTTTCTGTAGCAGTGTCATTTCATCAAAATCGGGGGAGGTTAGTCCTCGCAGTGGAAACCAGTCAAAATAGGTGCCTCCGGCGAAAAGCACGATCAACAGAATGGCGAACAAAAAGTTGGGGATTGCATAGCCGATAATGATCGCGCTACTGGTCCACATATCAAATGCAGTACCATCACGGACAGCTTTACGAATGCCCAGGGGTATCGATACCAGGTAAGCGATCAGAGTGGTCCAAAGACCCAGGGATATAGACACTGGCATTTTTTCAATGATCAGCTCCATCACGGTTTTATTGCTGTAGAAGCTACTGCCAAAATCAAATTTAATATAGCTGATCAGCATTTTCACAAAGCGTTCATGTGCAGGCTTGTCGAAACCATACATTTTTTCAATTTCAGCAATTAGCGAAGGATCCAGTCCCTGTGCGCCCCTGTAGCCAGTGCCCTCTGACGACTGTGTCGAGGCCATATCTGAACTCGAACCGCTGCCGATACGCTCTCCTGTAGTGTCCCCAAAGCCTTGCAGGTCCGCAATGGTCTGCTCAACCGGTCCGCCGGGTGCCAACTGTACAATTAGAAAATTTAGTAGCAATATGCCCAGCAGCGTTGGAATAATCAGCAGTAAACGTCGAACAATGTAGGCGACCATCAGGGTTTAATCCACCAGGTATCAAAACCTATTGCATGGTTTGGGCGAATATCGGGTATACCGAACTTGTTCCAGTAGGCAATACGGTATGCGTTTGTGTGGTAATGCGGAATAACATAATGGTTCCATTGCAAAGCGCGGTCAAGTGCTCTGGCTCGGTAGACCAGCTGTTCACGGTCAGGGGCCTGAATCAGTTGGTCCACCAGATAGTCAATGGCTGGATTGCGGATACCAATCAAATTCCGACTTCCCGGACGGTCAGCGCTGGAGGAGTGCCAGTATTCACGCTGCTCATTGCCTGGTGAATTTGACTGAGCAAAGCTGCCGACGATCATATCAAAGTCATAATCACGCAGACGATTAATGTATTGGGAAATATCCACGACACGAATATTGGCCTGAATACCCATGCGCTCCAGGTTGCGGATAAACGGCGAGATCAAACGTTCCAGGTTATTCTGGAATATGAGTATTTCAAAACGGAAGGGTTGGCCTTGTTCATTGCGTAATACGCCCTGATCCAGGGTCCAGCCAGCTTCAGCCAGCAGGTGCAATCCTTTACGTGTTTGGATGCGAATATTGCCGCCTCCATCTGTCTGTGGTGCACGATAAACCTGTGTAAAGACGGCTTCAGGGAGTTGCTCTCTCACTGGCTCAAGTATCGTAAGTTCCTGTTCACTTGGCAATTCATCTGCGGCCATATCCGAGTTGGAAAAATAGCTGTGGCTACGTTTGTAGGCGTCGTAAAAAATAGCCCGATTGGTCCACTCAAAATCGAAGGCGTGCGCCAAGGCATATCGCACCTGGGAATCAGCAAACAGTGAGCGCCGGGTATTCATGACAAAAGCCTGCATGCCGGTGGGGTTTTCATGCTCGATGGTTTCTTTGATCATTCGTCCTTCATTCAGCGCTGAACCGTTATAGCCGGTTGCCCAGTTCTTGGCTGAATATTCGGTGCGGAAGTCATACTGGCCTGCCTTGAAGGCTTCCAGTGCAACGGTACCGTCACGGTAATAATCAAAAACCCATTCATCAAAGTTATAGCGACCGCGCTGTACCGGCAGGTCTTGACCCCAATAATCTGGATTTCGTTTATAGGTAATGGTACGTCCTGGATCATAGCTGGCCAGTAGATAGGGGCCTGAGCCGATAGGTATTTCCAGACCAGACTCTTCAAAATCACGCTGATCCCAGAAGTGTTTAGGCAGTACGGGTACTTCACCGACAATTAGCGCTAATTCGCGGTTTTCTGTTTCAGCAAACTCAAAGCGAACCCGGTGGCTATCGAGTGCTTCGATGAGGGTGATATCAGCATAGTAAGTACGATAAAATGGACTGCCTTTTTCACGTAGTAACTGAAAGGTGTTTACCACATCTTCGGCTGTGACTGGCACACCATCACTGAATACAGCCTCTTTACGTAGTTCAAATTCGATCCAGCTGCGATCATCTGGCAGGGTTATGCTTTTTGCAAGCTGTCCGTATACAGAAAATGGCTCGTCATCAGATTTGGTAGTCAGGCTATCGTACAGTAGACCGATACCTTCAGCGGGTGTGCCTTTGACTATGAACGGGTTAAAGCTGTCAAAGCTGCTGCCGACGGCAGATTGCACAACACGGCCACCTTTTGGGGCATCCGGGTTGACATAATCAAAGTGGGTAAAGTCAGCCGGGTATTTAAGATCACCATGCATGGCGATGCCATGCGTGGTGGATGTGTCTGCAAAACTCCAACTGCCGAGGCTAAATAAAAGAATGATTGCCGTAATGCGCGTAGTGTGTTGCAGGGGTTTTATCATAGCGTCTTAACCTGATTCAGACCTTGTGGTTTCGAATGCTATATTGGTGCTGTCTGACGGAACAAGCAAGGTCTGACCGATGCGAATTCTGGTAGTTTTTAGTTTGTTTGCTTGTTGCAGGGCAGAAACGGTAGTGCTGTATCGCTGCGCAATTTCACCCAATGTATCGCCTGCACTAATTGTATAGTGTTGATAATTTACCCTTTGTTCAGCGGGTAATGAAATTAGTGCGCTCTGGAGTTGATCGGCTTGATCAACCGGAACCAGCAGACGATGAGGGCCTTCCGGTGCTGTCGCCCAGCGGTTAAAGCCTGGATTGAGACGTTTCAATTCATCCAAATCTATTGCAGCCAGTGCGGCTGCTTGAGACAGGTCGAGTTGTCCACCCGTATCGATTTCGGTGAAGTAGGGTTCAGCAGGTATGGCCTCTAACTCAACACCCAGGCTATCTGCATCACGTATCATTATTGCCGTAGCCAGCAATTTTGGAACGTAACGCATGGTTTCACCGGGCAGACGTAATGACCAGTAGTCAATGGGCTGATTGGCTTTGCTGTTACGTTTTATGGCACGCAGCACATTTCCTTCACCTGCATTATATGCAGCAAAGGTCAGCAGCCAGTCTCCTTCAAACATTTTATTGAGCATCGACAGATAGTTCAGGGCGGCATCGGTGGAAGCAACAATGTCACGACGGCCATCGTACCACCAGTTACTTTCCAGACCAAAATTGCGAGCCGTGCCGGGAATGAACTGCCAAGGGCCCGCTGCTCTTGCTGATGAGACGGCAAAGGGGTTGTAACCACTTTCAATAAACGGAATCAGCGCGACTTCAGCAGGCATATCGCGTTCAAGTACCTGTTCAAGAATATAGTGATAGTAGGGTAATGCCCGGCGGCTGACGGTAGTAAGGTGCTCTGGATTTTCGGTAAGCCAGTCCAGTTCCCGCGCCACTCTGATATCTTCTCGATTCGGTTCAAGAACCAGGTGTTCGCGGGTAAGATCCCAGGCAGTCACCGGTTCCAGTGGTTGTGAGGGGGTGCTACGTCGATATAAATTTCCCATACGTATGTTGGAAATCAGTAGACTTTTCTCATCAACGTAATGTTTATCATATATATTACGACTGACGTCCTGTGCGGGTTTGCTGCTGGCACAGCCGCTGACAACGACAGCGGCAAGCAGAGAAAGTAAACCTGTGCGTAATTTAGACATGGCGATCCGAACCTGAATATAAACTTAACCGCACATTCTATCAGTCAAACACACAGACGCAATCAAAAACTGTTTTTCCACTCTCTTAGCAGCGCCAGCGTTTGCGCTGGTGAGTCCGGATGTTCACCGCTATGACCATAAACTGTATGAATGACAGATGTTTCTCGGGTACGCATGAACGGATTAATGGCTTTTTCTAACCCGATTCTTGAGGGCAGGGTGGGAAGGTCTTGTTCGCGCATACTGCGGCATTTCTCGGTCATGACGCGTATATCCTGATTTTCCGGCTCCACCGCATGGGCAAAGGCCAGGTTGGACAGAGTATATTCGTGCGCTGCACAAACCCGGGTATCATCGGGGAGGCTGGCGAAATAATCCATGGCAGCCTGCATCTGCTCAGCAGTGCCTTCAAACAGTCGTCCACAGCCAGCCATGAACAGTGTATCACCGCAAAGCAATAAACCCGCAGACGGCGCATAATAACTGATATGATCAAGGGTATGGCCAGGTACAGCTTTGACTTCAAAAGCCGTATCAAGTAAACAAATCAGATCACCTTCAGTCAAAGGTTGAGTAATACCCTCAAAAGGTGAGTTGGATGGCCCGTACACTGGACAATAGTCATTTTGCTGCTGTAGCTCAGTGACACCGCCAGTATGGTCTTCATGATGATGGGTGATGAGTATGGCAGCGAGTTTTCTGCTGTTTTCCTGAAGCCATTGCTGAACGCAATCTGCACTGCCGGGGTCTACTATAATGACGCCTGAATCAGGTGCTTCAGGGTGACAAATTGCCCATATATAATTGTCGTTGAATGCAGGAATGGGGGTCAGATTAAGCATATTATGCTCCGGTTAATAAAACTTTAGCCTTAATCGATTGTACTGTAATTAAGCATGGCATGTTTAGTCAGTGGGGAAATAATCTGCTGTAACCTGCATTTCATACCACAGAGGACACTGTATGAGTCAAGCACAACACCTTTCTGCCGAGAGCCTGGCCGAAGGCCTGAAAGACTGGTTTGCTTCGCCATTGGGCCAGGAAATAGCGGCCTGTGAACGCCAGATGGCTGATCAGTTGATTCATACAGCCTTTGGATACCACTTGGTACAAATAGGTTATGACGCATCGGTAAAGCTGTATGAGCCGAGTCCGGTTTCACATAAGGTGATGCTTTGTCCGCGCATGGCACTGGGTATGGATGAACATACCATCATAGCTCAGCCTCACGAGTTGCCTTTGACCGATAGCACCATGGATGTTGTGATTTTGCACCATGCTTTGGATTTTGCTGATCAGCCTCATCAGGTGCTAAGAGAAGCCTCAAGAGTACTGCGACCTGGTGGCCATATGTTGATTGTGAGCTTCAATCCCGCCAGTTTTTGGGGGATCTGTCGACGCAGTAAACGTGGTGCCAGGGTGCCGTGGGTGGCTCATGGGTTCAGTCATTGGCGCTTGAATGACTGGGTACGTTTGCTGGATTTGACCGAGCTTAAAAGCGTCAGTGCTTTTCATCGTCCACCGCTGGAAAATGAGCGCTGGCGTAAACGCATGGTTTTTCTTGAAAAGTGGGTGTCGCGCTTCCCTACCTATAGCGGTGTGGTGTTGATGATGCTTATTCGCAAGGATGTTGCAGGGGTTACCCCATTAAAACCTGCGTGGAAAACGCGTAAACTTATCCCTTTTCCGGTGGCAGAGCCATCCGCACGAAATAAAACCGCCAGAGGGAAGTCAGTTTGAGTTTAGTGGAAATATTCACCGATGGAGCTTGTAAGGGGAACCCTGGGCCAGGTGGCTGGGGTGCCTTGTTGCGCTATGAAGGTAAGCAGAAAGAGTTGTATGGTGGTGAGCCAGATACGACTAATAATCGCATGGAAATGACCGCTGCTGTGGAGGCGCTTAAATGCCTGAAACGGCCCTGCCAGATACGTTTAACAACAGATTCACAGTATTTACGCAAAGGGATTACCGAGTGGCTGAAGGGCTGGAAAAAAAATGGTTGGAAGACGGCTGCTAAGCAGCCAGTGAAAAATGCTGATCTATGGAAGGCGCTTGATGAACAGGTCGCTCGGCATCAGGTCGAGTGGTGCTGGGTAAAGGGTCATAGCGGTCATGTGGAAAATGAGATAGCCGATACCTTGGCGAATCGTGGTGTAGATGAATTTGGTAGACGAGAAGCTTGATGAGACAGATTATCCTGGATACGGAAACCACCGGTATCGATCCGGCGCAGGGTCATAATATTATTGAAATTGGCTGTGTTGAGATGCAGTTACGCCGGCTTACGGGTAACACTTATCATCAATATATCCAACCGGATCGTGAGATAGAAGCTGAAGCGATCGCTGTGCACGGGATCACCAATGCCGATCTTGCGGACAAGCCAAAATTTGCCGCCATCAGCCAAGCCTTTATTGAGTTTGTGCGCGGAGCTGAGCTGATCATTCACAATGCGGCCTTTGATATAGGCTTTCTGGATGCGGAGTTAGCGCGCAACGGTTATACCGAGCGGATGGCAGATATTTGCCCGAAGGTAACCGATACGCTGATGTTGGCTCGGAGAAAATTTCCAGGGCAAAAAAATAATCTGGATGCACTGTGCCGTCGCTTTGGTGTCGAGCATTTTGATCGTGAATTACACGGCGCGTTACTCGATTCGAAGATTCTGGCCGAAATTTATCTGCTGCTGACAGGGGGGCAGACGGCGCTTGCGCTGGGTCAGGAAGGTGATAATGAGGATGACGATGGCGTGGTTGGCATACGCCCGGTTAATGCAGAAAATTTTAATCTCAGGGTTATAGAACCTTCTGATGAAGAGTTGCAGGCACATGAGGTATTTTTAACCCTGCTGGATAAAAAATCAGCGGGTAATTGTCTATGGCTTAAGCAGAATGGTTAATACTAAGCCGTAAGTTAGGGCGGATTATGCAAAATTTACGTGAAGCTTTGTCACAAGCGGTCGATGAGGTTGAATTTGCAGCATTATCACGCAAGGCACAGTTAGCCCGCTGGCAACAGCAGGCACAGTTTTGTCATTGTTGTGCTTCTCCTCTGCGACGGCATGCGCAAGAAGAAATAGCCCGGGAGTGCACGGGCTGCGGTCACGTACACTATCCCCCCGTGTCGCCCTGTATTATTGTGCTGATTACTAAGGGTGATCAGTGTTTGCTGGCACATGCGGCCAATTTTGCTCCCGGGCGCTACAGTACCCTGGCGGGTTTTATCGAGCCGGGTGAGACAGCTGAACAGGCTGTTGCCAGAGAAGTACGTGAAGAGGTGGGTATTGAAGTGACTAATATTCGCTATTTTAAAAGTCAGTCCTGGCCCTTTCCGCACTCGCTGATGTTAGGTTTTTTTGCAGAATATGCGGGTGGAGATCTGCAACCTGATGGTGTTGAAATTCTGGCCGCTGACTGGTTCTCTGCCGATAAATTACCCTCTCTGCCACCGGCATTTGCCATATCGGGACAGTTGATTGAGCATTTTCTGTCCGGACGACTCAACGACTGAAGAGTTTACCCAGGCGAGTGGCCAGCATGACGTTACCTTCGGCCCGCAGCTGGCCTTTCATAAAGGCGCTCATGCCATCCTGTTCGCCGCTAATTACCCGAATCAGGGTCGCCTCATCCATCAGTAGGGTAATGTCGGGGTCCGGATGATCGCCATAACAGCTGTTACAGAGACTGTTAGCAATGGTCAGATAAAAACAGGCCGCATCAGCAATCCTGAACTGATAAATGGCTTTCAAACCTTCGGCCTGCTCCGGGTTAAATTTTGCGGGCAGTTTATCGACGATTTTATCAAGTGTAATATTTGTGCTCATGCAGTGGCTTCCGGGCTCATTATTACGTATATATGTTACATTAGCCCGCCGCGAAAGCGAACCTGATGCAATTCCCTGTACTTGGAGAAGATGGTGATCGATTTTCTGACACAATATGGCCTGTTTCTGGCCAAAACACTGACATTGGTATTAGCAATTTTGCTGGTCATAATTGTTGCGGCGAGTCTGGTCAGTCGCCGTCGTCATCAGCAGTCTGAAGGGCATGTTGAAGTAAAAAATCTTAATGACAAGTACAAGGAGATGTACGAAGCGCTGGAAGAAGCGGTGTTGGATGATGAGTTGCTGCGTCAGCGCATCAAGCAAGAGCGCAAACAGGAAAAAGCGGATGCCAAGGCCCGTCGCAAAGCGGCCAAAAAAGGTGAGCTGGAAGAAACTGATAAAAAACGCATTTATGTGCTGGATTTTGATGGCGATATCAGCGCTTCGGCCACTGAGCATCTGCGCGAAGAGATCACCGCTATCCTTGCCATTGCTCGCCCGGAGAAGGATGAGGTCGTGCTGAACCTGGAAAGCCCTGGTGGCATGGTACATGCCTATGGCTTTGCCGCCTCGCAACTGGAGCGCTTACGGCGTAAACAGATTAATCTGACTATTTGTGTCGACAAGGTCGCTGCCAGCGGTGGTTATATGATGGCGTGTATCGGCAACAAAATCCTGGCCGCACCCTTTGCCGTTGTGGGATCGATTGGTGTGGTTGCGCAATTACCCAACTTTCATCGCTTACTCAAGAAAAACGATATCGACTACGAAATACTGACGGCGGGTGAGTATAAGCGCACCTTAACTGTATTTGGCCAGAATACCGATAAGGGGCGGGAAAAGTTTGTTGAAGAACTGGAAGAAACTCATCAATTATTCAAAACTTTTGTAAGCGAGTATCGTCCTCAGTTGGATATTGCCAAAGTGGCAACCGGTGAAATTTGGTATGGTCGCCAGGCCCTTGCGGAGAAGTTGGTGGACCAATTGGCCACCAGTGATGAATATCTGACGCAAGCGGCTGAAGAATCTGACCTGTATAAAGTCAGTTATGAGCATAAAAAGGGCTTGCAGGACAGGTTGGGTGAGTTGGCGGCGGATTCTTCTGACCGTTTGTTGTTGCGTTGGTGGCAGCGAATCAGTCAGCGGCCCTTAATGTAATCATTATCACTGACATTCAGCGTAAATTTTGTATAATAGGCTCTAAATAGTTTCAAACGCAGGTTCGTCTTTAAGGGAGTGTACGGAAGATGGTGATGAAACGTCGAGTGAAAACCGCTACAAGGATTATTCTGGCAGCAGAATCCTTGTTTGCAGAGCAGGGTTTCACTGAAACCACCATGCGACAAATAACCTCAGCCGCTGATGTAAACCTGGCTGCAGTTAATTACCACTTCCGCTCTAAGCAGGGGTTGGTTAATGCTGTCTGTGAGCGCCTGATGGAACCGCTCTGTGATGACATTGAGGCAGCGCTTGAAGATCGACTGCTTGACCCTTCACCTGTTCGCATTGAAGAACTGCTTGAAATTCTGATGCGTGCGCTGCTGAATGTAAGCCAGATAAATACTTTTTCGCTGTCAGTTTTTATGCGTCTGTTAGAGCTGGCGTATATGAAAAATCAGGAAGAGCTGCGTGAATTCTTCATTTCTGAGTATTGGCATCGACTGGAAAAGTTCATGGATTGTCTGCGTAAAGATGCGGCACCCATGGAAGATAATGAGTTTTTCTGGCGTTTGCATTTCTTGCTCGGTTCGATAGTGTTTACGTTGTCTAACTACCATATGCTGCTGACGCTGGAAAAAAGCAGTTTCAAAGACAGTGCCGAAATAGAGCGAATTTTACATCGTATGATTCCGGTACTGGCTGCAGGCATGCAAGCACGTGGTGAAAAAACCTATTTCTGCCGTATCTGATGACCGCTGAAACCCTTCACATCTCGGTTGCCGAACAGCGACTTTTGTTGTTTGTTCAAGGCGAACTGATTCGTAGTTATGCCGTTTCCACGGCGCTAAAGGGTGTTGGAAATACTGAAAATAGTGGTTGTACGCCCGTCGGTCTGCATTATGTTCGTGCTAAAATTGGTGCAGGCTTACCCGCAAATGCGGTGTTTGTCGGTCGTCGATTTACCGGTGAGTATTACACACCGGCCTTAGCCGCACGTTATCCCCAGCGAGACTGGATTTTGACCCGTATTCTCTGGTTGTGCGGCCTGGAACGCGGTATTAACCGGCTAGGCCGGGTCGATAGCATGCGTCGTTTCATCTATATTCACGGCACCCCAGACACTGAACCTATGGGGTTACCTATGTCACATGGCTGTGTACGCATGCGCAATACCGATATAATTGAACTTTTTGAACTGATCCCGGCGGGCTGTCGGGTCAGCATTACAGCTGAGTGAGATAATACATGGCAACAGGCGCTTTGATGCTGGACCTGGTTGGCACATCGCTGACCGCCGAAGAAGCGATCACCCTGCAACAACCGGAAGTCGGCGGGCTGATTTTATTCAGTCGTAACTACACTGATCCGGCTCAGCTTGAGCAACTGATGCAAGCGATTCGGTCGATACGACCCGATTTAATTGTCGCTGTTGATCAGGAAGGTGGGCGGGTACAGCGTTTTCGTGACGGTTTTACCAGACTACCGGCGATGGCTGTTCTGGGGCGCATGTATCAACGGGATCCAGTCGAGGCTTGTGTTTCAGCGCATGAGCTGGGTTGGCTGATGGCAGCCGAGTTGCGGGCCTTTGATATCGATATCAGTTTTGCCCCAGTGTTGGATATCGACTGGCAGCAAAGCTCCATTATCGGCGATCGAGCCTTCGCATCTACCCCTGAAACCCTGGCCAAGTTGGCGCTGGCCTTTATGCAGGGTATGCATGAAGCCGGTATGGCGGCAACCGGTAAACACTTTCCCGGACATGGCTGGGTACAAGCGGATTCGCATCTGGAGTTGCCTGTTGATGAGCGTGACGAAGCCCATCTTGAACAGTCCGATATCCAACCATTTAAGTATTTGATCACACATGGCCTGGATGCAATTATGCCTGCCCATGTGGTGTATAGTCAGGTTGATGTGGAACCTGCGGGCTTTTCGTCTTATTGGCTAAAAGAAAAACTTCGCAAACAACTGGGCTTTTCCGGGGTCATATTCAGTGATGACCTGACTATGGAAGGTGCTAGTATTGCTGGAAGTTATGCGCAACGCTGCCAAAAAGCTTTGGATGCTGGCTGTGATATGGTGCTGGTCTGCAATCAGCCGCGGCAGGCGCTTGAGGTATTGGACTATTTAAGCACTAGGCCGATGGTAAACAATCCACGCATTGCCACGATGCGTGGGAAATCCAGTGACTCACTGCAGAACACCCAGCGACTTGAACAGGCCCGTGGATTGGCGGGCCGTTGTGTGGCGCTGATCCGATAGTGAGTTAACCCGCAGTCCTACGAAAATTTAAGAGCAACGATGCAAGCAACAACACGCGAGTCAACAGGAGACACATCCCGCTGGTTGAAAGGACTGTTGGGAAATGAGAAACGCTGGGTTCGGCTCAGCATTGCCGCCGGTATTTTTGCAGGCTTAATGCTGGTACTGCAGGCGCATTTGTTAGCGCGTGCCGTGAATGAGACCCTGTTTCAGGGCGCTCAGCTCAGTGAACTGAAAGGCCTTTTAGTTATGCTGTTGTTAGCGTTATTGTTCCGTGGCGCCTCGGGTGTGCTCAGAGAGTGGAGCGGTCAGCGTGCCTCTGTTGGTGTGCGCTCCAGGTTGCGCGCTGAACTACTGGCCCGGTTGGCGCAACTGGGGCCAGCTTATAGCAAGAGCCAGCGCAGTGGTGAACTCAGCAGTTTATTAATGGAGCAGGTTGAAGCATTGGATGGCTTTATTGCCCGCTACCTGCCGCAAATGGCACTGGCAGGCATCATTCCACTGGTTATTTTGGCCTTTGTGTTACCGATTAACTGGGCAGCTGTACTGATTTTTCTGGCAACCGCACCCCTGATCCCCTTGTTTATGGCAATGGTTGGCACGCGTGCAGCGGAAGCTAACCGTCGTAACTTTCGCGCGTTGGCGCAACTGAGTGGCTATTTTCTGGATGTAGTGCAGGGTCTAGGCACACTTAAGCTGTTCTCTCGTAGCCAGGAACAGCAGCAGATTATCGCTGATAATGCTGATGAGTTTCGTATCCGCACCATGCAGGTATTACGGCTGGCCTTTTTGTCTTCAGCAGTTCTGGAATTTTTTGCTTCTATATCCATCGCCATTCTGGCTGTTTATCTGGGTTTCAGTTTTTTAGGTTTGCTGGATTTTGGCAGTTGGGGTGGTGAAATTACACTCTATCATGCGCTGTTTCTGTTGATTCTGGCTCCCGAGTTTTATTTGCCCTTGCGGGAGCTGGGCACACACTACCATTCCAAGCAGGAAGCTATAGCGGCAGCTGAGCGCATCATAGATCTTCTTGATGAACAGGAGTATCTGGAATCGGGTGGTCAACAAGTGTTACCCGAATCCCAGCCAGATCTTAAACTGCATCAGATCAGTTTCAGTTATCCGGAACAACCCCAGCCAGTATTACACAACTTTTGTTTACAGGTAGCACCTGGGGAATGTGTTGCGCTTGTAGGTCCTAGCGGAGCAGGAAAATCCACTGTTCTGAATTTGCTGGCAGGCTTTGATTGTCCTCAGCAGGGTGAAATACGGATAAGCACCATTCCCTTGGCTCAGTTATCGCGTTCAGTCTGGATGGAGAAGGTCGCGTTTGTCAGTCAGCACACGACGTTATTTCCTGGCAGTATTCGTGACAATTTATTGATGGCTAATCCGCAAGCGACCGATGATCAAATCAGAGCCGCCTGCGATCAGGCGGCGGCCAGTGAGTTTATTGATTGCCTTGCAGAAGGTCTGGATACACGGGTAGGGGAAGCGGGTGCCAATTTCTCTGGTGGTCAGATTCAGCGCTTATCTTTAGCGCGCGCTTTTTTAAAGAATGCTCCGGTTTTGCTGTTAGATGAGCCGACGGCGAGCCTGGATCTTGCCAGTGAAGAGCTGGTGTTGCAGGCGTTGGCTCGCCTTTGTCGTGGACGTACCACCTTATTGCTGACACACCGTCCTGCGACGATGCGGTTAGCCGATCGCTTGTGTGTGTTACAGCAAGGTGAGTGTGTTGAAGCTGATGCAGCTTTGAGAAAACAGTTACAAGAGATGGTTAGCTAATGACAGTATTAATGCCTTTTATCCGCTTGATGAAACCGCATCTGTGGTGGGTGCTGTTTGGAAGCTTTTTGGGTTTGGTCACGCTGCTGTCAAGTATCGGATTATTGACCCTTTCCGGCTGGTTTATTTCGGCAACTGCTTTAGCTGGGGTTTCAGTGGTATCAGCGCAGGCATTTAACTACATGACCCCGGGTGGGGGGGTCAGAGGTTTTGCTATAGCCAGAACAGCAGGACGGTACTTTGAGCGGGTTACTACACATGAAGCGACCTTTAGATTGCTGGCACAGCTGCGCAGTTGGTTTTACGCCCACCTGGAACCACTGAATCCAGCACGTCTGAGACACTATCGTACAGCTGATCTACTGAATCGTTTGATTACGGATATTAACTCACTGGATAACCTGTATTTACGGGTACTTTCTCCCAGTCTGGTAGCGTTGGTCACGGGTATACTGGTGTCTTTGTTCCTTGGGTGGGTCGCACCTTCGCTGGGGACCTTGTTGTTTGTTGCCCTACTGGTGTCGGGTCTGTTGATTCCCATGTTAGGGCATAAGCTCGGTGCTGTGACTGGACGAGAAATGGTTGGCTATGCCTCTTCGCTGCGTCTGAGAACTTTGTCCTATGTGCAGGGAATGGCAGAACTGCATGTGTATTCAGCCCTGAATCAACAGCAACAGGAATTACAGCAGTCTCAACAGACTTTATTGCAAGCACAGCTGCGAATGAGTCTGGTCAGTGGTGTGACGGCGGCACTGATGACGCTGGCCGCTGGACTGACCACACTGTTGGCATTGATGATTGGGGTCAATCTGGTAACCACAGAGCAGCTGTCACCGGCCTGGCTGGCCCTGGTGGTGTTTTGTGTGCTGGCAAGCTTTGAAGCTGTAGCATCACTGCCGCTGGCTTATCAGTACCTGGGTAAAACGCGCGCTGCTGCCGAGAATCTGCAGGAAATCACCTCTCAACGTTCCGATATGTTGTTTCCCAAAGAGTCCGTGCTGGTCACTAGCCCGGGTGAGATTCAGCTTGATCAGGTAGATTTTGCCTATGACGCCACCCTGGTACTTCAGGGGGTGTCTATACAGGTGAACCCTGGCGAAAAGGTTGCACTGGTGGGTCATACGGGCAGTGGCAAGAGCTCAATCATCAATTTGTTATCACGCTTTTGGCAATACCAGCAAGGGCGTGTGTTAGTGGGCGGTGTGGCTGTTGAGTCCTACCCTGAACAGCAATTGCGTGATCAGATGGCGGTTTTATCTCAACCGGTACAGTTGTTTGCCGGTAGCATCCGTTCTAATCTGCAATTGGCTGATCCTGAAGCCACTGATGAGCAGATGTTGGAGTTACTGGAGCAACTGGGTATGACCGAGATGCTCGGTGACGACGGACTGAATCGTGAAGTGGGTGAGGGTGGCAATCGCTTGTCAGGTGGGCAGCGTAAGCGTCTGGGTATTGCCCGCGCTATGTTAAAGGCTGCTCCGATACTGATTCTGGATGAACCCACGGAGGGCTTGGATATTCACACTGCTACACAGGTTATGAATGCAGTATTCAGTTACCGACCAGGGCAAACTTTGTTGATTATCACACATCATTTACAAGGCCTGGATCGCTATGATCAGGTCATCAGATTGAATCAGGGTCGACGTTTGGATTAGTCAGTTTTGCTTGAGTCGCTCAGAGCTTGAGACTATGCTGAATCTTATAACAACATTAAAACTGTCACTATCGATAAGTGTGGTATCTCCTTGAAGTATCAGGAAACCTTAAATACTATCTACGCTCGCCTTGATCGATTGGGTGACCTGCCAGTATTTAGCGCAACGGTTAATCATATTCGTCAGATCAGCAGCGCTGGCGATACCGATGCCATGGCGCTGGCCATCGCGGTGATGAAAGATGCTAATTTGACTACCAAGTTGCTGCGTCTGGCTAATTCCAATCATTATAACCGTGGCAGTGGCAAAATTACGGCTATCTCACGTGCTGTGGTGCTGATAGGTTTTGAACGTATACGTAACCTCTGCATGACATTAAAGCTGATTGAAAGTTTCGGTGAAAAAGAACCGAACAGCCGAGTGGAAGACCTGCTGGTTACCGCTGTGTTAAATGCATCCACCGCACGTGATCTGGCACTCAGTGCCGGTATCGATGATGTTGAGGAAACCTATATTTGTGGTTTGCTGTTCAGTCTGGGTGAGATTGTTGTCGCTTTTACGCTGCCTGATGTATACCTCTCGATGCTGGAACAGCGTAAACAACGCCGTTTGAGCTGGGTAAATATTCAACAGCAAACTCTGGGTGGTGAATTTTTAACGCTTGGGCGGGATTTGATTCAGAGCTGGGGGTTTTCCAAACGTGTGGTCAGTAGTTTGCGTACGGGTGAACCACAACCGGGAGTATCTGAACAGGAACGCCTCAATCAGCAAATTGTTTCCGGCTGTCATCAGTTATTTGAACAGGTTTACCAGCGTTCCCCGCAACTGGAAGGGGATGAATATACTGAGCAGTTGAAGCTGATGTCAGAACTGACACGCCAACCTGCCGAAAAGCTTGAAGAAACACTGCACCATTCAGTGCGGCAGTTGTGCGATCATATTGATCAGTATGGATTGTCGCACCGTGCGTTAATTCCGCCGGTTTCCGCCAGTGGTAATGAATCACTTGATGAGCTCAGCCGTAAGGTATCATTTTACGTGCATGCACGGCAGGAGCAGCAAAGCACCAGAAAAAATCAGGATGATGCCTATTCTGCTGAGCAACAGAAGCGTCTGGCAGAATACAATCAGCTGCAGTTGAAATACCTGGAAAAAATGAATGAGCTGATGACAGGGCAGGCACCCACAACCCAGGTATTGCTGACCTGCGTTGAAGGCATCGAAGCCAGTTGTTCGTTGGAACGAGTAGTATTTTGTCTCAGTGTAAATGCTGGCCAGCAATTGGTTGCTAAACTCCTTGAAGGTGAGCAATTGGACCCGGTGATGAGTTACTTCCAGCTAAACAGGGCCGACAAAAGCAGTCGCTTGTTCTTTCATATTATGGATCGCGGGGTTGCGTTGCTGGTGCCTGATGCCCGTGATCCCGGCTGGCAGAATCGCTTGCCAGATGATTATCTGCAAAGTATTAGGCCTGGAGGGTTGATTGTGTCACCCTTGACCGTATCTGGTAAAACTCTGGGCTTACTCTATGCCGATAAAACTGAAACGGCTGGTCCGGTTGAAGATCGTGATTTCAGAGTGTTTAACCAATTTTTGGTACAATGCCGGATTGCGCTGGAAATGGGTAAGCATTTCAGCACCGATCTGACCAAAAAAGTCTAGGAGTCATTTATGTCATCCCTGCACTCATCCTTACGAGCGACATTAGTGCAATGTGATCTGCGCTGGGAGAATCCAGTAGAAAATTGTGACCGTATTGATGCGATGCTAGGTGATACAGGATCAGATGTTACCGATTTGATCGTTTTACCAGAAATGTTTGCCACCGGTTTTACTATGAACTCTCGTGAAATGGCACAGCCCTTCGACGAAAGTGATGTGGTTAAATGGATGAGTGCTCAGGCGATTCAGCGGGGCTGTGTCATTACCGGTAGCGTAGCGGTAAAACAAAACGAAGAATATTATAACCGCATGATCTGGGCAACACCGGACGGCGAACTGAAATTTTATGACAAGCGTCACTTGTTTCGTATGGCGGGTGAGCACCAACGCTATGCCATGGGGCAGGACAGAGTCGTAGTTGAGTTAAACGGTTTTCGCATCTTGCTTAGTGTCTGCTATGACTTGCGCTTTCCCGTCTGGTTGCGACAGCAATCATCCTCCGAACAGCCATTTGAATACGATTTGTTAGTTTGTGTGGCTAACTGGCCGGCACCACGTGCGCACCCCTGGCGTATATTGCTTCAGGCACGTGCAGTAGAAAATTTATGCTATGTCATCGGTGTTAATCGAGTGGGGGACGACGCTAAAGGTAATCACTATAGCGGTGACTCAATGCTGGTTGATTTTAAAGGAGAGCCTAAGTGTGATTATCCCAAAGGCGAGGCTTTTATTGAAACCTGTCAGTTACATAAAGCGGCACTGAATAGTTTTAGAGATAGCTTCCCAGCCTGGCAGGATGCTGACAGGCATCAGGTGTTCTGATGTCTGTCAGCTAGCTGTGGTTTCGTACAAGGCTTGCATAGAGTCTTTAGTTAACTTCAAGCCGCCACGGTAGGCGTTTTCATACAGTTCGCCGTCAAAGTCAGCTGGTAACTTATCCCATTCACCACTTTCATAGCTCATCACCTGAGATAATATGTTACCCAGTGGACCGCTGTATTGGCTGATGGCCTCTTTTATGTCGTCGGCCAAGGGGAGCTGTTCTAACAGCTCATCCTGTTGTATGTCCAAGAGTAAGTGAATACCGGACATCATTCCCACCATAAAGTAGGAAGAGGCTGGCTGACGTTTCTGCTGTACGGCAATCAGTTCACACATATGCGCACGCGTCAGCAGGTTGCGTGTCAACTCTTCTGGTTTGCCGGTATGGGCATCCAATGAAATTACGGTTGCCCACTTACGTACTTGTTCAAGTCCAAGCAGTACAACAGCTTGAGCAACTGATTCCACTTCTCTAACCAGTGCATACGCTGCCGAGTTAACAATACGTAACAGTTTATAAGTCAGAACTGGATCTTGCAGAATCAGTTTTTCAATTTTTTCCGGCGTTGCCTTGGGATCGCCAAGGATCTGTAGTAGCTGAATCAAAACCACCTGATTAGCTTTGACCTTTTGTCCCGCCATCGCGCGGGGTTTGCTGAGAAAATTGCCCTGAAACAGACTAAACTTGCTGGATACACACAGTTCCAGGGTTTCATAATCACTGATATGAGTGGCCATCAACGGCCGCTTCCAGGGCGCCAGGTGTTGTCGCAAGGCGTGAATTTCGGTGGGTGTTTTACCATCCACACTGATTTTAATCAGATAGACCAGCTTCAATAGTGAAGAAAAGGCTTGGGGGTCGTCAACGTTACTGACTGAAACCCGATAACCCTCATTTATCAGTGGCAATAGATTGCGCAGTGCCTCTTTGGGTTCAGCGCCTTTAAGGCTGAATTCAAGAATGACCTGCTTTTTTGGCAGACCTGGCAGACCCGTTTGTTTAAGTAAGGCAAAAGACAGTGAAATAAAAGCGGGTACTCTTTTGACTTCACCCTGATCTGAGATACTGGTGTAGGCATCCAGTACAGCCGCTGACGACAGACTATCATCTTCGGCGCTGACCAATTGCTGCATGGATTCACTTTGGCACAGCAATTCGTAGGCAACAACTTTTTGATGGGCATCAAAAATCGGTTGTCGGGTAAGAAGAATTTGCGCCTGTGTGCCCATACTGAAGGAAAACCTTAATTTCTACTGAGGAGTGTTGTCATGAAAGTGTATAATGTTTGCAGTAAGAGCGCACTAGTTTGTAGCACTGAATCCCTTTAAGTTATATAAGTCTGAAAACTATGAGTCAAATCAACTGGTTCCCAGGTCATATGCACAAAGCGCGTAAAGAGATCGCTGAAGTGATGAGTGAAATAGACCTGGTAATCGAAGTACTGGATGCCCGCTTACCGCGATCCAGCGAAAATCCACTGGTGAATCAACTCCGCAAAGGTAAACCGGTGTTGAAAATCCTCAACAAGCAGGACCTGGCAGATCCACAGATTACCGAAGAATGGCTGGCACATTTCAATAGTCAGGAAGGTGTGCGGGCCATTGCCCTGGACGCATCACAACAGAAGTTAGTCAAACGCCTGCCAGAGATCTGCAAGCAAATGATACCGACCAGAGCCAAAGCTGAGCGCCCGGTCAGAGCGATGATTATGGGCATACCCAATGTGGGTAAATCCACGCTGCTGAATGCCATACTGGGGCGTAAACTTGCGAAAGTCGGTAATGAGCCAGCAGTGACGCGCCAACAGAAGCGTTACACCGTTCAGGGTGGGCTGGCGCTGTCTGATACACCGGGTATACTCTGGCCAAAAATTGAAGATCCGGATTCAGGCTATCGCTTGGCAGCAAGTGGTGCGATTAAAGACACGGCCATTGAGCACGAGTTGGTTGCCACCTTTGCCGCACGCTTTATGCTGGATCATTATGCCGATAATCTGAGAGCGCGCTACCGTTTGACAGACCTGCCGGAAATTGCCGATGATCTACTTGATGTCATTGGCCGAAAGCGCGGCTGTTTGCGCCCCGGTGGGGTGGTAGACAGACATAAAGCGTCAGAAATACTGATTAATGAGATGCGAGCCGGTACCTTGGGACGCATCAGTTTTGAAACCCTTACCGAATGGCAGCAAAAAGATGAAGCGGCCCGGCTTGCCGCGCTTGAAGCTGAAAATGCAGCCGCGACCGGAGAAAATAGTAATGACACGCATTAAAAAACAGCGCAAGTCGGTGAAAGTGATCCTGATGGAAACCGCGCCGAAGAAAAAAGAACGGCTATCTGATCCGGACAGTTACGCCAGCCGCAAACAGCAGGCGCAGAAAAAACGCAAAAAGCACCTGTCCGTTTATGAGAAAGCACGTCTGGAAGCTGAGCAGCAAGCACGAAACGAAGCATCGGGACGTCGCGGTTCTCAAACCGTTGGTCCGCTGGCTGATAAGATCCGCAAACTCAATGCCAGGAAAAAACAGCAGGAGGCTCGCGCTTCAAAGTCAGTCGATACTGATGAGTCAAACGACGCAACTGACGCAACTAAAGAGTCATCTGACTAAGTCACTCAAAAGGGGCAAGGTTTTTAATGTATTTTGGTAGTGATAACCAAACTGGGGCTTCGGAGCAGGTGCTTAAAGCCTTAGTTGAAGCTAATACGGGTATCTGTGCATCCTACGGTGAGGATCAATGGACAGCCGCTGCAGTCAAGGCCGTGCAAACTACATTTGAGTGCGACTGTGAGGTGTTTTTTGTCGCCAGTGGTACGGCAGCCAACTGCCTGGCATTGTCTTCGATGGTGCAACCCTGGGAAGTGATTGTCTGTCACTCACAGGCGCATATTCTGGTAGATGAGTCTACAGCACCTGAGTTCTTTACCGGAGGGGCCAGGTTATTGAGCATCGCTGACGGCGAATCCAGGATAACCCCGGAACACTTTTCAGCACTGCTGGCTACTCAGAGCCAACATGTACCACACAATCCCTTATTGGGTGTATTGAGCCTGACTCAAGCCAATGAAGCAGGCCAGGTTTACAGTCCGGAAGAAGTTGCGACCCTGGCGAGTCTGGCGCACCAGCGAGGTATGCGGGTACATATGGATGGTGCGCGTTTTGCCAATGCACTGGCGAGCCTGGGCTGTTCAGCGGCCGAGTTGACCTGGAAGGCCGGGGTTGATGTGCTCTGTCTGGGTGCCAGCAAGAATGGCTGCCTCAGTGCTGAAATGGTTATTTTCTTTGATAAGAGTCTGGCGCAGGGCTTTGTGCATCGGCGTAAGCGCACTGGGCATCTGTTGTCCAAAGGACGCTTGTTCGGTGCTCAGGTCGTCGCCTGGCTCAAAGATTTGCACTGGTTAACTCTGGCCGCACAAGCCAATAAGCATGCACAGGTGCTGGCCAGTGCTTTGCAGAACACACCGGGAGTCAGGCTGGCCTGGAAAGTAGAGGCTAATGAAATATTTGCCTTGCTGCCGAGCCAACTGGCTGAGGAGCTAGAGGCAGCTGGTGCTGTGTTCTATGACTGGGGGCTGAGTGCATTACCCGCCGGACAGCGATGCGGCGCTAATCAACGTTTCGTGCGCCTGGTCACCTCGTTTGCCACCACCGATGAGGATGTGCAGCGCTTTTGCGACCTGTTAGCGAGAGGCTAACAGGTCGGTCTCATCACGCGGGGCCGGAATGATTGCTGCCGTTTTTTGCTTGTGGCGGCTGAAGCCGCTGGCTTTAATAACCCCGCAGCAGATAAACGCCATACCCGCTAGAGCGGCAAGGCTCAAGTGTTCTCCCAGTAGCGGAATGGCCGCGAGACCCACAATAACTGGCGTCAGTGAACCTATAGCGGCGGTGTTTTCCGCCCCCAGACGGTTAATCGCAAAGCCGTAAAAAAAGCCCGCCAACAATCCCGCTCCAAGTGCCTGCATGATCAATTGCAGTAACAGTTCATCCTGGCTAGCTTGAGTTAAACCACTCTCTACCCAGCCAAACAGATAAAGTACCCCCAGTATCAGAGTGGAAACCCAACAAAGCAGGCCTGCCGCTGCCAGTGGCGGTAGACCTGCCACGCGCATGGATACGGTAAACAGTGCCCAGCAAAAGCTGGCACCGAGCAGTAACAGATCGCCCTTCAAAACATCGGCCTGCTGCTGGACCAATGATGAAAACATTAGCAAAGTAACACCTGCCATAATCAGGCTCAATCCAATCAACCTGTGTCGTGTAAGGGTCTCCCGGTAGATCAGGACCGCAATCATCGTCACGAACACGGGAAAAGTGCCAGGTATCAGTAACCCCGCATGGGCGACGGGTGCATAGTCCAGACCGGTGGAGCTCAGGTAGAAGAAGGGTATGCCAGCCCCGGTACTGATGCCGATCAGGTGTAACCAGTGAGTGCGGCGTATCGCGATTCTGGCTTGCCACATAAACGGTAACAACAGCAACGCCGGTAGGCTGTAACGCATCATCGCCAGATCAAATGCTGTGAGGGCTGAGCCACTGGAAAAACGTACCGCGATTAACCAGCCCGACCAGATACAAACAGTCAGTAAGGCCGCAGCAATACCAAGATACATGGCAGTACCTGTGGCGGTGTATCGATAAGCAGGCAAGGTTGTGTTCATCGCTTTTTCCCTTAATGACAGACTGAGGTTACAGCCTATTATGGCGTTGAAAAGACGGGCATGTCCTTGCTAATTTGACTATTAAATCGTGTATAATTGGTATTAAATGCCAATTTAATACAGGTTTTTAATTTTATATGCCTCAATTATCACTAGATGCCACAGATATGCGTATTTTGGTCTGCTTGCAGCGTAATGGACGCCTCACCAACGTTGAACTGGCCGAGCAGGTGAGTCTGTCACCTTCACCCTGCCTAAGGCGGGTGCGCGCATTAGAAGAGGCGGGCATCATTACCGGCTATCACTCCTCACTGAGTCGAGTGAAATTGAATCTGAGTATGACGGTATTTGTCGATCTGCGTTTGAGTCATCATAATGACCAAGCCAGTGATGAGTTTGAACAGGCCGTGCTGAAAATGCCCAATGTGATCAGTTGCTACCTGGTGTCAGGTGCCGCCGATTACCGACTGGAAGTGGTGGTGAGTAATTTGCAGGGTTATGAAAGTTTATTGCGGCAATTGCAGAGCCTGCCGTTCGTAAAGGATATTCACAGTAATTTCGTGATACGTGTGGTAAAAACAGAAACGCCTCTGCCGATTTGAGTGCAATTTGAGCACATTGGAAGGCCAGCGACCCGAAGGTGGCTGGCCTCTGACCTATGCCGCCAGACCCATGGGGTCGGGGCTTTGCGGTCAGAGAAGCAATTGAGCTTCTCTATATTCAGTGTAGTTGGATTAACCTAAATGTAAAGTGAGTGGCCAGTTATAACCAGGCTCGTGGCAGTAGGTTTCATAAGTATTGTTAATACAGGATCTACCATGTCGACGATGGGTGTTGCGTGTCTTATTCATGTAGTTGAATGCAGGTTGTCACTTGTTATCTATAATTTTATTAGGTTTCTTATTGATCAGCACTGCCATCAATACAACAGCAGGGAGCTATGTCTTGAGTGGATAGTTTCTGAAGTTACCCTTAACACTAAAGCAAGCGGAGATGCGGCATGTATCACTACAGAAGTTGTGGCCTGCCCAATGTGTACTTGAAGAATACGAGACTGAGTATGGGCCAGGCGTTGCTATTGACGATGTCGAAGAGCTGCACAGAGTAATTGCCTTGGCTATTATTGATTCGCCTTCAAGAATGACCGCCTTTTCTTTGAAGAATCACCTGAGGGGTGGCGCTGTGCTGCTGCTTAATAGATACCCTAGCCAGGCTGGCATAGCGAGTAAGTTATGTGCCACTGCCACAAATTAAGACAATAAAAAAACCGCGCTATCTTAGAAGAGTAGCGCGGTTCGGTGATATTTCGATAGACAATTAGCACACGAAATATCTTTTTTCATAGCCCCTTGATTAAGGAGCTAGAGAAGCAGATTTAGAACTGGTTCATGGTGTTGTCTTTACCAGACGCTTTCAGCGCTGCATCACCAGAGAAGTACTCTTTGTGATCGTCACCCATGTCGGAACCGGCCATGTTCTGGTGTTTAACACAGGCGATGCTCTGACGGATTTCTTTACGCTGAACACCTTCAACATAACCCAGCATACCCGCGTCACCGAAGTACTCTTTCGCCAGGTTGTCAGTCGACAGGGCGGCGGTGTGGTAAGTCGGCAGGGTGATCAGGTGGTGGAAGATACCTGCTTCACGTGACGCATCAGCCTGGAAGGTACGGATGCGGTTGTCAGCTTCGATCGCCAGTTCGGTTTCATCGTACTTGACGCTCATCAGATCCGCACGATCGTAAGCAGACATATCTTTACCGGCTTCAGCCATGGCATCAAATACCTGTTGACGGAAGTTCAGTGTCCAGTTGAATGAAGGGCTATTGTTGTACACCAGCTTGGCATTCGGAACTGCTTCACGGATACGGTTAACCATGCTGGCAATCTGGCCAACGTGGGGTTTTTCAGTTTCAATCCACAGCAGGTCAGCACCGTTCTGAAGTGAGGTGATGCAATCCAGAACCACGCGGTCTACACCGGAATCTTTCTTGAACTGGAACAAACCAGATGCCAGACGCTTGGGCTTGAGCAGTTTGCCATTGGCTTTAACGACTACATCACCGTTGGCGATATCATCGGCACTGTTGATGTAATCACCGTCCAGGAAGCTGTTGTACTTGTCACCCAGGTCGCCAGGTTCGTTAGTCACAGCGATCTGCTTAGTCAGGCCAGCACCCAGGGAATCGGTACGTGCAACGATGATGCCGTTGTCGATACCCAGTTCCAGGAAGGCGTAGCGAACCGCGCGGATTTTAGCCAGGAAGTCAGAATGCGGTACGGTAACTTTACCATCCTGGTGACCACACTGCTTCTCATCAGATACCTGGTTTTCGATCTGGATGGCGCAAGCACCGGCTTCGATCATGCGCTTAGCCAGCAGGTAAGTGGCTTCTTCGTTACCGAAACCGGCATCGATATCAGCAATAATAGGCACAACGTGAGTTTCAAAATTGTCGATTTTGTCCTGAATCGCTTTCTCTTCAGCGGCATTGCCAGCGGCACGTGCGGCATCCAGCTGACGGAACAAACCACCCATTTCACGAGCATCAGCTTGACGCAGGAAGGTGTAGAGTTCTTCGATCAGTGCAGGTACTGAGGTTTTCTCATGCATGGACTGGTCAGGCAGCGGACCGAACTCAGAGCGCAGTGCGGCGATCATCCAGCCAGACAGATAGAGGTAGCGCTTTTTGGTGGTGCCAAAGTGTTTTTTGATCGCGATCAGTTTCTGCTGACCGATAAAACCATGCCAGCAACCCAGAGACTGCGTGTAAGAAGCGCTGTTGGCGTCGTAGTCAGCCATATCCTGGCGCATGATGTCGGCGGTGTACTGAGCGATTTCCAGACCGGTTTTGAAACGGTTCTGAGCACGCATGCGAGCCGCATATTCAGGATTGATGCCTTTAAAAGCCGGGCCAAACTCTTCTGTTAGTTTTGCAACAGCATCAATGTCTTTATCGAGAGTAGACATGGTTTTTCCTTCTCAAAATTTTCGGTTTAGGAAATTGAACTTAAATTTCGGCCACTGAACGGTCAGCTGTCAGGGCGTTGCTGGTGTGAATGATGCGGTGAAGTCTGGGGAGTGTCAAAGCTATTTTTGTGCATAGCAGCAAAGGTGTAGTCATACTACAGGGTTGGCGGTATCAATAGTGTAATTTTACTACACTGTTAGCTGGTGAATGCTGGCGGCAGCAGTGAGCAATTAAGGCGGTTTCAGCCCATTTGCAACTAGGGATTAGACTTTTGTTCAGTTGGATTTTTATAGTTTTCAACCTTGACTACTGGAATAAAAAATAGTTTTTATATTCTTAATTGGTCTATAAAAAGTTGACTACAAAAATTAAATTTTTAGTAAGAAATAGCTGATTTTAAAGATATTTATACCAAAGTTGTTAGGCTTTAGTATAAACAAAAGCCCGCTGGCTTTTTATGCTGAAGCGGGCTTTGGCTGGCCATGACCTTAACTGTCAGTCATGGTGATGCGTATTGTCAGTAGATGTCAGGCATCGTCGTCTTCCGTTGATTCACTGTAAAGCAATCCGCGCTTTAGCAGTTCACACAGCAGATCCAGAGATTGTGCATCTGTAATATCTACACAGTTGAGATCGACAGGCTGGTAGAGGCACAGATGCCTGGCTAGCGAGATGGCCGATTCACTGCTGAGAGCATAATGCTCACCATCAGCAAATAACAGAATGTCGTGACCGATGGCACTCCAGGCCAGACGGCTGCCTTCATTTTGATACAACTCGCCCTCGTCCTGCAGAAACGTTAACAGATCGTCATGACTGACACTGTCAGCGTCATCAGCGGCCAGTTCAGGGTATTTTGGTTCCGTAACCAGACGGCCAAACCATTGACTGAAAAGTGCCTCGTCCTTAAACAGTGCCAGCAAGCGCTGCCGGGTATTCTCAAGAGCGGTAGCGCTGATTTCACCGGGATCGGTTGGCCGTGTCAGATCAGCATCAGTATAGCGTTCGTCATGACCAATACGTTCACCCATAAAATCTGCAAAGCCACTGAGCATCTCATGAATGGCGGGTGCACGAAAACCTATGGAGCAGGTGAGGCAGTCATCGCCAACTGCAATGCCATTGTGACCAATGCGTGGGGGCAGATAGAGCATATCGCCAGGTTGCAGGTCAAAACTTTCCTCGGCGTGCCATTCTGGCAGAATCATCACTGGGGCATCATCGCGCTTGGGAGAATGCTCATCATACAAGCCGCCAAACTCCCAGCGTCGGGTGCCGCTTGCCTGAATCAGGAAGACGTCATAATTGTCATAGTGTGGGCCGACACCGCCGCCATCGACGGCATAGCTGATCATCAGATCATCAACTCGCCAGTTGGGAACAAAGTTAAAGCGACGCAGCAGGGCATGCGCTTCAGGTACCCAATGGTCTACAGCTTGTACCAGTAGTGTCCAGTTGCGCTCAGGCAGACTACTGAAGCGATCAGCTGCAAACGGGCCTTGCTCCATTTCCCAACTATCTGACGCTGGATCGAATGCAATCAGGCGCGACTCGACATCGGCTTCACACGCCAGTCCGGCCAGTTCGTCTGCCGCTACCGGTGAGGTGAAGTTTGGAAAAGCCTGGCGGATCACCAGTGGTTTTTTCTGCCAGTAATCACGCAGAAAGGTTTCGACAGGCATATCACCTAGCGGAAAGGGCAGGTTCATGGGCATAATATCCATTCAGAGATCAGTGTTTATCGGAGGTATGTTGGCTGGTCGATTGGCCAGACTTGCGCTCAAGGCTTTCTTCAACTGATGTCAGGATGCCGCGCAGGATACCCAGTTCAGTTTTTTCCGGACGGGCGCGATTAAAAAACCGTTTGAGCTTGTCCAGGACACGGCCTTCGTGCTGTGGAATGATAAACTGGGTGGCGCGCAGCACTTTTTCCAGATGCGTATAAAAACGCGTCATTTCGTCCTGGCGCGGATAGGGCGCGGGTTCTGTCGGTGTGTTGAGTACTTTGCGCTGAGTGCGCCAAAGTTCATAGCAAACCAGTTGAACCGCCTGAGCAATATTCAGCACCGGGTAGGCCGGGTTGGCGTCAATATAGAGATGCCGATTACACGCCAGCATTTCCGCATTGGTCAGCCCCATGGTTTCACGCCCGAATAGTATGGCGATATTACCGCCAGGGCTTTCACTTAGCATCTGCTGAGCCGCTGTTTCCAGGTCCATCAGCGGCAGGTCAAAGGTACGTTCGCGGGCACTGGTGGCCACTACCAACTGACAGTCGGCAATGGCTTCATCCAGGCTGCTGACCACCTGCGCCTGCTGCAGCAGGTCTTTGGCACCTGCTGCACGAGAGGTGGCTTCCGGATCGGGAAAAACCCGTGGATTGATCAGGGTTAACTGAGACAATCCCATGTTTTTCATGGCCCGGGCAACTGCACCTATATTGCCTGGATGAAAGGTTTCAACCAGGACGATACGAATATTGTTCAGCATGATGGATGCGCTCAGACGCGTTTGGCCTGAGTGATGGCATTACCGATATAGCTGTGCGGTGTCAGTGCCAACAGATCCTGTTTTGCCTGCTCGGGAATCTCCAGCGTGGTGATAAAGGTCTGCAGTGTCTCACGGGTCATGGCCTGGCCGCGAGTTAGATCCTTGAGCTTTTCATAAGGTTCTTCAATGGCGTAGCGGCGCATGACTGTCTGAATAGGTTCAGCTAAAACTTCCCAGGCGTTGTCAAGATCGTCATTAAGACGGGACGGGTTCACTTCCAGTTTGGAAATGCCTTTCAAGCTTGCCTGGTAAGCGATCAGGCTATGGCTAAAGCCCACACCCAGATTACGCAATACGGTGGAGTCAGTCAGGTCACGCTGCCAGCGTGAAACGGGTAGCTTTTGTGCCAGATGCTGCATAATGGCGTTGGCCAGACCCAAATTACCTTCGGAATTTTCAAAGTCGATCGGGTTGACCTTGTGCGGCATGGTGGATGAGCCCACTTCGCCGGCCACAGTTTTTTGCTTGAAGTACCCCAGTGAGATATAGCCCCATACATCACGGTCAAAATCGATCAGTATGGTGTTAAAGCGGCATACCGCATCAAACAACTCAGCAATATAATCGTGCGGCTCTATCTGCGTGGTGAAAGGGTTCATGGTTAACCCTAGATCTTCTATAAAACGCTTGGCGTTGGCTTCCCAGTCGATTTCTGCATAAGCGCTTAAGTGCGCATTGTAGTTACCGACAGCGCCGTTGATTTTGCCCAGGTATTCAATAGCTTCAATCTGCTTGATCTGACGCTGCAGGCGATAGGCGACATTGGCCAACTCTTTGCCCACCGTGGTAGGCGATGCAGTCTGGCCATGTGTGCGAGACAGCATAGGTTGTTCGGCATGTGTTTGTGCCAGTCCGGACAGGGCGCTAACCAGTTGTTTCATCGGCTGCAGTAATTCGGCGGTGCCATTTTTAAGCATCAGTGCGTGCGACAGGTTGTTGATATCTTCCGAGGTGCAGGCGAAGTGAACAAACTCTGTAATATTAAGTAGTTCAGCGTTGTTGTTAATCTTTTCCTTAATAAAGTACTCGACCGCTTTAACATCG
The DNA here is from genome assembly GCF_008727795.1 of Nitrincola iocasae. Lineage (NCBI taxonomy): Bacteria > Pseudomonadati > Pseudomonadota > Gammaproteobacteria > Oceanospirillales > Oceanospirillaceae > Nitrincola > Nitrincola iocasae. The sequence goes on along the minus strand of NZ_CP044222.1, from coordinate 2,085,370 downwards.
TGATTGGTGCGGCTTTCAATCGCCTTGATCCTTTCGGCATCTGCCAGGCTAAAGTCACTGACAATACTGTTCAGTAGCACATCGGCTTCATGGCTGAGCGCAGGCACTTCGGTAATCTGTGGGTGAGCGGCCAGTTGTTGTAACCAGCGGATCTCCACTTCAACACGGCAGCGGATCAGACCGAACTCACTGAAAAATTCACGCAGTGCAGCTGTTTTGCTGCCATAGCGGCCATCAACGGGGGAAATAGCGGTAAGGGCGGAAAGCTCCATGAGCAACTGTCTCGCTTTTATCTACGGGTTAAAGGAATGGGCAATATTATACCTGATTTTAACGCTGAATACGCTTCAGGGACGGTCGCACCCGGGACTTGAAAAAAATCAGGTGCCAACGTTTGCCTCCTACCTGGCGCCAGAGCATCGCAGCTCGCACCGCGGCCAACAGCAGCGCACGAATCTTGGCTGCATTCTCACTGTTTTGCAGATTGCGCGGATCACCACTGACCTGAATACGGAAACTGAAAGTGCTGAGGGTGTCCTGGTAGAGCCCGCCCAGACCCGCTATTACGTTGGCATGGGTAAAGGCTGAGGGTGTAAAACGGTCTTCTTTAGTGTCATCAGTAACGTCTGAATGGTCACCAAAATACTGGGCCTTACGGTTCAACTCTTCAAGGCGTTTACCTATCTCATTCAGTAGATCGGGGCGAGCACTGAGTTTACGCTCAAGGTGCATGGCGCTGAGGGCGTAGCGCATAACATCGGCATTATTCTCGTTACGTTTTTTTTCCACCACATCCTGTAAGGTGCGCAACCCGGTACTCAGATTGAAGGGCAGGTCTGTTGCGCCACCATAGATATCTTCGGTCAGCTCTGGATTGGTGACAAACAAGCTGGCGATGCTGGTTTCAAAGCTATTTTGCGGCACCATGCCGCGGCGTGCAATCTGATCAACCAGGCTGGCTGCCTGAAAAATACCGGCCAGTGCAATGACCTGTTCATCGTGTTCTCTGGACATACTAGTCTTTCACCTGGTTGGACTTGCAGCGGCTGGTGGTTTCTATAACCCCCCCTCCAAGGCAGATTTCATCCTGATACAGGACAACCGACTGCCCAGGGGTAACAGCACGCTGGGGTTCTGTGAATGTAATTTTATAACCGCCTTGTCCATCTGTATCTATACAGCAAGGCTGATCGCTTTGGCGGTAGCGTACCTTGGCTTTGCAGTGAAAGGGAAGTTGCGGCGGCTGGCCGTTGATCCAAAAAATCTCAGAGGCCGTTAGCCAGTCTGAAAATAGCAGTGGGTGTTGCAGTCCCTGAACGGCGATCAGTACGTTGCGCTGCAGATCTTTTGCAGCGGAAAACCAGGGCGCATCGGGGAAATCTCTAAGGCCACCAATGCCCAATCCCTGACGCTGACCGAGAGTGTAATACATCAAGCCCATATGCTCGCCAATCACCTGACCTTCGGGTGTTTCTATTTTACCTGGCTGAGCGGGTAGGTATTGTTGCAGAAAATCACGAAAGCGGCGTTCCCCGATAAAGCAGATGCCGGTGCTGTCTTTTTTATCATGTGTGACCAAATCGAATTCTTCCGCCAGTGCCCGAACGGCAGGCTTTTCCAGCTCTCCAACTGGAAAGAAAGTCTGCTTCAGTTGCGCTTCGCCGACCTGATGCAAGAAGTAACTTTGATCTTTATTGTTGTCCAGACCCTTAAGCAGGCAAGTATGGCCATCACGCTCTACGCGGCGAACATAGTGTCCCGTGGCGATCATGTCGGCGCCTAAAAACTGTGCGTATTCAAGGAAGGCTTTGAATTTGATTTCCCGATTGCACAGGATGTCAGGATTGGGTGTGCGGCCCGCTTTGTATTCAGCTAAAAAATGTTCGAAGACAAAGTCCCAGTACTCGGCAGCAAAGTTGGCAGTATGCAGTGGGATGCCTAGTTTGTCACATACGGACTGGGCATCGGCCAGGTCAACTTTAGCGGTGCAGTACTCGGTGCCATCATCTTCATCCCAGTTTTTCATAAACAGCCCTTCGACCTGATAGCCTTGCTGCAACAGAAGTAAAGCCGATACGGAGGAGTCTACGCCGCCGGACATGCCGACGATAACTTTGGTTTGGGCGTGATCAGTCATGAGTGTGAGAGCAGATTCTGGTTCTGAATAAAAAACTTAGCATATCATTTTTGTGTTGTTTTCGCTGCTTTTCCATGACGCTTCATGGGTTTTCCTATTCGCTTAATAGGTGGAGCAGGCTTTTTCTGCTCGGGAGCCATTACGTCTTCCTGTCGCGACTCCCCAGGAGCCAGCCCATCCAGTGTCCAGTTACCTATCGCATAGCGTATCAGACGCAAGGTTGGGTAGCCGACAGCCGCTGTCATGCGCCGCACCTGACGGTTACGTCCCTCGCGCAGGGTCAGTTCCAACCATTGTGTCGGAATATTTTTGCGTTCTCTGATCGGTGGAGTGCGCGGGAAAGTAGCCGGTGGATCAATCAGCCGGGCTTTGGCTGGCAGGGTCAAGCCATCTTTGAGCTTTACACCCTGGCGAAGTAGTTCAAGGGCGGAGGCGTCGGGAATGCCTTCCACCTGAACCCGGTAGGTTTTTTCAAGTTTATAGCGAGGGTCGGCAAGGCGTTGCTGAAGCTGCCCATGATTGGTCAGCAGCAGCAATCCTTCGGAGTCATAATCTAACCGCCCAGCCGCATAATAGCCTGGCTGGCTAATATAGTCAGACAAGGTTTTACGGCCTTCGGCATCGGTGAAACAGCTTAAAACCTGAAACGGTTTGTGAAAGAGTATCAGTGTAGCGATGTCTGTTCTCCGAAAGCCTGTGCAGATTCAAGGCGGTTGTAGTTTAGTCCATATGCGGTGTTTCTATGGGTTTGATGTTGATGGCGTGTAGTCCCTTGGGACCGTTCTGGGTCTCAAATTCTACGGTCTGCCCGGCTTTAAGGCTTTTGTAACCGTCTGCCATAATGGCAGAGAAGTGGGCGAATAACTCTTCGTCGAATGCCTCACTTAAAATAAAGCCGTACCCCTTGGCGTTATTGAACCACTTGACTATACCTGTCTGCATTATCTGCTCCCCTGAATTCCAATCATCCGAGCCATTATTGGCCCGATATCCTATGATGACGCCTAGCTGTTACACTTATGTAAACCAGCGTTCCTTTACATCCATGCAGGGACTGCAGATACTTGTACCACTCCTGCGAATGGGAATTATATTACGTTACGGTGATCAAACGAAAGTGCAGATAAAGCGAATGATGCAAAACAATCAGGTCAGGTGTTTAATGAACAATGATAGTCAGTGGTTAGTAACAATGGCGGGTGACGGAGCGGAGGATGAAAATCAGAACCCGGCTGATGGTCAGTTGGCAACTGCCAGCGTCAAGCCGGCATTGAAAAAACCACCTATGTATCGGGTGGTACTGCTAAACGATGACTACACGCCGATGGATTTTGTGGTTGAAGTGTTGATGATTTTTTTCAATTTAAACCAGGAAAAGGCGACACAAGTGATGATATCGGTCCATACTCAGGGGAAAGGCGTATGTGGAGTGTATACCCGTGATGTAGCTGAAACCAAGGCGGCACAGGTTAATCAATATGCAAGAGCCAATAAGCATCCATTATTGTGTGAAGTCGAGCAGGTATAAGAGGTAGCCCTATGTTGAATCGAGAACTTGAAGAAACTCTGAGTGCTGCCTTTCGGGGAGCGCGCGACAAGCGTCATGAGTATATGACCATTGAGCATCTGTTGCTGGCACTGCTGGATAATCGTGATGCGGCGGAGGTGTTGTTGGCTTGTGGAGCTGACTTTAACCGGTTGCGTGATCAGTTGGCGCAGTTTATTGAAGAAACCACACCACTACTACCAGATAATATTCCCAATGTGGAAACCCAGCCGACACTGGGCTTTCAGCGAGTGCTGCAGCGTGCCGTATTTCATGTGCAATCTTCCGGGAAGTCGGATGTCAATGGTGCTAATGTCCTGGTAGCTATTTTCAGCGAGCAGGAAAGTCATGCCGCCTTTGTTTTGCAGCAGCAGGGCATTGAGCGTGTTGATGTAGTGAATTATATCTCTCACGGTATATCCCGTGTGGGTGATTCGCCTCAATCTGAGCAATCGGATGAGGATGCTGCAGAGGTTGATGGAGAAAACCAGAGCAAGAGCGCCTTGTCGCAGTATGCCGTTAACCTTAATCAACAGGCAGCCCAAGGGCGCATAGATCCGTTGGTTGGACGTGATATGGAAATGGAGCGTGTGGTGCAGATACTGTCGCGTCGACGTAAGAATAATCCGCTGTTGGTTGGCGAGGCCGGTGTTGGTAAAACCGCCATAGCCGAAGGATTGGCGAAGCTGATTATCGAAGATTCCGTGCCCGAAATTATCGCTGACAGCGTGGTCTATTCGTTGGACCTTGGTGCTTTACTGGCCGGTACCAAGTATCGCGGCGATTTTGAGAAGCGCCTAAAAAATCTGCTGAATGAAATTCGTCAGAAACCTAAAGCAATTCTTTTTATTGATGAGATACATACCATTATTGGTGCTGGTGCCGCCTCTGGTGGCTCCATGGATGCCTCCAATCTACTCAAGCCACTACTGAGCTCGGGTGAGATACGCTGTATCGGTTCCACCACCTTCCAGGAATTCAGAGGAATATTTGAGAAAGATCGGGCGTTGGCGCGACGTTTCCAGAAAGTGGATGTGCTGGAGCCTAGCGTGGCTGATACCTATCAGATCCTCAAGGGGCTCAAATCCCGTTTTGAGGAGCATCATGATCTGGAATATACCGATGCAGCACTTAAGGCGGCAGCCGAACTTGCGGATCGTTATATCAATGACAAGCATATGCCCGATAAAGCCATTGATGTCATCGATGAAAGTGGTGCGTATCAACGCCTGCAAAAGCCGGAAAATCGTAAAAAAATCATAGATGTCGCCGAAGTTGAAGCCGTTGTCGCGAAAATAGCGCGTATACCGCCGAAAAGCGTGTCTGCCTCTGATAAAGATCTACTCAGAAAGCTGGACTCTAACCTGAAAATGGTAGTGCTGGGACAGGATGAAGCCATTGATACACTGGCGGCTGCGATTAAGCTGTCCCGAGCGGGCCTTAAAGAGCCGAATAAGCCGGTGGGTTCTTTCCTGTTTGCCGGTCCTACCGGTGTGGGTAAAACAGAAGTAACCGCTCAGTTGGCCCGTATTATGGGGATTGAGCTGGTACGCTTTGATATGTCTGAGTATATGGAGCGGCATACGGTATCGCGCCTGATCGGTGCGCCACCTGGGTATGTCGGTTTTGATCAGGGCGGCTTGCTGACGGAGGCGATCACAAAATCACCTCATTGTGTGTTATTGCTGGATGAGATAGAGAAGGCGCATCCGGAAGTGTTCAATATCCTGCTGCAGGTGATGGATAACGGTACGCTGACGGATAACAATGGTCGTAAGGCTGATTTCCGTAATGTGGTCTTGGTGATGACAACCAACGTGGGTGCTGAGGCCATGAGTCGGCCCTCTATTGGCTTTACTCATCAGGATCACAGTACCGATGGTATGGAGGCCTTGAAGCGCCTGTTTACACCTGAATTTCGCAACCGTCTGGACAGTGTTATTCAGTTTAAACCACTGAACCCGGATGTAATTAAGGGCGTTGTAGACAAGTTCCTGACTGAGCTTCAAGCGCAGCTGGATGAAAAGCAGGTGGTCTTGAATGTCACTGAATCAGCCCGTAACTGGTTGGCTGAGCATGGCTACGATGAGAAAATGGGTGCTCGCCCGATGCGCCGATTGATTCAGGAGAAAATCAAGAAGCCCTTGGCGGAAATGATACTCTTCGGAGAACTGGCGGAACGCGGTGGGGATGTGGAGATATCAGCCGATGAGGGTGATATCAAGTTGATCTGCGAGACGGTAGCAGCCTGAGGGCTGCTTATCGTCTGCCAGAATGAAAAGCGGCGGTAGCTAAAAGAACCGCCGTTTTTCAGCGTGCGCGATAAGTGATACGCCCTTTGCTCAGGTCATAAGGTGTGAGTTCAACCTTGACCTTGTCGCCCGTCAGAATACGGATGTAGTGTTTGCGCATTTTGCCGGAAATATGAGCCGTAACAACATGGCCGTTTTCCAGCTCAACACGGAACATAGTGTTTGGGAGGGTGTCTATTACAGTCCCTTCCATTTCAAATGAATCTTCTTTCGCCATTCAGTGATTACCTCTGAGACTGGTTGATTAAAACCGGTTGATTAAAACCTTGTCCGGTTTCAAAGGCGCAGATTCTACCTGAAAAAGTGCCTGATTCAAAATGATTCTTGTCGAAAATGCGTCCAGTGACCATCAATAAGCATTTCCAGCGGCTTAAAAGCGGTTTTATAGCTCATTTTGCGACAATCTCTAACCCAATAGCCTAGATACAGATACTGCATACTCCGGCGGCTTGCTTCCTGTAACTGCCACAGGATGGCATAGGTGCCCAGGCTACGACGAGTTTCATCAGGATTAAAAAAGGTATAGAGCGCCGACATGGACTGATGTAGGTGGTCGGTTACTGCAAGGCAGACCAGCTTGTCATCTGGATCACGAAATTCATAAAACCAACTATCTAGTGCACCATCAATCAGAAATTGGTGAAACTGTTCCGGTGTCGGTGGGTACATATCGCCATCGGAGTGGCGTGCGTCAATATAGGCTTTGTACAGTGCAAAATACTCCCGGGACATGCTGGGTGCCTTGCGCATGACCTTCAGGTCGCTATTCATATTAATTAGTCGTCGCTGGGTTTTGCTGGGCTTGAAAAAGCCGACGGGTATGCGAATTGACTGGCAAGCCTGGCAACCTTCGCAGTGCGGCCGATAGACGTGGCTGCCGCTACGTCGGAACCCTAATTCAGACAGCTGACTGTAGGTATCGGTAGTAATTTCTATCTGCGGATCGACAAACAGGGTTTTCGCCTGTCGATCAGGTAGATAGCTGCAATTGTGAGAAGGGGTTACGTAAAAACGTAACGTATGCATGTCACTCATAAAGTTTTACCTGCTACCTGGCGAGCATTTACGTTGAACTGCCATGTTTGCGGTTCTGGATCGTCCAGGTGGCAGGCAAGCAAGTCGAGAAATTCATCGCGAGGCATGAGTCCGGCACCAAGACTTTCTAAGTGACTATTGTAGACCTGACAGTCAATTAGTTGAAATTGCCACTGCTGTAATTGTACACAAAGATAGCTGAAGGCGATTTTTGAGGCATTATCAGCACGGCTGAACATGGATTCACCAAAAAACAGTGAGCCTATTCCCAGCCCATACAAACCGCCAATCAGACTATCATCCCGCCAGACTTCAACAGAGTGTGCAATACCCAGTTGGTGTAGTCGAAAATAAGCCGCCATTATTTCGGTGCTTATCCAGGTGCCGGGTTGGTTTGAGCGAGTGGCGGCGCAGGCTTTAATGACGTCAATAAAGGCATTATCGAAGGTGACAGAGTAGTCTTCACGCAGTAGTTGCTTGCGCAGGCTGCGTGAAATATGCAGGTCGGATGGTCGGATGGTACAGCGCGGATTAGGACTCCACCAGAGTATCGGCTCACCAGGATTATACCAAGGAAAAATACCTTGGCGGTAAGCACTCAGCAGGCGCTGTGGGGATAAGCCGCCTCCTGCCGCAAGCAAGCCGTCAGGATGCTCCAGAGCCTGCTCGGGGGGAGGAAAGGGGGTATCCGCATTGTCCAGCCAGACAATCATGGCGGTATGGCCTTTTGATTAGTTTTTCAGATCATCGAGGTAGCGTTCTGCATCCAGTGCCGCCATGCAGCCAAAACCTGCTGAGGTGACGGCTTGGCGGTAGATGTGATCCGATACATCACCGGCGGCAAAAACACCCTCAATACTGGTCATGGTGGCATTACCCTCTAGGCCTGAATGAATTTTCAGGTAACCGTTGTGCATGTCTAGTTGGTTGGTAAACAGCTCAGTGTTAGGCTTATGGCCAATCGCTATAAAGACGCCTTGCAAATCGATATCCTGTGTCTCACCATTTTCGGTGCTTTTTACCCGCATGCCGGTTACACCCATCTCATCACCCAGGACTTCGTCCAGTTGATGATTCCAGAGCAGACGAACATTGCCATTTTCGGCGCGTTCAAACAGTTTGTCCTGCAGAATTTTTTCACTACGCAGTGAATCACGACGGTGAACAAGCGTGACTTCGGCGGCGATGTTAGACAGATAGAGTGCCTCTTCAACTGCAGTATTGCCGCCACCGATCACAGCAACTTTCTGACCACGATAAAAGAAGCCATCGCAGGTGGCGCAGGCGCTGACACCCTTGCCTTTGAATGCTTCTTCAGATTCAAGGCCTAAATACTGTGCAGAAGCACCGGTTGCAATGATCAGCGCATCGCAGGTGTATTCACCCATATCGCCGACCAATCTGAAGGGTTTTTGTTGCAACTCTGCGGTATGAATGTGGTCAAAAATTACTTCTGTATTAAAGCGTTCAGCATGACTTTGCATGCGTTGCATTAATTCAGGGCCTTGTACGCCCTCGACGTCACCCGGCCAATTATCAACGTCAGTGGTGGTGGTTAATTGTCCTCCGGCCTGCATGCCGGTAATAACAACCGGGTTAAGATTGGCACGGGCAGCGTAAACTGCGGCAGTGTAGCCGGCAGGGCCGGAGCCGAGGATGATCAATCTGTGGTGTTTGTTAGTGCTCATGGTATTAAAATGTCCTATCAAAAACGGCTCGGTGAAGATTTATCGCTGATGATAAACAAATAGCGTGATAATAGTAACCTATTGCCACTCCTGTCTTGAGGGTGGTTTGTGGCACAATATGGCTCCTGTGATTGAATAATGTTTGGATATAAATGCGTAAGGATAAAAATGTGAGTGAGCGCGGAGTGTCCCGTCCGTTACCCCTGAGCCAACACCTGGCGCGCGTGTTCAAGGAAGCGGGTCTGATCGTGATCCTGGGTGTAGCCTTGTTTTTGTGTCTGGCTGTGTGGAGCTATGAACCTGCCGACCCCGGTTGGTCCCATGCTGGCTATCAGCCGACTGTTTCCAATTGGGCAGGGGTTGCCGGTGCCTGGTTGTCCGATTTGCTGATCTCTTTTACTGGCTTGGCTGCCTGGATTATTCCTTTACTGATACTCTGGCCAACGCTACGTTTTCTGTGGCGCCGAAAAGTAGGCTTATTGGATGCCATTCCCTATCTGATGCTTCGCTTTACCGGTGCCTTGGTATTACTGTTGGGATTAACAATCCTGTTATCGGTTCATATTTCCAATCAGCCCCTTAATTTACCCTTCACAGCAGGTGGATTAGTGGGCCATGCTTTATCTGATCTCAGTATTGCTGTATTCAGCGTGCCGGGAACAACGCTTTTAGCCTGGGTGTTGCTTTTGTCTGGTTTAACCCTGTTTATGGAGGTTTCCTGGCTGGCGTTGGTCGATTTTACCGGTCAACTGCTATTTGCTATACCGAAACTGCTGAGCCGTGCTTCAGCCGTTAGCTTTCCAGCGCTGAAAGTGCCTGCCATCAAGTTGCCGGTTAAGAAAACGACAGAAAGCTCCGCTAAGCAAACAGCTGTTGCTCCTTCAACTGAGGAACGTCGCGAACCACGCCTTGAGTCGATGGTGGCACGTGTACGGGCACCGGAAGCCTCTGCAGTTGAGGCCTCGCCAGCCGTTGCACCCAAAGTCACACCGGCAGCAGTTGATCAACCTTTGGTTGCTGAGACAGCGCAACAGGTTGAACAGCGCCGCCATCTGAAAATTGTGCCGTTATCAGAAACACATAAGCCGCTGGAGGATGCTGATAATGCGGTTGAAACCAGCACAGCGGCGGCGGTTGTAGTTAAAAAACCGATGAAACTGCCTTCTCTGGAGCTGTTGGATGCACCTGAATTACAACAGACCCAGGGTTACAGCGAAGAGCAGCTGGAAAGTATGTCCCGTTTGCTTGAAGACAAACTTAAGGATTTCGGCGTAATTGCTGAAGTGGTTGAGGTAAATCCAGGGCCGGTGATTACACGCTTTGAAATTCAACCGGCGCCTGGTGTTAAAGCCAGTAAAATCAGTAATCTGGCCAAGGATCTGGCCCGTTCCATGACGGTATCCAGTGTGCGTGTCGTGGAGGTGATACCGGGTAAGTCCGTGGTAGGTATTGAAATACCCAATGAGTCACGCCAGATTGTGCACCTCAGTGAGGTACTCAACTCTAAACCCTTCGCTGAAGCGCGTTCAAAGCTGACCCTGGCGCTAGGCAATGATATTGGCGGTAATCCGGTTGTGACCAATCTGGCAAAAATGCCCCATTTATTGGTCGCGGGTACTACCGGGTCGGGTAAATCGGTGGGTGTGAATGCCATGCTGCTGAGTTTGCTGTTTAAAGCTACGCCCGAAGAAGTGCGGCTGATCCTGGTTGATCCGAAAATGCTGGAGCTGTCGATTTACGAAGGTATTCCGCATCTTCTGACACCGGTCATCACCGATATGAAAGAGGCCGCAGGTGGCTTGCGTTGGTGTGTCGGTGAAATGGAACGTCGCTATCGGCTGATGGCGAAAATGGGGGTGAGAAACATCGGTGGCTACAATGACAAGGTGTTGGAAGCCGAAGCCGCCGGGCAGCCGCTAAAAGACCCGTTATGGAAAGCCGAAGACTATGGCTTGCCAGCCGATGAGCCAGCGCCCCCCTTAACCACGCTGCCCTATATCGTTGTGGTGATCGACGAGTTCGCCGATATGATCATGGTGGTGGGTAAAAAAGTTGAGGAGCTGATTGCCCGAATTGCACAAAAAGCGCGTGCGGCGGGTATTCATTTAATTCTGGCGACTCAGCGTCCCTCAGTGGATGTCATTACCGGCCTGATCAAGGCGAACGTACCCACCCGGATAGCTTTTCAGGTGTCGTCAAAAATTGACTCACGCACCATTCTGGATCAGTCAGGTGCTGAGAACCTGCTGGGTTACGGCGATATGTTGTATCTGCCGGCAGGCACCAGTATTCCCAATCGCGTGCATGGCGCGTTTGTCAGCGATGATGAAGTGCATCGTACCGTTGAGGCCTGGAAGCAGATGGGGCCCCCGAACTATCTGGATGAGATTATGTCAGATGGTGGTGATGAAGGCGGTGCGTTCGGCGGAGGTTCAGCTGGCATGTTCGATGATGAGCAGGACGAACTCTATGACGAAGCTGTTGCTTTCGTTACAGACAGTCGTAAGGCTTCAATATCGGCGGTACAGCGCAGACTGAAAATTGGCTACAACCGTGCAGCACGCATGATTGAAACCATGGAGTCAGCCGGTGTTGTTTCAACAGCGGGTAGTAATGGACAGCGTGAAGTGCTGGCCCCACCGCCCCCAAGAGATTAACAAGGAACACTTGATGCGAAAACTGATTGCTCTACTTTGCTTAACACTGACCTTACCTGTTAGTGCACAACCTCTGGATGAGCTGGCCTCGCTGCTGTCAGGATATGATCGGTTTCAGGCAGATTTTGAACAATCCATAATCAATGAACAGGGTGAAGCGGGCGAAAGCTCCAGCGGTTACTTTGCTGTTTCTCGTCCGGATAAATTCATCTGGAAAACACTGACGCCTTTCCCACAGGATATTATTTCTGATGGGGAATATATCTGGATCTATGATCCTGATCTGGAACAGGCCACGCGGAAACCCGCTGAAGCCAATACCGACAGTGCACCGGCATTGATTCTGAATGGGCGTATTCACGAACTGGATACACGCTATGAGGTTAGTTTGACGCAGAGCTATGAGGATGTCCGCGTATTTGAACTGCTGCCTAAAGAGTCTCAAGAGGCGCTATTTTCAAGGGTAAGGTTATTGTTCAAGGATGCAGTACTTTCTGAGCTGATGCTGGATGATACCCTGGGTCAGCGCTCGGTGATTCAGTTGTCATCGCAGCAGCTCAATCCGGAACTGGATGAAGCGCTGTTTCAGTTTGAACCACCCGAAAATGTTGATGTGATTCTGGATGCCGCTTTCTGATGACCGATCTTTTTGCTGACAGTGAGCCTGCCGGTTACCAGCCTCTTGCGGCTCGAATGCGCCCACTGACGCTGGATGAGTATGCCGGGCAGACGCACCTGTTGGCAGCTGGCAAACCCTTGCGTAAAGCAATAGAGCAGGGGTACGTACACTCCATGATCCTGTGGGGGCCGCCCGGAGTAGGAAAAACCACTTTGGCACGCCTGATTGCGCATCAAAGTGATGCCCATTTCATTACCCTGTCAGCGGTGCTGTCAGGGGTAAAGGATATTCGACAAGCGGTAGAGGAAGCCAAACAGATACGTGCCCAGCGTGGACGTAAAACACTGCTGTTTGTTGATGAGGTACACAGATTCAACAAATCTCAGCAAGATGCGTTTCTGCCTTATGTGGAAGACGGTACAGTGGTTTTTATTGGTGCGACCACCGAAAACCCGTCATTTGAGTTGAATAACGCTTTGCTATCGCGAGCTCGGGTGTATTTGTTGCGTGGACTGGAAAACAGCGATATCCAGCAGGTGATAGATCGGGCTTTGTCTGATGAGCCGCGTGGATTGGGTCAGCGGCGTTTCGTTTTTGAAGATGGCGTGATGCAACAGCTAATCCTTGCGGCTGATGGTGATGCCCGGCGAGCCCTGAATTTACTGGAACTGGCTACTGATCTGGCCGAGCCAGCTGGTGATAGCGAACACATCACCGCCGCCGCCCTGGACGAAGTGATGCAGTCGGGGGGGGGCCGCTTTGATAAAGGCGGGGATCTGTTTTACGATATGATCTCAGCGTTTCATAAGTCGGTACGCGGCTCATCTCCGGATGGCGCGCTGTACTGGTATTGTCGTATGCTCGAGGGTGGCTGTGATCCGCTCTATGTAGCCAGACGACTGGTCGCCATAGCCTCTGAAGATATCGGCAATGCCGATCCACGCGCGATGCAAGTGGCGATCGCGGCCTGGGATGCCTTTGAACGTGTCGGACCTGCCGAGGGCGAGCGTGCGATAGCGCAGGCGGCCGTTTATTGTGCCTGTGCGCCTAAAAGTAATGCGCTGTATCAGGCCTTTAATCAATGCCGCGCTGATGTCAGACAGGAAGCCTCACACGAGGTGCCAGTGCATCTGCGCAATGCACCTACCGCGTTGATGAAAGCCCAAGGCTACGGTGATGAATACCGTTACGCGCACAATGAACCTGATGCCTATGCCGCGGGTGAAAATTACCTGCCGGAAGCGATTCAGGATCGGGTGTATTACGACCCGGCGCCGCGAGGGCTGGAAATTAAAATAGCCGAAAAACTGCGTTATCTGAAAGCTCAGGATCAGCAAAGTCCTAAGCAACGTTATTGATAGGAAATCCCTTATGATGCATATGCTTGCGGTAGCTCTGGGGGGTGCTTTAGGCGCCTCGGCTCGTTATTGGCTGTCATCCTGGCTTAATACCAGTGATTCACGCCTGCCATTGGGCACACTGAGTGTTAACCTGTTGGGTTCATTGCTAATGGGCGTGGTGTTTGTGCTGATTATGGAAAAAGCCCGCCTGTCTCCCGAAATGCGCCCTTTGTTGATGACCGGCTTGCTGGGCGGTTTCACTACCTTCTCTACCTTCTCGCTGGAAGCCGTTACGTTACTGAATGAAGGGCACTTTAGCGCAGCGCTGATTTATATCTTATTGAGTGTTATCCTGTGCATAACGGCCCTTTATCTTGGCTTGTGGTTTACCCGTTTATTTTTTTAACCCGACAGATTCATACTGTGACAGGAAGAGTCTTGCATGCTTGATCCGAAAATTGTTCGTGCGAACCCGGAAGAAATTACCCGGCTATTGAAGAAAAAAGGCTTTGAGTTTCCACTTGAGCGTTTCAGTGCGCTGGAAGAGCAGCGCCGTAAACTGCAAGTTGACACCGAAAGCCTGCAAAATGAACGCAATACCCGCTCAAAAAGCATCGGTAAGGCTAAAGCGTCGGGTGAGGATATCGCGCCCTTGCTGGCTGAAGTCGGGCAGTTAGGCGACAAGCTGGATCAAGCTAAAGCCGCCTTGCAGACACTTCAGGCTGAACTGGATGATCTGCTGCTGGGTATTCCCAATCTGCCGGATGACAGCGTGCCTGAAGGTGCCTCCGAAGAGGATAATGTTGAAGTGCGTCTTTGGGGCACGTTACCCAGCTTTGATTTTGAGCCATTGGACCATGTATCCCTGGGTGAGCGTGATACCCAACTGGACTTTGAAACGGCTGCCAAACTGACCGGTTCGCGATTTGCTGTGATGCGGGGTCCACTGGCTCGTCTGCACCGCGCTTTGGCGCAGTTTATGCTGGATACCCACACAGCCAGCCACGGTTATACCGAAGTGAATGTACCCTTTATGGTGAATGCCGATTCACTGACGGGTACCGGTCAGCTACCCAAGTTTGAAGAAGACCTGTTCAAACTGCCCTTTGGTGATCGCTCTTACTACCTGATTCCAACAGCCGAAGTGCCCGTCACCAATCTGGTTCGTGACCAGATTGTTGATGCGGCCGCATTGCCACTGAAATTTGTCGCCCATACCCCTTGCTTCCGCTCCGAAGCAGGCGCCTCCGGACGTGACACCCGTGGCATGATTCGTCAGCATCAGTTCGAGAAAGTTGAACTGGTCAACCTGGTGGAGCCGTCAAGCTCTATGCAAGCGCTTGAGGAACTGACGGCACATGCCGAACGTATTCTGCAATTACTGGTACTGCCATATCGTGTCGTAAATCTCTGCGGCGGGGATATGGGTTTTGGTGCCACTAAAACCTACGATATTGAAGTCTGGCTGCCAGGCCAGCAGAAGTACCGGGAAATTTCCTCTTGCTCCAATATGGGCGATTTTCAGGCGCGTCGCATGTTGGCACGCTGGCGTAATCCTGAAACCGGTAAGCCCGAACTGCTGCACAGCTTGAACGGCTCCGGTCTGGCCGTTGGTCGTACGCTGGTGGCGGTGATGGAAAACTATCAGCAGGCGGATGGCCGGATTCGGGTTCCAGAGGTGCTATTACCCTATATGGGCGGCATCACCCATGTTTAACAGGGATTAACGGATGAATACACACTACGATATCGTCATTGTTGGGGGCGGCATGGTCGGTTCGGCTATTGCCTGTGCGCTGGGCAACAGTCGTTATCAGATCGCGGTGATAGAGCACGAGTATCCAGTGGCGTTTGAGTACTCTCAGCCCCATGATTTGCGGGTGTCGGCGCTGAGTGTGGCTTCAGAAAATCTGTTACGTAATCTAGGTGCCTGGGAAGGCATTACTTCGCGTCGACTCTGCCCTTATCAGCGCATGAAGGTATGGGAATCCAGCGAGTCCATGGCTTCAACTGAATTCAAGTCCGACGAAGTCGGGGAGCCCTGGCTGGGTAATATTGTTGAAAACCGTATCACTCAGTTGGCGCTGCTGGAAACCCTGCAGCGCTTTGATAACATCGACTTGATCTGTCCTGCTAAGGTGCAAGCGATCGATTACTCGCCGGGTTCCAGTCTGGTGCAGCTCGACGGTGGACGTGAGTTGGTCGCCCGTTTGCTGATCGGTGCCGATGGAGGGGAATCCCGGGTGCGTCAGGCGGCCGGCATCGGTATTCATAAATGGGATTACAACCAGCACGCATTGGTTGCCTCGGTGGTGACTGACTACCCGCAGCAGGATATCACCTGGCAGCAGTTTACCCCGACCGGGCCACTGGCTTTCCTGCCGCTGACAGGTAATCAGGGCTCAGTGGTATGGTACAACACACCCGATGAAGTTAAACGCTTGCTTAGTCTGTCCGATACCGATTTTTTACAGGAACTGCATCAAACCTTTCCCGACTGCCTGGGTCAGATTAACCAGGTGCTTGAGCGTGGCTTTTTCCCGCTGCGCCGTCAGCATGCACTGACCTATGTGCAAGAGGGTGTTGCGCTGGCTGGCGATGCAGCCCATATGATCCATCCATTAGCCGGGCAGGGAGTTAATATAGGCTTTATGGATGCTGCTATGCTAGCCGAGGTGCTGCTGGGTGTGCAGGATCAGGGGGATGCGTTCTACAGTCAGACGACTCTGATCCGATATGAACAGGCGCGACGTAAACAGAATTTGTTGATGATGCAATCAATGGATATGTTCTACCGCATGTTCAGCAATGACCTGCTACCCTTAAAGCTGATACGCAATGTTGGCTTGGGTCTGGCGGAACGCCTGCCGTTTGCCAAACCAAGGGTTACCCGCTTTGCCATGGGTCTTGAAGGGCCGGTGCCCGAATTGGCGCGTCGTGCCGTATAAGCCTTTGCATCTGTGTAAATCTACATTATGAGGCCAGGCTATGACTGATAACGAAGATCTTAAAACACGACTGACTCCCTTGCAGTACCAAGTCACCCAGGAAGATGCGACTGAGCGTCCTTTTGATAATGCTTATTGGGATAACAAGGACGTAGGGCTGTATGTGGATGTTGTTTCTG
Source organism: Nitrincola iocasae (assembly GCF_008727795.1). Taxonomy (NCBI): domain Bacteria; kingdom Pseudomonadati; phylum Pseudomonadota; class Gammaproteobacteria; order Oceanospirillales; family Oceanospirillaceae; genus Nitrincola; species Nitrincola iocasae. The sequence goes on along the minus strand of NZ_CP044222.1, from coordinate 2,068,909 downwards.
GAGAAGCGTTATTCTCTTCAGCGGATAAATTTGAATCGGGCAGCGGTTGGCCCAGCTTTGTCAGACCGGTTGATAGTGAAGCTGTAGTTGAAAAAGAAGATCAATCCTTGTTTGCAGCACGTACCGAAATCCGCAGTCGCACGGCTGATTCCCACCTGGGGCATGTGTTCAACGATGGTCCCAATCCTACGGGTTTGCGCTACTGTATGAACTCGGCTTCGCTGCGCTTTATTCCGGTGGAGGAGATGGAGGAGGCGGGTTATGCTGAGTACCTGGATAGGGTTGGTAAGCCGTTAAGTTGATTTTTGGTGTCATGCTGGGGTGGTGGTATCACTTTGGTTGGTGCTTAGCTGGGGTGGTAATATCGCTTTGCTGTGACACGCTTTTCGTCATCCCTGACCGCTCGACTGCCGCCGTCCTGGCGGCAGACGGTCACATCAAAGCGATATCACCACCCCGCTCGAAGTCCTCTGCCAGTCCAAAGATAAACTGCGTGTTCATTGCATAGGTCATGGCCACTCAGTTTTTGATTCGACAGTATGGCTGAAAGTTTTACAAGAACTGCTATTAAATGAACCTTACGTTGGCACCCAAGTGGTGGGGGCTGATGGGATCGGATCTGGCTGACCCTGTGCGCCATGGATGGCGCGCTGGAGCCCACAGGGATGTGTTCACGGCGTGTCAGACCGATCTGGCCCATTAGCCCAAGAGTCCTGTAGGTCCTATTTATATAGTGGACGAAAGGTTGTGCGACTATCTTAAGTGGTAGTGAAATAAAGCTTTGACAACAACAAAATAGGGTGTATACTTAACTTGTTTTTAAAGTAGCTTGTATTTATGCACCATTTCGACGTCCTGCATCATAGTATGACCCTCGTTCTGAAAACATAAGTTCCAACATTACTTAAAGCATGACCGAATCCTTCTGGCAATTTTGCTGATTGATTCACAATTTTTATATTTTGATCGAGATTAATATTATGTCAAACGTCACTACTGGTACCGTCAAATGGTTCAACGAAGCTAAAGGTTTCGGTTTTATTGAACAGCAGTCTGGACCGGACGTCTTCGCCCATTTCAGCGCTATCTCTGGTTCAGGTTTCAAAACCCTGACCGAAGGTCAGCAAGTACAGTTTGCTGTGACTCAGGGCCAGAAAGGTCCTCAGGCGGAAAACATCGTAGCGATCTGAACCTCGAGTTCAGCGACGATATAAAAACGGGCCCTAGTGGCCCGTTTTTGGTTATGTACGGTATGCCGCGGGCGCATGTACAGGATGTACGGACAGAAAACTGCTCCTGCATTTTCTGCATAGGCGCCGTCCGTGGCGCAATATGCCGCGGGCGCATGGATGCGCAGGAGCGGCGCATGTGAAGTGATACGCCCATTCGGAAGGTATTATGGTTTTTAAAACATCAACTCGTATCAATAAGTACATCAGTGAAAGTGGCATGTGTTCACGTCGTGAAGCTGATCGCTATATTGAGCAGGGTAATGTGTTTATTGATGGTAAGCGTGCGACAACCGGTGATCAGGTTTTTCCTGGCAGTATTGTCAAGGTGAATGGTCAGACGCTGGAACCCTATGAAGAAGATGACCTGGTGTTTATTGCGCTGAATAAACCCGTGGGTATTGTCAGTACGACCGAAGCATCAGAAAAGGGCAATATCGTTGATTTTGTCAATCATGGCGTACGTATATTTCCGATAGGGCGTCTGGACAAGGATTCACAGGGGCTGATTTTTCTGACCAACAATGGTGATCTGGTCAATAAGATTCTTCGGGCCAGTAATAATCATGAAAAAGAATACCTGGTCACAGTAAACAAGCCGATAACAGATACTTTTTTACAGGGGATGATGGCTGGTGTACCCATCCTGGGTCAGGTAACCAAAAAGTGTAAAATTGAAAAGGTTTCGACCTTTGTTTTTAAAATCATTTTGGTTCAGGGGCTTAATCGACAGATCAGACGCATGTGCGAGCATTTTGGCTATCAGGTTACCCGCCTGGAGCGTGTGCGTATTATGAATGTGTCGTTAAAAGGCCTGGCACTGGGGGACTGGCGTGATTTAACAGCGGCTGAAATTGACACTATCGCTAAACTGACAGCCCAGTCTGATACCCATGCATCACCTGCCGCTAAAAAAACAGCTAAAACAGCAAAATCTTCTAAAAATACGCCCAGTAGGTCACGTAAACCCGCCTCGGCAGGTCAGCCTAAGCCACGAAGCTCTGGCTCCACCGCCGGTGCACGTGGACGAAGTGATTCGCGTGCTAATGCCAAAAAAGCAGCGCGTCCCGGTTTGAAGTCGACCTCTAAAAGGACTGCGGCGACAAAAGGAACTCCTAGGTCTGCTTCCAGACCTCTATCGGCAAAGCCAAAATCTCCAAGACGATAATCCGGTATAAATTATAATCACCTACAGAGTAGGTTTTGATCTGACGTTTGCTGAGTTGATGGTTAACTAAAACAGGGTGGGATCATCTGTAAAAATACCATCAACACCCATGTCAAATAAACGCTTCGCCGTGGTTTTGTCATTCACGGTATAAACATACAAATCCAGACCAGACTGTTTAATCGCTTTGGCTTGCGCGTTAGTTAAAGTCGTGTGATCCAGATGCACACTGACTGCATTGAGCTGTTCCACGGTTGTTTGCCAGTCACTGGGTAGTTCTTCCCATAACTGACCTAGCGGCCAGTCCGGTTTATGCTGGCGAATCAGCGTCAGCACCTCTGTTTCAAAGCAAGAGATAATCAGACGTTCAAATGCGGTCCAGTGACGTTCAAGTAACGCTATAACCGGCAGGACAATCTGTTCGGCAGTGAAACTGGGGTAGCATTTGATTTCCAGATTCAATCCCAGTTGATCCCGGTCGAGCTGCTTGAGCATCTGCTCCAGGGTCGGGATGGTTTCCCCCTGGTAAGCCGCTGAAAAATGGCTACCCGCATCCAGACCGGCTAAATCCTCGACACTCAAGTCCATCAGCATACCCTGCCCATTCGTCAGGCGCTCAAGCCGGTCGTCATGAAACACCACCACTGTACCATCGCCCATGAGGTTAGCATCGAGCTCTACCCAATCTACACCCAGTTTTTTACTGAGTGACATGGCTGCCAGAGTATTTTCAGGTGCCAACAAAGAACAGCCGCGATGAGCAATTAAACGACTAGCAAGCATAGTTATTCCTAATCATAGAGCTTCAGATTCATTTAAGGTCAATCTGACTGTGCAATCTGCGCAGCCGCTTGCTCTGTAACCTTGGCTTCGTGTCGGCGCCTGAGTTCATAAGCCGCAGCGAGCAGAATGGTAACCACAATCAGGACTAATCCTAACGCATTAATCGAAGGAGTTAGACCTGTTCTGACTTTAGAAGCGATATAGACGGTGAGGGTTGTATCATGGCCCTTAACAAACAGTGTTGTGTTGTAATTTTCGAAGGATTGTAAAAAGGCGATGACACCGGCTGAAAGTATGGCGGGCATCAGATAGGGCAGGGTGATGCGCCTGAATACTTGCAGGTGGCTGGCACCCAGGCTGAAAGCCGCATTTTCCAGGGTCCGATCAAAACGCTGCATCCGTGCCAGGATCATCAGCATGACATAAGCAGCGATAAAGGTGGTTTGAGCAATAATGGTGAGAAGAATACCACCATTGACGTTCAGGCTACGCCAGAAAATCAGTGTGGATATACCGATAATGACTCCGGGAGTTAATAGGGGAGACAGCATCAGTCCATAGATAAAATGCTTGCCACTTCCCCGGTAGGTGGATAGAAACAGGGCGCAGGCAACGCCGATAGGTACCGCAATCATCAGCACACCTGCAGCGATCACAGCGCTATTGCTCAAAGCTTGCCACATACTGGTGTCGCTCCAGAGTTCCTCAAACCATTTTAGCGTGGTGCCACGCCAGGGTGAAATGGTCGGAAAACGGCTGTCGTTGAAGGTGGCGGCTGACATGATGATCAGGGGAGTGAACAGGTAAAGAAAAAACAGGGTGATATAGAAGCGAATGCCCCATTTTAGAATAGTGTTGGATGTCATCGTGCGATATCTCCCAAGCCAACCTTGAACAGACGCATCACCAGGACAATAAAGCCGATACACAGCAGTAATAGGATAAAGGCATAAGCGGCTCCCTGGTTCCAGTCACCCCCTTCAAAAAACCAATTGTAGATGATTTGTGTGAACCAGCGGCTTCCGGGTGAGCCTAGTAATGCAGGAACCGCATAGCTTCCAGCAGAAAGCATAAACACCATGATACAGCCAGTGGCGATACCGGGTTTTGCAT